>DATDFK010000109.1:0-14407 GCA_036522655.1 Pyrinomonadaceae bacterium | reverse complement strand
CGACGCGCGCCCGCCGCTTTATCGCAACCGTTCCCCTCGCCTTTTTGCTCGTCGGACATAAGCAACCATCCCACTTTAACCCCAAACGCCAGGCTGCCGACTTAGAGCACAGCTCAATATCGGCTCGGCTGACTTGAAACGGAGAAAACTTTTATGAGCACCAAGCATGAGGATGCCAATTTGATCTTGCGTCTCTACGAACTGAGGCGCGAAGAGGTAATGCGCAAAGCCCGCAACTGGTTTATCGGAGAGTTTCATCCCGGCAGCGTAAAGGAGATCGAGGCTGCTGTCTTTGGCGAGCACAGCGCCTACTTTCGCATGGTCACGACCTACTGGGACATGGCCGCATCGCTCGTCAATAACGGAGCGATCGACGAACAGATGTTCAATGACGCCAACGGCGAGCACCTGGCCGTCTACGCCAAGCTTGAGCCCTTCATCAACGAGATTCGCGCGACACCGGGTAGGGAGCATTACATGGCGCATCTGGAAAAGGTGGTCATGCGTATCCCGAACGCGAGCGAGAAGATGTCAGCTTTCCGCGAGCGCATCAAACAGATGACGGCGGCGCGAGCCGAAGCCGCCAGTAAAGGATGAGAAAGCAGATGTCGGATGTTAGATGCCGGTAAAGACCTTCACTGACATCTAACATCCGACATCCAGCAGCTGTTCTTTCATCCCTTATGAAGATCACGAGCGTCGAATTTATCAAGAGCGCGTTTGCCGAGGCGGACTGGCCGCACGATCAGTTGCCGGAGATTTCGTTTCTGGGTCGCTCGAATGTCGGCAAATCGAGCCTCATCAATTCGCTCGTCGGCGTGCGCGGTCTGGCGCGGACTTCCAATACGCCGGGCCGCACTCAGGCTCTGAATTTCTTTCTCATCAATAAGCGTTTCCGTTTCGTTGACCTTCCCGGCTATGGTTTTGCGCGCGTGCCGAAAAATGTGCGCGCGACCTGGGGCGAGATGGCGACAAACTACCTTGCCAAGCGCCTATCGCTTGTGTTATCAATTCAGATCGTAGATACGCGTCACGAACCCACAACATTGGATTTGCAGCTCAACGAGTGGCTCATAGCCAATGCGAAGCCCCGCGTGGTGGTTGCTACGAAATCCGACAAGCTCTCTCAGAACGAGTTGCGAAAAAGCCTGGAGCGCGTCCGGCGGGTGATGGACGCCGAGAGAGTCATTGCTTATTCCGCCCCGACGGGCCGTGGACGTGACGAAGTTTGGCGCACTATCGAAGAAAAAGTTGGCGATTTTAGATTTCGGGCGGCAGAAGAACGAGCGCACGTGGGATGAAAGCCCTGGGATCGCAAGATTCCCGGACGGGTCAACCTGAACTCTAAAACTCAAAACCCAAAATCCTGACACGAGGCCACGTGCGCGGGGCTTCAGGCATCGAAAGCATTGTCGTACCAAGTTTCCGCGTACCAAAAAACGAATATTTTGCAGACGCTATTTTGTCAGAGCAGAACGTCCCCTCGCATGTGACGTGTAGCGAGCGCCCCCCTGCACCGAGCGCCTGGCTCTGAACCTGTGCAACTGAGATCATCCCAGATTCATCAATACCGGTTTACATCAAATTGACAACAACGCGGCCACATCAGCCGCAGGAGCATCACTACAGAAGTGGCGGCCCCCGGAAATAGCGGGCTGCCGAAGAGAAGAATAGAAATGTCACAACGTACACCACGAACACGCACCTCAACCGCTGCTACGAATGCAAGTAACGCCAATGGAGACGGCAACGCCGCCGAGACGGCGGCAGCGGCCACCACCACTACGACCGCCACCGCCGAAGTTCCGCCCGAGAAAGCTTCCGCCAAGGACATCAAGAGCGAAGACCTCCTGAACCTGGCCGAGTTGAAGGAGATGTCTATCTCCAAGCTGACGCAGATCGCCAAGAGCATGGACGTTCCCGGCGCGACCGGCATGCGCAAGCAGGAGCTGATCTTCAAGGTTCTCGCCGCGCAGACCGAGAAGAGCGGATTGATCTTCTCCGAAGGCGTTTTGGAAACACTGCCCGACGGGTTCGGGTTCCTGCGCGCGCCGGAATATAACTATCTACCGGGCCCGGACGACATCTATGTGAGCCCGTCGCAGATACGCAAGTTCGACTTGCGCACGGGCGACACGGTCTCCGGCCAGATTCGTCCGCCCAAGGAGGGCGAGCGTTATTTCGCGCTCATCAAGGTCGAGGCCATCAACTTCGAGGCCCCGGATCAGGCCCGCGAGAAAGTCTTCTTCGACAACCTGACGCCGCTCTACCCGGACGAGCAGTTGAAGATGGAGACGGACAAGGACAATCTCTCGGCGCGCGTCATCGATCTGGTCACGCCCATCGGCAAGGGCCAGCGCGGGCTGATCGTCGCGCCGCCGCGCACGGGCAAGACCATGCTCTTGCAAACGATCGCCAATTCGATCACGCACAATCACCCGGAAGTGACGCTCATCGTGCTCCTCATCGACGAGCGCCCGGAAGAGGTCACGGACATGCAGCGCTCTGTCAACGGCGAAGTCATCTCTTCGACCTTCGACGAGCCGCCGACGCGCCACGTGCAGGTCGCAGACATGGTGATTGAAAAAGCCAAGCGACTCGTCGAGCACAAGCGCGACGTGGTCATCCTGCTCGACTCGATCACACGCCTGGCGCGCGCGCACAACGCCGTCGTGCCGCCTTCGGGCAAGATTCTCTCGGGCGGTATCGATTCCAACGCGCTCCAGCGCCCGAAGCGTTTCTTCGGCGCGGCGCGCAACATCGAAGAAGGCGGCAGCCTGACGATCATCGCGACCGCCCTGATCGACACCGGCTCGCGCATGGACGACGTGATCTTCGAGGAGTTCAAGGGCACCGGCAATTGCGAAATACATCTGGACAGACGCCTCTCGGACAAGCGGCTGTTCCCGGCCATTGACCTGCAACGCTCCGGCACGCGCAAAGAGGAATTGCTCCTGAGCAAGGAAGACCTCAACCGCATCTGGGTCATGCGCCGCGTCCTGAACCCGCTCTCACCCGTCGAACAGATGGAGGTCGTGCTTGAGCGGCTGGAGAAATCCAGGTCTAACGCCGAATTTCTCGCTTCGATGCAGCAAAGCTAAGAAGGCAGTGACGAGTGACGGGTGATGAGTGACAGGAGAAATGCTTCTCTTTAACTCGTCGCTTGCCACTCATCACTTGTCACTGTATATAGTATTGCTGTCAACGTTCTACTAATCCGACATTTGTGAATCGCCCTTGTAGTGTGGGCGCGGTGTGAAGAGATTTGCGCGTTGCGATACTTACGTCCGAAGCCGTGCCTTACGCCAAGACGGGTGGGCTCGCCGATGTAGCAGGCGCTTTGCCGCGTGCGCTCAGGGAGGCCGGGGCAGACGCGTCGCTCGTCATGCCGCTCTATGAGCAGGTTGACCGCGCGCTGTTGGACGAACTGGTCTTTGACAATCTGGAAGTCGAGTGGAGAGGCAGCACGCGCCGTACGAGCGTGCTTTACAGCTTCGCTGCCGGAGCGCCGACCTTTCTCATCGACGCGCCGGACTATTTCGCGCGCCCTTCCATCTATGGATTCGGCGACGATCACGAGCGCTTCGCCTTCTTCTCGCGCGCGGCGCTGGCGCTCATGAAGCGCCTGGGCACGCCGCCGGACATCATCCACGGCAACGACTGGCCCTGCGGCTTCGCTGCGGTCGAGTTGAACAAGCGGCGCGCCTTTGATCCTTTCTTTGCACGCACGCGCACGCTCTTTTCCATACACAACCTCGCCTATCAGGGCGCGTTCGACCCAGGCGCGCTGTGGGTTCTGGGTTTCGGCTCGCAGGAGGAGGTCAATACTTTCCTGCTGAATGGCGTGGCCTCGGCCCTGAAGGCAGGGCTGACGGCAAGCGACGCGCTCTCGACCGTGAGCCGTCGTTATGCGCTTGAGATTCAGACGCCGGAACAGGGCTACGGGCTGGACTGGCTGCTGCGCTTGCGCAGCGACCGCCTCGTGGGGATTACCAACGGCGTCGATTACAACGTCTGGAATCCAGAGACAGACCCGCACATCGCGGCCCACTTCAACGCGGACGACCTCTCCGGCAAGCGCGCGTGCAAGCTAGACCTACTGCGCCGCTTCAGCCTGCCGGAAGAAGTTGAGCGGCCCATCGTCGCCATCATCTCAAGGCTCGTCGCGCAGAAGGGTTACGACCTGATACGCGAGGTGATCGGCGCTGTGCTCGCGGAGGGCGCTTTCTTCATCGCGCTCGGTGCGGGCGCAAAAGAGTACGAAGACTTTTTGCAGTCGCTGCACGATCACGCGCCGCAGCGTGTGGGCATCTACAAGGGTTACGCCGGCGAGCCCCTGGCCCACCAGATCGAAGCGGGCGCGGACATCTTTCTCATGCCGTCGCTTTATGAGCCGTGCGGGCTGAACCAGATGTATAGCATGCGCTATGGGACTGTGCCGGTCGTGCGCGCCACGGGCGGCCTAGATGATACGGTGCAGGATTTTGACCGGGCGAGCGGCGAGGGCACGGGGTTCAAGTTCAGGGAATACAGGGCCTCCGCCCTGCTTGAAAAAATACGCGAGGCGCTTTACTGTTATAACGAACCCGAGACATGGCGTAGGATTCAGACCAACGGTATGCGCACGGATAATTCCTGGTCAGCCGTCGCGCAAAAGTATCTGAATCTTTACCGCTCGGTGACCGAGTTGTAAGCTTTGGACTGTAAGATAGATTAGGTATGTTGTTGAGCGCGGAGGCGGGGCCATATCCGGCCTCGGCGCATCAGGAAAAGGCCCCTTTTTTGAAGGTTTGAGAAGAGAGATCGGACGCTGGGTGTGAGAAAGGCCACACTGCTCACAAAGGCGGGCGAGTCCAGTCAGCAATAAGGAGATACATAATGAGTGAACATGTTACCGAAGTAAGCGATAGCAGCTTTGAGAAGGATGTCCTACAGTCGGAACGTCCCGTGCTCGTGGACTTTTGGGCGGCGTGGTGCGCGCCGTGTCGTATGCTTGCGCCGACCGTCGAAGCGGTGGCCGAGAAGTATGCGAGCAACGCGCGCGTGGTCAAGCTCAACGTGGACGAGAATCCGTCCGTCTCGCAGCGTTACGGGATCAAGGGCATCCCGACGTTGATTCTCTTCAAGGGCGGCAAGGAAGAGGAGCGGGTCGTCGGTGCGACATCCAAAGAGGCGATCTCGCGCATGATTGACAAGCACGTCACGGCGGCGACCGCCTGATCTGTGGAGTTGAAACGGCGCGGGCCCAACACGGTTCCATGGCACTACCTTGGCCCGCGCCGCTTCCCTTTCTCAAGAGGTGTCGAGTGTAAGTCCCCGTATGTAGTCTAACCTAAACGCAGTGTGCATTAATTGCTGCGGCTCGCGCCGGTTCCCCTTAGACCAGCGCATCGGAAGCACTGCACCATATGAAACCATTGCGTAAGGGTCGCAGCCAACGGCAGCGATTGCTCGAAGAGAGGCTCGCCGAGCGGATGCGCTCGCGCACCGTCGAGGATGCAAAGTTTCGTGCCCGTCAGGCGCAAGGCAAGCTGCGCCGCTTCGTCAGCGCCAATTTCCGAAAGCAGGAGGTCATCGCCGCGCTCTCGTTGCGTCGCGGCGATTGCAATCGTTGCGGCGCGTGCTGCGAGATTCTCTTCAAATGTCCCTTCCTCAAAAAGCATGAAGACGGGACGACCACCTGCGGCATCTACGAAGACAGGCCCAACCAGTGCCGCCTCTTTCCCATCGAAAAGCGTGACCTCGAAGAAGTGCGCGGCTCGTGCAGCTTTTACTTCATAGAGAGACCCATCAAGCTGGAGAAAGCAAGCTGATTCAATTTTGGATTTTAGATTTTGGATTTTGGATTGAAAGAAAGACTGTGATCGTCCCTCAATCCGGCACGCTAATCCAAAATCCAAAATCCAAAATCTAAAATGGATATGATTATTGTCGTTATCGGTGCGCAGTGGGGCGATGAAGGCAAGGGCAAGATCGTTGACTTGCTGGCCGAGCGCTTTCAGATCGTCTCGCGTTATCAGGGCGGGCATAATGCCGGTCACTCTGTTTATGTCGGCGACCGCTCCTTCGTGCTGCGCCTCCTGCCATCCGGGATAGTGCATCCCGATAAGGTGTGCGTGCTCGGCAACGGCATGGTCATCGACCCGAAGGCTTTCTTCGAGGAGGCAGACCAACTGGCCTCGCAGGGCGTCAGCGTCACTCCCGAGCGCGTGCTCGTCAGCTCTCGCGCTCACCTGATTCTGCCCTACCACCGCGCGCTCGATCATACGAGCGAAGAACGCCTCGGCAACGAGCGCGTGGGCACAACCCTGCGCGGCATCGGCCCTGCCTACGAGGACAAGGCCGGACGGCGTGGCATACGCGTCGCCGATGCCCTCGTGCCGGACGTGCTGCGTTCGCGCATCGAGCGCAATCTGGAAGACGCCAATCGCATCATCTCCGCCTACGGCGGCCAGCCGCTCGACGCCAATCAAATCTTTGATGAGACCTCCGTCTTCGCCGAACGCCTCGCGCCCTTCATCGCCGACACGACCCATTATCTGAACAAGGCCGCGCGCGAAGGCCGCACCATCCTGATCGAAGGAGCACAGGCCACACTGCTCGACGTAGACCACGGGACATATCCGTTCGTCACCTCTTCAAACACGACGGCGGGCGGCGCATCGACCGGCACGGGGCTCGCGCCGCACAGAATCACCGGCGTCCTCGGCATCGTTCGCACCTACACGACGCGTGTCGGCGAAGGGCCGTTTCCCACCGAGATGCTCGCAGGCGAAGAGGAGATGGGCCAACTGATACGCGAGCGCGGGCGCGAGTACGGAGCCGTCACTGGCCGCCCACGTCGTTGCGGCTGGTTCGACGCTTTCGCCACACGCTACGCAGCCGACATCAACGGTTTTACCTCCGTCGCACTCACCAAGCTCGACGTGCTCGACGCGCTCGACGAAATAAAGGTCTGCACGGGCTACCTGCTCGACGGCCAACCCTGCGAATCATTCCCCGCCGTCTCGCAAGACCTACGCCGCATAGAGCCCGTCTACGCCACGCTCCCCGGCTGGAAGACTTCGACCGAAGGCATCACAGAGATGGACGCCCTCCCCCCCGCAGCCCGTCAATACATCGATTTCCTCTCCCACTCGATCGGCGTCGAGATCGGCCTCGTCTCCACCGGCCCCGAACGCGCCCAAACCATCATCTGCAACGACTCCGCCCTCGGCACGTGGCTCGCAGCAAAATAAAACCGGCAATCACCTCATCTTGCCCGCTCACCACATCCCATGTAGAATGCATTACATCACGCGGGCCGATAGCTCAGTCGGTAGAGCAACTGGCTTTTAACCAGTGGGTCGCAGGTTCGAGTCCTGCTCGGCTCACCAAATCCTAAGCAAAAACACTAGATGTGGCCGGCTGCAAAGCTGGCCGCACTTCTCTTGTGGCGATTTCGGAGCGGCGGGTGCTGGTCCATCGGCCCTACATGTTTGAAACCCTTGCATCCTCCTGATTATTCGGAACGCAGCGCGATTACGGAGTCCACCTTCGCCGCCCGGCGCGCGGGAATGAAGCATGCCAGCAAAGACACCGTGATGAGTAGCAACGCCAACGCAGCAAAGGTGAGCGGATCGGTAGCGCTGACGCCAAAGAGCAGACTTTTCATCGTTCGTGTCAACGCGACCGACGCAACTAACCCCAGCGCCACGCCGAGGAACGCTAGCTTCATGCCTTGCCCGATTACTAGCTTCAGCACATCGGTCGCTTGGGCACCGAGCGCCATTCGCACGCCGATTTCGCGCTTGCGCTGCGCGACCTCATACGACATCAGACCGTAAATCCCAAGGCTGGCAAGTCCGAGCGCAACGCTGGCGAAGAAGGTGAGCAGCAACAGGGAAAACCGCCGCGCGGCGACCGATTGCGCCAAGATTTCTTTCATCGTACGCACGTTGAAGACTGGCTGATCCTTATTCAGTGCGGCGACCTGAGCGCGCACTGCCGCAGCCAATGCGAGCGGCTCGACCTCAGTGCGGACGAGCAAGTTCATGTAGCCGACGCTGTCTGGCAGGCTCTGCAAAGGGGTCTGATTGAAGTTGATGTAAAACTGGTTCTGGGCACGCTGTGCTTCCAACTTGTAATGTTCCGCTTGATGGACAATTCCCACGATCTCTAAACTTGGCGAATCGGGCGACTGCTTCAAACGCTTGCCAAGCGGATCTTCGGTGCGGAAGTACCGCTGCGCGAGTATGTCATTAATGATGACTACTGGCTGGCTGTCGCGCGTGTCTTCGGGACCAAAGAGACGACCTCTGATCAATCCAATGCCCATTGTTTGAAAGTAATCGGGACTTACGCTGTAGCGCAGGCCTGATGGCTTCTTCTGGAGTGGTCGGCCTTCGATGATGAAAGCTGGATAGTTCGCCTCGTCAAATGGAAGTCCATCCGACACAGCGACCGATTTGACGCTAGGCAGGTGGCGCACGTTCTCTAGCAACTGCTTGAAAAAGTTCGCGACTTGCTGGCCGTCCGAATTGTTGACCGAGAGTTGCATCGTTAGCAGGTTCTGCGCATTGAACCCCGGGTCAACTTGTAGCACGCGACGAAAGCTCTGAATGAGCAGACCAGCGCCCACAAGCAGGGCGAGCGTCAGAGCAACTTCGCTGACCACTAATACACGGCTCAGCCGCTGACGAGAGCCGGATGAACCCCGTTGCCCTTCCTTCAACCCTAACGTCAGCTTCGGACGTGAAGCCTGCAAGGCGGGGACCAGACCGAATAGCACGGCGGTCAAAAGCGAAACGGCAAACGTGAAGACCAACACCCAGGCGTCAACGTTGGCATCACGAGAACGAGGGATGCTATTAGGCATTTCGGAAGCGATAAAACTCGTTACCCCGAACGCGAGCAGAATTCCCAGCGTAGTGCCAAAAGCAGCCAGCAGGACGCTTTCAGTTAGCAGTTGACGAATCAGCCTGATTCGGCTGGCGCCAAGCGCAACACGCACCGCCATCTCCTTTTGTCGCGCCGCCGCACGGACGAGCAAGAGATTGGCAACATTGGCGCAGGCGATCAATAAGACGAAGCCGACCGCACCCTGCAACATCAAGAGGGGCTGTCGCGCGTCGCCGACAAAGCTTTCGTACAGCGGGGTCAGGAGCACATGCCGCCCTTTGTTGCTTTCCGGATACTGCTGTTCCAGACGCGCTTCGACGAGATTCAATTGCGTTTCCGCTTGCTGTTCGGATACGTGCGATTTCAAACGCGCGACGACGTCAACGCCCGGATCTTTGCCGCGCAGCTTGAATCGTTCCGCCTGGAGACCAATGGGCACCGTGACGTCAGCCTCTTCACCAAACTGGAAATCGGGTGGAGTAATGCCGATAACGGTGAAGCTTTGATTGTTGAGTGTGATCTGTTTGCCGAGGATGTTTCGGTCTCCGCCAAATCTGCGCTCCCAGAATCCGTAGCTCAGGATCGCCGTCGGAGTCGCGCCCTGACGGTCTTCATCGGCGAGAAAGTCGCGTCCCACGAGCGGCTTGATTCCCAAGGTGGAAAAGAACTCTGACGTGACGAGCCGTCCCTGCAATCGTTCGGGGTCACCTGCGTCAGTGAAGTTGAAACTCTCATCAGTCCGCACCGCCGCCATTGAAGAGCAGACCGTGTTTTGCGCACGCCAATCAACATAGTTGGGATACGACGGCGAGAAGCCTTCTCCCGCTGCAACGCTTTCCCGCAGGATCACCAGGCGCTCGGGCGCGTCGAATGGAAACGGGCGCAGCAACACCGCATTTACGATGCTAAAAATGGCAGTGTTTGCGCCGATGCCAAGCGCGAGGGTCAAGACTATAACGATAGTGAAGACCGGGTTCTTGATCACCATTCTCAGTCCAAACCGAAAATCATGCCAAAGATCCTCGATGACTCTTACGCGGCGCGCATCGCGACATCGTTCCTTTTGTTGCTCCAAGCCATGCATTGCGCGCAATGAAGCGTAACGGGCTTCCTCTTCCGACATGCCTGCAGCAATATTCACCTCGGTCTGTCGCTGCAAGTGATAGCGCATTTCTTCGTCGAGTTCTGCTTCAACTCGCTTACGGCGAAAGAGCGAGCGAAGTCGCAGCGGCACAGTGTACACCCAGTTTTCCAGCGGCATCTCTCAAGTCCCCTCTAGCTGCACAATCAACGAGATCGCGTCAGACAAGCGAATCCAGTTAGCCGTCTCCTGCTCAAGCTTTTTCCGGCCCGGTCGAGTCAACGTGTAAAATTTCGCCCGTCGGTTGTTCTCACTAGGCTTCCACTCGGCCTTAACCCAGCCTTCTTGTTCAAGTTTGTGAAGAGCTGGATAAAGCGAGCCATCACTGACCTGCAGTATATCTCCCGAAACTTGTTTTAGACGTTGACCGATCGCCCAGCCATGGAGTGGTTCCAGGCTAAGGATCTTCAAGAGCAGAAGATCCAACGTTCCTTGAACTAGGTCTGTAGGTTTACTCATTAGTCTGGTCTAATCGGTTACCGAGAGAAGTATAATCAATTCCTCTCGGTAAGCAAGGGGAAAGTGGAAATGAAACTATGTGTACACTCAGTCTACCAATGCAGCTAATTCTTTAGTGATCTGACTTGGCCGAGGTGTTCTTACGCAGACAGTTGTTTTCGGTCTCCGCTAGAAGTCGGTCGCGTTTCACTCGTGAGGATTTGGGAATGCTGTGGCAAATTTGTGGCGTGAATGGCCGCAAACAGGTGTTGATAGCTGTTACCAAATGTACTCCGGAGCGGCTGCAACCTGTGTGAAATGTTTAGATCGTAAGAGCTGTGGCTGAATGGAATCAGCTTACCCTCTCTCTTTTAACCAGTGGGTCGCAGGTTCGAGTCCTGCTCGGCTCAATTCCTCAAATCAGCAACTTACAAACCGAGCGAAGTGTCTACTGTTGACTGCCGTTTCGCCAAACAGTCTTAAGCGGTGCTTGCCAAGAACTACCTGGTTATAAGTCTGGCGCGGTTGACCGAAGTCATTTAGAATCACGCCGGCCGTCGTTTAGAGACCCAGAACCAGCCAGAATCAAAAAGCTCTTACAGATGAATATCCAGCCCGGCACAAGTTTTGGCAGGTATGAGATCCGTTCGCTCATTGGCGAAGGAGGCATGGGACAGGTCTATCGTGCCACTGACACCAGCCTCGGTCGTAGTGTAGCAATAAAAATCCTGCCACCGGATGTTGCCGCCGGACCCGAGCGCATGCACCGCTTTGAGCTGGAAGCGAAGGCTGCCGGCGCACTCAATCATCCAAATATCGTCGCGATTTACGACGTAGGAACTCACAATGGCACACCGTACGTTGTTTCGGAGTTACTGGAAGGTGAGACTCTTCGCGAACGCCTGAAAAGCCAAACGCTTCCGTTAAGAAAGAGTGTGGAGTTTGCGATTCAGATCGCGCGTGGTCTGGCTGCGGCGCACGCTAAGGGAATCGTGCATCGGGACATCAAGCCGGAAAACCTATTCATCACCAGTGACGGACATGTCAAGATCCTCGACTTTGGTATTGCGAAGCTTATAAGTCGCTTGAGCGAGAGCGAAAGAGATACCGAGGCCGACACGGTCAAGTTGAATACGCATCCGGGAGTCGTAATTGGAACTGCGGGTTATATGGCGCCAGAACAGGTGCGCGGGCGGCCGGCAGATCATCGAGCCGATATCTTTGCTTTCGGCACTGTCTTTTATGAAATGCTTTCAGGAAGACGCCCATTCCAGGGCGACACGTCCATCGAAACGATGAGTGCGATCCTCACCAGTGAGCCTCCAGAACTTTCCGAACTTAATCACTCCGTTCCTCCAGCAATCGAACGGGTGGTAAATCATTGCCTTGAAAAGAAGCCTGAAGAGCGATTTCAGTCGACTAGAGATCTAGCTTTCGACCTTGAAGCCCTGGCTATGTCGACTACTGTTTCCATGACCACAGGCCGGCAGCGAGCGATTACAAAGTTACATTTGCCGAGTTGGTTTTGGCCCGCGATAGGCGGTGTTCTGGTTTTGGCCGCTGTGGTTGGCGCTTTTTTTATAGGTCGCGACTCTGGCCAGCCCGAACTGCCCACCTACACGCAGCTAACTTTTCGCCGTGGGGCACTCTGGTCAGCGAGGTTCTCGTCTGACGCGAATACAATCGTTTACAGTGCATCCTGGAACGGCAATCCTGTCGATATCTTTTCTACACGGGCGGAAAGCACTGAGTCGCGATCGCTTGACCTAAAAGACGCGGAGCTCCTGGCGGTTTCATCATCGAACGAACTGGCAATCCTGCTCAACCGCAGTTACCTGGGCCATTTTATTAGCCATGGCACGCTGGCGCGCATTCCCCTGGGTGGTGGAACGCCTCGAGAAGTCGCCGAGAATGTGCAGCAAGCTGATTGGTCTCCGGACGGAACGAACCTCGCGATTGTTAGGTATGTGGATGGTAAAAACCGTTTGGAGTACCCGGTTGGAAAAATTCTGTATGAGACTAACGGCTATATTGCCTACCCAAGAGTTTCGCCGAAAGGAGACATGATCGCGTTCATGGATCATCCAGAACAATGGGATGACCGGGGCTTTGTTGCCGTCGTCGATCTTAAAGGAAAAAAAGAGCGACTTTCGGGTGAGTGGGTCCAACAGGAAGGTCTCGCATGGACGCCGGACGAAAAAGAAATCTGGTTTACCGCAAGCAAAGCTGGAGAGGTTTACGGGCTTCATGCTGTTTCGACATCCGGTCGCGAGCGAACGATCACCCGTGTGCCGACAAACTTGTTCATTCATGACATCTCTCGTGACGGAGCCGTGCTTATCACTGGCTATAAGTTTTCAACTCCAATCATGGGTGCACAGTCCGGAAATAGGGAAGAGAGGGATCTATCGTGGCTTGACGAAGTTGGTGTTTTCGATCTGTCAGCAGATGGAACTGAGTTCATATTTCAGTACTACGGCCAAGGAAGTGGAAAGAACTACTCCTCGTATCTGCGAAAGACCGATGGTTCGCCGGCGAAACGACTTGGAGACGGTGCTGCGATAGCGCTCTCGCCCGATGGCAAGTGGGTTATCTCAGTACTTAACGTTCCCAGGCAAACAGTTTTGCTGCCTACCGGCGCAGGAGAAGTGCGTCAGTTACCTCGGAACGGAATAGAAGACAATGGCGACGACAACTGGATGCCCGATGGGAATCGCATTCTGTTCACGGGCCGTGAGTCCGGCAAATCGGTCCGCACGTATGTGCAAGACATAGAGGGTTCAAAACCATTCGCCATTACTCCTGAAGGGATAGCAGGTACCAGGATCTCACCCGACGGAAACCTCTTATTTGCAAACGAATCGTCTGGGAAGCGGGTGTTGTATCCATTGAGTGGTGGCCCAGCTCGAGAGGTACGCGGTCTAACAGAAGCGGACCGTGTTATCAATTGGGCCGCTGACAGTCGTTCGCTATTCGTCTATACCCGCGGAGAGTTTCCTGTGAAAGTTTATCGGCTGGATCCCTCCACGGGACGAAGGGAATTTATACGTGAGATTAGACCGGCCGATCCTGCGGGAGTCTTGAGTACACCGCACGTTTTTATGACTCCAGACGGCAGATCTTATCTCTATCAACTTCAACGATATCTTTCTGAGCTCTATCTCGTAAACGGGCTCTTTCAGAAACGCGGTACGTTCTAAAAAGCTGCTCCAGAATAAGCTTGAATAAGTTACTGGTCTCGATTAGTCTTCACAGCCTGCCACACAAACGTCTTGGCTGATAGGCAACAGCCAGCCCCGAGGTTATCCCAAAAAGGAGAGTTTACGATGACTACACAGGAATCTCTAAGAGAGGCGGCAAGGCTTCGGTTACGGATTCAGATGAATAACCGCTTGCGGCTCGAATCCATTGCTGCCATATCTAAAGTCTTCCGCGAATTTGGAGAACCAATAGAGGACGAGTTACTGGCGTCCGTGGTGTTCGCAGTACCGGCAGAATTAATGGGTGAATACAACCCAATGAACTCCACGGTTGGAAAATCAGACCAATTCGCTGCTGTTCGATCACAGAAGACGGGTAAGCCCAGCGGACCACCAAAAGGGCCGACGGGTAAGCCCAGCCTTCCACCAAAAGGGCCGACAGGTAAGCCGAGCCTTCCACCAAAAGGGCCGACAGGTAAGCCGAGCCTTCCACCGAAGGGGAGGACCTCAGGCAAATCGCGGAAAAAATAAGGGATGTATGTCATCAGGTCGGTAAAGTTAATCAGTCGGTACTCAGGGTGGTGAGGTCTGAAAATCCTGAACGACATGACACGCTAGCGATCTATCTATGGAGCGTTCGTCGCCGCGTTGGGGCGAAAGTAAACAGCACTCCGTTTATGCTGAATTAGACAACAGCAATGGCCCGCAGCACACTTCGGTATCGGGAGGAAGCGCATGGGATCTTCTC
>DATDFK010000108.1:0-40138 GCA_036522655.1 Pyrinomonadaceae bacterium | reverse complement strand
GGCGATGAGGCGTTCACGTCCGGGTACGCCTGATCGAAAGTCTTGTTGATGGGATAAGCGACCGTCGAGCGTGAAGGGGCGACGAGCAGCGTGTGCTTGGTGAAGAACTCTGCCCAGGCACGACGCATCGGAGCGCGCAGGCGCATCGCGTGCAGGTAGTCCACAGCCGTCACGAGCGACGCCGAATAGCCGCCGACTCTGCCCGTCGGCGATGCCAGCTCTTTGACGCGGCCCGTTTCGATCAACTCACGAAAAGCGCTCGCGCCCTCCGCGTCAACGATCGTCCCGACCGCCGCCCCGTAAGGAAAGTCCGGCAGTTTGACATCCATCTCAACAATCGCGAAACGCTTGAGCACTGCGAGCGAGCGCAGGAAATTCTCGCGCACGGGCGCTTGCGCCTTCTCGTAAGAATCCTTGAGAACGGCTATGCGCGGGCGCTCTTTGGTGGCGGCGCGTCCTCTCCTGACCGGCTCGTGCGCCGCCGGTCTCTCCCTGGATGTCGGGTCGAGCGGGTCTTGCCCGGCGATGGCAGCGAGCACAAGCCCGCAGTCGCCCGCCGTCCGGCACATGGGCCCAAGCTTGTCGAGCGTCCATGAGAGGGCCATCGCGCCGTGACGCGAGACCGCGCCGTAAGTCGGCCTCAGCCCCGACACGCCGCAGAAGGCTGCAGGCGTAATGATCGAGCCGGAAGTCTCCGAGCCGATGCTGAAGGCGACGAGCCCTGCGGCGGTCGCCGCGCCCGGCCCCGACGATGAGCCGCCGCTCCAGAAATCCGTGTTCCAGGGCGTGCGACACGCGCCCGTCCAAGAGGCATCCGCCTCGTTGTAGCCCATGCCGCCCGCCAACTCTATCATCGCCAGCTTGGCGACGAGGATCGCCCCGGCTTCTCGCAGGCGGCGTATGACGGTCGCGTCCGCGTCGAATTGCTGATTGCGGTAAGGCGTTGCGCCCCAGGTCGTCGGCGCGTCGCGCGTCGCCAGCAAGTCCTTCGCGCCATAAGGAATGCCGTGCAGCGGGCCGCGATACTTGCCCTGTCGAATCTCGCGCTCGGCCACGCGCGCCTCCGCCAGCGCGGACTTTCGCATCAGGGTCGCCAGCGCGCCCAGACGTGGGCCCAATTTTTCCAGCCGCTCAAGATATGCTGTCGTCAGCTCGACGGGCGAGATGCGACGCGCGCGCACTTCGGCGGCCAGCTCCGTAACGGAAGAGAAGAGAGTGTCGTCAGAGATCATAAGCGATAAGCGTCAAAGGTCAGATGGAAAGCGTAAGGGGCAAAGCCTGGCCGGACGTTCGGCAGCGACACCAGATTCGCCCCCGATGTTCTCAGGCGATGAAGGTGAAATCCGGCTCGTCACTGTTCTTCAGTTTGGCTTCGCGCAGGATACCCGCCACGCGCACGTTGCCCCGCAGGTCTCTCTTAATCTGCTCGAACTGTTCGGGCGTGACCTGTTCACCGAAGCGCGCGCGCGCCACCCCCTCGTAAGCTTCCGCCACGGGCGAGGGTTGCTGCTGCTGCTGAGGCGTCGGGCTCGGCTGCGGATTGGGCGGCGCTGCCGCTTCCTTCGTCTTACCTCCCGGCGGCGTTTGTGCTTTCGCCATTAAAGAGATCAGCGGCGCTGTCGCAATCGCCCTCGCCACACTCTTCGCGAACCTGCGCCGCGATGCCCGCCCTGCGTCATTAGATCGTTTCGGAGTTCTCATGGTTATCCTGATTATAGGGTCGTTAACAAATCCCGGCTGAAATTCTTTGGGCCATATTTATACGACGACCGCAAGACAAAACAAAGCTTTTGCCGGGAGCCATCAAAGTTAGCCTGGATTGCCGTATCTCAACTGGATGACCTTGGCCTTGCCGAATCTGTAGAGGGTGACGACGAATAGCTTGTCGTACTCCGTATCGGCGATTGCGGGAATCTGGCCGCCGTTGAGCTTCTCGATGATAGTGGGCACGGTGTTGCTGTGACCGGCGACGAGCACGGCTTCGCCGCGATGGTTCGAGACTATGTGATTGACGAGCCCGGCAGCATCGCTCGCATCAACCTGCGTGACGGGCAGGCCGAGGCGTTCCGCGAGCGGCTGTACGGTCTGCTGTGTGCGGGCGAACTGCGTCGCGTAGATCGCGCGTATGTTCGCGCCTTCAAGAACGCGCGCGAGTTCCTGAGCGCGCGCCTGCCCGGCAGCGCTCAGCGGCGGATTGTCCGCAGGCTGTGCGCCCTTCTCTGCATGACGAACGAGCACGACGGTCGTCACCGGAGAGTAGAAGCAAAGGTAGCCGAGCACGAGCGCCGCCGCCAGTATGAGCACCGAAAGGTATAAAGGCCAGAGCCTCGTCCATCCGCGACCGTCTGCCACTCTCGTTCGTCCTCCGGGAAGATTTTTCTGGAAAACAAGGGAGCGCTGATTATACGCTTGAGCGCCGCCTCGCGCCGAACGCGAGAGGAATAAACACGCGCCGCCGTGCGCTTCCGGCCTTGCCGGATGCAATAGAAAGCGTAAGATGATAGGCTATTATTTTTCAGACAAACAAGGAGAGACGGTGGCTGCCGCCGCAGCCCTTCACAAGGCGCGGCGCGCTGCGGCATTCTCTCCGGCGTGAGGTGATAAAGCATTGAGCGAACGTCCAAACAATACAGACCTCTCACAGTTGATCGCGGAGAATTTCGGGGCCAACGCCACCTACGTCGAGGGCCTGCTCAGTCGTTTTCGCAGCGACCCTTCGCTGGTGGACGAATCCTGGCGAGCCTACTTCGCGGAACTGCTCGGCAGTGATGCGACAGCGCCCGCCGCGCGTGCGCCCGAGACTACGGATAACGGTCGCGCCGCGACGACGCCTGTCGCCGCTGCGCCCGCCCTAGACGCAGCGCCGGGCGTTGCGACGGCTGCGAGCGCCACGCCCTCAGCCGGAAGCGCGGCCACACGCGCGCCGCAGAAGGAGCCCGCGCCGGAGCGTGCGACGACCGCAAGCGCCGCGACGACGACGACGACGACCGTGGAGGCGACGCCCATTCGCGGCGGCGCGCTCAAGATCGTCGAGAACATGGAAGCGAGCCTAGGCGTTCCGACCGCCACGTCGCAACGCCGCGTGCCCGTCAAAGTGATGGACGAGAATCGCCGCATCATCAACTCTCATCTGCAAGAGCAGGGGCGCGGCAAAACCTCTTACACGCACCTCGTCGCATGGGCCATCATCCGCGCCCTGGCGGAGTTTCCGCAGCTCAACGATGGTTTTGAGATGACGGACGGGCAGGCCGCGCGCCTTCGCCGCGAGAGCGTCAACTTCGGTCTCGCCATCGATCTGGCGAAGAAGGACGGCTCGCGCACGCTCCTCGTGCCCAACATCAAGGGCGCGAACCGTATGCGCTTCTCCGAATTCCTCGCGGCTTACGACGACGTGATCAAGCGCGCGCGCACGGGCAAGCTGGGCATTCCAGATTTTCAGGGCACGACCATCTCGCTCACCAATCCCGGAACCATCGGCACGGTCGCATCCATGCCGCGACTGATGGCCGGGCAGAGCTTAATCATTGCGACCGGCGCGATCGAGTACCCGGCCGAGTATCAGGCGATGGCTCCCGAAGCCCTCTCGCAGCTTGGCATCAGCAAGGCGATGACCATCAGCAGCACATACGATCATCGCATCATACAGGGCGCGGAGAGCGGCGCATTCCTCGCGCTCATTCACGAACTGCTGGTCGGCGAGCACTCTTTCTACGACGAGATTTTCCGTGATCTGGAGATTGCTTATCCGCCCATGCACTGGTCGATCGACCGTAACCCGGCTCTGCTCGGCGGCGATCACGGGCGCGATCAGATCGTCAAACAGGCGCGCGTCCTTGAACTCATCAATGCCTATCGCGTGCGCGGCCACCTCATCGCAGACATCGACCCGCTGCACGCGATGCCGCTCCATCATCACCCCGAGCTTGACATAGAGACCTACGGGCTGACCATCTGGGACTTAGACCGCCAGTTCATCACGGGCGGGCTGGCGGGCAAAGAGAGCGCTACGCTGCGCGACATCCTGGGCATCCTGCGGCGCGCTTACTGCGGTAAGGTCGGCACGGAATATCGACACATCCAGAGCAAGGAACAGAAGGTCTGGCTACGCGAAGCGATTCGCCGGCAGTTCGTCGAGCCCGAGCCTATCGCGCCGGAGATAAAGAAACAGCTTCTCTGGAAATTGATCTGCGCCGAACAGTTCGAGCGCTTCCTTCACACGAAATACCTCGGCCAGAAACGATTCTCCATCGAAGGGATGGAGACGATCATCCCGCTCCTCGATCAACTGATCGAAGGCGCGGCGGCGCGCGGCGTCGAAGACATCACGCTCGGCATGGCCCATCGCGGGCGCTTGAACGTCCTGACCAACATCATCGGCGAGTTCATGGCCGAGCGCATCTTCGCCTCCTTCGAGGGAAGCGTGCATCCGAACTTCCCAGCGGACGAAGGCGACGTGAAGTATCACCAGGGCGCGACGAGCGAGCGCGAGACCTCAAGCGGGCGAACAGTCAAGCTCTCGCTCTCGCCCAACCCGAGCCATCTGGAATTCGTTGACCCCGTAGTCGAGGGCATGGTGCGCGCCAAGCAGGATGCTCTCGAAGCGCCGCGCGAAGAGACTATTGATCGCCTGCTGCCCGTCCTGCTTCACGGCGACGCGGCCTTCGCCGGGCAGGGTATCGTCATGGAGACCTTGAATCTCGCAGAGCTGAAAGGTTATCGCACGGGCGGAACCATTCACATCATCATCAACAACCAGATCGGCTTTACGACCTCGCCCGAGAAGGGACGCTCGACCATCTACTCGACGGACGTGGCGCGCATGACGCAGCTTCCCATCTTCCACATCAACGGCGATGACCCGGAGGCTGCCTATCGCGTGCTTCAGATCGCCCTCGATTTTCGGCAGGAGTTCAACAAGGACGTTGTGCTCGATGTCGTCGGCTTCCGCCGCCTCGGCCATAACGAGGGCGACGAGCCGAGCTACACGCAGCCACTCATGTACGCGCGCGTCAAGGCGCACCCGGGCGTGCGCGCCAAGTACGCCGAGCAACTCGTACGCGAAGGCTTGATGGATGAAGAGAGCGTCAATCAACTGATCAAGCAGCGCGTGGATAGCTACGAAGAGACGCTCGCCCGCGCCAAGCAGATCGTCGCGCAGAAAGCGCCCGTCACGGAACTCCCCGCGCCGACTCCCGAAGAGGACGGCTCGGCGATTATCGAGACGGGCATCGACAGGGAAACGGTGCGCGCCGTCACGCGTAAAATCTCCGTCGTCCCCGAAGGCTTCAATATCAATCCGAAGATGGTGGGCCAACTCGCGCGCCGTGCCAAGATGGGCGAGGGCGAAGCGCCTATGGACTGGGCCTTCGGCGAGGCCATAGCCTACGGCTCGCTCGTCCTGGAAGGAACGCGCGTGCGCTTAAGCGGTCAGGATTCAGGGCGCGGAACCTTCAGCCAGCGCCACGCCGTCATGTACGACACGCAGACGGGCCAGCCCTGGGCCCCGCTCTCTGAGCTTCGCAGCGAGCGCCACCCGCAGGCCGTCTTCGAGGTCTTCGATAGCTCGCTCTCCGAAGAGGGCGTGCTCGGATTCGAGTACGGCTACTCGGTCATCGCGCAGGATTCGCTCGTGCTCTGGGAGGCGCAGTTCGGAGATTTCGCCAACGGGGCGCAAGTCATCCTGGATCAGTACATCGCCGCCTCCGAAGACAAGTGGCGGCAGAAATCCCGGCTCGCCCTGCTGCTGCCGCACGGCTACGAGGGACAGGGGCCGGAGCATTCGAGCGCGCGCCTTGAGCGCTACCTTCAACTGTGCGCCGAAAATAATCTACAGGTCTGCTACCCGACGACCCCCGCGCAGTATTTTCATCTTCTCAGGCGACAGGTCAGGCAGGAGACCATGCGCCCGCTCATCGTCATGACGCCGAAGAGTTTGCTGCGACTTCCCGCCGCGACCTCAAGCGTCGATGAATTGACGAGCGGCGGCTTCCAGCCAGTCATTGACGACGCCGAAGTCAAAGCGCGCGAGAGCGTGCGGCGCATCGTGCTCTGTAGCGGGAAGGTCTATTACGATCTCAACGCGGGGCGCAGGAAGTCCGGCGACGAGCGCGTCGCGCTTCTTCTTCTCGAACAGTTTTATCCTTTCCCGGAAGCACGTTTGCGCGAGCTTTTCAGTTCTTACCCGAACGCGACGCAACTCATCTGGGCCCAGGAAGAGCCCAAGAACATGGGCGGCTGGACGTTCGTCGAGCCGCGCCTGATGAACATGCTGCCGGGCTGCGCGCGGCCCTACTACGTCGGGCGCGCCGCGTCCGCGAGTCCTGCCACAGGCTCTTACACGATTCACGAGCTTGAGCAGAGACGAATCGTTGACCAAGCCCTGACCGAAGAGGACGCTGCCTTCATCTCCAGCGCAAGCACGGAGGAGAACGCCGCGCCCGCTTCATCCTGAAAGAGAGAAGCACAGGGACGATAGCCCTCAAGGCAAAATAAACGGACGCGCTTCGTCCATTCGTTTCGGCGCGGGCGTGGCTTGACGGGAACCGGCGACGGGCCGTGAATTGACTCACCGTCGCCGGGATGGTTAAATCAGAACGTCCTCTGCTTTCTTCGATAGCCCGGACACTACTACACAGGTCTAGAATCTATCCGTTAGCTCATATCATCGCTTGATCGGCATTTCTTTCATCACCTGTAGAGATCAGCACCAGGACATTTGACCGGAGACTTTCAAACGCATGCACGCTCGTCATTGGTTGGCCGTTATTTTCATCACGCTATTTTCCGTCATCATCCTCGGCTCGATGGCCTGTACGAGCAGCAATGCTCAACCCGAGCGCGTCTATTCCGCAGCGCCCGCGCCCGTCGTACAGGTCTCTCCGACTCCGCCGCAGGTCAGCCGTACGCTCACGATCGCCGCCGTCGGAGACATCATGATGGGTTCAACTTACCCTGACTCAAGCTCTCTGCCGCCGGATGATGGCGCGTCCATGCTTGCAGAGGTTAAGCCGGTTCTCTCGGCCGCCGACATCGCTTTCGGAAATTTGGAAGGCCCTATGCTCGAAGGCGGCGCGACCTCCAAGTGCTCGCCTCGCTCGACGCGCTGCTTCGCCTTTCGCGTCCCGACGCGCTACGGCAAACATCTCAAAGATGCCGGCTTCGACGTAATGAGCCTCGCCAACAATCATGCTTACGACTTCGGCCCCGAAGGACGCGAAAGCTCCATGCGCGTGCTCGACAACCTCGGCATCGCACACACGGGCAAGGTCGGCGACATAGCGACCTTGAATGTTAAGGGCAGGCGCATCGCCGTCATAGCCTTCGCCACCTATCCGACCTCTTACAATTTTCTGGACATCGAAAACGCAGGGCGGCTGGTCAGGGGACTCGCGTCCAAAAACGATATTGTCATCGTCTCCTTTCACGGCGGCGCGGAAGGGCCCACGAACCAGCATGTGCCTAAGGGGCCGGAAACCTATCTCGGCGAAGATCGCGGCGACCTGCGCCGCTTCACGCACGCGATGATAGACGCCGGGGCAGACCTGCTCATCGGTCACGGGCCCCACGTCGTGCGCGGAATGGAAGTCTACCGCGATCGCCTGATCGCCTATTCCCTGGGCAACTTCGCCACGTACGGGAAATTCCAGCTCGTGGGCCCAACCAGCCTCACGCTGATACTGGAAGCAGAGATAGATGGGGACGGCGCTTTCCTCGGCGGCAGGATTCATCCGGGCCTGCAAACCAAGCCCGGCGGGCCGCGCCTAGACACCTACCGGACGGTCGTGCCCGTCATTCGCCAGCTCTCCCTCGACGACTTCGGCCCCACCGCCGTCCGTGTCAGCGACGACGGAACAATCACAGCGCCTCAACCATGAGACCATTTTAGATTTTAGATTTTAGATTTTGGATTAACGATTCGAGAAGCTTGAATCTCGGAATCCAGATTTCAAGTTCCGCCGCTCGCTAAGCCAAAATCTAAAATCCAAAATAGCCCGCCGCTTTGCAAGTCAAAGTGCTTGACAAACTGAAGGTGGAGTGTATTATTTAGCTCGTGGCGACTATTCATCATCTACGTCCTGTGCCTGACGCAAACGAGCAGCCCCCGGCGTTGCACGAGCGCGCGATGGATAACCTGCGCTTCATACGCGAGACGATGGAGCGCGCTTCGGCCTTCACAGCCGTTTCCGGGTGGGCCCAGGTCGCCATCGGCATGACCGCGATCATGGCGTCGCTCCTGGCCGCGCGGCAAACGCAGATGAGAGCCTGGCTCGCCGTGTGGTTTACGGAAGCGTTGCTGTCTCTGGTTATTTCCGGGTGGGCTATGAGCCGTAAAGCGCGCACGCTGGAAACGCCGCTCCTCTCAGCGCCGGGCCGCAAGGTAGTGTTCAGCCTGGCTCCGCCGCTTTTCGCCGGCGCTCTCCTGACCGTTCCGCTTTATCGCGCGCACCTGTTCGATACGATTCCGGGCATGTGGCTTCTGCTCTACGGGACGGGCATCGTGACGGGCGGCGCTTTCTCCGTCAGGATAGTTCCCGTGATGGGCCTGTGCTTTATGTTGTTGGGCGTCGTCGCGCTTTTCTGCCCGGCGGCGTGGGCCAACTACCTGATGGCGGCGGGATTCGGCGGGCTGCATATCCTTTTCGGCATTATCATCGCGAGGAGGCATGGTGGCTAAACAGAACGCTCTGAGAAAACAGGAACAGAAGAAACGTGGGGACGCGCGGGCCTTAAGGGGCCTGGGCGGGGAAGCGCCGGAAAAGGAGACGCCGCACGCGCTCGACCGTCTGATTCACGAGCGCCTGCGGCTCGGAATCGTGAGCGCGCTGGCCGTCAACGAGTCGCTGACATTCAATGATCTCAAGGAATTGTTGAAGACGACGGACGGCAACCTGAGCGTGCACGCGCGTAAGCTTGAGGAAGCCGAGTACATCACCTGTAATAAATTCTTCGACGGGCGCACGCCGAAAACCGAGTATCGTTTGACGACCGCCGGACGCCGCGCGCTCGAACGCTATCTGGATCATATGGAGGCTCTGATACAGACGATGCGTCCGCGTTGAGCGTCGCGTCCGCTTTTTTTTGCGCCGTGCCTTTGCAAAGTAAAGGTCTTTGCTAAAGCCGGGCGGCGTCGTGCCGGGTGTGACTGTGGCTACTACTGTAGAGGGATGGTGGCAACCCGTCGGGCAAAAGAAGATCGATTGACCTACCGTAGGCTCTGAAAGAGGTTCGCTCATGAACGAAAGAACGAAAAAGGGTCTCGATTGTATCGAGGCGGCGTTATTACTGGGTGTGCTGGGCGATGTGCTGCTGCGTGCGACGCCCTGGGGCATCAACGTCCTGCTGTGGACGGCTGTGCTGGCGTTGGCCGTGGCGGCGCTGACGGCGCGCTGGCGTAGCGAGTTGTTCAGAGAGCAGGAGCGCTGGCTGATCGTGCCCGTGCTCTTCTTTGCGGCGGCTTTCGTCTGGCGAGATTCGCTGACCTTGAGGACGCTCGACATACTGTCGCTGTTGCTGGCGCTTGGGCTCGTGGCTTGGCGCGCCAAGGGTGGAAGCATACGGCTTGCGGGCGTGATGCAGTATGCGCTCTCGTTGGCGGCAGTCGGCTTCAGTACGCTCTTCGCCTTCTTTCCGCTGGTGCTGACGGACGTGCGTTGGAAGGAGATACCGCAGGGCGGTTGGTCGCGTCATGTGCTGGCAATCCTGCGCGGCCTCATTATCGCCGTTCCGCTGCTCATAGTCTTCGGCCTCCTTTTCATGGCGGCGGATGCGGTCTTCGAGGGGCTCGTCAACGATGTCCTGCACATCAATTTCGATACTCTGTTCACGCATCTCTTCCTGGTAATCTTCTTTACCTGGGTCGCCGGTGGATACCTGCGCGGCGTGGTGCTGGGCAAAGAGGGATGGTGGATTAACACGCAGGCTCCTATCTCGCTCGGGCTGAACGCGCAGGCCGCCGCCGGGTCAACGGGCGACGAAGCGAAAGAGGGAGCGCAAGCTAAAGTGCTGCCTGCCGCGCCCGTGCTGCGCATGGGGATTGTCGAGCTGGGCGTGGTGCTCGGGCTTCTCAACCTGCTCTTCCTTTCTTTCGTCGTCGTGCAGATCAGGTACTTCTTCGGAGGCTCGGCGCTGGTTCTGGTGACGACGGGCCTGACCTATGCGGAGTATGCGCGGCGCGGCTTCTTCGAGTTGGTGACGGTGGCGGCGCTGGTGCTGCCGCTCCTGCTGGCGGCGCACTGGATTCTACGCAAGGATAATCCTGTACACGAACGCATCTTCCGCGTGCTGGCGAGCATACAACTGGTCTTGCTCTTCGTCATCATGACATCGGCGGTCGCGCGTATGCGTCTCTATCAGAGCCAGTACGGCCTGACGGAGCTGCGCATCTACACGACCGCTTTCATGGGATGGCTGGCGCTGGTCTTCGTCTGGTTCGTGCTGACGGTCTTGCGCGGAGAGCGTGCGCGCTTCATGTGCGGCGCGCTGGTCGCGGCTTTCATGGTGGTCGGCGTGCTGCATGTGATCAATCCAGATGCGCTCATCGTTCGCGTCAACGTGGGCCAGATGCGCGCCGGGCGCAGCTTCGATGCCGCCTATGTCTCGTCGCTCAGCGCCGACGCCGTTCCCGCGCTCGTCGAAGCCCTGCCCGCCATGAATCATTACGAGCAGTGCATCGCCACGACAAACCTGCTCGGGCGAGCGGATGAACTGTCGCGCGGAGATTGGAGAACCTGGAACCTGTCGCGCGCTCGTGCCCTGCGCGCAATCGAGGGGAACACAACCGGGCTTCGAGAGGTCACATGCCCGCAGACTCCGTATGCCTCGCCGGTTGAGCCGGGCACACCTTCAAGAGACGCGGGAGATTGATGCCGTAAGCCTCGCTGGCTTGAAGAGCAGTCGTACATGGTTCGATACCAGCGCGAAGAAGAAGCCCCGAAGGGGCGGAAGAATGTAGCCCATGACGTGAGTCATGGGAACAGTGCAAACAATTAAGAGAGAGCCCCGTAAGGGGCGACAGAAATTCAATCCACATGAAGATCAGTGGTGAGTTTCTTTCGCCCCTTCGGGGCTTAACTTCGTTTGGCTATGATTACCCACGGCTGACGCCGTGGGCTACATTCTTGCGCCCCTCACGGGGCTAAGAATATCTTTTCAAAACGCTCTTATCAGGGCCGCGCTCTTTTTATGTTTGTGAAGCTTTCATGTGTGAGTATAATTCGTGGCTGAGCAATAAGAGGGCAAGTGCGATCATCCGGGGGACGCGTGGCGAAGCTCAAGGATAAGATTAAAACTGCGCTCGATGAGGGTCGTATGCTCATCCTCGGCTCTCAGGTTCTGCTCGGCTTTCAATATCGCTCCGTCTTTGAAACGGGTTTCGAGAAGCTTCCTACGTCCTCTCAGTATCTAAAATTATGCGGGCTCTGCCTGATGCTGATCGCCGTCGGTTTGATCATCTCGACGGGCGCATATCATCGCATCGTCGAAGAAGGCGAAGACACGCATGATGTTCACAGCTTCGTGACGAACATCATGGGGCTGGCGTTGATGCCCTTCGCGCTGGGATTCGGCCTCGATCTGTACGTTGCGACGGGGCAATTGTTCGGGCGCGGCGCGGGCATGGTTGCAGGCGCGGCGATGACTCTCGCGGCGCTCTATTTCTGGTATGGCCTGGGAGCGCTGCGCAGGCGCGAGCGCGAGCCGGAGATCAGGGAGAAGCAGATGGAATCTGAAAAAGAGGACGAAGAGTCCGGCAGCGCGAAGGTGAAAGACAAGATCGAGCAGGCGTTGACGGAGATGAGGGTCGTGCTGCCGGGCGCGCAGGCGCTGCTCGGATTCCAGTTCGCGACGATGCTCATGGAGGGTTTCGAGAAGCTGCCAGCCTCCTCGAAGTACGTGCATCTGGCGAGCCTCGCATTGATCGCCCTCAGCGTCGTCTTTCTCATGACGCCCGCTGCCTATCATCGCATCGTCGAGCGCGGCGAAGTGACGGAGCACTTCCACATGTTTTCCAGCCGCATGCTTCTGATCGCGATGGTTCCGCTCGCGCTGGGGATGTGCGGAGACCTCTTCGTCGTCGCGCGTAAGATCACGCAGTCCGCAACGGCAGGAATCATCGGCGCAGGCGTCATGCTCGTCTTCTTCTACGGTCTCTGGTTCGGCTATACGTTTTACCGGAGAGGACGGCGCGAGGGGGCACGCCTTAAAACGGAGGACGCTCTTGGAAAGACCGCATAGGCGTGACCTGCTGCGCGAATATCTCGCTTACATACAGGTCGAAAAGGGCCTTTCGGTAAATTCGCTGGAAGGCTACAAACGCGATTTGCTGCGGCTGGTGGCGTGGGCGGAAACGCGTGGGAAGCCCGTCGAGGAATTGACGCGCGAAGATTTGAGGGGATGGATCGCGCAGCTTTCGCGCGAAGGCTTAGCGCCCTCGACCGTCTCGCGTGCGGTCAGCGCGGCGCGCGGGCTCTTTCGTTTCCTGATGCTCGACGGCCATATCAAAACGCATCCGGCGGAAGACCTCTCGACGCCGCAAAGGGGCGCGCACCTGCCCCGGTTCCTGACCGAAGACGAGATGGAGCGACTGCTCCGAGCGCCGGACATACAGACGGCGGAGGGCTTGCGCGACCGCGCCATGCTCGAAGTGATGTACGCCACGGGCCTGCGCGTCTCCGAACTCGTATCTCTGAAGCTCGCAGACCTGGACATGGACGGCGGCACGATCGTCTGTCATGGCAAGGGAAGCAAAGAGCGGCGTATTCCTATCGGCAAGAGCGCGACGCACTGGCTTCAGCGATACATCGCCGCGCGCGCTCGTTCCGGCAAGGGCGCGGGCGCGCGTCTCTTCCTGGGCAGTAACGGCCAGGGGCTCACGCGCCAGACCGCTTGGGCCATGATCAAGCGCCACGCGGCAGGTGCAAGCCTCAGCAATATCTCGCCGCACACTCTGCGTCACAGCTTCGCCACCCATCTTTTGCAACGCGGGGCCGACTCGCGCTCCGTGCAGGCGCTCTTGGGCCACAGCGACATCTCGACCACGCAAATCTATACGCACATCACAGACCGCCACATGCGCGACACCTATGATCGCTGTCACCCGCGCGCACACGGCTCGACGACGGCGGCGACCACCTCCGGCGGCAAAGACGAAGCGGAAGGATGAGCGACGGACGCGCTCGCCAAAGCGAGGCTTAAAAGCTAAAATTCATCCGGGCGGCAGACGCCCGTTTAAAAACAGTAGCGCCGCTTCATAGGAGATCGTAGCTTTAATGAAAAAGGTTTTGATTATATCGGTCATCGTCGCCGCTGCCCTTGCGCTGACCATCCTCAGCCAGCGTGGCGGTTACAACCCCGGCAGGCAGAGCCGTACGACAGCACCGCCTTCAACATCAACTTCGGCGGCACGCGTGCCCGCTCACTATGAGGATGTCAGGAGCCTGGGCCAGTTGCCGCCGACGCTCCCGCCCGAGAGGTTCTTCGGACAGGCGCGGCTCGCGTACAAGGTGGCGCAGGAGATTCCGCAGACCCTGGCCCAGCTTCCCTGTTACTGCTACTGCGACGAAACGTTCGGCCACAAGAGCCTGCACAGTTGCTACGAGAGCGATCATTCGGCCAGTTGCGCCGTGTGCGTCAACGAAGCGCTGCTCGCCTATCGTCTGCAAAAAGAGCAGGGACTCACCGCGCCGCAGATACGCGAGCGCATCAACGCAGAATTCTCACGCCAGTAGATTCCGCGCGCACAGAGGAAAGGAAGTTGCATTAGACAGAGAGGTCAGTACCGCAGGCGGTACTGACCTCTCTGTCCACACGTCCTCTCTTTCTAATGCAATTCTACTCGCCGCCCGTCTCGGTTGCGACGAGCGACGAGGCTTCCCTTGAGAGGCGTTTGAGAATTTTTTTGAGCTGCTCGAAATCGCCCTGGCGGACGACGTAATCATTGTGCCCGACGGCCGCCGAGTCTCCGATCAGTCGCGGCATCTTTTGCGAGGTGACGACGATGATCGTCAGTTCGTGCAGGTGGGCCCTTTCTCTGAGGCCGCGCGCGACGACGAGGCTTTTGGCCGGGGGCAAGTCCGTATCCATGATCAGCATGTCCGGCTGCTCCCGCCTGACCGTTTCCAACGCCTGTGCATCGTTGACCGCTTCGATCACCCTATGGCCTCGCTTCTCCAGCAGGAGACCTATGCCGGAGTAAACCTCTTCGGTGTCCATCAGAACGATGATCGTGAGGCCCGCCATTCTCCACAGCCGTCCTTAGCCTGAAATTGGTAAGGCCGACTGTTCTATGTCAAATCTTCGCGGCGTGTCAATAGCGACTCTGCTATATTGGCAGCCGCGACCGGCGATTAAGGAAGCGGTCGCCGCTAAAACTTCCGAGCCCTTATGACCAGACCCGCCGACACGGCTACGACGATGCAGGATATGGAGCACCTGCGGCGCGCCGTCCAACTCGCCCTCGAAGCCGAGCGGCGGGGCAACCTGCCCATCGGCGCAGTCATTACCCTCGACGCGAAAATCATCGCCGAAGGCGGAAACGCCCTGCTTGTGCCGCGCTATCATCCGGGCAGGCATGCCGAGATGGAGGCCCTCGCGCGTGTCCCGGAAGACCTCTGGCCGTTGAGCCGCGAGATGACCTGCTACACGACGCTTGAGCCCTGCGTGATGTGCGCCGGAGCGCTCTTGCTACACGGCTTCGGGCGCGTCGTCTTCGGCACGACAGACCCGGAAGGAGGCGCTGGCGCTTTGCTCTCTCACCTGCCGGACTATTACAGCGATGGCGCGGGCGTCCCCCTTTGGATTGGCCCACAGCTTCCAGACATCTGCGACCCCCTCTACCGGAGAGTCAAGGAGCGCTTCGACTCTCTGCCGTGCGGGAAGAACAATTTTTGAGAAAGCGTCGTGCCCGAAGTGCCGTCTTATCGAGCTCAGGAATAAAGCCGGCCGCACCCGCGCCGGTGAATATTGACACGGGCGCGCAACTCTTTCTAAGATGCACTTCGTTTATTCGCTTTCCTGAATGTCAATTGTTAAGGGCTTGACTGTCATCCTCGCACAAAGCTTTCTTTAATCAAGTAACGACCGCGCCGAGAGCGATGCCGCCGAAGATTGTGCTCTCTCCCGGCACGGGCTGCACTGCAATCAAACTACATCCAGGCGGAAACCGGCTACACGAAGCAGGTAAGAGGAGAAGACTATGCGCAGTAGCTTACTTCTTAGCATTCGAGCCTTTACTCAAGGCTGCGGTCTGTGTCTGCTCGCCCTGTTGGCGCTTGCGCCCGCGTCCTTCGGGCAAACGCAAATCACGACGGGCGTGATCGAGGGTTCGGTCGTGGATCAGGCGGGCGCTGTCGTCCCCGGAGCCAACGTCGAAGTGAAGAATCTTGGAACCAACTTCGTCAAAACTTTGACGACCACGGACGACGGGCGCTTCGTCTTCTTACAACTGCCGCCGGGCAACTACTCCTTGACGGTCTCAAAGCAGGGCTTCGCCACGCTCGTTCAGGAGAACTTCCCGCTCACTGTCGGACAGGCCATCTCTCTCAACCTGAGCATGAAGGTGTCGGACTTGGAGGAGCGCGTCACGGTTTCCGCCATCCCCACCATCGACACGATCAAGACGGAATCGAGCACGACCCTGAACGAAAGGGCCGTCAACAACCTTCCCGTGCTCGGCAGAAAGTTTGAAGACCTGTTGACGCTCACGCCCGGCGTCTCGATCGTGCAGGGGCCGGACGGCGACGAGATCACCTTCGCCGGGCAGCGCGGCATCTTCAACAATTTCAGCCTCGACGGCGGCAACTACAACAACGGATTTTTCGGCGAGCAGGCCGGAGGCCAGCGCGCCGCGATAGACATCCCGCTCGATGCCGTGCAGGAATTTCAGGTCGTCGCGACGGGGGCGAGCCCCGAGTTCGGGCGCACGGCGGGCGGCGTCATCAACGTCATCACCAAGTCCGGGACGAACGAAGTTCACGGCAGCCTGTTCCACTTTCAAAGACTCCGTGCTCTGGCTTCCAACACCTCCGACGGCAGACCGCTCACGGGGTTCCACCGCGAGCAGTTTGGCGGAACCATCGGTGGGCCCATCAGGAGAGACCGCATCTTCTTCTTCGGAGCCTTCGAGCAGATTCGAGAAAACCTGACACGGGCCAACCTGAGCGAACAGATTGGGCCAACTCCCTGCCCTGTGGCGACACCGACGATTCTGCTTAACGAAGGGCTGATTGACGCCAACGTAGACTGCCAGCGCCTCGCGCTTCTGAACTTCTTCCGCGCGACCCGGCAGCAGGAAGAGGGCTTGCCCATCCAGCGTCCCATTCGCAACTCGGCATTCTTAGGCAAACTGGATTGGAATCTGACGCCCGCCAACAAGATCGCCCTTTCCTACAACTTCGACTACTCGAAGAACACTAACCAGACGTTCGATGTCCCGACCTACGGCAACTCCGCCAACGGCATCGAGGGGCCTTCAAAAATCCAGGTCTTCAATTTCAATCTCTTCAGCACCATCTCGCCGACGATGGTCAATGAAGCTCACTTCACCTATTCGCGCGAGTCGCGGCCACGCTCGGCAGTCCCGTCTAATATTCCCGCCGATACGGCGATGGGTTTCGACACGACCTTCCGCTTCGGGAATCCTTTCTTCCTGGGCCCAAACGTTGACGAGCTGATGTGGCTCACGCAAATCAAGGATAACTTTTCCATCGTCTCCGGCAACCACACGATCAAGTTCGGCGGTGAATGGATACACACCCGAAACTCGCAGGTTTTTCGCGGGTTCTTCGAGGGACGCTACATCTTCGACAGCGTGACGGGCTTCCTGCGCTACGCCTCGCCCGCTGCTCTCGGCTCGGGTTTTGGGCCCAACGCGGGCCGCTGCGCGAACGGCTCTTTCGTAGACATTGTGACCGGCGTCTGCCCAACGGGGACGCCCGCCACGCCGCTCCTGCTCTTCTTGCAGGGCGCTGGGCCAAGTGGCCCGGCGACGGACGCCGCCGGAGCATCCGACATCAAGAACGAAGACCTGGCCCTCTTCATCCAGGACAAATGGCAGATCAGGCCCAACTTTAACTTGAACTACGGCCTGCGCTGGGAGGCACAGATTTTCCCCGACCCCGAAGTGCCCCCACAGCAAACAGCCTACGGAATATTTTTAAACGACCCGCGCTTCCCCTCCGACGGGACGTTGCATAACCAGCAGAAGATGTTCCAGCCGCGCGTCGGCTTCGCCTGGGACATCTCCAAAAAAGGGAAGTCCGTCCTGCGCGGAAGCTGGGGGATTTACAACGCGCGGCAAAACATGCTGACGCAGGTCGGCTCGATTACAACCAACGGCGTGCAGCAACAAACGATCGCCGGTGGACTGTTTGCGAATCCGACTGTCAGACCGACGTGGCCAGGTTTGGTGACGCCAACCGCAAGCTCATGTGGGATCAATCCATTCCCATGCTTTTCAGGTGTCAGGGTCTTTAGCCGCGACTACGCCAACCCGCGCATCTACACGACCAACCTCGCTTTCGAGCAGGAGGTCGCCGACAACCTCTCACTCTATTTCGACTTCACACACGCCAAGGGCGTCCACCTGACGCGTTTCCTGGACTACGCACGGACGGGTTTCTTCGCCCCGTTCCTCGGCGAGACGATGGTTGCCAGCGCCGTCGGCAAGTCGCTCTATCGCGGCTTCACCGTCGGGATGCGGAAGCGCTTTAGCCGTGGCTACCAGTTTGAGTGGAACTACGTGTTTGCGAAAGACCAGGACGACGACTCGAACGAGCGCGACCCGTTCACAGACCGCGCCTTCGACTTCTTCAACCTTCAGCTCGACTACTCGCTGGCCGACCGCGACATTCGTCACCGCTTCAACTTCTTCACGAGTGCGGAGCTGCCTTGGGGCTTCGAGGGTAACGCGCGCATTCAGGCGCACACGGCGCAGCCGAAATCGCCCGGATGCGCCACGCGCTGCGCCGACCGCAACACGCTACGAAAGAACAACGAGTATTTCTCGTTCGACTGGCGCTTACAACGTCCGTTCCGCTTCGGCGAGCGATACGTCTTGATCCCAATCATCGAGATGTTCAATACCTTCAACACCAATAACAACATCGACCCGACCATCGGGTCGCCGCTCTTTAACTTCGACGGCTTCCTGCGCCAAGGCGTCGGCGACCCCCGCCAGCTTCAGTTGGCCCTCAAGTTCAACTTCTAAAGAGCAAGGGACAAACAATAGGGAGCCTCGCGTGTATCACTCACGCGAGGCTCTCTTCATCCGCCGCTCTGGCGAGACAATCTAAATCCATGGACAACGTTGAAAGAGAGATTGAAGAGCTAGTCCATCGCGAGACTAGAGCCTGGGATACTCAGGACGCGAAACTCCTGATCAGCGTCTTTCACCCCGACATGGTCTGGCCGTGGCCCCCCGACCCGCAAGCGCACGACCCGCTCGACTGGCTCCTCGTTTGGGGTCGCTATGATTACGACCGCTGGACGAAAGGCTGGCAGGAGTTATTTGACACGTACCGCCTCGCACACAACCACCGGGAACTCAAAAAGATCGTCATCTCCAAAGAGCTAGACGGAGCCTTCGCCGTTGTCGACATAGACACCCTCTGGATCAGCCACGACGGCCAACACAACCACTGGAAAGGCCGCACCTGCAAAGTCTACTCAAAGGTCGGCCCCGATTGGAAAATGACCATGCAGACGGGCGTGCTCGATTACTCCTAGCGGCGGGTATGTTTCGGCTTGCCTGGCAATCTCGCGGGCAAATCGCGCTCATCATCAATCAAAACATCCGTTGAGATTCCTACCACGCGAGCATACGCTAACAGAATCCTTAAAGGCGGCTCATGGCTTCCCGTCTCATACCTTGAAATCTGGTTATAGACAATCAGGTTTTCCGCTCCGAGACGGTAGAGCATTTCAGTCTGAGACAGGCCGAGCGCCAGCCGAATTTGCAGCAACTTTTCGGCAAGGCGTTCTTGTTTGATGCGCCCTCTGCGCCCCATCAGAAGTTTCCTCCTGATGGGAGCAGACACGCTTTTTGCTTGCCCTTATTACTGGATAGTAATAAGATGCGCTCGCTCAAATCGTTCGCCGTGAGAATCCTTTTCTTCTCAACGGCGGCGCTCATCACTCACTTTGAGGCTGAGGCTTGAAACGACGCATAACCGTTGCTGATTTTCAAAAGATTAGACCGGTCGCATCATATCTTATGACCTCAGAAAACGATAGACAGATTGAATAGGGAGCGCATACCGAGGGGGACTGCGCTCCCTTTCTGCACGTCCGTCTCTTAAGGCCAGACCAGAGGAGCGGGCTGTGCGGAGAGGCCGCCATGTTTTGGGAGGCATGGCGGCCTTACTCTTGCCCGAATTATTGGGCGAGCGGGATATTATCAGGCAAGAGCCTATTATTAGGCAAAGCCCCTACAGACAATGCCGCTCCCGCCTAAATCCTATCAAAAAGCAACGGGCGCTAAACTTGCGCCCGTTGCTTTTGACGTTATGATGCACCCGGCAAGATTCGAACTTGCGACCCCTTGATTCGTAGTCAAGTACTCTATCCAACTGAGCTACGGGTGCGCTTTGTACAAAGAATATACGTAGGGCTTGAGAGAGTGTCAAGCGGGTGCACTGTCGTTGGTGAGGCGCTGTTTCGTGCCTTTGTTTAGCGGGCGTAGTAGCCGGGGCGTGTGCGCGCGATGAGTTCGGGGCGGGCGACCTCGATGCGGATTTTGCGCCAGCGACCGTCGCGTGTGCGCGTGCCCGCAGGCTGGTAGCCGACGCTATAGAGCGTGCGTAAGTTAGCCGCTACCTCTGCGTAGAGAAAGCCCATGTCTTCCAGCCGCTTGATCTCGTTGAGTTGTCCGCCAGTGCGGTCGGCGAGCGTCTGCATGCGCGTGCGCGCGGAGGTGTAGATGGCGATCAGCTTTGGGTCTGGAAAGACGAGGCGTTTGGGGTCGCCGGAGGGCAGCGCGAGCGGATAGACCGTCACGCCCTGGCGATCAGCCGCGTTGAGCACAGTGTTAAGCGGGGCGCTCGCTTCGGGTTTGATGGACGCGACGGCTTCCTCGTTTGTCTTGGCGTTGGCGGCAGAGACGCGATCCATATTACGCATCTCCGTATCAAGGCCGTCGCTTAAGACGACGATGGCTTTGCGCCGCTGCCCTTCCTTGGCAAGCTCGGCGAGCGCGCGCCTGAGCGCATCGTATAAATGCGTCTCGCCTTTACCGTCGGCGTAAGAGATGGCCTCCGCAATCTTGCGACGGTCGGATGTGAATTTCGTCAGCGTCTCGACCTTCGCATTGAAGGCGATGACGGCGACGCGATCTTCAGGCGCAAGCGCGTCGATAAAACGCAGCGCCGCTTGTTTGAGCGTCGAGCGGAAATTGAGGGTGGAGCCGGACATGTCGAGCAGCAGAACCAGGCTGAAAGGAGCCGTCGCGGGCTCGAAGGTGACGATCGGCTGGCGCACGTCGTCTTCGTAGACGACGAAATCATTGCGCGAAAGATTGGTCACGGCGCGCCCTCTTTGATCGACGACGCCGACATTAAGCTGCACGAGGTTGGTTTCAACGCGCACCACGTCCGGGTCATCCTGCGCTTGAACTCTCTGCGCAAGAGACGCGCACAAGAGGATGAGCAACAGGGCTGTACAGGTGATCTTTCTGATGTGGTGTTGGAAAAGTAAACGTGAATAGATCATTGCTCAGGGCCACTAGCTCGTGAAACTCTTAATGCGAGTATGCACGGCGGCCCAAGGCTTTGGCAAGCCGTGGCGACCTCCAGTGCATGCGCCAATGTCGGACGCCGCAGAGGGGCCGCGAGTTGCTTGAGCGATGAGGGGAAAGCTGTAAAAACCGTAGATAAAAGGCGCGCGGCGATGACCGCAGGCGAGCGAGCGATGGGCCCGTCGCCCGCCAATTCGTCGGCTTTCTACCCGCTGCTTTTATCTTTCACCGGCTGCTTTGGCCGTGCGTGTGCGTGTGCGGCGCGTTGTCGTCGGCGTCGACGCGGCCTGTGCGTTCGCCGCCGGAACTGCTGAGAGCGGTTGCGCGGGCGTCTCCAGGGCGACGGGGCGCAGGCGCGAGGAGCGGCGGGCAGCGGCGCGTTCGGCCTCGGCGGCGACAACCCGCTTCGCCTTATCAATGCGCTTGCGTGGCACTAGCTGAAAGCGCAGCTCCATCTCCTGCGCGACCTTGTAAATATTCTTCGCCTTCGCACCACGCTCGGCGCGGCGTATGATCTCTTCCAGGTCGAGCAATTCGGCCTGATCGTCTTTTCCAATCCAGATGTATGTTGTCTCCGGCATCTCTCTCTTAACCTCCAATTTGATGAGCGCGCCCATCTCTGCCTGCGAAGCGGCGGATACAAGCGTGCGTCGGCGGTTGGGCGGCGATTGGGCCTGCGCCGCGAAATATTGTTCGACGAGCGTGTCCACATCATTGCGATGCGCGTCATAAAAGAGCGCGAAGTCCTGGCAGCGCGTGCGGTAGGGGCAGACCACGGAACACACCAGCGGGTCTTTGAAATGCGCGTAGCGATTGCAGTAGAGCCTCAGGCCCATCGGACTCGTCTCCCGCCGTCCGGCCACTCCGACCTAAGCCCACATCTTACGGGCAGGCACACGTCGGCACGGACGCTTAAACTTTTCGGGAGTACGAACGACTATAACACGCCTGTTTTACCCGTGCAACATGTGCCGCGCGCGCAACGCCGCACGGGAGCTATTGATAAAGCTGTTTGCGGGACTATAATGCGCGGCAACTAACGGCCCATGCGCGCCCGCTGCAAAGAGAAAGCGGGCGCGGCGCAAGCTGCTCTTCACAGCAGCCGGATGGGCGTCCGAAAACCTATGGAGACCTCACAATGTACAAACCAAATTTCTGCGCGGAGTGTGGCGAGCGCGTCGAGCGCACGCGATGGCATCTATGGACGAGCCGCCGCTTTTGTCCGGCGTGCGCGAAACGCTTTCGGCGATCGCAGATTCTTCTGCCTTTGATGGCGAGCCTGACGTTCTTCAGCCTTGGCCTCGTCGCAGGACGCTTGCAAAGGCCAGCGCCTCCTCCTCTCATCGTCGAGCGCGGTCAACTTTCCGCCGCAGATGCTCCAAAAGCCGGAGGGCAATCGACGGATGGAGAGAGCGAGACGCCAGCTACGTCGGCGGCTTCCAAGCCAGGTTACGGCCCGGACGGGACGGCTAACGAACGCCCGACAGACCCGAATGAAACAGTCTCGATCTGCGGGGCGCGAACGCAGAAGGGCACGCCCTGCCAGCGCCGCGTGCGCGGCACGGGGAGATGCTGGCAGCACAAAGGAATGCCCGCGATGCTGCCGCCGGATAAGCTGGTCGTCAAAGGGTGAGTTGTCAGGTAAGGGCGAAACTGTCAAGAGGAAGGCATCACAAGAGGGCACGTCTGATCGCCGCCCTTTTTGTTATCATCGTGTTGTGTCAGAATCGCGCTGTCGCAAGGCGAGTAAAAAGAAAGGTGATCCGAAAGTGACCACAATCGTCGCCAACTCTCAATTGACCATTGCCGTCACGGTCTTTACCGTCGCGCCGGAGCATCAACAGCAACTCATCGACCTGCTCGCCCGCGCGGGCCAGGAGGTCATACGCAGGCAACCGGGCTTTGTCTCGATCAACATCCATAAGAGCAAGGACGGGACGCACGTGCTGACTTACTCGCAGTGGCGCAGCCGTGAGGCATTCGACGAGGCGGTGCAGAATGCTGCGGTCATACCGTACGTGCACGCTGTCCTGAAATTAGCCACCTTCGAGCCGCACTTTTATGAAGTGGCAGCCGTCATACAGGCAGACGAAACGGCAGATGAGGGGCAAAGCTGAGACGGATTTCACACCGCGCCGGTATGAGCTTTAGTAAGCTTTAAGCGGTAAGCACGCAACTGACAAAATCTACGTAGCGCAGACAAAGCAGCAGGACGGGAGCGTCATGACGTTCCCATCCTGCTTTTGATGTTCTTCGCTTCTGCGAGCGTTTTAGTAGCCTCTGTAACCGTCAGTGTAACCGTTGACGAAGCCCTGTCGGAAATACTGGCGATAGACATCTGGATTGCCGTAGCGCGAATTGTAATCCTTCGTGGCATTACGATAAGTGCTGCTGTCAGCGTAGTCGTAGCCTCTGCCACGGCTGCGATCATTGCGGCCTTCCTTGATGCCTTCGTTGTAACCGGCGTTCAGGGCTGTCTGCACGATCTGGTTAGTGACACCATAACCGTTGTTCCCGTAATAGCCGTTGTTTCCGTAGTAGCCGTTATTGCCGTACCCGTAGTTATCGTAACGGGACGCCTGGCGTTGACGGCGTATCTGCTCGCGCTGGATTTGGCGTTGGCGGCGTTGCTGCTCGCGCTCGTACCGGCGTTGTTGACGCCAGTAGTCATCCTGATACTGCGCGTGCGCTGTCACGCTCGATGCCATCCCTATGCCGAACAGTAAAGAAGATGCCAGGATTACTCCACCGATTTTGCGTTGCAAGTGATTTAAATTCATACTGAACCTCCTTCTTGTACAGTAATACTGGCAAGCAGCGTGCCCGCAGGCTCCCGTTCGATGCCTTTAGCTTGCAGGCAGATTGCGAAATTATTGTTTTCCCCGTCAGGGCCAATGAACGCATGTCGGAAGGGAATCATTTTGCGTGAGGACAAAATATCCTGCCCGGATAGCTCAGCGGCAAATACGCAGCCTTTACCTCGTGTGCTGTTGTCAATCGAACTGCGCGAGAATAATTTGCCTTCACTGCTGTTCGCTAATAAGACTTTTTCACGTTGTAGCAGGTTAGTACCGCCAAAGGTCTCGGGTGGGTCTCAAGTGACGATACCACCCGCCCGGCTTAAGCAGGCGGTACTGGCCTGCTAGGGCAATGCTCTCTCTTTCGATTGCAACGGGGACTTTTGTCGCCTTACAGTTCGCCTGACTATTGACAACCTCTTCGCACAAGAATAACTTAGCTGCGCTGGTCTGCTGCCAATGAGAGCTTCATGTCAGCCTCGCAAAGCTCTACCGTTTCAAAACGCGCAGAAGAAGAATATTGCTGAGAGCCGCACCCTACAGGGCCCGCGCAAGGATGGCCCGGCTCTCTCTCTCGATAGTCTTGAGGAGCATCCCTTTCATGCTCGCTTGTGACCGTAACCCGTCATTGCCAGGAGGAGATCGAAGATGAAGAGGAAACTTTGCAGCGTTGCTTTTGTCGCCGTCTTGCTCTTTACGTTCGCGTCCGTCTGCGGGGCAGGGGACACGCCCGACCAGGTGCTCAAACAATCGAACAATACTCTGTCGCTGGAATTAAAATTCAGCAAGAAGAATCAGAATTCGCTGCAACGCGCCATCTCTTTTCTTGATTGGGGGCCGAACGGTTACGCGACGGGATTTCTCGTCGCCGACGGATTGGTGATGACGGCCTATCACGTCGTTTCCGGCGACCTGAGCCTGCCGAAAAGAGTCGTGCTGGGATTCGGCGCGAAGGACGAGCTGGAGGTCGATGTCCACATCAACGGCTGCCAGGCGACCGTCATCAAGGTCGATCAGGAAGCAGACCTTGCGCTCCTGCGTGTCTGCCAGTCGCACAAGGGAATCACTACCCCGGCCTTTCAAGCCAGCCTTATCAAAGACGAGAACATACTGCTGATCGCGCGCCCGCGCGGCAATAAGATGGTCAGGCGTGGAATCTTCACCGGGCCGTATATGATTCGCGGCCAGCAATACCTGGCGGCCAAGATCGACGGCCACGACGGCTATTCGGGCAGCCCCGTTTACAATGACAGGGCGGAGCTTGTCGGCGTGTTCAGCGGTTATGACTGGGCGAAAAAACTCGCGGTCATCAGTCCCGGCGAAAGAGCACAGAAGCTTTTACAGGATTATACTTCCAGCCCCCAGCCCTAGAGCCCGGGGCGGCGAAAGATTTCCGACCGCCATCATTTCAAAAGAGGAACGGCAGCTTGAAGGTTGGGAAAGCCTTCGAGCTGCCGTTTTTTGTGCCTCGCGTCAGGCGAGAAGCCTGTGCGGCTTTTGCTGGCGGGGCTTGTGCGCACGCGCGAGCTTTAGTTTGCGAGAACCGCGATCTCTACCGTCGAAGCGAGCGACGCCTGGGGCCGGCTCGTCTGCGAGGGATTCCGCGCCAGTTCTCTCTCGATGGCTCGCTCCTCTTTGGATTTGCGTAGCTGGCGACCTTCAGTCTCTCCGGCCTTCCACATCTCGGCGAGAAAACTACGCTCGCCGTAGCGATTGAAGACCAGCACGTTGTTTTGTCTGGGCTTGCTGGCTCGCACCATGTTGGTCAGACGCATCGCACCGTCCTGGCCTTTGGCCCTGACATGCAGGAGGACAGTGCCGTCGGGCGTCGGGACGTTCGTGATGATGTAACGGCCGGCCGGGAGCGTCTCGTTGCCGACAGTAAATTCAAAGGGGATGTTCGCCGTGTACTGTGTGCGCAACTGTGCCTGCGCGTTGGTCGCCGCCGCTGCGAGGGTGAAGATGGCGACGAGGCCGACCATGGTCAAGGATTTGAGTATCTGCTTTTTCATGTCTGCTCCTTCTGAAAAATCTCTTTCGTGCGGTGGTTGAAGCTAACCGGTTCCGCTGTTGTTGTCGGTCGGAGACTGGTTCGCTCATCTGGCCGAGCCCCCAACCGTCTCGATTCCTGCTTCACTCCATTACGCGACGACGCTCTGGAAAAACCACCATCGGAACAGAAATTTTTTCGGCCGTCGAAATTTCCGTCGGAGCGTTGCGGGGAAAAGTGCTACAATCCGCGCCGCCGACAGACTGCTTTGTTCTCTTGCCGGAGGGGCTAGGAATTGATGACAGCCTCGCACTCGCCAGAAAAGATGACCCGGCTGCTCCTCGACTGGAGCGATGGAAATCAAGCCGCGCTTAACGAGCTGATTCCCCTCATCGAGCAGGAGCTGCACCGCATCGCCCATCAATACATGAACCGGGAGAATCCCGGCCATACGCTGCAAACCACGGCGCTCGTCAACGAAGCCTACCTGCGTCTCATAGATCAGAAAAAAGTTCGGTGGCAGAACCGCGCGCACTTTTTCGCCATCGCCGCACAGACCATGCGGCGCATCCTGATCGACCACGCGCGCAAGTCAGCCCGCGCCAAGCGTGGTGGAAAAGCTCGAAAAATATCGCTAGATGAAGTAGCGATAGTTTCTGAGGCGCGTGCCGACGAGTTGGTCGCTTTGGACGAGGCGCTCGAACGCCTCGCCGCGATTGACCCGCGACGCGGACAAGTCGTCGAGCTGCGCTTTTACGGCGGACTGAACACGGACGAGATCGCAGAGGTACTGAATATCTCGCCCAATACGGTGACGCGTGATTGGAATATGGCCAGAGCCTGGCTCGCGCGCGAGCTCAGGCAAGAGGATTCCGGGGATGAAGGATGAGCGCTGGCGAAAGATAAGCGGCATCTTCAATGCAGCACTTGAGCGCCCGACCGAAGAGCGCGCCGCATACTTGCACACGGCCTGCGAGCAGGACGAAACCTTGCGCCGCGAGATCGAATCACTGCTCGCGGCCCACGAGCGGGAAGGACAGTTGGTTGACTTGCCTGCGATCGAGGCGGCGGCCCCGCTGCTGGCCGATACGGACGAGAAGCTGGCCGCAGGCAAGAGCATCGTCAATTACAGGGTGATCGAGCAGATAGGTGTGGGCGGCATGGGCGAAGTCTACCTGGCGCTCGATACGCGGCTCGGGCGCAAGGTCGCGCTCAAGCTGCTGCCGGCCTATTTCACCAGGGAAGAGAGCCGGCTGCGCCGCTTTCGACAGGAGGCGTGCGCCGCCTCTGCCCTCAATCATCCGAACATCATCACGGTCTACGAAATCGGAGAAGCGGAGGGCCGTCACTTCATCGCCACAGAGTTGATAGAGGGCGTGACCTTGCGCGACCGCATCAGGAGCAAGCGTATCAAGCTGGCGGACGCGCTCGACATAGCCGTGCAGGCGGCGGGCGCTCTAACGGCTGCCCACGCGGCGGGCATTGTGCACCGCGACATCAAGCCGGAAAACATCATGCTGCGGACGGACGGTTACGTCAAAGTGCTGGACTTCGGCCTCGCCAAGCTGAGCGAGCGCCGATTCACCTCGCTCGATACGGATGCCGCGACGCAGATGCTCATCAACACAGACCCGGGCGTGGTGATGGGCACGATCAGCTATATGTCGCCGGAGCAGGCGCGCGGGCTGGAGGTGGACGAGCGCACGGACATCTGGAGCCTCGGCTGTGTGGTCTACGAGATGGTCGCTGGCTGCCTGCCCTTTGAGGGAGGGACGACGAGCGAGATTGCGGCTTCGATTCTGGGCGACGAAGAGCCGCCGCCGCTGGCGCGCTACTCAAGAGATGTGCCCGCAGAATTGGAGCGGATCGTCAACAAGGCTCTCTGTAAAGAGCGAGAGGAACGATACCAAACGGCCAAGGACTTCTTCATCGACCTGAAGAATCTAAAGCAGGAGCTTAATTTTGAGACCAAGCTCCAACGCAAAGGCGTCCACACTTCCGCCAGCCGCGACTCTAGACAGGCATCGATAGCGACCGTCATCGAAGCAGACGGCGCATCGTCACTGGCGCAGTCCACAGAGGGCGGCCCGGCGCTCGCCCCAGCGCTCGCAGTTGAAGAGAAGCGGACGCGCCTCATCAACCCCGAGACGATCGAGGGCTCGCAGAAGAGAGAGACGACGGAAATACCTACGGGGCGCTCAGCCTCATGGTGGCGGCTTGGCGCGGGGCGCTCTGTCGCGTTGGCAGCGGTCGCGTTTCTCCTGCTCGCGGGCGGCGCGTCCTGGCTCTACTGGCGCAGCGTCAACCTGAAATGGGCCCGGCAGGCAGTCCCGCGCATAGAAGAGTTGGCGCGCGCACAGAACTACTTCGAGGCATACGACCTCGCCGTCAAGGCTCAGAAGTACCTGCCGGACGACCCGACGATCACGCGACTGATGCCCACCATCGCCGACACTCTAACGGTCTCGACCGAGCCCGCAGGGGCGCGCGTCTATCTCAAACGCTTCTCGCCCAACCAGTCCGGCGAGTCCCCGCCGCGTCAATTGATCGGGACTACGCCCATCACAAACTTACGCATCGCGCGCGGCGATTACATCCTCTCCTTAGAGCGCGACGGCTACGCCCCGATGGAACGAACGATCTCGGGAGCATTATGGACGGACGGCTCAAGCCGATTCATTCCGCCGCCGCTCAAAGTCGAAACGAAGCTGATTGAAGCGGCCCGGCTGCCCGAGAGAATGGTGTTCGTGCCCGGCGGTGATTACCGCATCGTCGCCTGGAGAAGGCCGACGGATGAGCGCGTCCGGCTCGACGATTTCCTGATAGACAAGTACGAGGTCAGCAACGAGGAGTATAGGGAGTTCATCAACGCGGGCGGTTATCTGAAGAAGCAATTCTGGAGCTACCCTTTCATCAAAGAAGGACGCACGATTCCCTGGGAAGAGGCGATGCGTGAATTCGTCGATCGCACGGGGCTGCCGGGCCCACGCAGTTGGTCTAGCCAGAATTACCTCGAAGGCATGGCCCACCATCCCGTCACGGACATCAACTGGTACGAGGCCGCAGCCTACGCCGCCTTCCGTGGCAAGCAGCTTCCGACGATCTTTCAGTGGGAGAAGGCTGCGCGCAACGGCGAGACCTCCTTTGCCGGTCTGACGATGCCGTGGGGAATTACCGGGGAGTCAAACGACACGCGCGCGAACTTCAAGGGACACGGCACGCTGCCTGTAGACAGCATGGAATTCGGGATGAGTCCTTACGGGGCTTTCAACATGGCCGGTAACGTCTCCGAATGGTGTTTGAATGAAACTTCGCAAGCCTTTATCACGAGCGGCGGGTCATGGGAAGACCCCTTCTACCTGTTCGGCTACTACGGCGCTTACCCGGGTTTTTACAGCTCCAATAAGCTAGGGTTCCGCTGCGTCATGAACCTTCCGGGCTCCGCGAGCGATCAGGGCGCGCAGCAGATCAAGCTCGAAGAGGAAGTCCCAAACTATACGGCGGCGAGCGAGGCGAGCGTCCGCTCAGCGCTGCGCTATTACGAGTATGAGCGCACCCCGCTCGATCCTCAGATCGTTGACGTGATAGAAACGGACGAGTGGCGGCGCGAGAAGATCGCCTACAACGGCGCGGGCGGCGAGCGTGCGCTGGCCTATCTCTATCTCCCGAAGAATTTTCGCGGCCCTTTTCAGGTCATCAACTTCATGCCTGCGGGCGATGTCTTTAATCGCGCGCGCACGCTGCCGGAATCCACGGAGGCCAATCTGGCCGCGCACATCAAATCCGGGCGCGCCGTCTTCAGCGTCGTCCTCAAGGGTTTTCTCGAACGCGACCTGCCGCCGGATTACAGACCATCCGAGCCGGGGACGATCGAGTTTGTTGAAAGGAGTGCGCAGATGATCGGGGACGTTCGCCGTGGCCTGGACTACCTTGAGACGCGAACCGACATAGACTCCGGCAGGATAGCTTACTACGCGCCCAGCTCCACCGACTTCAAGCTCATCCTCCCGGCCGTGGATGCGCGCTACAGGTCTGTGATCTTTCAGGGCAGCGGCGTGCGAAAATATATGACCCAGTGGATGCCCGCAGCCAATGCGATCAACTTCGTCGGACTCATCAGAGCGCCCAAGCTCATGCTCCAGGGACGATACGACGAAGCCTCGCCGCTCAAGACCGAAGCCGAGCCGCTCTATCAACTGCTCCGCGAGCCCAAGCGCTTAACCGTCTTTGAAGGCGGCCACATCCCCGCCCCGCAAATCGCCATCCCGACACTCAAAAACTGGCTCGACGAAACCCTCGGCCCCGTCAGGCACGAGTAAGAAAGGATGAAGGCGGCAACGATGAAGGATGAAATAGCTTGAAGGGCTGATTAACTTGAGTGTTAACTCAACCAATTCATCCTTCATCCTTCCGCCTTCATCCTTGCTCTTACCTTCTGTCTTTGAACTGCTCGTAGAGTTCCGTGTGTCGGCTGGTGAGCGGAAGCTGCCGACCGTTGATGAAGAGATAGCGAATGTGCGTGCGCGCGTCTAGGAGGTCGCCGTCTGTGATGGCGAGATTGGCCGTCTTGCCGACCTCGATTGTGCCGAGGCGGTCGGCGACGCCCATGATCTGCGCCGGGTAGATGGTGACGGCTTTGAGCGCTTCGTCGCGCGGCAGCCCGAAGGCGGCGGCCATGCCCGCGTGATAGGGAAGGTCGCGCACCTCCGGGCCGTTATCACCCGAAGAGATACAGAAGCGCACACCGGCCTGTTGCAGCTTGGCCGGATTCGCGTAGAGCACGTCGTAATAGTCGTCTTCAAGCGGCGGAAGATCGCGCACGCTCGTGACAATCACGGGGATATTGCGCTCCTTCAGTAGCCCTGCGGCTTTCCATGCTTCGCCGCCGCCGAGGATGATCGCCTTCAGGCGCATCTCGTCCGCGAAGCGCACGGCGGCGCGTATCTCGCTCTCGCGGTCAGCGCCAAAGATCACCGGCCGCTCGCCGCGCACGTAGGGCACGAGCGAGGCAAGCACAACCGACTGGTTGGGGCGGGGAAGCTTTTGGTCGCGCGCGTAGGCGTCCTGCGCGCGCCCGTAACTTTCGGCATCGCGCAGAAGCTTACGCAGGCGATCAATCTGCTTGTCGCGCGTTGAGAGGGCTTCGGTGATGGGAATGTCCGTCGGCGGAGCGAAGAAGCCTCCGCCGTCGCTCGTCGCGGCGCGCGGAAAGTTGATGACCAGCGCCGCCTGTGGCACGACGGCCATCTCGCCCGTCGTCGTGCCGTCCAGATTGATGACGGCGGCCTGGCCCGAGATGAGCCCGCCGCGCGGAAGCGACACGACGCTGGTAATGCCGTTGACGCGCGTGACGTTGACGTGAGCGCTGTGCGGGTTGACGGCGTTGATGGCCGAAGCGTTCGGGTTCATCTCGCCGACTTCCGACATATCGACTCCGCCCGGCACGCCGAGAGCAATCTCCTGTAGCCCGAGCGCCGTGCCGGCGTCCATCATCCCCGGATAAACCGAAAGCCCGCGCGCGTCTATCTCCTGCGCGCCCGCCGGAACCGCAACGCCCGCGCCGACGGCTTCGATCTTCCCGTCGCGTATGACGATCGTGCCGTTCTCGATCTCTGGGCCGCTCAGGGTAAAGATACGCGCGTTGCGTATCGCGTAGGTTCCGCCCCTTGTGCCCGAAGCCTGCTGCGCGACGGGCGCGAGCGTCAGAGACTGTTGGGCCCAGGTGTTGACGGCTCCGCTCAACGAAGCGTAGAGCGCGCACAGGCAGGTGATCGCCTTGATCTGATTTCTTATGCTCATCAGTGATTGCCCCCTCCGTCTCTGTCCGCATCGTCAAGCTCGCCGCTTCTGTGGCCGGGGCGCGGCGCGGCGGGCGGCGTGGCTCCTTTGGCTGGCGGGCGATTGACCTCCGCGCGCTCAAGGGTTGCGCGCTCGCGCTCAAGCTCGGTGCGGTGCGCGAGGTCTTGCTGGCGGTCGAAGAAGACCTCGCCGTCGATAAAGGTCGTCTCGACGCGCGAGTAGACGCTGAACGGATGACCGTTCCAGATCACGAGGTCTGCATCCTTGCCGACATCGATGGAGCCGACGCGCGAGTCTATGCCGAGTTGCCATGCAGGGTTCATGGTGATCGTCTTGAGTGCTTCCTCTTCGGTGAGGTCGCCGTACTTCATCAGCTTGGCCGCGTCTATGTTGAGACGGCGCGCGCGTTCGTTGGAGTCGGAGTTGACGGAGACGTTGACGCCAGCGCGCGTCAGAATAGCGCCGTTATAAGGGATGGCATCGAAGGCTTCGACCTTGTAGCCCCAGCTATCGGTGAAGATCGAAGCGCCCGCGCCGTGCTGCGCTATCTCGCGCGCGACCTTGTAGGCTTCAAGCGCGTGCTGGAAAGTCCTGACTTTGAAGCCGAACTCGTTCGCCAGATTGATGAGCATCAGAATCTCGTCGGCGCGATAAGAGTGACAGTGAACCAATCGCTTGCCTTCGAGGACTTCGACTAAGGGCTCAAGCTGCAAGTCGCGGCGCGGCGCGATCAGATTCCTCTCGCCGCGAGAGACGGCGGCGCGATATTCATCCCAGGTCTTCTTGTAATCACGCGCGCGGACGAAGGCGTCGCGGATTACCTCTTCGACGCCCATGCGCGTCGAGGGATAACGGCGCGGCTGACCGGGCACGGGCGGGAAGTGCGAGCGCTTGGGATTTTCGCCGAGCGCGAACTTTATCCCCGGCGGCGCGCCCGGAAACACGAACTCTTCGGCAGAGCGCCCGTACTTGAGCTTGACCACAGTGTTCTGGCCGCCGATGGCATTGCCCGAGCCGTGCAGCAGATTGGCTGTGGTCGTGCCGCCCGCCACCTCCCGGTAAATGTCCACGTCCGTCGGATTCAACACGTCGCGTATGCGCGCCATCGAAGTCACCGAATAGGTCAGCTCGTTAACCGCGTCGATCATCGTGTGCGAGTGGCAGTCAATGATCCCGGGCATGACGTATTTTCCGGTCGCGTCAATCACGCGCGCACCCGAGGGCGCGGTCAGATTCTGTCCAACGGCGGCGATCTTTCCCCCGCGAATCAGGATGTCGGAATTCTGAAGCGTGCCGTGTGACACCGTCAGGATCGTCGCGTTGCGAATGAGCGTCTCGGGCGCAACATTACTGCCGCCGCGCGACTGCTGTTGTTGTTGGCGTCGCTGCTGAGCGCGCGAGTCATTAAGCTGCGCCGCGCCAAACAGCGAAATCAAAAGTGTGAGCGCAATAAGTTTTCTCATTACCAACCCCTAGAAAAGCAAGGATGAAGGATGAAGGCGGAAGGATGAAAGGAATGCTGCTCGTGCTTGAATGCTTTTACTTCATCCTTCATCCTTCCGCCTTCATCCTTTAGCATTACGGTTTCGTTCCTGTGAAAGTCATTGTGCCGAGCTGCGAGGAGGCTGTGCCGCGCAGCTCTTTGCCGTTGGCTGTTCCGGTGACGGTGATCAAGACGGTGCGGCCCTGGATGGTTTCCGTGGTGTTGAATCGAAAACCTTCCGGGCCCGCCGCGCCGTTGCTAAGCTCGGACGTGCCGAAGGAGCTTTGAATCGTGCCGGTCAACTGGTTGCCCTGCTGGCGGAGCGCGAGCGTGCCGGGAATGGATTGACCGTTGACATCGTAAGTGATCGTCCAAGTGCCGGAAAGATCGTGGACGGTCGCCGCGTTATTGATCGGAGGCGGCGTGCTGGCAGGCGTCGGCGCGGGCGTCGGAGACGCAGCGGGGCGCGCGGGTGTAGTGGCGGGCGGCCCGCCGGGGCGCGTGCCCGTGAAGGAACCGGGCGAGCGCCCGACGACCGTCACCGTGCCGCGCATCTCGTTACCAGTGATCGTGCCCGTGAAGGTGGCTTCCGTCGTCAGACCGCCGACGTTGACCGGGGCCGTAAAGCGTATGTCGCCGGATGCGCCGACGGATGCATTGGCGATCTGCGCGGAGCCCAGCGCGCCCTGAATCGAGCCGCGCAGGGTTTCGCCCTCCTGCTGTAGAGTGAGCGAGACGGACTGCGCGCCTTCACCCAAATCGACGCTCAAAGACCATGTGCCCGTGGCGATAGTGCCCGCGCCAGTCGCCGTGACGGGCTTCAGGTCAACGGGGCGACCGTCTATGAAGACCTGACTGATACGCATGTTGCGGTCGAAGATGTCGCCGCGCGTCACCGTCAGGTTGGCGATCTTGCCGACCTCGATTGTGCCGAGGCGGTCGGCGACGCCGAGGATTTCCGCCGGACGCAGAGTCATGGCGCGCACGGCTTCGTCGCGCGGCAGGCCGTTCTCGACCGTCTTCGCGGCGTTCGTCAGAAAGTCCGCCATCGTCGGCAGCGAGCCCGATTGAAAAGCGAAGCGGACGCGGGCTGCGGCCAAACGGCCAGCGGTCTTCGGAGCATCGACGCGTGCGCGCAGGACGCGCAAAGGGTCTGGGTCTGCTTCGGGTACGTCTGCGGTCGTGCGCTTCGGAAAATTGAGCGAGAGCAGTACCGGAACACCGTCCGCGCTCAGGCGGTCTGCGACCCTCCAAGCCTCTTCGCCCCCGGCGATGATGGCTCGCAGGTTGAACTCCCTGGCCAGATCGAGGGCGCGCGTAATCTCGCGCTCGGTGTTGGCGTACATCACGACCGGCATCTCGCGCCGGATGACCGGGATGAGCGCGGCGAGCGACTTGTCCTGTTCGGGACGACGAACGCCGCGCGGGCTGCGCTCGTAAGTGGCCTGCGCCTCACCGTAGCGTCCCGCATCCAGGAACATCTGACGGAGCGCGGAAAAGACGCCCATCAGCGATGCCGGATAGCCTCCCGTGCGCAAGGGTGTGAAGCCTATGTGAAGAGCTACGGGCGAGCGGACGATCATCTGCTGCGGCGTGTCGCCCGCGAGATTGATGAGCGCTGATTGCCCGATCAGAACACCCTCGCGCGGAGAGGTGAGCGCGGATGTGATGCCTGAGCTTCTGGCGGATTCTATCTGGTCGCCCCCGGCGCGTATCTGGTCGGCGGCGAGAATTTCGGGTTGAAGGCCGGGAGGCTGCGTCGAGTTGGGCGAAGTGAAATTGGATGACGCCTGTGCGCGCGTAGAGGAAGAGCCGCCGCCGCTGCCGGGTGTGGGCGTGGCCTGCGCGATGCCGAGGTTGGTGTTGGCGTCAATCAAACCGGGATAGACTGTCAGCCCCGCGCCATCGATGATGCGCGCGTCGGCGGGCGCGCTCACCTGAGCGCCGACGGCGTTGATCAGGCCATTGCGAATGACGACCGTGCCGCGCTCGATAGTGGGCCCATTGACCGTCACGATGCGCGCGTTCGTAATCGCGTACGTATCAATCCCCGTGCTCTCTTGCTGCGCGCTGGCCGCGAATGGACGGGAGTGCGCGATGACAATACTGAGAAGGAGAAGAAACGCGACCCCTGGCCGCAGATAAGGATTTCGCATGGCTGTTTTCTCAGACCTCGATCGTTGCCGACGGCCGGGAGCGTCCCGTGCAGCAGCACGGCGACAAGCGCCATCGGTTTCCTGATAGATTGACGACTCCCCTCCCGGTTGTTTCCGGTCATGAACAGGCGGCAAGACTCGACCGCTCATCGAAACGCCCGATCGTTCGGTTGAACCATAGTGCGCTCGATTGAAAAACTCGATGTCAGAGGAGATGTATGAATTACGGGGTCATATTAGAGCAGAGGTTTGCGTGGACGCAACAGCGGCGAGTGATTCCTCGGAAGAATCACTCGCCGCTACTTTCGTGGGAGGTTAAACCTGAGAGGCTCGCTTTAGGACTTACCGGGAGACGCCGCCGGTTTAGCCGCAGGGCCGCAGCCTGACGCTGAGGCTGTCTTACCGGCAGTGGAGCAGCATGCCGCTCCGTCGCCGCCTTCGGTCTTGCAGCATTCAGACTTGTCGGCAGCCATCGAAGAGCAAGAGCCGTCCTTGCCGCCGCAGCAGCCCTTGCCGCCCGCAGCCGTGTTGCATTCCATGCCAGCCGCAGAGCACTTGCAGCCCTCGGACGTGCCGCCCGTCGTGCTGGTCGGATTGGCGCTCGCCACGACCATGTTGGGGTCTTTGGCCGTCGTCGCCTCTGATCTGGCGTTTGAGTTGTTGGCTGATCTGTTGCCGTTTCCGTTGCCCGCATTACCTGTGTTCGTGTTGGCTGCGCTGCAACCGGCCAGTACGAACATGACGAACGCCAGCAACGCTGCTAATTTGATTTTCATAGGTGGTCTCCTGTTTCGCCGGGATGAGCCGTTAGTGACCGGCCCGAAGTGCGCCGCTGGCGCTTGTGTCTTAAGAATTATGCCTGAACCGGATGCCCGCCGCGCGTCGAGGTGGTAAATCGTTTCTCTCCTAAACCGGGCAGGGCCGAAAGAGAAAAAATGGAAAAGCATTGAATCCGAATAGAGCATCCCTTAGGATGGCGGATAGTACATTGAGACGTGCCCCGTGTGCAAGTGAAAAATTACGGATTTGCAGGCAAGCTCCCAACCCCATCCCATTGAGGATGAAGCCCCGCGAGGCTCTTTATGCTCTGTTTCATACAGGAGGCGGCCCGTACCTTTATCCAGACGCCGCGCGAGAGTCTGACCGAGAGCACGATCATCAATGCGGTGCAGTGGCTGCGTCTGCTGGTTGAGACGACGGGCGCTCTGATCATCGGCCTGGGCGTCTGCGTCTCGGCCTACCAGTTCGCCCGCGCGCTCATCCCGCCGCAGATGGAAAGCTACAACAGCATACGTCTGACGCTGGCGCGCTACCTGGCACTGGCGCTGGAATTTCAGCTCGGCGCGGACATCCTCTCGACGGCCATCGCGCCAAGCTGGGATCAGATCGGCAAGCTCGGAGCCATCGCCGTCATACGCACTCTGCTCAACTACTTCCTCACGCGCGAGATGCGCGAAGAGCGCGGCTCGGAAGAAGGCAAAGGTAAAAAGGTAAAAGGCGAAAGTGAGGCGGAAGTCACTGTCTGATTAGAGTGCCTTCATCCTTACTTCTGCCTTTCACCTTTCGCCTTACCACTTGACCGTGCCTTCCTTGGTCGTGTCTATCTGCGCGAGCTGGACTCCCTCGTTGAAGAAGAAGAGCTTCATATTGTCGAAGAGAAACTCGTGCGTGTCGGGGTTGGACACGTCGAGGCCGTAGTGGTTGATGAGCTGGTTCTGTTTCTGTAGCCATGCGGCCCAGCAGGGCTGGCAGACCTGAGCGCCGATGCGCTGGCCCAGTTCGGTCGGAAGCGGCGCGTAGCCCAGGGCGGGCCGCTTCTCGCCGCACCGCGCGCATTTGATCTTTTCGGACATAACGTAAAACTCCTTCGAGCAGAAAATTCCTGTGGGCCTTCAGGGGCCCCGTAACATATCACACGCGCGCCGTGCGGGGCGCGTACGCTTTCTTCACCCGCCGTTCGCCCCCGCCGCACGGATGGCGGCGATGATCTCGTCGTCCTTCGGACGAAAGAGCGAGAGCGGCTGAACCTTTCGATAACGAATAACGCCTGCGGCATCGATGACGAAGACGGCGCGGGCCGCACGATTGGGCAGCCAGGAGGTCGCGTTGTAAGCCCTGCTCACAGCGCCGCCCGTGTCCGAGAGCAGCCTGAGCGGAAGCCCGTGATGCTCCGAGAAACGCTGGTGCGACTCTGTCGTGTCGGTCGAGATGCCGACGACCTCCGCGCCCGTGGCCGCGTAGTCCTCCCAGTTGTCGCGCACGGAGCACATCTGCCGGGTACAGACGGGCGTCTCGTCGCCCGGATAAAAGAGCAGCACGGTCACTTTGCCGCGCTGGTCTCTGAGCCTCCACTCCCTGCCCTCGCCGTCCTTCAACGTAAAGTCCGGCGCTATCGCCCCGACGCCTGCGCCTGTTTGTTCGCTCAAGCTGTTTTCTCCTACCAGACCTTATACATGTCACTCAGGTCAGTACCGAATCTATTTGAAGTCGCGTATGTCTTTGAACGGCACTTCGCGGTCTGTGAAGTCGGGGCGATAGTAATGCGAAGCCGTGTCGTATTCCTGCATCCAGCCTTCTTCCATCCCTAACTCGTCGAGCGCCGACAGCGCGCGCAGCCATTCCCCCTCAGTGATACGGCGCGAGAGCAGCACGTAGCGCTCGTCCGTGGCGGCGCGGTTGGTGGCGTAATACTGCGCCATCATCGAGACGGCGACGCGCGGGCTCAGAGCATCCTTGATCCATTCCAGCGATTCGCGCACGCCCGCCAGATCGTTCGGCAACACTAGCAGGCGGATGACCAGCCCGCGTTTGAGCAAGCCGTCCGAGCCGAAGACCAGCTCGTCGCCCATCTGGCGATACATCTCCGTGAGCGCGCGCCGCGCATGCTCCGTGTAGTCTTTGACCTTGGAGTATTGATAGCCCGCATCGGAGTCTGCGTATTTGAGGTCGGGGAGATAGACATCGACCAAGCCTTCGAGCAGACCGAGGACTTCCACCGAATCATAAGCGTTGGTGTTGTAGACGATGGGCAGGCGCAGGCCGCGCTCGGCCGCGAGCAGGACGGCGCGCGCCATCTGCGGGGCGAAGTGCGTGGGCGAGACGAAGTTGATGTTGTGACAGCCGCGCTCCTGCAACTCGATCATCATCTCTGCGAGGCGCTCGTGCGTGATCTCGTTCTTGAGCTGCTCTTTGTGCGCCTGCGAAATCTGGTAATTCTGGCAGTAGACGCAGCGCAGGTTGCAGTTACCGAAGAAAATGTTCCCCGCGCCGTGTGTGCCGACGAGCGCGGGCTCTTCGCCGAAGTGCGCCGTGTAGGACGAGACGATCGGCAGGCGGCCCGAATAGCAGGCGGCGATCTCATCGCGCAGGCGGTTGTTCAGGCAATCGCGCGGGCAGACAGTGCAGCGCTCAAGCAGCGCTTCCAGAGCATGGACGCGCCGCGACAATTCGCCCGTCGCGAGCAGACGAAGGTATGAAGGCTCTCTAGTCATGATGAAGGCTCTCTAGTCATGGCGTCTGAAATGAACGTAATGCGGCTTGTGCTGCTCGACCACTTCCGCCGGTGCGTACCGCTTGGTCAAGCGCCAGATGAAATCCATCTCCGTGTGAATGGTCGAGAGCGCCAGCCGCGCCTCGAAGATCAGCAGCACGCTGCCGTAAAAGAGAAAGCAGGCTCCGATCAGGCCCGTCACCACTGGTATCCAGTTATAGCGCACCACGCCGCCGACGGCGACGGCCCCGATCGCCACGCTCGTCGAGACGAAGATGCCGAGCGCCATGTAGAAGACCGTCATGCAGCGCTGCAAGAGACGCGCCCGGCTCGTCAGCTTATCCAGTTGGTTAAAGATCATAGCGCGGCGTTCATCCTGAAACTCCGTCTCGGGTTTGGCGCGCGCCAACTCTTCCAGTCTATCCGAGAGCGTGCGCACGCGATCGACGACGCGGCCCAGCCTGGTCGAGGTCGACAGGATCATCGTCCCGCATGCCGAAATGAGCACGGCGGGAGTAATCATGGCCGTCAAAACGGCTAGCGCTGATGAGACACCTTCCATCCTTCTTTACGTCGCTTGATGCTATTTATAGCGTTCGGATGAGCGCGAGAGCAACCGCTGCGCTCCAATCATGAAATTTTTTTTTGAGACCGATGAAAAGAGCGAATCACAACAGTAGAAATTGTGTTATGTTACGCGCCCAAGCAGACGCGATCTTTACTCACGTCTCATTCAACCTCTCACAAGGGGGGTTCACCTTTGACATAAGGAGAAGAACAAGATGTCGGAACAGGGTAATGGCGCGAACGATGATGATCGGATTGACCGCGACGACGATCAGGGCAGCGGTTCGAGTGGCGGAGGTTCGGACACGGGCGGGACGGGAACCGGCGACGCCGGCGAAACGGAACGTCATGGCGGCCAGGCCATAGGGCGCGCGACAGGGATGGGCGCGAACATGTCCGAGTCTGGAGGCGAGAGCAGCGGCGGCGGCGCGTCTGCGGGCGGCGGTAGTGCGAGCGGCGCGGGCGGTGGCGCTGGCGGAAGTAGTGGCGGCAGTAGTGGTGGAGGAACAAGCGGCGGCGGTGCTGGCGGCTCGAAGAAGGGTGGAAGCCGTGGCGGCGCAGGCGGCGGCACGAAGAAAGGTGGCGCTGGCGGAAGCAAAGGCGCTGGCGGAAGCAAGGGTGCTGGCGGCGGCACGCGCGGCGGAAGCAGCGGTGGTGGTGCTGCTGCTGGCGGCTCGAAGAAGAGCGCCGGAAAAGGTGGCGGCGGCGGTGGAAGCCAGGGCGGCGGTGGCGGCTCGCGCGGCGGCACAAAGGGTGCTGGCGCGGGCGCTCGTAAGGGCGGCTCAAAGACCGGCGGCAACGCAGGGGGCGGAAGCGGCAGCACTGGCGGCGGCGGCCAGAAGAGAGCATCGAAATCGGGAGCCAAAGGCAGCGCCAAGGGCGGTGCCGGTAAAGGCGGAAGCAAAGGCGGCGCTGGCGGTCGCGGACTGGCGACTCGTCCTGTGAGCGGCGGCGGTGGCGGCGGCTCCAAGAAGGGCGGCGCAGGCGGCGGCTCGAAGAAAGGCGGCGCAGGCGGTGGCGGCAGCAAACGCGGCGGCAGTGGCGGTGGAGGAACAAGCGGCGGCGGTGCTGGCGGCTCGAAGAAGGGTGGAAGCCGTGGCGGCGCAGGCGGCGGCACGAAGAAAGGTGGC
>DATDFK010000107.1:0-78872 GCA_036522655.1 Pyrinomonadaceae bacterium | reverse complement strand
AACACGGCCACGGTTGCCGATAACGACTATGCGGCTCAAAGTCTGACGGGACGAACGATTCCTCAGGGTAGCCAGACTTACACGTTTGATGTGCTGGTCAACGGCGACCTCAACATCGAGCCGAACGAAACCTTCTTCGTCAACGTCACAAACGTCTCCGGCGCAACTGTCGCGGACGGGCAGGGCCTCGGGACAATCAGCAACGATGATAGCCCCGTGATTTCCATCAACGATGTCACAAAGAATGAAGGCAACAGTGGAACAACCACCTTCACCTTCACGGTCAGCCTGTTGCAACCCGCTCCGGCAGGTGGCGTCACGTTCGACATCGCTACCTCTGACGGGACGGCGCAGGACGACAACCCCGCCAGTGAAGACAACGACTACATCGCAAAGAGTCTGACGGGACAAACCATTCCACAGAATTCTCAGACCTATACTTTTGACGTAACGGTCAACGGTGACACGGTTCCCGAATTCGATGAGAACTTCTTCGTTACTCTGACCAACGTTTCGGGCGCGAACGTTGCGGACAGCCTGGGTGTGGGCACGATCACAAATGATGACGGCGTCACAGTCGTCATCAGCCAAATTTATGCGGGCGGTGGAAACACCGGAGCGCAATATAGAAATGATTTCATAGAACTCTTTAACAGGAGTAACGCGGCGATTGATGTCAGCTCATGGTCAGTGCAGACGGCTACCGCCACAGGGACAACATGGACAGTCGCGCGCCTCTGCCCGGTCGGTCAGACGTGTACAATTCCGGCACATGGATATTATCTGGTCGGGCTAGGGTCGGGCGGTAGTGGCGGAGTTCTCCTGCCAGCAACAGACGCGACAGGAACGGCTAATCTGGCAGTGAGCGGTGCTAAGGTGGCGCTGGTTAATAACACGACGGCGTTAAGCGGCAGCGCGACGGGCACGACTCCATTAGGCGGGGCCGCATGCCCGACGGCTAATACCGGCGGTGTCATAGATTTTGTGGGCTACGGCAACGCCACTTGTTTCGAGGGCAGTAATCCAGCGCCTGTACAAACCAACACCACCGCTGACTTAAGACTCAACAATGGCTGCACGGATACAAATAATAATTCGGCAGATTTTGCCACCGGCGCGCCTAACCCACGCAACAGCACCACAGGTGGGACGAACACCTGTCCATAGAGAATAAAGGCAAGATCGAAGACCGAGCGCTCGCAGTTAATCTCACAAGATCAACTGCGAGCGCTCAGTTTAGAGAGACGGAAAAACTCTCCACACACTTCTCTCAGCGCATCATCACAGCTTGAGAGTCAGCTTGATTTATTCTGAATTTAGCGCACTACGCCTGTTAAAGGACTCGAAGCGCTGGCGTAGAGACGGCGGGGCATGCGGCCCGCCAGGTAGGCTAAGCGCCCGGCTTCGATGGCGAGGCGCATCGCTGTTGCCATCTTTTCGGAATCAAGCGCTTCGGCAATCGCCGTGTTCATCAGCACGGCATCCGCGCCGAGTTCCATCGCAATCGCCGCATCGCTGGCTGTCCCGACGCCTGCGTCGACGATGATCGTCGCGTCCGGCAACTGCTCGCGCATGATCATCAGGTTCGCGGGGTTCTGCACACCCAGACCCGAGCCGATTGGCGCAGCCAGAGGCATCACGGCGGCGCACCCGGCGTCCAGCAGCTTCTTCGCCATGATCAGATCGTCGTTGAAATACGGCAGCACCGTAAAGCCTTCTTTGACCAGCACGCGCGCCGCAGCAAGCGTCTGCTCGTTGTCGGGGAAAAGCGTCGTCTGGTCGCCTATGACTTCCAGCTTGACGAGGTCTGTCTCAAGCGCTTCGCGTGCGAGCCGCGCCGTGCGGACGGCCTCTTCCGCCGTATAGCACCCGGCCGTGTTCGGCAGAATCACAAGCGACGGGTCTAGATGATCGAGAAAGGATTCCTGGCTTCGGTCTTCAAGCGGAACTCGTCGCACGGCCACCGTCACCATCTCCGCGCCAGACGCGACGTGCGCCGCCTTCATCTCTCCATAACTGCGATACTTTCCCGTCCCGATAATCAACCGCGAAGTGAACACACGACCCGCAATCTCAAATCTCTCACCAGATTTCTCGACCGGCGATGACGCAACAGATGACATAATAGTTTAAGCACTCTCCGTTTACTCTTTGACCCTGACTTTACACCCGAACCCGACGAATGAAAAGCAAGGATGAAGGCGGAAGGATGAAGGATGAAAGCGCGACTACGTTGATTGAATTATTCAGCTAACATTGTGACAATTTCATCCTTCCGCCTTCATCCTTCATCCTTGCTTTCTACCCACCGCCGACGAAGTGGACGATCTCTATGCGGTCGCCTTCCGAGAGCGGGGTGTGCGGCCAGTCTGTGCGGCGGATGACGCTGTGGTTAAGCTCTATGGCCAGACGCTCGGGCGCGAGCGAGAGGTGTTCGACCAGCTCTTTGAGCGTGATGCGCTCGGAGACCTCGCGTCTCTCTCCGTTGATTTCGATCTGCAAGCTTCGCAAACTCCTTCAGGAGGGATGAACGATGCGGCGCATCTCTATGTCTTCGCCGTCGCTCGTGGCGCGTATGAGAATCGCTGCCCGGCCAGTGGTAAAGCGCGGGAGGGCCGCGAAAACGATGGCGATTCCATCGCGGTCTGTTCTGGCCGAGCTGATGACGGGGCGAAAAGTCGTCCCCAGAATCTTTAATGTGATGGTCGCATCGGGGACAGCATCCCTTGCTTCCGCCGTTCCACGACTGAGACGAACGCGCAAGGTGACGAACTCGCCTCCGTGCAGCTCTCGCTCCTCCAGTAAGCCCAGATGAAGGGCAGGGGGGCCCGTCTCGGGTTTTGGCGGAACAGTCTTGGCGGGCGTAGGCGGCGGCTGCGCAGTCGTCACAGGCGGCTTGGTAACGAGCGTTGGCGGTGGCGGCGTGTTGATGACGGGCGGAGGCGGCTGCGGCGGCAACTCTGCGGCAGCAGCAGGTAACTCTGCGACGGCAGCAGGTATTGGGGGCGTGGCGGCGGGTGTCGACGGCGTGTGCTTCTCGGCCTCTGCGGCGGGCCGCGCGGGCTTCACTTGCGCGCCGCGCCCGCTCATCTGCTTGAGGTCTTCGAGGCGTCCGGCGTTGATTGCCGCGCAGATCAACTTGTGCTGGCGTTGCAGGCGCTCGGCGAGCGTCTGCTCGTTGAACCCCTTGGCGATCAGATCATCGTAGGGCGAGCGCTTGCTGGCGAGGATGGCTCCACCCGAGTAGACCAGCGAAAGGATCAGCGGCGTCTCCAATCCCTTGTCCTCGGTCTGCACATGGTAGGTGACGCCCTGGTACTCTACGTCTGTGTTGAATCCGGTGATCACAGTTGTTCGATTATTCCCGACGTGACACTCTTATTATCTCAGAACAATGATGCCGGTGAGTTGCGCTTCTGTGAACAGTAACATAGCCGTTTTCAGACGGTCAATCTCCTTCACCAAAAGGGATTTGGCCCGCCTAAAGCGAGGCTTGACAGCCACACCCGCTTGAACTAGGATGAGCTTGTACCATGATTCTCAATCTCCACTTGGGGCCGTTTCACCCTGAAATTTCGGGGCGAAGCGACGGGCAATAACAGGCTCGCAGGGGGTGCGTGTGTTCGAGCTGAAAGCGTATTTGCCGATCCTGCTCATCTTCGTCGTCGCGGCTGGCTTTGCCGTGACCAATGTCCTGCTGTCGCAGATGGTGGGCCAGCGCAAACAGACGCGCACGAAGCTGATGCCCTATGAGTGCGGCAAAGACCCTGTCGGGTCTGCGAGGGAGAGATTCTCGGTCAAGTTTTACCTGATCGCGATGATCTTCATCCTCTTCGATATAGAGGTCATCTTTCTAATCCCCTGGGCCGTCGTCTTCAAGACTCTGTCGGGGCCCGAATACGGGTTGGGCCCGCTCATCTTCTGGGAGATGATTTTATTCGTCGCGCTGCTGCTGGTCGGGTACGTCTATGTGTTACGCAAAGGCGCTTTTGATTGGAGCCAGCGCGCCAGACGTGAGGCTCACGCGGAGGCACGGGCGCTCACCGATTTGCGAGAATCGGAAAAGACGCCCACGCAACGCGCCGCCTGATCGAGACACCGAAGGATTTATATGGGACTCGAAAATGTAATCGCCGAAGCTTTACCGGAAGTCCTGACGACGCGGCTGGATTCGCTCATCAACTGGGCGCGCAAGTCGAGCCTGTGGCCCGCGACCTTCGGGCTCGCCTGCTGCGCCATAGAGATGATGAACGCCACCAGCTCGCGCAACGACCTGGCGCGGTTCGGTTCCGAAGTCTTTCGCGCCAGCCCGCGACAGGCCGATGTGATGATCGTGTCGGGCCGCGTCTCGCGCAAGATGGCTCCGGTCTTAAGACGCATCTATGACCAGATGCCCGAGCCGAAGTGGGTCATCTCGATGGGCGCGTGCGCGACCTCGGGCGGCGTCTTCGATAACTACGCGATCGTGCAGGGCGTAGACAAAATCGTCCCCGTCGACGTTTACATACCGGGCTGTCCGCCGCGCCCTGAGATGCTGATTCACGCCGTCATGATGTTGCAGGACAAGGTGATGAGGGAGTCCGTGCTTGATCGTAAGGATGTGAGGCCGGAAGAGGCGCGCGAGGCCGTGCCGCCGGGCACGCTGCCGGGCTCCGGCGTATCTGCGACCAATGAGGCCGCCGCGCAGCAGACTTCTTCGCGTCCCTACACGATCGCATCCAGGCACGAGCGCCGCCGCTCATCCTGAGTGATTGTTCAGACAAACGAAGCTTTTCAGCAACAAATTTGGGTCAGGTGCAAGACAAACTCCTTTTCCAAAATGTCAAAAGAAACAGAGCAAGCAGGGCGTCCTGACGCGCAGGCCGAAACAGCGCCGAGTAATGCCCAAACGCCGTCGCCGCTGGTGACGGCGTTGCAGCATGGACACGCCGATTGGGTCAGCCAGGTCATCGAAGCCTTCGGAGAGGTCACGGTCGTCGTCCCGCGCGAGCATATCGTCGCGGTCTGCTCATTTCTGAAGACAGCGCCCGGCCTGGAGTTTAATTTTCTCTCGGACATCTGCGGCGCAGACCGTGGGCCCGAAGAAGAGCCGCGCTTCGAGGTCAACTATCATCTCTTCTCGACGACGCGTCATCATCGCCTGCGCCTGAAAGTAGTGCTTAACGAAGAGGACGCGCATGTTCCGTCCGTGACGGGCGTGTGGCGCACGGCCAACTGGCACGAGCGCGAGACCTATGACCTGTTCGGAGTGATTTTCGACAATCATCCTGATCTGCGGCGGATACTGCTGCCGGACGATTGGGAGGGCCATGCGCTTCGCAAGGATTTTCCGCTGCGCGGCTACGAGCCGTACAGCCTGACTTGATTATCAATGGCTACTCTTCCGCCGCAATTTGAAATCGTTGATCGTCCGCTCGATACGCAGATGACGATCTCGATGGGGCCGCAACATCCATCGACGCACGGCGTATTGCGTCTTGAGCTGGTGCTCGATGGGGAGATGATCGTTCGCGCCACGCCCGACATCGGCTACCTGCACACGGGCATGGAGAAGCTCTTCGAGTACAAGAAGTACCAGCAGGGCATAGTCATCACAGACCGGATGGATTACCTCAACCCGCTCGGCAATAATCTCGGCTACGTGATGGCGGTCGAGAAACTGCTCGGGCTGGAAATCCCCGAGCGAGCGCAGACGATTCGCGTGCTCATGTGCGAGTTGCAGCGCATCGCCTCGCACCTGGTCTGGCTCGGCACACACGCCCTCGACATCGGCGCGATGACCGTCTTCTTCTACTGTTTCCGCGAGCGCGAGAAGATTCTCAACCTGATCGAGGCGGCATCGGGCGGACGACTGACGCCCTCCTATTTTCGCATCGGCGGGTTGATGATGGATCTGCCTTCTGGATTCGAGCGGCGCTGTAAGCAGTTCACAGATGGTTTTCCGAAGTCGGTCGACGAATTCCACACGCTCCTGACGGGCAATACGATTTTTCAGAGTCGCACGCAGAATGTTGGACGCATCAGCGCCGAGGACGCGATTGACTGGGGGCTTTCGGGCCCATGCCTGCGCGGCAGCGGCGTCGAGATAGATGTGCGCCGCGTCAATCCCTATTCGGGTTACGAGAAATACGATTTCGACGTGCCGGTCGAGACGGGCGGCGATGTGTGGGCCCGTTACATGGTACGCATGCGCGAGATGAGGGAGTCGCACAAGATCGTCATCCAGGCTTTATCGAGGCTCCAACCCGGCCCCGTCAAAGCCGATGCGCCGAAGGTCGTGCTGCCCGACCGCGAAGCGATGAAGACGCACATGGACGCGCTCATACATCACTTCCTGATCGTCACCGAAGGGTTCGATGTTCCGGCGGGTGAGGTCTATCACCCGATTGAAGGCTCTAAGGGCGAGCTTGGCGTTTACGTCAAGTCCAACGGTGGGCCCAAGCCCGCGCGCGTCCATGTTCGCGGCCCGAGTTTCGTTAATCTCTCGGCGCTGCCGCAACTGTGCGAAGGCGAGATGATCGCAGACGTGGTCGCCATCATCGGCTCGCTCGACATCGTGCTCGGAGAAATAGATAGATAAGACCATTTTGGATTTTAGATTTTGGATTTTGGATTGGCGAGTCGCCGCGCTCGAAAGCTTCCAAGATTCAGGATGGGAAAGCGTTAATCTAAAATCCAAAATCCAAAATCTAAAATGGACAAGCAATTTACGCCAAACAATCCGCTGCCGCAGGAGGCGAAAGTCCCTGCGGAGATCGCCGTCTTTTCGCCGGAGGTCGAGGCGGAGATCGACGGGCATCTGGCGAAGTATCCGCCGGAACGCAAACGCTCGGCGATTCTGCCGTTGATGTTCATCGTGCAGCGCGAGCGCGGCGGCTATCTGGATCCGCCCGGCGTGGCGTACCTGGCAGACCGTTTGGGCGTGCGCATCACCGACATCTGGGAGGTTGCGACCTTCTATTCGATGATCAATACGGAGCCCATCGGGAAGTATCACTTTCAGATATGCAAGACGCTCTCGTGCAAGATACTGGGCGCAAACAAGGTCACGGCCCGGTGTACGGAGAGGCTCGGCATCAAGCCCGGCGAGACGACTGCCGACGGGCTGTTCTCGATCTCGGAGGTCGAATGCCTCGGCTCCTGCGGGACTGCTCCGATGATGCAGATAGGCTTTGATTACTACGAGAACCTGACGCCCGAAAAGGTGGACGAGATAATAGAGCAGTGCCGCAGCGGGCAACTTGGTAACGGCGTGAGATAGCCGTTCACTCGTTTGCTCCGGGCCACGCTCGTGATTTTCCGTTTAGAGAAACAGATTATGTTTATCGGTGCTATCGGCTGCGAACCTCTTCAGCTCAGACGCGTGAATCTGGAAAATTCCGCGTCGCTCGAAGTCTATCGCAACAACGGCGGCTATGAGGCGCTCAAGAAGGTGCTCGACGGGATGTCGCCGGATGACGTGATCGCCGAAGTGAAGAAGTCTGCGCTCAGGGGACGCGGCGGCGCTGGCTTTCCGACCGGCATGAAATGGAGTTTCGTGCCGAAGGATTCGCCCAAGCCGAAGTATGTCGTCTGCAACGCGGACGAGTCGGAGCCCGGCACTTTCAAAGACCGCTACCTGATGGAACGCGACCCGCACATGTTGATCGAAGGGATGCTGATTGCGGCTTACGCGCTCGGCTCTCACACGACCTACTGTTACACGCGCGGCGAGTATCGCTACCTGATAGAGATCATGGATCGCGCGATCGCGGAGGCGCGCGCTGCCGGACTCGTCGGCGAAAATATCCTGGGCTCGAATTTCTCCTGCGAGGTTTACACGCACTCGGGCGCGGGCGCGTACATCTGCGGCGAAGAGACGGCGCTGTTGAATTCGCTCGAAGGCTTGCGCGGACACCCGCGCATGAAGCCGCCCTTCCCTGCTGTCGCCGGTCTCTACGGTTGCCCGACGGTCGTCAATAACGTCGAGACGCTGACGGCTGTGCCGGACATCATCAAGATGGGCGGCGAGGCGTATCAAAAATTGGGCACGGAGAAGAGCGGCGGCACGAAGGTCTGGTCTGTCTCGGGCCACGTCAATCGTCCCGGCGTCTACGAGCTTCCGATGGGCTACGACGATATGGAAAAGTTCATCATGGAAGACTGCGGCGGCATCCGCGACGGCAAGAAACTCAAGGCCGTCATTCCCGGCGGCTCAAGCGTCTACATCATGCCCGCCTCGGACATCATCGGCCGTGACGTGAAGATGGATTACGAGGGCCTGGTGGCGGGCGGTTCGATGGTCGGCTCCGGCGGCTTCATCGTGATGGACGAGACGGTTGATATTTTCGAGTCGACGAAGAACCTGATCGAGTTTTACAAGCACGAGTCCTGCGGCTGGTGCACGCCCTGCCGCGAGGGCACGGACTGGCTCGTCAAGATTTTCAAACGCATCGCGCGCGGCGAAGGCCGCCCCGAAGACGCGCAACTCATTCTAGACCTGTGCGACAACATAGAGGGCAAGTCTTTCTGTCCCCTTGGCGATGCCGCCGCCTGGCCCATTCAATCGGCGATCAAAAAATTCCCCGAAGATTTCAAGCGACACCTGATGCCGATCGTCGCGGCGGAAACGGTGACGGTTTAGGACTGCAATTTGAAGCGACTGACATGTCAACTGATTTAATAAAAGTTACGATCAACGGCCAGGATTTTCAGGTTGAGAAGGGCGCACGCCTGATCGACGTGTGCCGCGAGAAGGGCAACGACATCCCTTCCTTCTGCTATTACTCCGATCTGGCCTTGCAGGCTTCCTGCCGCATGTGCCTCGTGCGGATAGAGAAGATGCCGAAGCTTCAAACCTCCTGCACGATCACCTGCACGGACGGCATGATCGTGACGACCAAGAGCGAAGAGATCGAGAAGGCCCAGCGCGCGATGGTCGAATTTTTGCTGGCGAACCATCCGCTCGATTGTCCCGTCTGTGATCGGGGCGGCGAGTGCGAGTTGCAGGAGATGGCCTTCGATTGGGGCGGGCTCGAAGAGCGTTTCACGGAGCGCAAGAACTACGCGCCGGAAAAATATCTTTCACCGATGGTCGCCAACGATTCGCAGCGCTGCATTCTCTGCAAACGCTGCACGCGCGTGTGCGACGAGTGGATGGGCGAGGACGCGATTGAGGCGGGCGGGCGCGGGGCCAATACGGTCATCGGAACCTACGGCGGCTGGCTCAACTGTTCACAGTGCGGCAACTGCATTGAGGTCTGCCCGACCGGCACGCTGCTCGATGCGACCTATCGCCATCAGGCTCGGCCCTGGGAGCAGTCGCAGACCATCTCGACCTGCACGTACTGCTCGGACGGCTGCGAGATGTCCCTTGGCTCGCGCGCTGGCGAGTTGATGCGCATCGTCGCGCGCGACCGCTACGTCAACGGCCACAACGGCGAATTCCTGTGCATCAAGGGACGCTTCGGTCATCCCTTCGTCAATCACGAGGAGCGTCTGCGCACGCCCATGATTCGTTATAAGAAGGACGGCAAGCTGATCCCCGCGACGTGGGATGAAGCGATTCGCTTCACGGCCTCGAAGCTTGACGCTGTGGCCGAACAATACGGCCCCGCCGCCATCGGCGTCGTCGGCAGCCCGCGCATCACGAACGAAGCTCTCTACGCGCTGCACAAATTTGCGACCGAAGTCGTCGGCACGGAGAACTACACGGCGACGGATGCTTTTAGCCTACAGCCCTTCTTCGATAACCTTGCCGGGCCGCTCGCCACGCACCGCGACATACGCCATGCGAAGACGATTCTTCTGATCGGCGGCGAGCCGGAAGAGTTGCAGCCCTTCACTGGCAAGCAGATTCGCCAGGCCGTCAGAAACGGCGGCGCGCAGCTTCTCATCGTCAATAGCGTTCCTATTCGCTTGAAGCAACAGGCGGCGAAATTCCTGCACATCCGGCCGGGCACGGAGGAAGCGGTCGTGCTGGCGATCACCAATCAGGCTCATAACAAGCTCGCGGCGCAGAAGATGGGCGTCGAAGAGGTCGAGCTGATCGAGCTGCGCCGCGCCCTGACCAACACCGAAGGCGATCTGGTCATCATGTTCGGCGGCGAGTTGGGCCCGGAAGCGCAGGCTCTCGTCGCACAGCTTCCGCACACCTTCGCACGCGAATCCAGACGCGTGCTGCTGCATCCGCTGCCGCTCTACAACAACAGCATCGGCGCGCATGACATCGGGCTCATGCGCGGCGCGATGAGCCCGGCCGTGATGCTCGATGCTGCGGGGGAAAGCGTGCGCGCGATGTACGTCGCGGGCAGCTTCCTTCCCACACACCTACAGGGGCGCGAAGAAGCGCTCTCGCGGCTGGACTTCCTCGTCGTTCAGGAGCTTTTCGAGACCGCGACGACCGCTTACGCGGATGTCGTCTTCCCCGCCGCGTCCTGGGCCGAGAGTGACGGCACGTTTACCAATAACGACGGGCTCGTGCAGCGCGTGCGTCAATCAATCCCGCCTGTTCACCAGTCGCGTCAGGATTGGGTGATCACGTCGCAACTGGCGAAGGAGCTGGGCGTCGATTTCGGATTCCAGATGTCTGCCAGCGCCGTCTTCAAGGAACTGGCCGAGCGCGTTCCCGCTTACAATGGGTTGCGTTACCCGCTTCTGAAAGACGAGACCAGGCCAGTGCAGGCCAGGCATGCGATGGCCGAAAAGGGCGACCATTCCGGGGAGATGGAGACTATACGCGCGCGCGTCGAAGCTCTGGCCGAGACCGCAGAAAAGATCATGGGCACGCCGGAGGTCGGGCACGAGTTGTTCAAGCCGGGCACATTGACGGGCAAAGTCCCGCAATTCCACCTGCTCGCCGCCGGTAATCCAGAACCGCCGACGGTGGCGATTTCACCGCTTTACCAGATTACGATCGACGATCGATTACAGCGCCGCAGCGAAGCCGTCGCGGCAGGAGACTGAAAAGCAAGGATGAAGGATGAAGGCGGAAGGATGAAGTAAAAGCCATTGAGGAAAAGCCATTGAGTGAAAGCTTCAACGAAGCGATGACTCAACAAGTCATCCTTCCGCCTTCATCCTTTAGTTATTATGGACTGGGATTCTCTCATTTACGCCGGATTTAAATTGACCGGCATCATGATCGCCTTCGCGGTGGTGATGGGTGTCGTGGCCTATACGGTGCTGGCCGAGCGCCGCGTGCTGGCGTTGATTCAGGGACGGCTGGGCCCAAACCGCGTCGGCTATGGCGGGATGCTCCAGCCGCTCGCGGACTTGCTCAAGTTCATCTTCAAAGAAGACATCATCCCGGACAAGTCTACGAAGTTCATCTATTTTTTAGCGCCGATCATTGCGACGACCGCCGCGCTGATGACGATCATCGTCTACCCGTTCGGGCCCACCGTCAACATCCCTCTGCTCGGCTCTGTGCAGCTCGTCGTCGCGCGTTTCGATGTCGCGCTGCTCTACGTGCTCGGCATCACGTCGGTCGGGGTGTACGGCATTGCGCTGGCCGGATGGTCTTCAAATAACAAGTACAGCCTGATGGGCGGCTTGCGTTCGGCGGCGCAGCTCATCTCTTACGAGTTGTCGCTGGGGCTGGCGCTGATCGGAGTGGTGCTGCAATCGGGCACGCTCGATCTCTACAGCATCGTCGAGCAGCAGTACGGCGTTCAGGGGATGGGCTGGTACATCTTCTGGGTTCAGCCTCTTGGCTTCATCATCTACCTGATCTCGGCGATTGCGGAGACGAATCGTGTTCCGTTCGATCTGCCCGAGGCGGAGACGGAGCTGGTCGCGGGCTTTCACACGGAATACAGCGCGATGAAGTTCGCGCTCTTCTTCATGGCCGAGTACATCAACATGTTCACGGTCTCGATGCTGGCGACGACGCTTTTCCTGGGCGGCTGGAACGGCCCCTTTATCAAGCAACTGCCCTGGCTTGGGCCAATCTATTTTCTCGGCAAGGTCATCTTCTTCCTGTTCCTGTACATCTGGCTGCGCGGGACGCTGCCGCGTTTTCGTTTCGATCAGTTGATGAACTTCGGCTGGAAATTCCTGCTTCCCGTCGCCATCCTGAACATCATCCTGACGGCGACCTTGCAGATCACGGGAGCCATCGATGCGGTCAACACTTTCTTTAAGGCGACGCTGGGCTTCCTCGGGTAGCGATGCTTAGGTTGAGAGTATGCTGACTCTTCTCTTTATACTTTTCGCCGGGCTGGCCATTGGATGTGCGATCGCGATGGTCGCGCAGCGCAATCCGCTCTACAGCGCGATCTCCCTGATCGGCGTCTTTATCTCGCTCGCCTCGCTTTACGTGATGCTCGCCGCGCCCTTTATCGCCGCCGTGCAGATCATCGTCTACGCGGGCGCGATCATGGTGCTGGTCGTCTTCGTCATCATGCTCTTGAATGTCGAGGAGGAAGATCACACCAGCATGCGACCGCGTTATCTTGTCCCGGCGGCGATCGTGATGGCGGCGATGCTCTTTTCGCTGGCGGCCTTTATCATCTTCTTCGTCGGAGATTCGCGCAGCACTCCTGTCACCAACACTTCGGACGTGGGCCTAACGATGTCCATCGGCACGGGGCTGTTCACGATTTACCTGCTGCCGTTCGAGATCACTTCCCTCTTGCTGCTGATGGCGATTGTCGGCGCGATGACGCTGGCGCGGCGCGGGGGGCTGTTGTCGGAGGGCGCGCGCGTCGTTCCCGGCATGCAGGTTCTGCCGAGAAGCATTGTTGACAAGAGCGCGTTGGGCGATGCCGCGCCCGTCGTCACACGTACGACCGACGAGGCCGCCGCGCTGCTTCACGAGCCGTTGGACGCGCGCGTGCAATCGCGCGTTAAGGATTCGGAAACGGATTGAAAAAGTTATGACTCCGCAACTGTCCTGGTATCTGGCGCTCTCCGCCATCCTGTTCACGATCGGCGTGGTCGGCGTCATCATCAAGCGCAACGTGATCTCGATGTTCATGTGCATCGAGTTGATGCTCAACGCCGTCAACCTGACCTTCGTCGCTTTCTCAAGCTTCTTCAAGGACGTGTCGGGCCAGCTCTTCGTCTTTATCGTGATGACGGTGGCGGCGGCTGAGGCGGCTGTCGGCCTCGGGATTATCATCGCCATTTTCCGTAACCGCGAATCGCTGGACGTGGACGAGGCGAATATTTTGAAGTTATAGACCGCTCGACTGTAGCGAGTTATGCCGGAAAACAATCTTCTCAGCCTGATCATCTTTGCGCCTCTGCTTGGCGCAGTCCTCAACTGGTTCGTGGGCCGACGCCTGCGCAGCGAAGCCTTCATCGGTCTCATCGCCTGCGGGTCTGTGGCCGTCTCGGCAATCGTCGCTTTTCTGATCGCGCTCAAGCCGGACGGCGCGCTCCATGCCAACGCGCCCGTTATGGATCACCTCTGGACGTGGATTAACGTCGGGGGCTTTCGCGCAGACTTCGGCCTCGCGATGGATCGCTTAAGCGGCATCTACGCGCTCTTTATCACCTTCGTCGGACTTCTCATACACATCTTCGCGACCGGGTACATGCACGGCGACCGTGGCTTTTATCGCTTCTTCGCCTACCTGAATCTCTTCATGTTCTCGATGCTGACGCTTATCCTGGCGGACAATTTTCTGTTGATGTTCGTCGGCTGGGAAGGCGTCGGGCTCTGCTCTTACCTGTTGATCGGTTACTACACTGATCGCAAGGAGGCGGGCGACGCGGCGAAGAAGGCTTTCATCGCCAACCGCGTCGGCGACTGGGGTGTCGTGCTCGGCATCATGCTCATCTTCTTTTTGACGGGCACGATCAGCTTTTTCCCTAAGCCCGGGATGGAGAGCGCGCTTCAGATCATAGGCGGCATGTCGGTTGACCCTTTTACGTGGAAGGCGCTCACGGCTGGCGGCATCACGTCTATCGCTATCCTTCTCTTTATCGGCGCGACGGGCAAGTCTGCACAGATACCGCTCTTCGTCTGGCTGCCGGATGCGATGGCCGGGCCCACTCCCGTCTCCGCACTGATTCACGCGGCGACGATGGTCACGGCTGGCGTGTATATGATCGTGCGCTGCTCCGCCATCTACACGCACGCGCCCACGGCGATGTTCATCGTCGCGATCATAGGCGCGGCCACAGCGCTCTTCGCCGCCACCATCGGGCTCGCACAGAATGACATTAAGAAAGTCCTTGCCTACTCGACCATCTCGCAACTCGGCTACATGATGCTGGCGTGCGGCGTGGGCGCGTTCGTCGCCGCCATCTTTCACGTCATGACGCACGCCTTCTTCAAGGCGCTGCTCTTTCTCGGCTCGGGCTCGGTCATTCACGGCATGCATCACGAGCAGGACATGCGGCGCATGGGCGGGCTTCGGAAATACATGCCCATCACTTTCATAACGATGCTGACGGGCTGGCTGGCGATCAGCGGTATTCCCATCTTCGCCGGGTTCTTCTCCAAGGACGAGATTCTGTGGAAGACCTGGAGCGCCGCAGGCATAGGCTTTGAGAGCGGCTTCGGTAAAGTCCTGTGGGTCGTCGGCGCTTTGACCGCGCTGCTCACCGCCGTCTACATGACGCGGCTGATGGTCATGACCTTCTGGGGCGCTGAGAGATTCCGCGAGGCGCACGCCGGAGGGCAGGCCGACGAGGCTCACGCACACGCATACGACGAGGACGAAGCGCCACACGACGCGCACACGGCATCGCCTGGCGACCGCCCGCATCATGAGCCGGGTGATGAAGTGAATCCGTCAGCGCACCACGAGGACGCACATGCTGATGACGAGCATGCTGGCGAGCATGGAGTTCACGAGCCGCACGAGTCGCCCTGGACGATGACCGTGCCGCTGATTATTCTCGCCGTTCTTTCGACCTTCGGAGGATTGGTCGGCATCCCTTACGCCCTGAGCGGCGGGCGCATTCCAAACTATTTCGAGCACACGCTTGAGCCCGTCATCGCGCACGCGCCGGAAACGCCCGCAGGCACTGGCGAGGGAGTAGGCGGGCGCGGCGGCGAAACGGAAGCGCCGCGATTCCTTTCGCCCACGCCGCAGCCGCACGATGGCGCATCGCCCCTGTCCGTCGGCGAGGGCTCGCAGCATGAACCGGCAGCCGAGCAGGAGGTGCATACGCCCGAAGAGGTGCGCGATGAGATCATGTTCTCGGTCATCTCCGTTCTGATCGCGCTCACAGGAATCGGCATCGGTTGGGTTCTGTTCCAGAGGCGACCGTTGATGGCTATGCCGCGAGTGCTGGAAAACAAGTATTACGTCGACGAGATTTACGATGCGACGATTATCAATCCGATCAAGGTTGGCTCGCGCGAAGGGCTCTGGAAGCTCTTTGATGTCGCCGTCATCGACGGCATCGTCAACGGTATGGGCCGTGGCATCGCGCAGATCGGCGCGCTGGTGCGTTATCTACAAATCGGTTTCGTGCGCAGCTACGCGGCGGTTATCCTGCTCGGCGCGCTCGTCGTCATAGGCTATATCGTTTATTCGGGCTTTCCCATCTTTTCGCTTCGCTAGTCGCTTTTTATGCAGCAATATTTGCTCACAGCCCTGATCTTGCTTCCGCTCGTCGGCGCGCTCGCGGCCATCGGTCACAACTTTGCGCCCTACCGTCGTGAGACGCACTATCGCTGGATCGCGCTCGGGTTCTCGCTCGCGACCTTCGCGCTCTCTCTACTGCTGCTCACGGGCGGCGGTTACGGGGCGGGATTTCGTTTTGAGCAGAACGTGCCGTGGATCGGGGCCATCAACGCGAACTATCACATCGGCGTTGACGGTATTAGCCTGTGGCTGGTGCTGCTGACGACGCTGCTTGTGCCGATTTCGATTCTTTCGAGCTGGCACGCGGTCGAAAAACGCGTGCTCTCTTATTACGTCTTTCTGCTCGTGCTCGAATCGGCGATGATCGGCGTCTTCGTTTCACTCGACCTGCTCGTCTTCTATCTCTTCTTCGAGGCGTCGCTCGTGCCCATGTTCTTCCTGATCGGTATCTGGGGCGGGCAGCGGCGCATCTACGCGGCGACCAAGTTCTTTATCTACACGGCGGTCGGAAGCCTCTTGATGCTGGTCGGCATCATCGCGCTTTACTACATCTACGGCTCGTTCGATTACGTCACGATCTTGAGCGCGATGAGAAGCGGGGCGACGATTGCCGCCACCTCCGAGCGAACGGAGTTCTGGCTCTTCCTAGCCTTCGCCCTGGCCTTCTGCATCAAGGTTCCGCTCTGGCCCTTTCACACCTGGCTGCCCGACGCTCATACGGAAGCGCCGACCGCCGGTTCCGTGATTCTCGCCGGTGTCCTTCTGAAGATGGGAACGTACGGCCTGCTGCGCTTCTGCCTGACACTGTTCCCGGCGACGGCCCACAAGCTCGCGCCGGTTTTCATCGTGCTCTCGATCATAGGCATTATCTACGGCGCGCTCGTGGCGATGGTTCAACCCGATGTCAAACGGCTGGTCGCGTATTCTTCTGTGAGCCACATGGGATTCGTCGTGCTCGGCCTGTTCTCGTTTACGGAGATAGGCATGCAGGGCGCGCTCTACCAGATGCTCAATCACGGCGTCTCGACGGGCGCGCTCTTTTTGATCGTCGGGATGATCTACGAGCGAAGGCATACGCGCATGATCGCGGACTTCGGTGGGCTGGCGACGGTCATGCCGTGGTTCTCTGCCTTCTTCGTCTTCTCGTCGCTCTCCTCCATCGGGCTGCCTTTCTTGAACGGCTTCGTTGGAGAGTTTTTGATCATGCTCGGCATGTGGACTTCGGAGTTCCGTTGGGCATGGGTGGCAACGATGCTGGCGGGGACGGGCGTGATCTGGGCCGCCGTTTATATGCTGTGGATGTTGCAGCGCGTCGTCTTCGGACGCATACGCCATCGCGAGAACGCGCATTTACCCGATCTCAACGCGCGCGAGTTTGCGCTGCTCGCGCCGCTGCTCATCCTGATGCTGTTCATGGGCGTTTATCCCAAAGTGTTTTTGGAACGCTCGCGCGATAGCGTGGCCGCCGTGCGCTCCATCCTGGCCGCGCCGCAGGGCACGATTTCCGCTCCCGTTCAGGCGCGCAACGCCGGGGGCGAGTCGCACTAGATGAAGATGAGAACGCTCGCAGCTTTGACGATCACACTCTGCATGCTCGGCGCATCGCTCCTGTCGGCGCGGGCGACGCAAACCGTAAATCCAGCCGCCCCGGCGAGCGAGGTTTACATCAAGCTGCGCGGGATTGACGGCAAGATGTACGACGTGGCGGAGATGAAGGGCAAGGTCGTGCTGGTCTCCTTCGGCGCGACATGGTGTACGCCGTGCACGACCGAATTGCACGCGCTCGAAGAGTTGCAGAGTGAATATCGCGACAAGCCCGTACGGTTTCTCTGGGTGAGCCTCGACCAGCGAGAGCACATGTCGGATAGAGACCTGCGCGACTTCGCCAAGGATAAGAAGATTTCATTCACGGTGCTGCGCGATGCGACGCAGTTGACCTACGCGCAGTTCTCGACGAGCATTCGCCTTCCCTTCGTGGTCTTCTTCGACAAGGAAGGACGCCTCGCCAAGCCGCGCCAGGTCGGGATGGCTAAACCCGAAGAGTATAAGAAGATCATACGCGATAATCTGGACAAGCTTTTGGCGGCGGAGACGGGCACTGCTGCGCCTGCGAGCGCGAGATAGCAAAGGCGCACGCGCTCTCTATTTGATAACGAGATGAACCTCTGTATTGCATTTCAAATCTTTAACGCCGATCTCAACTTCAGGCTTATTCTGCCGGAGTTGATCGTGGGCTTTGTGGCCGTGCTGGTCATGCTCGTGGACGCCTTCGCCCGCCCGCGTCAGCGTTGGCTGACGGGTACGATCTCGCTGGCGGGCCTTGCTGCTGCGGCTGCCGCGAGTGTGTGGATGTGGCTCGGGTGGGCTGGAGTGGGCGCACCGCTCGTTCAGGGCGGAACCTTTAACGGGATGATCGTGCTCGACGGGCTGCGCCTGAGCTTTACGCTGATCTTTCTGCTCGTCTCCGCGCTCACCATACTGATCTCTATGGTCTGGGTCGAAGGCGAAGACCTCCCGGCGGGCGAGTTTCATTCCCTTCTCATGTTCGCCACCGCCGGAATGATGCTGATGGCGTCGGGCGGCGATCTGGTGATCATCTTCCTGGGCCTTGAGATTCTCTCCATCGCCACTTACGTCATGTGCGGCTTTCGTCGCACAGACCTGCGCTCGAACGAATCTTCGCTCAAATATTTTATCCTCGGCTCTTTCTCTTCGGCGTTTCTGCTCTACGGCATAGCCCTCATCTACGGGGCGACGGCGACCGAGGGAGGCTTGCCGGGGACGACCAACATCGCTCTCATCGCGACGCGCATCAACGATTCGCTCTACCCGCCGCTATTGTTCGCGGGCGCGGCGATGATGATGGTGGGCTTCGGCTTCAAGATTGCGACCGCGCCTTTTCATATCTGGACGCCAGACGTTTACGAGGGCGCGCCCACTCCCGTCACGGCCTTTATGGCTGCCGGGCCGAAGGCCGCCGGGTTCGCATCCTTCCTGCGCGTCTTCGTCTTCGGTTTCCCCTTCGTGGCTAACGCGGTGAGCATCTCCGGCTACGCGCATTCGGCATGGCTCAACTCTCTGGTGGTGCTGGCGATCATCACGATGACGGTCGGCAATCTGGTCGCCATCGTGCAGAACAACGTCAAGCGTATGCTCGCCTATTCTTCCATCGCGCATGCCGGTTACGCGCTGGTGGGCTTCATAGCGGCGGGCGCATCCGGCGATGTCGAGCAGAGAAACGCTGCGCTGGCCTCCGTCGCCTTCTACATGCTGACCTATGCTGTCATGAATCTGGGCGCGTTCGCCGTCGTCACGCTCATCGCCAGAAGCGGCGACCGCCGCACGGAAGTTGAAGATTACAACGGGATAGGCTTTCGCGCCCCGGCGCTCGCCTTTACGCTCTCGCTCTTTCTGCTGAGCCTTTTAGGGATGCCGCTGACCGCCGGTTTCATGGGCAAAATCATGGTCTTTCGCGCGGCCCTGAACGAAAAATATTACTGGCTGGTCGTCATCGCCGTGCTCAACACGGCCATCTCCGCTTACTACTACCTGCGTCTAATCATCGTCATGTTCTTCCGCGAGCGCACGACCGAATGGGACGCGCCGCGTGTCCCGGCGGCAGCCCTGGCGGCATTAATCATCACCGTGCTCGGGGTCTTTTACCTGGGGCTGTTTCCGGGCCGCGTCATCGATGCGTTTCAAAAGAGGCCGGGGGTCTCGCAGGCTGCGGCGACGCGCTGAAGTGTGCAAGTGGAAAGTTTCGGCTTCCGGTTATTAGTCCGAACGGTTATTCTAGAGTCGGCGCCGGAAGCTCTTGACTTTTATTGACTATGAATCTTATTACCGTGGCAAAGACGAGCGCGAATGTTCCTTTATCGCCTACAGCACCGACGGCTCCCGCCGCCGCTGGCGAGCGTACGGCTGTGCTCGCCGTCGCCGAGATCAAGCACGCGCTCGACGAGCTGTGGCTGCCGCGTATCTATCGCGAGCGCATCCTGACGATGCGAACGCGGTCTCACCATCTGAACATCCCTGCTGCGCGCACCGTCGACGTTGAAATCCAGCACACCCTGCTCGGCGTCGAGTTGAAGATGGGGCGGCGGCGCATGATGTGTCCAGACCTGGCGACGGCTCGTTATCTGGCGGTGTTTGCGCGCGCCGGATGTTCCGATGTCGCCGTGCCTTATGACATCTCGCGGATTTCCAGGCTCGCCGATGAGCTCGAATCTTCGTGGCATCGCATGTTACTCTTGATTGAGAAGGCTGCCGAACGGCGCAGCCGTTCGTTCAAAGCGCGACTTCGCTCGCTCGTCCTCGGCGAGGTGCGGGCGGAGATCGAGTTGGCCGGGGCGGGCACGCCTGTCCCTAAATTTAACCAGAACACCAAGCAGCGACCAGGGGCCTGAGAAATGAGATAGGGGCGCTCCGGCGTGGATAGAATATTTTGTGCGAATGATAGAAGAGATGATGCTAGATCAAAACACACCGCTCGACGCCCCCGAACCGTTACCCTTCCCTTTCAACCAGCGCCCCTTCTGTCGATACGAGCCGATCGAAAAGCGTATCGAAGAGGCGCGCGTCCTCGTCATCAACGATCTGCTGCGCTACGAGGACGACATCTCGGACGTGGCGCGGCGCGAGTGGGGGCGCATGACCTCCATAGAGCTTCAGCGCGAACGTAAGATCGCCAGTCTCGCACTCGAAAACATCACGAACAATATCGCGCGCCTCGTGAAGCGCCCGACGACCCACGTCGCGCATCTCTCCGAATTGACGGAGGCGGCACGCGAGTTTCGCCCGCAGGCGATAGTGCTGAGCGGAACCCTACGCGATTTCGACTATTACAACCCGGCGTATCTGGAGAATTTCCGCAGCTTCATACGCGAGACGCGGATTCCCGTGCTCGGCATCTGCGGCGGACATCAACTGGTCGGACAGAGTTTCGGCGCGCGCGTCGTGACGCTCGACAACATGGAGCAGCACGAGCGGCGCGTCAATCGCTCCTATGAATACCAGTACCGCTTCATACGTATCACAGAGCCGGACGACCCGATCTTTGACGGCATCAACGACGCCAACACGGGCGTCTGGCAGGACTACACGACCGAGGGGCGTATCCTGCGCGTCTGGCAGAACCACGGCTTGCAGCTCGATCACGTGCCCGAAGGATTTCAACTCCTCGCCACGGCCTACTTGTGCCGCAACCAGATGATGGTCAAGCGCAACGGTGGCCAGCTCATCTACACCGTGCAGTTCCATCTCGAAAAATCTTTCGAGGACTGGAATAAGAATCGCACGCGCTGGGAACACCAGAACGAATCGCGCGACGGGCGCATCATCTTCGAGAATTTCCTAAAGGAATCACTGAATCATAGCAATTAAGCATCAGCCCCCGAAGAGGGCGACAGAGTGTAGCCCACGGCGCTGTGCCGGTGGGTATAGAGCAGACAATAAAGAGCGAGCCCCGAAGGGGCGAAAGAAATTCAAGTTGAGTTTCTTTCGCCCCTTCGGGGCTTACTAATCTCTGCTTCACATGTACCCACGACTAACGTCGTGGGCTACATTCTTGCGCCCCTTTCAGGGGCTATTGACGGGCGACGGGCGCGACTCTTCTTATTTGGAGATGCTTGAAGAGGACGCGACCGGGTGTGCCCTGTCGAGCGAGATGTTGCGGGGGACGTTCTCCATCGTCCGCTCGATCAGGCGATCGACGACCGCCTTAAGGTCGTTGGTCTCGCGGTAGATTTGCAGTTGCTCGTCGGCGGACGTGCCGCGCTCAAGAATCGTGTGGATGTGCTCTATCTCTTTTCTCGAACCCAGCTCGTCCAGCACGTCGTCCACGAATTCCAACAACTCAAGTATCAGATCACGGACGGGCACTTCCTTCTGTTTCCCGAAATCGATCATCTTGCCCTGAAGGCCGTAACGCACGGCCCGCCATTTGTTCTCCTGTATCAGCGCGCGGCGATAGAGACGGAAGCCGAGATTCTTATCGATCAGCTTATCGAGCTTGGCGACGATGGCCTGAAAGAGCGCGGCGATGGCGATGGTGTCGTCAACGCGCGTCGGTATATCGCAGATGCGGAATTCGAGTGTCGGGAAGAACGGGTGCGGGCGCACGTCCCACCAGATTTTCTTGCCGTTGTCTATGCAGCCCGTCTTAACCAATAGATCAACGTAGCGCTGGAAAGAGGAATGAGAATCGTAGTGGTCTGGAATGTCCGTGCGCGGGAACTGCTTGAAGACCTCCGAGCGATAGGATTTCAGACCAGTATTGTGGCCCATCCAGAAGGGCGAAGAGGTCGTCAGCGCGAGCACGTGCGGCAGGAAATAGCGCGCGGCGTTCATGATATGAATCTGCCGGTCTTTGTCTGCGATGCCGACGTGTACGTGCAGGCCGAAGATGAGCAGCGAGCGCGCGACCGTTTGCAGCTCTTCGACGAGCAGCTCGTAACGCTCGTCATCGAAAATCTTCTGATCCTGCCAGCGCGAGATAGGGTGCGTCGAGGCGGCGACGATCACCAATCCGGTCTTGCGCGCGAGCCCGGAGATGATGCCGCGCAGGCGCGAGATGTCGGCCCGCGCTTCCTGTATGTTGCGACAGATTCCCGTCCCGACCTCGATCATCGATTGAATCATCTCGGGCTTGATCTGCTCGCCGAGAATCATCTTGCCCTCTTCCAAAAATTCGGAGACGTGTGAACGCAGCTCGCGCGTGTGCGGGTCAACGATCTGAAACTCTTCTTCGATGCCGAGTGTGTATTGCTCAAACATATCGTGTCTCCTTTTACCTGTTTGGCCACCGGGGCGGCGCAAGCCCTCTCCCGCTCATGAACGGTCAAGCGTTGATGGAGCGCGCACTGATTGAGTCTAAGGGGACTTCGGCCTCGCCCCAGATGGATGCGCCGATGGCACGCCAGTCCGGCGTGTAGCCGCGAATTTTTTCATTCAGCAGATGTAGCCACGCGTTCATCGGAGAGGCCCACGGATTATAAAGATCAAAATGGGCGGCCCAGTGACGTTCCTCTCCTCTATCCACGTAAAGGATATGAAGGGACGCCCGACCGACCCCGCGCTCGATAAAGCCCTCGGTCGTGTCCTTGTGATTGGCGAAGCGATTCGTGAAATCCAGCCGCGTCGAGATCAACGCCAGGAGCAGCGGCGAGGGCTCGAAATTCATCCCGACCCCGCCTTCGCCATAAACATTTCCGATGTGCTCGACAAATGTCCACAGGCTCAGCTCTATGAAGCGGCGGGCGAGTATCAGGAGCGCTTGCTGTTTATCGACCGCGAGCGAATCGAAGGCGTCTTCGTCGCGCGCATTTCCGTATAAGCCTTCCAGCCTGCCGGAAAGCGCTTCCTGCGTGGACTGCGGCAGGTCTTGCCAGCGAAGCTTCGCCGGCGCTTGTGGCGTTTCGTTTGAACTCATATCGATGGCAGTTCGCGCTCCATCAGGGCGCGGTCTCTTTCCGAGAGCCCGTGGAACTGTACGCCCACGCCGCGCCCCGGATTGCTATAGACGACCTCGGCATTGATGACGACCTGTTCGTCGCCGAGAGGTATTCGCAGCATCAGCACAGCGCCTTCGGGTAAGACCGTCTGCGTGTTCATGTAGAGGCCGCCGACGCTTATATCTTTCGTGCTGGCCACGCCGGTCGCATCCTTGCCGTCGAAATAGACATCCACGATGAGGCGCGAGCGGTCGTGCTGGCGGCGCTCGTCCGAAGGCAATGACGCTTCGCTGTCAATCTCTTCGACCATAAACGCTAACTCCCCAGACCTGAGAATTTGACTTGCAGCGAGCTTCTTTATGCTAACTCGTATCGCAACCCCGGCTCGTCTCGGAAATCCTCGCGCTACTTTTCGCTGATGATGAAAGTGGGAACCATCCCGCCGCCGGAACTGACGTTGGCAAGCTCCGTAAACGACAGACGCGTGAAGGCCGAGCCCACCTTGCCGAAAAAGAGCAGCGGATCCAGGTCAACCAACTGCTCCGCGAAATTGACAGTGCCGTCCTCCTGTATGGCCGGGAAGACTTCGCGCGCCGTCGGCACGCGCTCCTGCACCAGATAGTCGCCGTTGGCGAGCGCGCTCTGCATGGCCTCGCCCCACGAAATCTCGTCCGTATTCCAGCCGATGTAGATACCGTGGCCGCCGTAGTCGTCATTGGGTTTGAGCACCAGGCGCTCGCGGCGCGCGGCGATGAATTCAAGCAGGTCTATCTCGACGCCGGAGTAGTCGCTCTTTTCGGCGCGCACGCGACGCGTCCAGGGGACGTGCGCCGAGATCACGTCGCGCTCGGTGTCGGAAAAAAGGCGCGCGTGCCGCTGGTCTGTGAGCACCGCGAAGAGGGCTTTCTTGTGAATCAGCTTCGAGCGAAAACTGTTGACCATACAGATTGCCCCGGCGCGGTAAGCGTGAAGCAGCGCCGGGCTCTCTTCCATGACCGGCAGGTACTCGTTGACGAGCAGGCGCTTGTAAACTATATCGATCTCGAAATCACCCGCGCGCAGGCGTTTGCCCGTCCATTCCAGCTCGTCCGGCGAGCTGATGACAGAGGGGCAGCCCTGGCTCTCGAAATACTCCTTGAAAAGCTCGAACTCTTTCTGCGTCGGCATGCCTTTCAGATCAACGATGGCTATGTGCGGCGCGTGATCAGGCTTGCGGCCCAGGTGTTCGGCGTGCGCGCGCAACAGCACGTCCAGCATCTTCTCGCGCCCGTAAAGCTGTCGCACATTGTAGCTCTCGGCAAAGCGACGCATGACCGGAAGCTCTGTGAAAATGTCGTAGGCGGTGTCGGCATAGGCTATGCCGGCGGGGCTTTCGCCGTTAAGCTCGACGAAGCTGTAAGCCTCGTCGGTCAGGAAAGAGTCCAGGCGCGCAGTCGGCGAGACGGCCTTATAGCCCGGGTCGATCCGCACCAGCTCGCGCTCCGTATCCGTCAGGCCCAGCTCATCCAGCAACGCGCCGTCCTCGACCGCAGCGTCCTTGACCTTCTCAATCGCGCTCCAGACCGTCTCGCAAATACGCGTCACGCGCGACCAGTCCGCTTCGGTGACGAAGTGCGGGCGCAGGTAGGGCGAGAGCCTGCGGCCTCCGAAGATCAGCTTGGTGCGTTCCAGACCTTCGTCCAACATCTGCCGGGACGATTCGGACAGATCGTCCTGCGTGAGCAACTCATGGTAATGCGACACGGCTTTATGCAGCATATCAGGCACAAGTAAATGACAGCTTCGGAGCAGGATGAAACGAGCGCGTTTGATGCGCTTAGATTAACACAGGTTCCGGCTCAGCGAGCAAGGATACCCGGCGCGTGCGCGGGATTAATCAAGGCGAAGGGCATCGCAACTCTCCCGGGCATCTCTCCCCATGTTCCAATAACGGGATGTAAATCTTCGTGTTATCTCCTATAATGCGCCCGCCATCATTGTTCACGGAGCGGGCTGGCGAGTACATTTTCAGACGCCCGGCTCATACCGGATCGACGGTCGAATAAACCTGATGCCTGACGATTTCTTAACCTCCCTAAACTCTTCAGGGGAGTCGAATGCCGAAGAGCTGCGCCGCCGCGAGCGTGAGCTGGCCGACTTCATCGAGAATGCTTCGGTCGGCTTGCACTGGGTTGGGGCCGACGGCTCTATCCTTTGGGCCAACCAGGCCGAGCTAGACCTGCTCGGCTATACACGCGAAGAATATATCGGGCGCAAGATCGTCGATTTCCACGCCGACGAGGATATCATCAAAGACATCCTGACACGGCTGGCGAACAAAGAGACGCTCTATAATTATGAAGCGCGGCTAAGATGTAAGGACGGCTCAATCCGTCATGTGCTCATCAATTCCAACGTGTTGTGGGAGGACGACAGGTTCGTCCACACGCGCTGCTTCACGCGCGACATTACGGAGCGCAAGCAGGCCGAAGAAGAATTACAGGAATCCAAAAAGCAGCTTGAGGCGCTTCTTTTACGTGAACAATCGGCCAGGGCCGAAGCCGAGCGTATTAGTGATTTCATCAGCCGCGTGCTTGAGCACGCCCCGATCGCCGTCGGCGTCATGGAAGGCCCCGAACATCGCTTCACGCTCGTCAATCGTGAGACGTGCGAAATCACCGGCCTCACGGAAGAGCAGCTCATCGGGCGCGCGCACGCCGAAGTCGTACCCGAAGCGGACAAAGTCGTTGGGCCCATCCTCGACCGTGTTTACGCGACGGGCCAGGGCGAGACTGACGAGGTAGAGATTGACCTGTCTGTGGGACGCAGACACCTGCTGGTGACATGGACGGCTCTGCCGGGCCGGGACGGTGGGCCAGCCTCCGTGCTCTACCTGTCGCGTGATATTACCGAGCGCAAACGGGCCGAGAAAGGCTTGCGCGAGAGCGAGCAGCAATTGCGCACGCTGGCCGACGCCGTGCCGCAACTGGTCTGGATGGCCGAGCCGGACGGGCATGTCTTCTGGTACAACCAGAGGTGGTACGACTACACCGGCACGACGCCCGAGCAGATGGAGGGATGGGGCTGGCAGTCCGTGCACGACCCTGAGCTGCTGCCGCGCGTCATCGAGCGCTGGCGCGCCTCGCTTGAGACGGGCGAGCCGTTCGAGATGGAGTTTCCGCTCAAGGGCTCTGACGGCATGTTTCGCTGGTTCCTCACGCGCGTCAACCCTTTGCGTGATTCTCAAGGCCGGATCGTGCGCTGGTTCGGGACGAATACGGACGTGGACGAACAGCGGCGCACGGCTGAAGAGCTGCGTGAAGCCAATCGTTTGAAGGACGAGTTTCTCTCCACGGTCTCGCACGAGTTGCGCACACCGCTGACGGCCATTCTCGGGTGGGCCCATCTACTGCGCACCGGGCAACTGGACGAGCAGCATTCGACGAACGCGCTTGAGACTATCGAGCGCAATGCGCGTGCTCAATCCCAACTCATAGATGACCTGCTGGATGTCTCAAGGATTACATCAGGCAACCTGCGTCTGGATGTCAGGCAGATAGAGCCCGCCTCGTTCATCGAATCGGCGATAGAGGCGCTCAGGCCCGCAGCCGAAGCGAAAGGGGTGCGGATTCTGAAAGTGATGGACACGGGCGTCGTGACCGTGGCCGGTGATCCCGCGCGTCTGCAACAGATCGTCTGGAATCTGCTGTCCAACGCCATCAAGTTCACACCGCGCGGCGGCCGCGTACAGGTCAGGCTTGAGCGCATCAACTCGCACATAGAGATCGTCGTCAGCGATACGGGCATCGGCATCAAGCCGGAGTTTCTGCCGCACGTCTTCGAGCGTTTCCGCCAGGCAGACCAGAAGACGACTCGCCAGCACGGAGGACTCGGCCTCGGGCTGGCAATCGTCCGCCACCTGGTAGAGCTGCACGGCGGCACAGTGGAGGCTGAAAGCCCGGGCGAGGGACAGGGCTCGACCTTCATCATCAAGCTCCCGGTCGTCTCCATGTATCAAAAGAACAACCCGGCGGAGCGCGTCCACCCGGCGGCCAGGGACACGCTTCCTTCTTTTGATTGTCCAGAGAAAATAAATGGGACGCGAGTGCTCGTCGTGGATGACGAGGCTGATACGCGAGAGTTGCTCGGCGTCGGCCTGGGCCAGTGCGGCGCGGAAGTTATCACCGTTGGCTCCGTACAAGAGGCGCTCGAAGCGATCGAGACGGAGAGGCCGGACGTTCTGGTCAGTGACATAGGGATGCCGGGCGAGGACGGTTATGAGTTAATCGCCAGGGTGAGAGCGCTGCCCGCCGGGCGCGGGGGAAAGATTCCGGCCATCGCACTGACGGCTTACGCGAGAACAGAAGACAGGCTGCGTGCGCTTAGGGCGGGCTACCAGATGCACGTGACCAAACCGATCGAGCTGGTCGAGCTCGTGGCCGTGGTCGCGAGCCTCATCCAGCGAAATGATAAGAGCGCGTAAAGCTTCTATTCGATAAGAGCGTACGGAGTTTTATTTCGGCTTCGCTTCTTTGGCAGGGAGGCTGATGTTCAGTTTCTGTCCACTGCGCACGATGCTGAGCGTAAGGTTGGCGTCGGGAGCGAAGAGCATCTCTGTTCGGGCCGTAGTGGAAACCAGCTTACCGTTGACGGATTCGATCACATCGCCCTCACGCAAGCCCGCACGCGCAGCCTGACTCATGGGAGCGACGGAGACGACGAGCAAGCCTGCGCGCGCGCCCAGACGCATCGCCCCAGCACCCGCCAGTGGAATGATCTCAACGCCGCGCGCGATAAATCGGTCGGCGCGCGGAATTGGCCGCTCGGTGATCGCCTGCGCAGCCTTCGGCGTGGTCGCCATCCTGTACGCATAGCTCAATTTGATCGAGACTTTCATGGGCTTGAGCGGCTTGAGCGGCTTGGGAAGATCGAAAGGCTCAAGCGTGACCGACGGCATCGGCGGCATGGTAGCCATCGGCGCGGGCTGCGGAAACGGGGTCACGGGAGCAGGCGGCGCGGCAGGTGTCGGCGGGGCCGGGTTCTGACCTCTTAAGACCGTGAACATGACAGCGGAATCGCTGCTCGCTTCGTTCAGCGTAAACGAAAAATCTTCCGCGCTCTTGATAGCATTATTATTAACGCTGACGATGATGTCGCCCGGTCGAAGGTCTGCGAGCGCCGCCGGTGTGTTGGGCACGACGGAAGTCAGCAAGAGCCCCTGTCCTTTGTTCATCAGGGCGACGGCCTCCGCCTGAGACCATCCCCAGGACGTGAATTGAAACATTGTGGCGGCATTGACCGGCTTGCCGCGCACGCCCAGCACAGGACGCGGCACGCTCGCACGCCGCGCGAGCACACGCTCGGCGGCGCGCTTGATGACCTGCGCCGGAAGGATGCGCGCCTCGCTTGCACTGCTGGCCTGGACGATGCCGATGGTCTCGCCTGCATCGTTGATGGCGATGCCGCCGTTGACCGAGGGCGAAAGCCCCGTGGCGCGAACCGTCAGATGAGTGATGCGGCCCGAAGCCGAGCGAGTGATGGCGGCCAGCCGCCCTTCTATCTCGCCGAGGCGCAGGTAGAGACTGTTCGCGGGTCTTGAATCTGTCCGACCGGCCGGCTCCGGCGCGTAGAGCCGAACGCGCTGGCCGACCGAGAGCTTTTCTTCCAGGGCATCCGGCATGGATGGAAGCTTGAGACCGTCTATGCGTAGCAGCGAGAGGCCGGTTAATCCGTCCAGGCCCACATAATCAGCCGTGACCTGAAAGCCGTCCGGCCTGACGACCGTCATGTCGGCAGTCCGGGGAGCGGGCGCGAGTACACCCTGCGCCTGCGTCTCTTCCGACGGAGCGGCGAGCGGCATGCCCGTCTCAACTTCGGCTTCAGCCTGCGGCAGCGAAGCGATGACGCTCTGACCGTCGCCCAGCGCGAAACCGGCCGTGATGCTCATGTGCATGTCCGTGCTCGTGGCGTTCTCGTTATCAAACTCTATGATTGCGGCCACGGGAGCGCCGGAACGATTCAGCCATCTCATCAGCTTGATTCCCGTCATGCGATGGAGGACGGTCACGATCTGCGGCGGCGGCTGGGCCGGACGCGGTGTCCGTGCGATCGCGACAGGCGTGCGCGGGGACGGCGGCGCGGAGACGGGTTTAGGCGACGGCTGCTGCGCGCTGACGACGGTGGCGACGATGATGAGCAAAGCCGCGACCGCCAACTGACTTTTAAGATTTCTGAGACGCAAGATAATTTATAAAACTCCCTGTTAACGCTCTGACTGTTTACCAAATCTCTTCCGTGCCCGTATCCGCCGTCGCGTTAGCGACCGCGCCGCGCTCCAGTATCTTCTGCGAGCCGAAGGTGACGGGCTGCAAAGCGACGGTGCGCATCGTTCCCCGCCCCTCGTCGAGCAGGACTCTGAGGGGCTGCGCGGGTGTGCGTACGGGTATGGAAAAGAGCGAGACGACCGGCGCGGCGCTGCTGCTGAAATCATTCGAGTGAACCGCCCCGTTAGCAGCCGTCGCAGTCAACTCAGGCGCTCTGGGCTCTACTCTGGAACTGCGGCCCTGCGTGGCACGAGCGACGCGCAGCAGCCTGCTGCCCGCCGAAGCTTTCGTCGTGTTGACAGCATCCACGCCATTGACCTCTGCGGCGTTATTCACTTCGGGTATCTTAACCGAATCGCTGACGGGCGTTCCCTCCCGGCTACTTGCGGGCACGCTCGCCACTTCGACCGGCATCGGCTTCGGGCGCATGTCCGCCTGCTTGAAGAGCACGGCGGCGGCGACGAGCAGGACGAACGAAGCGGCGAGCCCGATGGCCGGGAGGCCCGGGGCAAAACCCTGGCGGAAGCGGCGACGATACGCGCCCCTTTGATCGGCGGCGAGCCGCGCACGCAATTTCCAATCGAAATCGCCCGGCGCGCTGACAGTTCCGAGCGACGACACCAGCTCGCGGAGCGCGCTTCGCTCATGGTTAAAAGTGCGGCAGCGCTCGCATGATTCCAGATGCGCACGGGCCTCCTCGCTCGGGCGCTCCTCCCGCAGGCGATCTTCAATTTCGTTCCGACATGCTTTGCAGTCCATTGCTTTTACTACTTTCATCACAAGTAAGCCTTCAGCTTGTCGCGCAGAAAGGAGCGCGCACGGCTGATGCGAGATTTAACTGTACCTTCGCTCGTTTGCAGGATCGACGCGATTTCCTCGTAGCTTTTGCCCTCGACATCGCGCAGCACGAGCGGCGCGCGATACTTGTCGGGTAGCGTACTGATGGCCCGCGTCACAGCCGCCCGGCGTTCCTGATCGACGAGGGCCGAGTCCTGTAGGGGGCGCAGGTCTGGCGGATTGAACTCGACGGGCGGCGCGCCGTCGCTCGACTGGAAGAATCCGGTCAGCGAAACCAGCCGTCGGCGCTTCCGTTTGCGCAATTCGCTGATCGCCAGGTTGGTCGCAATCCGGTAAATATAGGTCGAGAAAGCATGGCTCGCTTGGTAGCGATCCGCCGCGCGATAAACGCGCACGAAAGTCTCCTGTGCCAGATCGACCGCGCAATCATAATCGCCCGTCATGCGGTAAACGTAGCTCGTAATCTGGTTGCGGTAGCGCCCGACAAGCTCTGCGAAGGCAGCCTCGTCGCCTGTTCGCGTGGCCTCCAGCAAGGCATGATCGGTTGGGGGCTCGGCCACGACTAAGTGCGGCGCAGATGTGCCGAAGTAGAGCTCGTCAATAGAGGTTGCCGTATCCATTCAGGCAGGCAGGCTCTGGCGATCAAACGTGCGCGCGCGACCCGCTTTCGTAGCGGACGATTGGAGACAACGGTCTCGCTCTCGCGCGTGCGGGGCGAGGCCGAATAGATTCCGGCGAATTATACACCCAACGCCCCTCCGTGGAAGCAAACACGCGCCGGGCGACGGAAGGTTCCCGAAAGTGCCGGGCCAGGGCGGATAATAAAAAGCGTCGCCGTCCTCAACCGAACGGCGACGCACGCGGGTCTTGCAGGCTACGGCCCGACCTTTCCCCTTTAAGGTCTGGCAGCAGACGAGGTGCTGGCCGGTGACTCAGGGTTCTGAAACAGCGCTTCCTCCATCTTCACGCCGTAGGTGACCGTCAGGATACGCGTTTCCTGTGTCTGCTTTTCGTTCTCGTACAGCACCGTGCGATAGGGCACGAGCGTTCCCTGCGCGTAGCGGTAATCGTGGAATTTCCTGATGTATTTCACGGGCGCGCTCGCTCCGGCGGGCGTCTCCTCGTATTCGAGCCAGAGGATGCGGCCCGTCTTGCTGCTGATATAATAGCGCGTCTTGCGCTTCTCCTTATCGGTCAGGTCGAGGATGTAAAGGTCTAGGTTCTTCTGTTTGTCCTTGCCGACAAGGTTGATCGCCGAGCCGTTCTCTTTATAACGCAGCAGCGCATCTATGTCGTGCCACATCTGGCCGGAGAAATCGACGGTCGCTTCCTGGCGGGGGGCAAACGTCGAGCCGTTGATAATGCCGAAGGTCGAGCCGTTGCCGTAAATGAGCGAATATTCGACGGTCGGCAACTTCTGATCGAGGCGAACTTTGTCCTTATCCGAGCTTTCGCCGCGAATGAAACGGCGCTCGTAGGTGGACTCTTCTGTGCGGCCCTCGGCGTTAATGCGCGTGACGCGCCCGCGCTCGACGCCGTTGCGACGAATCTGCTGTAGACCCTCGCGCGAGCCGTACACCAGCACGACGGTTTCGGCAACCTGCTCGGCGGTAAAATTCTTTTTGTCATCGTCTGCGGCGGGCCTCGCTTGTAGGCCGACGCCCGCGAGCAGCACGAACATCAGGGCAAGGGTGATCAACGGTCGAAACACTTTGAGATGCTCTCCTTCGAGCTTGTAAATTTTGATTCGCGGCGGAAAGGGAAAGTCGGGCCAATTCCGAGAAAGTAATTGTAGCACAGAGAAAAGAAAGTTGCGCCCGCTCCGCACCGTAACCAAAGGCAATGGTTATAGATGCACGAGGCTTCCGATGGGGATGCCCGCCGCTGCGATTGACTTTGCTCAGGCGGGCATGTAGAGTGCACGGTTTTTAAGAGTGACAGGCGGAGAACGAGAGCGTCCCAGAGGCACAACGCGTGGCCGGTAGAGCCCCATCACCCCGCCGCCCTTTTTCGCTCGCCCTGTCACGCTCTTTAACCTGAAAGGAAGTTTTAGTTGTGAATAAAGTAGGAATTCTTGTAGGCCGCGAACAGTCTTTTCCAGAGGCGCTCATCAAGAGCATCAACGAGCGCGGCGAAGGCAACACGGTCGCCGAATTTATCAAAGTCGGCGGAGTACGCTACGATTACACGCGCCAGTACGATCTCATCATCGATCGCATTTCGCACGAAATCCCCTTTTACCGTGCGTTGATGAAGCGCGCCGCGCTGGAAGGCACGATCATCGTCAACAACCCCTTCTGGTGGTCAGCCGACGATAAATTCTTCAACTTCTCGCTCGCCACCAAGCTCGGCGTCGCCATCCCCAAGACAGTGTTGCTGCCGCAGAAGGACTATATCAAGGGCGTCACCTCGGAGAGCCTGCGCAACCTGGAATTCCCGCTCGACTGGCAGGGCATAGTGGACTACACGGGGCTTCCGGCCATTCTCAAGCCGTTTGACGGCGGCGGCTGGAAGAACGTTTCGCGCGTCAATACGCTCGAAGAGCTGTGGCTCGAATACGACCAGACCGGCACGCTCTGCATGACCTTGCAGGAGTTCGTCGACTTCGACCAGTTCGTGCGCTGCTACTGCATTGGGCAGGAAGAGGTCATGATCATGCCCTACGACCCGCGCAAGCCTTACCTGTCGGGTGAGCAGTACATACACGACCCGAACTATCTCTCGCCGGAGTTGGCCGAGCGCGTCGCGCGTGATGTGCGGACGCTCTGTACCGCGCTCGGGTACGACATCAACACGGTGGAGTTTGCCATCAAGGACGGCATCCCCTACGCGATAGACTTTATGAACCCGGCCCCGGATGCCGACGTGCATTCGGTCGGCGAGTTCTATCATCGCTGGGTGACGGAGGCGGTCACCAACCTCGTCTTCAAGCGCCTGGCGGAGCCGAGGCCCGCGCCGCGCTATCGCTGGGACGCGCTGCTCAATCCAGCAGAGCCCACGACACAGGTGCTCTCGGCGGTCGCTTCAGCCGCAGAGCAGGCCGCGCGAACCATCATCCCCAAACCCGTACGTGAAATCCCGTCCGATCTGGCGACGGGCATGAGCGAGATCGTCAGCGAAGCAACCTCCGCCGTCTCCGAGATTGTCGAATCGATCACCGAGCCGAAAACGAAAACAACCAAGAGCGCGAAGTCCGGCGACGGCTCATCGAGCACGCGCAAGACGACGGCCAGCAAAAAGGCCGCCACCCCGCGCAACAGAAAACCGGCGACGGAAGCCTGATAGCGAGCCGAAAAAGCCCCGAAGGGGCGACAGAATGTAGCCCCTGACGCAAGCCTTGGGTAATTCGTGCCAAATTGTAGTTAAGCCCCGAAGGGGCGACAGAGTGTAGCCCATGACGCAAGTCATGGGTTGCAGTCAAACAAAGAATCAAAAGCCCCGAAGGGGCGAAAGAAACTCAACTTGAATTTCTTTCGCCCCTTCGGGGCTTGACTATGTTTTGCTCTGCATTCCCCACGGCTTGCGCCGTGGGCTACATTCGGTCGCCCCTTTGGGGCTTTTCTCTTGGGGCTCTTGTTTTATTCCACCGTGCGCCACTTGCGTCTGGGCGTAAGAAAGCGTGTCAGGATGGCGACGCCTATCCAGCAGACGAGCGATGAGGAAGCGAGCGACCATCCTATGTCGGCGACGGCCTCATCAATGGAGCCTCCGAGGAAAGCGAGCAGAAGACTTGCAAGGGTAACGCGGGCGGCGACGCGGCGCGCGCGAAAGATGGATTGCAGCCAGTTGATGCGTTTAAGCTCAGCGTTCAGGTACTCGTCATCATCGTTGAGCCGCGCGTAGTAGTCCGACTCACGGCGCGCAAGACGAGAGAGCGCACGGTCTGAGGCGATGCGCGTCGCCGCGTCATAGTGATGAATGACGTGGGCCAGTTGGCCGTTGCGCAAAGCCACTTCGGCCAGCCCCATCTCTGCGCGGAAAGCCGTCGGGTCGATCTCAAGCGCACGGCGAAAGGCGCGTGCGGCGTGCTCCATCTCGGAATACTCGACGAAGCTCTCGCCGATGCGTGACAGCAGGGAGGCGTCGCCGCCCCCGCGCTGGCCCGCGAGTCTTAATCCCGCGCGCGAACGCGCCAGCAATCGCGCATCTCCCATCACGCCCGCCTGCGAGCGCAGGAAGCGCGCGAACTCGTAGATCAGCCAGCCGTCCTTCGGCATCACCAGCAACGCGCGGCGAAAAGCTTCGGCGGCCTCGCGCAGACGCCCCGCCGCCCGCAGCTCGTTGGCAGCACGACGCAAAAGTCGCCCGCGCTCGACATCCGCGCTCGAAGGCTCACTTGAGGCTGCCACGCGCTGGTGACGAATAATCCTCTTGGCATGGTGATCGAAGTCTGCGGTCGCGCCGTCCAGCACGTTGGAGGACGCCAGGCGAAGCAGGCTGAGAGTCGAGCGCAGCGTCTTTCTATCAGAGAGATAGTCGCGCAACTCGCGCGAGCGCGCGTCCAGCTTCTCCTCGGGTACGAGCGCGAACATAGTCCTCACCATCCGGCGATAGCTCTCGCCCCCGGAAGCGAAACGAAACGTCAAGCCTTCGCCCACGACTTCGCTGCGATAGCGATAGCGCACGCGCCCGCCGCGCCTGAGCGTGCGCACGGCGCTCGTCTCCACATGCTCTATCTCGCTGACCTTAAGCTCAAGACGGCGGCCCGTGACAATCCTGTAAGCGAGCGAGATGAGACCCTGCCGCGACAGCGCCCGGCCGTCGAAGTTGACGCGATCTGTGAAGGCACACAGCGGCGTGATCATCCAGGCGAGCGCGATCGAAGCGAGCGCGTACACGTCCAGAGAGGAACGCAGGCAGAGAAAAGATATAAAGGTCAGCGCGCAGGATACGGCGAGGTATCCTTCGGGCGAGACGCGCACACTGGCCAGACGGGCGCTGCGCGTCGGCGGCGCAAGGCGTCCGGCTGCGGCTTCCGCCACTGCCGCTGCCGCCGCACTCGAACCATGCACGCCTGCCGATTGATTCACTTCTTGTCTGACGCTCCGGGTTGTTGCTGCTGTTGCTCGGCGCACTCGATGGGAAGTTCCAGCGCGAAACTGCCGCGTGGGCCTGGGCCAGGTTCAGTGTAACGTAAGTCTGCCAATTGTACGAGCAATCGGCTTGCACAATCCCCCTCCACTTGAAATACCGGAAAGCGCGCGAATTCCAGAAAAACATTGGCCGCTTCATTACCTGACGCGCGCGCGATGACGGCCACATCGCTTCCCTGCGGCTTTTCATAACGCACCACGCCTGACGGCTCCGTCACCTTCTCGCCCAGGGATAAGAAGTACCTGTAGGTCGCGCGATCAGTCTCGGCCATGCCCTGCCATCGCAGAGGATTAGCCAGCACAGGCATCGCGGCAGTGCGCAAGACTCTTTCGCCATTGTTCGAAGCCAGTCCCGCAGCCATCGTTTCCGTTCGCGCCAGTGCCGTGCGATGCAGGAGTGAGAGCGCGCCCCAGTAAATGACGACGAAGCCCAGAGCCACCAAGGCCAGGGCCCTTCCATAGCGCCGCGCCAATCCAAAACGATGCGCCAGGACGAGCGCCGCCAGCCACAGAATCCAGAGCACGCTCGCCAGCATGGGAAAGTCCGTACCGGCGCGGCGCTGCGGCACGAAGACGATCATGGCCGTCAGCACCAGGGCGAGCACAGTCCAGACAATGACGCGCCATTTCGTTTGCGCCGTCAGCAGAAAGGCCGCGCCGCCCATGATGAGCCAGAGCCAGGGGTCGAGAATGAAAACCAGATCGCCATAAAACCACTGACCGCTCCAGGGCAGAAGCGGGCGCACCCCGTAATTGTTTGTCCAGTCCATCAACGGATGCGTTGCGCTCGCAATGAGCGAGGCCAGCAGCAACCCGCGAAAAGAGAGGCTAGACGGCTTGCGCCGCAGGCGCGCTACCAATCGCCCGGCCCCATAAAAAATCGCCGGGATGAGCAGCGCGAGCGCCAGCGTGCCGACTATCGAATGAGTAATGCCGCGATGATGATGCAGGTAAGACCAGCGCCCGCCCAACAATGCCAGAATATCCGCGTCCGGCGCATTGGCCGCGATCACACAGAGCGTAGTAGCCCCCGGCGACAGACGCTCAAGCCCAGCCTTCGCCGCCGCGAGTCCCATCAGCGAATGCGTTAGATTATCCATTACACATTTTGGATTTTAGATTTTGGATTGGCGAGCGACAGAACTCGGATGCTCCAGTCCAAAATTCAAGACACACGAATCGTTAATCCAAAGTCCAGAATCTAAAATCCAAAATGGCTTAGAAGGGGAGATTGGATGTCGGCGGAGGCTCGGGCGGGAGTTGAGCGTAGCGCGCCGGGTCTAGCTTCTCCAGTTTGTCCAGAGCTTCGCGTGCGGCGGGGGTTGGCGTGATGGGTTTGCCGTCGGGGTCTTTGGCCGTGCGCGCACGCTCGGCGATGGAGTACAGCAGATCGGCGGCCTCTTTCTTCTTGTTCTGCTTTTCATAGACGGCGGCCAGGCGCAGGTTGGCCACGTCCTGAGTGACGACGAGTCCATTCTGTTTGGCCAGCTCGCTGTAAAGCGAGGCCGCACTGTCATACTGCCCGTCGGCTTCTCTGGCCTGGGCCAACGCGAATTTCGAGAGCGACGATACTTCCTTATCGCTGCTCTGGGCGAGCGCTTCCATCTCGCTGATTCCCTTGGCGCGATCGATGCTCATCATATTGGCCGCGTGGAAGTAGCGCGCCTTTTCGTGGTAGGGGTTGCCGTACTTATCTGCGACGGCCTGAAACTCTTTGACGGCGCGCTCGGCGCGATCTTTCTCGGAGGCAAAGCTGAGGTCTGTCGAGCCGGGCACGGGCGACGGGGAGACGGGCGCGGAAGCGACCTCGATGGCATGGCCCAGCGCGCGGCGCGCCTCATCATTCTTGCGCCCGCTCCACCAGGAGTAGACTGCCGCCAGGGCTATGACTCCGATCAGACCTGCGAGCCCGTAAAGGATCGCTTTGCCCTTGCCTTCGAGCTTATCGCCGAGGCGGTCGAAGACGCTCAGTGTGGTATCACGAAAGCGATCATGCTGTAGTTCGCGCGCGCGTTTCTTTTTGTAGCCTGCCACGGTTATTTCCTCACGCAAGAACGCATAGTCGGAGGCGTTCTTTTAAAGGTATGAAAGGTCAAATGTTGACTCTAACGGTCGCCGCGAGAGGTTGTCAAGCAAGGCAGCCTTACGCATTGTTTGACGAGGTCAGACGGCCATGCTAGCTTTGCTGGAAAGCGCTTCGGAATTCGCCGGAGTTGTAAAATTCAGACGACTCTGCGGGGATTCCACTCATCTTAGTCCTATTAGACCTAAGAGAGGTCGTGTGGTCACACAGGTCAGTACTGCCAAAGGTCGCGGGCGGGTCACAAGCAGCGACATCACCTGCCCGAGACCTTTGGCGGTACTGATCTGTTCAGGCAGGCGCGAAAATTTTCGGGAACAAAGCGTGAACGCCAGGTGTCTAAAGGCTCAACTGTCAGGGGAGCGGCCCCGTTCGCTTCTGGCTGGAACGCTTCCCGCCGCCGGGGGATACGAGTGAGCTTCGGAGAGCCAATCGCCCTCCGCGGGCAAGTAGAACTGGAAGAGGCCGCTGCGGCGACCCCGAGCGAGGTTCGTGCGGCGGGCGAGGCGCAGTTTGTTGAAAGATTAAGGATGGGCGAAGCGGCGGCCTTCGACCGTCTGGTCAGGGAGCGCTCAGGCGAGGTCTACGCGCTGCTCTACCGTTTGACAGAAGACGCCGAAGAGGCGCGCGACCTGACGCAGGAGACCTTCCTGCGCGCTTTTCAGAACGTCTCGCGCTTTCGCGGCGACGCTGATTTGAAAACCTGGATTTACCGTATCGCCATCAACCAGGCGCGCAATCGCTGGCGCTGGTGGCGCAGGCGGCGGCGCGATCAGACCGTCTCGCTCGATGCCGAGCACGGCGAGCGACAGGAGACCTTGAGCGCGAGCCTGCCGGACAGGGCGCAGCCCAACCCGGAGCAGGAGACGCTGGCGCGCGAGCGCGAGCGAGCGCTCAATAGGGCGCTACAGACGCTCGGGCGGCCTTTCCGCGAAGCCGTGATCCTGCGCGATGTTGAAGGGCTCAGCTACGAAGAGATTGCGGCGACCTTGGAAATCAGTATCGGGACGGTCAAATCAAGGTTATCGCGCGGGCGCATAGAATTGCGCCGTAAGCTCGGCAGTTCTTTTTGAGAAGTGACCAGTCACAGGCTGGTGAGCTCAAAATGGTTCTTTGAAGCGAATGGCTGCCCCACCCCGGCTTCACCAACAACTCGGTGCCAATTGGGTCGAAGTGACGAAGGCGGTCTTGCACCCCAGGGTTCTCTGAATGATTGACGACGTGAGTGATTTTGAAAACGTGGCCAGCAACACCCGTTTTAGTCCTTGCTTTCGTCCGTCAAACGCATCAGAGACCCGGGCTACAGGGTCGAAGAGTTGCTTCCTTCATTAAAAAAAGGGAGCAGCCGGGGTCGGCCAGCCATTCGCCTCAAAACAGGGATGACGGATGAGAGCGAAGCTGTTTCGCTCTTAATCCTTCATCCATCATCCGATCTCTGCATTATGATGTCGTGCGAGGAAACACAGCAGGCCCTCTCGTCATACATTGACGATATGCTGGCCCTACCCGTCCGCGCCCTTTGTGACAGGCATCTGGAACAGTGCCCTGTGTGCCGCGCGCAACTGTCAGAGATGCGCGCCGTCACTCGTCGCCTGGCAGGGCTCGCGCGCCCCGCCCCGCCGCCCGATCTTATCGCCTCGATCACGGATGCCCTGGCGATTGAAGCCGCCGCGCTCAGGCGCGAGCCGCACCTGCCGCTCAGTGTTCTGATCATTCAATGGCTGCGCCCGCGCGTCATGCCCTACACGATCGGCACGTTCGCTTCCCTGCTGCTTTTCATCGCCCTGTTTGGCGCTTTGCGCCCGCATCTGGTCGCGCTGCGCGAGGCCGAGATGGCATCGCGCGAGGCCGCCACATACAAAGTATTCATCCCGCGCGGCAGTGAATACGGATATGACATTACGCAGCCCGTCTCGCCCGAAGACTGGTCTAAGAGTCGCGCGCCCTTCGCCGTCCAGTCGCCCAGCTTGAACCCGCGCGGAGCCCTCGCCGCGCTGACGTTTGCGCCCTCACACGGTCGCTCCGAAGATGCTGACGATATGGTAGTGGTGACGGATGTCTTCAGCGACGGGCAGGCTTCGCTGGCCGATGTCGTGCAAGCACCGCGCGACCGGCGCATGCTCGAAGATTTTCAAGACGCCCTGCGCGAAGGCCCCGCCTTTGTCCCGGCATCTTTTGACCGCCGCCCACAGACCATGCGCGTCGTCTTCGTCGTGCAAAAGGTACGGGTCTCCGAAAGCGGATTCTAAAGAAAGCTCAGTACCGCCTGCTTAAGCCGGGCGGGTTGTTGCTGTGACTTGAGACCCGCCCGCTACCGCAGGCGGTACTGACTGCATACTCTCACGTCCTCTCTCGGCCCCAAACCAGCTTTCTCCTGTCAAAATAGCCATCCCCGCCCTAAAAATCACGATTCCGCGCCTCGTTTATGCCATTTCGTCCGGTGGAAACGTCATTAGCACGCATGCTAACGACGTTAGCATGCGTGCTAATGACGTTCGCAGGGGTCGCAACGACGTTTCCGAGGGTGGGAACGCCGTTGCAGAGCCGCATTGCGTCATCGCTGGCTACGGGAGCTTGCTTGCGCCGGGCTGGAATTAGTGGATTGAGGCTCCCGGCTGCGTTCTATCGCCCGGCGTGGGTCTGCGGGTCTGGCGTGGCTTCACCTTGACGCTTTGCGCGCCGCATGTTAGCTTTCAGGCTCCGCCAATGTTAAGAGTTCTGATACCCATAATGCCTCGCAGAGAGGTTTGTAGGAGACACGCTTGACTGCGCCTGATTTGAAACAGACCCCGCTCAACGCTGCGCACCGTCGGATGGGAGGGCGCATGGTTGATTTCGGCGGGTGGGACATGCCCGTCCAGTATCCGACGGGGACGGTCGAGGAACACTTGCGCACTCGCACCCACGCCGGGCTCTTCGATGTCTCTCACATGGGCGAGATAGATGTGCGCGGCCCCGACGCCATTCCCTTCGTCAATCGTCTAGTCTCTAACGATGCCGCCAGGCTCGTTGACGGACAGGCGCAGTATTCCGCCATCACGACTCCCGAAGGCACTGTCGTAGATGACCTGCTCGTTTATCGTTTCGCGACGGATCACCTGCTGCTGGTGGTCAACGCCTCGACTACGGATAAGGATTGGGACTGGATAACCTCGCACCAGCGGGACGAGTCGGTCGAGCTACGCAACGTGAGCGCAGACTATTGTCAGCTCGCCCTGCAAGGCCCGGACGCCATCCGCATCTTGCAGCCGTTGACGGACGTGCCGCTCGCAGAGGTCAAGTATTACCACTTCCGCGAAGGGACGGTTGACGGCGTGCAGTCGATCGTTTCGCGCACGGGCTACACGGGCGAGGACGGCTTCGAGGTTTACGCCCCGGCAGAGCGCGCCGAGCAACTCTGGGAGAAGATGCTCGACGCCGGACGGTTCGGCACAGATGAAGGCGTCACGCCCTGCGGGCTGGCCGCGCGAAATACGCTCAGGCTTGAGGCCGCGATGGCTCTCTACGGCCATGAGATTGACGAAACGACGACGCTGCTCGAAGCCAACCTGGGGTGGATTTGCAAGCTCAACAAGGGAGAGTTCACGGGGCGCGAGCGTCTGGCGAGACAGAAGGAAGAGGGCGTCCGCCAGCGCCTCGTCGGGTTCGAGATGACGGAGCGCGGCATCGCCCGCGATGCTCAGGAAGTGCTCGTCGGCGGCGAGCGCGTGGGCCGCGTCACGTCCGGTAGCCCAGCGCCCTTTCTGAAAAAGAACATCGGCCTTGCCTACGTGCCGACACAGTTCGCGCAGGAAGGCCAGGAGATTCAGATCGACGTGCGCGGTCGCCTCGTCGGCGCGACAGTCGTCAAGACGCCTTTTTATAAACGTGAAAAGAATGAAACAAAACAGTAATGAATAAGCAGTCAGTAGACAGTAATCAGTTGCCTGTCAGGAACTGAACTACTGATTATTGATTGCGATGACATGATTGACGCTTGAGGAGAAGCGAACAACAAAATGGCGAACGTTCCAGAGGACTTACACTACAGCAAAGACCACGAGTGGATCAGGGTGGAGGGCGACACAGGGATCGTCGGCATTACAGATCACGCGCAGAATTCGCTGGGCGACGTGGTCTATGTCGAGTTGCCGAAGGTCGGCGACTCCGTCACGGCCCACGAAGCCTTCGGCTCGGTCGAATCGGTCAAAGCCGTGTCGGAGATTTTCACGCCCGTCTCGGGTCAGGTCACGGAAGTCAACGAATCTCTCCAAGACGACCCCGAAAAGGTCAACAACGACCCTTACGGCGAAGGCTGGATGGTTCGCATCAAGATGAGCAACCCCGGCGAGGTTGACGGCCTGCTGTCAGCCGCCGAATACGAAGATTTTACGAAAGCGGAGTCAGAATAAACGTTGCGTTACATTCCAAACTCGCCGGACGAACGCGCCGAGATGCTTCACAAAGTCGGCCTTGAGCGCGCCGAGGAGCTTTTCAGTTCGATCCCGGCGGACTTACTTCTGCGCGCGCCCCTGAAAACTCCCTCCGCGCTCTCCGAGATGGAATTGCTCGCGGGCTTTGAGGCCCTGGGCCAGCGCAACACTGCCGCGAGGCGGCCCAGCTTCCTTGGCGCTGGCGCTTATTCGCACTACTCGCCAACCGTCGTCGATCATCTGATTCAGCGCTCGGAATTCTTCACGGCCTACACGCCTTACCAGCCGGAAATCTCGCAGGGCACACTGCAAGCCATCTTCGAGTTTCAAACCTTAGTCTGCCAGTTGACCGGGATGGAGGTCGCCAACGCCTCCATGTACGACGGCTCGACGGCGCTCGCAGAGGCCGTGCTGATGTCCGAGCGCGTCACGCGTCGCAGTAAGGTGGCGGTCTCAAGCGCCGTTCATCCAGAATACCTTGAAGTCGTCAATACCTACGTACAGCACGCGGGCATTGAGCTTGAGCGCGTGGAGTTCGACGCCGCGACGGGGCAGACCGCGCCCGATGCCTTAAGCTCTCTTGACGACAAGACGGCGGCGCTCGTCATTCAATCGCCCAACTTCTTCGGTTGTATAGAGGACGTGCGGGCGCTCGCCGACCGCGCTCATGCCGCCGGGGCCCTGCTCATCGTCACCGTCACGGAAGCCGTCTCGTTCGGGCTGCTGCGCGCGCCCGGCTCTTGCGGCGCTGACATAGTCGTCGCCGAAGGGCAGTCCTTCGGCGTGCCGCTCTCCTTTGGCGGGCCGTACCTCGGACTCTTCGCCACCCTGGACAAGTATGCGCGGCAGATACCGGGCCGTCTCGTCGGCGAGGCCGTCGATAAAGAGGGGCGTCGTGGTTTCGTGCTCACGCTCGCCACGCGCGAGCAGCACATACGCCGCGAGAAGGCGACCTCGAACATCTGTACCAACGAGGGCCTGATCGCGCTCGCCGCGACCATCTATCTTGAGACGATGGGCCCACGCGGCGTGCAGGAAGTCGCCATGCAATGCGCGCAGAAGGCCGCCTATGCCGCGCGGCGCATCTCTGCGCTCGAAGGCTTTACGCTCCCTCTGAGCGCGCCGCGCTTTAATGAGTTCGTCGTCCGCGCGCCCGTCGAAGCGGCTGGCCTTCTGGCGCGTCTCGCCAGCGAGAAGAATATCACGGGCGGTCTGGCCCTTTCGCGTTACTACCCCGACAGGCCCAACGATTTTCTGGTCTGCGTGACGGAGACCAACTCGCGTCTTGAGATTGACGCGCTCGTTGACGGCCTCAACGGGCTGACCAGGTAAGCGACACCAAAATCTTTACATGAACTCAACGAACATCACCAAAGTCACCACGCACCCGACGCAGAACGAGGCGCTCATCTTTGAGCGCTCGCAACCGGGAAGAGTCGGCTATCGCCTGCCCGCGCTCGATGTCGAAGAGACGCCGCTCGACGAGCTTCTGCCCGCGAGCTTGCGCCGCGACGACGAGCTCGCGGGCATGCCGGAAGTGAGCGAGGTGGATGTCATTCGCCACTTCACGCGCATCTCTACCTGGAATTACTCGATCGACCTGGGCCTCTATCCATTGGGCTCGTGCACGATGAAATACAACTCGCGCTTGAATGAGCGTGTCGCGCGCATCGCGGGCCACGCCAACCTCCACCCGCTCACCACCGAAGAAGACTCGCAGGGAGCCTTGCAGGTCATCTACGAGCTACAGCAGCATCTCTCGGAGATAACGGGGCTGGCGGGCGTCTCTTTGCAACCGGCGGCGGGCGCACACGGCGAGATGACGGGAGTGATGCTGATACGCGCCTTCATCGACGCGCGCGACGGCGAGGGAGCATCAGCGCGTCGCCGCACGATGCTCATACCCGATTCGGCGCACGGCACGAACCCTGCCTCCGCTCATCTCTCCGGCTTCAACGTCAAGACCATCAAGTCAACGGCGGAAGGCTTGACCGATCTCAACCACCTGCGCGAGCTTTGCGCGCACGGCGACATCGCCGGGCTGATGCTCACGAACCCGAACACTGTCGGCCTCTTTGAAAAGAATATCAGCGAGATTTGCCGCATCGTGCATGAGGCGGGCGGGCTCGTCTACATGGACGGGGCGAACATGAATGCTCTGGTCGGCGTCGCGCGCCCCGGCGATATGGGCGTCGATGTCATTCACCTCAATCTGCACAAGACCTTCTCGACTCCGCACGGAGGCGGTGGGCCCGGCTGCGGCCCATGCTGCTGTACTAAAGAGCTTGAGCCCTTTCTGCCCGTGCCGCGCATAGTCAGGGAGGATGAAAGGTATCGCCTGGACTTTGATCGCCCGCAATCGATCGGGCGCGTCAAGGCTTTCTTCGGCAATTTCGGGATGATGCTGCGGGCGCTCTCATACATCCAGACGCATGGGCCCGACGGCCTGCGCGAAGCGACGGAAGCGGCTGTGCTCAACGCGCGCTACATCGCACAGGGGTTGGCCTCCGATTACGAGAAGCCGTTCGAGGCTCCGCCGATGCACGAAGTAGTCTTTACCGACAAGCGGCAATCGCGCAAAGGCGTTCACACGCTCGACATCGCCAAGCGCCTGATCGATTACGGCTTTCATCCGATGACGATCTATTTTCCGTTGATCGTGCAGGGAGCGATGCTGATCGAGCCTACGGAATCCGTCGGGCGACAGGAGCTTGACCAGTTTATCGAAGCGATGCGCTCGATCGCGCGTGAAGCGTTGGAGAATCCCGAACTGGTCTTGAACGCGCCGCATTCGACGCGCATCGGTCGCCTTGATGAAGCCGCAGCCGCGCGCAGGCCCGTCCTGCGTTGGAAGTCCAAAGAGGCGGCCGACGCCGCTTAATAGACCGGCAGCATAAAGCAGCAGGCAGAGTGTTCATCGCGCTCTGCCTGCTCTTTTATGTCTGCTCTTCTTTTCCCGCCGCAGGCACTTTCAGGAGCGCAAGTCTTTCGACAATCCGTCCGTTGACGATGTGCTCTTCGACGATCTCTCGAACGTCGCCGACGTTGACCTGCGCGTACCAGACGCCGTCCGGGTAGATGATGACGGTCGCTCCGACGGCGCAGAAACCGACCGAGCTGCAATCCGTCAACACGACGCTGCCCTGTGGATTCTTCCCCTTCTTCTCTTTTCCGAAAAGCAGGTTGCGCGCGAGCAATTCCCCGGCGAGCGCCTCCTTGACCTCGGCGCTGCCCGCAGCCTGGCAGGATTTTCCGTTGCAGACAAAGATATGATGGCGTATGGGCGCATAGGCGACGGGCGCTAAGGCGCAGACACGTTCGCGGTCTTCGATGATCGAGTATTCTTTCATAACTGTATACGGCCCGCTATTCCCTGTCGCGGGCAAACTGGAATCTTAACACGAGGCGCGCAGAGCGCGTAAATTAGCGGGCCGTAAATTCCATCAACGCTACCGGCTCAAGTTCTTTGCTCGCCTCACAACTAATAATGTATTATGAGCGATCGAGAGGCGACCGCACGTCGCGACCGCAGGCAGTGGCGAAAGCGGTTCGGCGAAAGCGGTCGCCTCTGATTAGTACACGCGCTCAATCTCGCAAGAGTGTCGGATGAAGTACCTGTTTTATGACGGACGGACTGGTCATTCACATCGCAGCCGGGCTCGATAAGCATACGGAAGTGCTGATGCAGGAGCGTATTCGCATCGGCGCTGGCACGGATTGTAACCTGCGGCTCAACCCTTCCCTGCTGCCGTCATCAGAGTCGGCGGGTCTGGTGTTGGAACTGGGGCGCACCAACGGCTATTACCGCGTCACCGATTTTGATCCCAACCTCGAAATCACGCATAACGGAGCGCGGCTCGTCAACTATTCAAAGATCGACGACGGCGACGAAGTACGCATTGGCCCAAACAATCTGCTGCTGACGTTTTTCCCCGTCGGCGGTCTGCCGGCCGTCGTCTCCGGCCCGCGCACGGAAACCCACGTCGCGCCCTTCATCGAACACGCGGCGATCGAATCGGCGGCCACGGCCCGGCGCGACGACGCCAAGGTCTTTCTCAGAGAGTTTACGCGCGAGCTTGTCCGCGAGATCAACCCGAGCACAAAGCTTGTCACGCTGGCGATCGCGCTGGCGCTCGTCGGCGGCATCCTCTACATAGGCTTCTCGCTCTACCGTGAGGTGCAGACCAGCCGCCGCGTGATCGACGCGCAGAACGATCAACTGGCGAAGATGCGCGAAGAGCTTGGCACGACGCGCCGCGAAGTGAGCAAGGTTGACGAGTCGAACAAAATCATCCGCGACAGTCTCTCGCTCGCGCCAAAGCTGCGCGCCGATTACGGCAACGGCGTCTGTCTGGTCTCCGGCTCCTATATCTTCGTCGAGCGCGGCACGAATCGCCCGCTGCGTTACCCGGAAGTGCAAACCAACGAGGACGGCGTGGTCATTCAAAACGGCGCAGACCCGCTGCAATTGACGCCGGACGGAAACGGCACGATCGCCGAGTTCGAGTTTGTCGGAACCGGATTTCACGTCGGCGAAGGCTTCATCCTGACCAATCGCCATGTGGCGCAGCCCTGGCTCGCAGACGAGCGCGCCGCCAGCTTGACGAGCAGCGCCAGCGGCCAGCCGCGCTTGAAAAAGCTGATGGCCTTCTTTCCGCAGACGCCCCTGCCCTTTACGCTCAAATACAAACAGTCCGCGCAAAAGGACGATCTGGCCGTCTGCCTGATCGAGAACAGGGATTTGATTACGAGCATTCCCGTCCTGCCGCTCGATCATGATTTCGGGGCCGTGACGGTGGGCCAGGCCGTCGTGATGATGGGTTATCCTTCGGGGCCCGATCGCCTGCTCGCGCTTCTGGACGACGCGGAGGCGCGCAGCATACAGGCGCGCTACGGCTCTTCGCTCGAATCCCTTCTGGGCTACCTCGCGGAGAAGAATCACATCCAGCCGTTGACCACGCAGGGACACATCACAGACCTGGATGCGCGCCGCGTCGTGTATGACGCGCGCACGGCCGAGGGCGGCTCGGGCGCGCCCCTGTTCGGCCAGTCTGGCCGCGTGATCGGCATCAACTTCGCCGTCTTCACGGAGAACACCGCATCGAATTTCGCAGTCCCCGTTCCCTACGGCATAACGCTCCTGCAACGCGCCGGGTGGAAGATGCCCGAAGGGTTGGACGGCGATAACGAGAATGCAAACACGAATGCGACGGCGGCTTCCTCCTCCTCTTCATCCTCGCGCAGTAGCACTGCGACCTCGAACGCTTCACGCTAGGTTAGCCCCCACGCGTCCAATATGTGTTTTGGTTCTCGAAATGTACGGGCCGATTGCCGTTCAAACTTTTGACACGGGCGCTTAACTCGGGTTAACCTTTCGCCTTTTGCCGCCGATGGTTATCGGTTAAGTGCCACTGCGGTCGCGCTTCGCGTCCTGTGGGCCCATCGGGTTTCGTTGAGTAAATCATCAGTGCAGGAGTTTTCTTCTTTGTCCGCAACAGCAGACGCGATCACGACAGCCGGTCTCACGCCGGAGCTTTTCGTCGATAGGGGTGTGCGTCTGACTAGCCGCACGCTCGTCGCGTCCGTGCTCACGCTGCTGATCATTCTGGGCTTCGGCTTGCGCGTCACGGGGCTCGGGGCCGAGGGCTTGAGCGAAGACGAGCTGAACAAGCTGCGCGCCGTCGAGGATTACCGGGCGCACGGCCTGACTTCCAAAAACGGCGAGCACCCGATGCTGATGAAAGCCATGCTGACCGCGAGCATGGTTGCCGCCGATCGTTGGAACTCGTCCGTGATCGTCTCTGAGCATCCGTCTGCGCGCGTTTCGACCGAAGCGGCATTGCGTTTTCCCGCCGCCGTCTTCGGCGCTCTGAGCGCGCTGCTGATTTTCCTCGTCGCCGCCGAGTTGTTCGGCACTGAGACGGCCCTTCTGGCCGCCGCGCTCTGGACGCTCGACCCGACCGGCATAGGCTTTAATCGCATCGCCAAGGAAGACACCTTCCTGATCTTCTTTTTTCTGCTGGCTAATGTTTTCTGGCTGCGCGGGCAGCGCGTGGCGGAGAGCGGGCGCGGGCGCGCGACACCCTATTACTGGGCGACGGCGGCGGCCTTCGGCGCGATGGTCGCCTCCAAGTACATGCCCCACTTAATCGCCATCAGCGGTAGTTATTACTATATTTTTCAGGGCATTCCGGCGACGCGCTGGCGGCTGGGCAAAGTGCGCTGGCTGGCCTTTTTCGCCCTCATGGGAGTGGTTTTCCTGCTCTGCAATCCGGCCATCATCCTGCCCGCCACATGGCACGAGATGCGTATCTTTGCCGGCGAGCATCGCATCGGGCACGACAGCTACGAGTACATGGGTGAGCTTTATCGTAACCAGTTGACGCTCTGGCTCAGGGGCGTGCCCTGGACTTTTTATTACGTCTTTATGGCGGTCAAGCTTCCGATACCTGTTCTGGTCAGTTTCCTCGTCGGGTTTCCGCTGCTGTTTCGCAAGCGGCTGGGCGATGGGCGCTTTCTGCTGCTCTTCTGGATGATGTATTTCTTCATGCCGTTCTCGGTGATCGGCGGCAAGTACACGCGTTATTTTACCATCGTGCTTCCGGCCATCCTGATTACGGCGGCCATAGGCTTACGCACCCTGGCGTATCTACTATCGCGGCTCGTCTACGGCCTCGCGCGCAGTGAGACTGCCGGGACGACTGCGGGCGCGACCCTGGCCGCACTGGTCGTCGTCTCTTCGCTGATCGCGTCGGTGAGCGCCGCGCCTCATTACAGGCTTTACACGAACGCGCTCGGCGGCGGCACTGCGCAGGCCGGAAACTATTTCCCGCACGACGAATTTTATGACGCGAGCATGCGCGAGACGCTGGCGGAGATCGCGCGGCGCGCACGCGCTGGCGCACGCGTCGCCAGCGAATCGCCAACGCTCGTCGCTTACTACGCGCAACTGGCCGGGCGCAGCGACCTCGTTCCCGTCTCGCTTTCGGACAAAGAAGCTGTCGGCCAGCTAGCGGAAGGCGACGTTGTGATAGTGGCGCGCGGTCGGCGTTATCTCAGCAATGATGCCCTGATAAAGAGGCTACAGGATGCGGCTGAGCCCGCCGCGAGCCTTTCGCTTGGGAGCGTTCCCTCCGTCCGCATCTATATTTTGGACGGCGCGGCTCGCAAAGCCATTTCGGATATTGTTAACTGATATACGTTTTCGCCCGTCTTAGCATCAAAGCTGTGTGCGTATCGGAGGGCTTTGATGAATTGTGACGGGTTGTGAATTGTCACAACCGGGCTGGTAATTTTCAGGGCCGGCGATTAGAGTCAGTGGTTGATAAAGGGCGCGTTGAGATTCCTGTGTCCGAGCAGGTTCGGGTGGGACGGTCTTGACCAGAGGGCGTCGTTGCCGTCCCCGATATGAGCGGCACGGCTCTTGCCATTTTCAGCGCGTTAGCTTGTAATACCTTTTGATGAAAAGCATATTGCGTTTTCCTGGGCAAAAGGCGCAGTAATTCGGCTTCAGTAGAAGCATTCTCTAAGTGAGCGGCGCAATAAAATTAAGCCTAAGATGATGAAGAGCGTTCCCCCCCTACATCGCGCGTCCAAGGCGGTCTGCATACTTCTTTCCCTTCTGCTGGCGGTCTCCTCCCTGTCTTTCTCTATCGCCTTAGCCCAGACCCCAGGCGACGCGGCTGAGACTCCTGCGGCGACCACGACCGCCCCGGAATCCGGTTTTCGCCTTGAGCGAACGCCGGTCGCGGGCGGCGCAGAGTTGCTCACCATATTCGCCAACCTCGACGGATTGCGCACGGGCGAGAGCCGCGCTGCCGACGTTCCGCTCGTCAGCGTCCTGCGCGATACGTTGGGCGACGCCGATACGGAAAATGATCGCCTGCGTTATCTATGGATGCTGACCTACACTCGCCCGACGTTTACGCAGCGCCTCGCAGCCGCCGTTCCCTTCTTCTATAACCGCGCCGGTAATAAGAGGCGCGCAGTGGGCAACGGCGCTCCGCCGCCTATCATTGATCTGGCCAGCACGGAGCGAGAGGTCTGGAACAAAATCTTCTGGTCAGCCTTGCAGAACGTGCTGCTCGACGCCTACGGCTTCCCCTTAAAGGCCACGACGCGCGCTTATCGTCGTAACGTCGAAGATCATCGCAAGGCGCACATCATCCGCGCGCTCGCAGTCCTCTCGCTCTACGAAGCAGCCGAGGGCAGCACCCCGCTCTTTACGCGCTCCGAGATGCAGGACATTCAGGCGCGGCTGATGCTCACGGAAAAGACGCTCGGCGGGATAGTCGACGACATCAACCTGCAAAGAGTTTTCCAGAAAGAGACGACCCTGACGCGCGACGTGCGCGGCCATAACTGGGAACTGCTGCGCCAGCACGCCGAGGCCGAAGCGCTCTACTTCGAGCCGCTTGAGATGCCTGACGGCAGCGCCACGCACGCGCTCCTGTGGGTCGCGCGCCCAGACCTCGTGAAGAATCGTGGCCGCAAGTTCGAGGGCCGTTTTCTCAATATCAAGAATCCATGGCAGGACGACCGCCTGCTCAGTTGGCAGGGTTACGCGGAGACGCGCTACTTCGACGCCGAGAATCGCGCGGTCGAGCGCGGGACGCCCGGAGCCAGGGAAGTACAGATGATTCCTCTGGCCATCTACGGGCTTGATCATCCGAAGATTCCCATCCTGCTCGTGGATTTTCGCGACGGCTTGAATCCGAAGAAGCGCGAGATGTCGCGCCGCGTGCTCGAAGACGTGACGCGCACAGTGCTCTCGCTGTCGCGCTTCGGCGATCTGCCCTACTTTTTATCGCGCTCCGTCTATGATTTTGTGACGGGCCGCCGTGGGATGGATTTGAACCAGCCTTCACGCCTGCGCGCTTACTCTCAACTGAAGCTGCTGCTCTCCTTGAACGCCTCGCTCGACCCGAGGCTGCGCGAACAGATAGCGAATCGGTTGGAGCGCGTCTCGCTCAATCCTTTGGAGAATGATCTGCGTGTGGAGGCGCAGGTCGCGCGCGATCAATACGCGTCGCTCGTGGAATATGCGCGGCGGCCGGATGGATTGGCGGCGCGTCTGGACAGAGATCGTCGCGCAGAGATGATGCCGCTCAAGCACGGGCGCACGGGGCAAACGCTGCTGCGTCTGGCCAACGTCATGAGCTTCGGGCTTTACACGCACAGGGAAAAGGCTTCGCCCGAGAATCTCTCGCGCATGGAGTTGGAGCGCCGCCTCGGCTATCATGAGCGTTTCCTGCGAGAGGTGGCGCGCAGCCCCCGCGTAGAGGTTGACTGGAATATAGAAGACGTGCGTCGAAGCTTGCGCTTCATCTCGGAAAACAGCGAGGCCGCGAACGGGCGTATGGCGAGTGTCGTCGCACGCATCTTCGCGCGCACAGAGGACGACGAGTCGCGCGTCATTTGTCTCAACGGCCTCTATCGCATCAACAACGAGACGGCGAAGAAAGAGCTTTTGGGTATCTATAAGAATCAGCAGGTCGAGGCACGCTGGCGCAACGCGAGCGCCGATTACCTGCGTATGGCTGTGCGCGAGAATCAGATGATTGCTCCCGCCGACGCCAAAACCATCCTCAGTGTGGTCGGACAGTAATTGATGTTTAGCGTAATTAGTTTGCGGCCACGTCACTCCCTGCGGATTTCCGTCTTCGTCGCCGTCGCATTTTTGATCCTTCTCTGCGGAGCCGCGCTGCCTGTGCTCGCGCAGGCGCGTCGCGTCGTCGTCATCAAGGTTGACGGGTTACCGTACGAGATGGTCGATCGCTTCGTGCACGAGCGCAACCCGCGCACGGGCAAGAGCCAGCTTCCCTGGATCAATCACGTTTTCTACGACGGAGGCACGCGCCTCTCGAACTTCTACGTGCGCGGCATGAGCCTGTCCGGCCCCTCCTGGTCGCTTCTCGACACGGGCCAGCACCTACAAATCAAGGGGAACGTCGAATATGACCGCCTCACACTGCATTCCTACGACTATCTGAATTTCATCCCCTTCTATCTTGAGAACGCTGCGGCGCGGCGCATAGACATGCCGGGCGTCGAAGTCCTCGACGAGATCGGCGTCCCGCTTCTGCTCGACGCTTATCCTTACGACGAACGCTACAACAGCTTTCAGCTTTACCAGCGCGGCAATCGTTGGAGTACGCTTGGTAAAGCGCTCCCGAACCGTTTCAAGAGAAGCCCGCGCGAGCTGGTGGACGAGTGGACGATGGGGCTCGAAGGGCGCAGCATCATTATGGATCAGATGGAGCGCGAACTGATCGAGAAGCTCAATGACCCGCGCATACGTTATCTGGACTACTACACGACGGAGTTCGATCACACGGCCCATCACAACCGCGACCGCGAAGCGCACCTCTACGCGCTGCAAGAGCTGGACGGCATCATCGGTCGCATCTGGACTGCCGTCGAAAAAAGCCCGATGGCTTCGGAGACAGTCTTCATCCTCGTCTCCGATCACGGCTTCAACACGGACGAGCGCGTCTATAGCCAGGGCTTCAATCTGGTCAAGCTCCTGGGCAGCGCCGCCGGGGGCGGCCATCACGTCGTCACCAAACGACGCCTCCTGCTCGATTATTCGATCAAGGGTATTTACCCGCTCGTCCCTTTGATTACGACGACCACGCCCGAGTCCTTTTACCTGAAAGGCCAGAGCACGGACTATCCGACGGCGCTGCTGGATTTCGACGGCAACGAGCGCGCCTCGATTCACCTGCGCGACAGCGACCTCAACGTGCTGCATATACTCTTGCAGCAGCTACAGCGTCGCAACACGCCTGAGCCCCTGCGGCGCGCCCTGACCGATGCTTTTTTCGAGACGCTCGACCGGCGTCGCGCCGGATGGGCGACCGAGTTGTCGGAATTAAATGAAGAGATGGGCGCGTTGCGCCTTGCCATCGAGAAACAGCGCGCGATTGTCCTGGCCCAGCCGAAAAAATGGACGAAGGAAGACATGGATGCCGGCCGCGACAAGGAGGCGATCAGGCAATTCGCGCGTATGGATTCCGCTATGGGCGACGAGGTTGAATATACTAAATACCTCGCGTCGCTGACACGCCTGCTCGCGCTGCGCCGCGAGGGCTTCGACCCGTTCAGCTTCAAGATCGAGGACGTGATTCAGCGCGGCTCGATGGGCCAATCCAATTCGATCAACGAATTGCAGAACTATGTCGTGGGTCTCGCTCCCGGCGGGTTCAGTCTCAAGGCGGACGGGACGCTTGATATTGATAAGAGCTTCGCGCGCGTCAACTACTTCTCGCTCTTGCAAGCGGTTGCCACGCGCAACAACGTGCAGGCGGGAGTTGAGAATCATCCGGTGGATTTCATCGCAACGAAAATCCCCTGCGCGCAACTCTCAGAAGCCCTCGGCCCTGCCGAGTGTCGTTCGCAGGAAGAGGCCGTCTGGCTCTACGGCGGCCCGGAGCGACAGACGCTCATTCTCTCGCGCGAGGACGAAGCCGGGCGCTTGAGCTTTCGTTATCTTCCCATCAGGAATTTGACGCAAGACGAAAGTGGAACGGTGCGCTTTGAACGCGCCGTCTGGGGCGCGGGCTTTCCCTTGAAGCTCTGGGAGGATAAGGCTTTCGGTGTGGCTTTGGAGGAACGCACCGCCTGGTTGAGCGAGTGGCATACGGAGCTTGAATGGATGCGCGCGATTCACCAAACACACTACTCCAACGCCCTGATAGGAATACACGAGCAGTTGGCCCACTATCGAACCGAGCGGCTCTCCGTCGACGAGCCGGGCCTGACGAGAGAAGAGCGATTGATGCGCCGCTTCCGTAAACGACAGCGCATGCTGGCCGAAGCAGACCTGCTCGTGATGGCTAACGATCACTGGAATTTCGACGTGCGCGGCTTTAATCCCGGCGGCAATCACGGCTCTTTCTTCCGCATCTCCACGCGCTCGACGTTGATGATGGCCGGAGGCGAGCGCACGGGCATCCCGCGCGGACGCCTCGTCGAAGAGCCTTATGATAGTCTAAGCTTCGTGCCGACCGTGCTGGCCCTGACGGGACAACTCGGGAGCGGGCGCACGCCGCTGCCCGTGCTCTGGCAGCGCGGCTTCCGCTCTTTTCCCGGTCGCCTCATTCAAGAGGTTTTGGGAGACCACGTGGAAGAGCAGCCAGCGAACCCGGTCGCCAAAGGAGCGAACACACCTTGATCACAACCGACGAGCGTGTGCCTGCGGAGCGCGTCAACGACGACGCGGACGGGCTTGCTGATCTGGCCGATGCCCCGGAGGGGCAGGGTGGGGGCCGTGCGCGTCGCTCGATCATCTGGCTACAGGCGATAGCCTTCCTGCTGGGCCTCGGGCTGCTGGTCTACGTCATCAACCGCGTCGGCGTGCAGCCCATCTTCGATGCCCTCGGTCGCATCGGTTTCGGTTTCTTTATTCTGATTGCGATCAACGGCTCGCGTCATGTCCTGCGCACGCTCGCCATGAGCCGCGCCGTCCCGCCGGAGCATCGCCGCTTCAACTTCTTTCAGGCGTTTTCCGTCCGTCTCGGCGGCGAAGCGATCAGCTTTCTCACTTTCACGGGGCCGCTGCTGGGCGAAGCGACCAAGGTGGCGCTCCTGAGAAAGCGCGTGCCGCTCGTTTACGGCGTGCAGGCGCTCGTGATCGACAACATCCTCTACAACCTGTCGGTGATCGTCTTTATCCTGAGCGGCGCTTGCGTCATGCTCCTCTCTTATGATCTGCCGCTGCTCGTCCGCTACGTGCTCTTCGGAATTGCGGGCGTAGCGCTGCTGGGGATTCTCGCCGCCGTGTTCGCGCATCACCGCCGCGTCACGCTGCTCTCATGGTTCATAGACCAGATAGCGCGCCTCGGTCTCAAGCCGAAGTTCATCACCTCGCGCCGCACGCAGATCGAGCGCGTCGAGTCGCACGTCTACGACTTTTACGATCACCGCCCCGGCTCTTTCTTCGCCATGCTCACCTTCGACTTTCTTTCGCACGCTTCGAGCGTCGTTGAAGTCTACGTGACGCTCAGGATGCTCGGGTTTGTGCCGCGCGTCGAGGCGGCTTATATTATTGAATCCTTAACGAAGGTCATCAACTTTGTCTTCGGCTTCGTGCCCGCGACGATCGGCGTTTACGAGGGCGGCACGGAGCTGATTCTGCAAACGCTCGGCTATGCTGCCGCGACGGGTGTGACGCTTGCGCTCGTGCGCAAAGCCGGTATTCTATTCTGGACTGGAATCGGGCTCGTTATCCTGACCTGGCACGCGGTTCCGAACGCCGTGCGCCGGATTATGGAGAGAAGCCCGCGCCTGCGAAAGCTTATGGACAGCCTTGTTCTCTCAAACATTGCGCACAGGCCCGCGCGTACGGCCGTCAGCGTCCTTGGCATAGGCGTCGGCGTGCTGCTCATCGTCTTTACGGTCGGACTCGCGCACGGCGTCCTGCGAGAACGCGGGCGGCGCGAATCCAACATCAACGCCGAGATCATGGTGCGCGCTTCCGGCTCCATCGGCCTCTCCGGCTCGCAGCCTTTCACCATGCCGGTCACGCGCGCCGACGAGCTTGCGCGCATAAAAGGCGTGCGCCTGGCCGTCCCCGTCGGCCAGAATATCCTGAGCAGTGATCGCGGCTTCGGCAGTCGCGTGGTGGACGGTATTCCCTTCGAGCAGTATGCGGCACTGACGGGAATGACGATCAGGGAGGGGACGAAATTGACTGGCGGCGACGAGGCCATCGTCGATGCGATCTGGCAGCAGGAGCGCAAGGCCGCCATCGGCTCGACCGTCACGCTGTACGAGCGCCCGTTCCGCATCGTCGGCGTGTATGAGCCTCCGGGCGGCGGTCGCATCAAGATTCCGCTCTCGACCATGCAGGAACAACTCGGCAGCGAAGGCCATTGTTCGATGGTGCTCGTCGCCTGCGACGACCCCGCAGAGCAGGACGAAGTGGCCGCGCTCATTCGCCGGAAATTTCCCGACGATCAGATACTCTTCACACGCGACCTGCCGGAGATTTATGCGTCGAGCGTTCCGGCGCTCAACGTCTTCATCAATGTCGTCGTCGGCGTCGCCGCAGCTATCAGTACGCTCGTCATCCTGCTCGCCATGTACACGACCGTCACGGAGCGCACACGCCAGATCGGCATCCTCAAGTCGCTGGGCATGTCCAGAGCGACGATCGCATGGGTGATCGAACAGGAAGCGATTCTCGTCAGCGTGCTCGGCATCATCGTCGGTCTCGCACTGACGCTGATCGCGCGCTTCGCCGTCATGCGCTTAAGCTCGCTGACCATCGAGATAGAGCCGCGCTGGATTATCATCTCGCTCGGCGTAGGCTTGCTGGGCGGAACCATCGGCGCGCTCTATCCGGCCCTCCGCGCCGCCAGCCAGGATGCCGTCGAGGCTTTAAGCTACGAGTAAGCGAAGAAAATTTAGTTGCAGAACCAGCACACTAGCGTCCGGTGGAAGTTTGGCCTGCTGGCCGCAGTCGCCGTCATGCTGCTGGCCCTCTACCCGCAGCTTAACTTATGGCTCGTGCGGGGCGCGGACTGGGGCGGCTCATACGCGCATATAGATTCCGATGAAGTCGCTTACTCAGCTTACCTCGCGGCGTTGATCGACGGACGCCCGAGGCGCAACGACCCTTACACGGGACGCGACGACTCGCCGCAAGCGCGACAGCACGAATCACTTTTTTCCATTCAATTCATCCAGCCCTTTGCGATTGCCCGGCTGGCGCGCATCTTCAACCTCTCGGCCTCGACCGTCTTCATACTGCTCCTGCCCGTCATGGCGTTTGCCTCGTCGCTCGCTATCTTCTGGCTGATGACGCTCCTGACTGACGATGGGCGCGTCGCGGCGGCATCCGTTTTAGTCATACTCTGTCTGGGCACGTTTGGGCCCATCTATATTACCTGGCAAAGCCTGCGAGGGATGGACACGACCTATGCTTTCAGCTTCCTTCCCTTCCTGCGCCGTTTTCAACCGGCGCTGGCGTTTCCCTTCTTCTTCCTGTTCTGCGCCTTCGTCTGGCGCACACTGCGAAGTCGCCCGGCGAGAGATGCGGCTTTTTACGGCGCGGCAGCGTGTTTGATCTTTGCGCTGCTGCTTTTTTCTTACTTCTACCTCTGGACTGCTGCCCTGGGCTGGCTCGCCTGCCTCGCGCTATCGCTCGTCGCGTCCCGCCCCGATGGCTGGCGGAGAGATGGCGTGCGGGCAGGGTTGATCTTCGCCGTGAGTTCGCTTGCCTTTATCCCTTACTACATTCTATTACGCGACCGCGCTCCCTCTATGGACGCGACCCAATTGCTGACGCTCTCGCGCAGGCCCGACCTGTTTCACTGGTCTGAGATTCTGGGGCTCGCCGTTCTCTTTGCGCTCCTGTGGGGACGCACGCGCGGGCTCATCGAACGCTTCGATCACGTCTCGACCTTTGCCGCCTCGTTTGCGCTCCTCCCTTTGATCGTTTTTAACCAGCAGATACTCACGGGCCATTCGTTGCAGCCGCTTCACTATGACCTGTTCATCGCCAAGTATGTCGCGCTCGCAGCGCTCGTCCTGCTGGCGACGCTCTTGTGGCGTGGCCGCGCGGGCGGCGCGAGGCGTTTTCCCGCTCGGGCGCTCTGGTTGATTGCGCTCGCAGCCTTCGGCTGGGGTCTGGTCGAGACCGTCGTTGCGACGCGAAGGTATGAGCCCGTCAACGTCGCTATGGACAGGACGCGCAGCGCCGCCTTAAGGCTCGCCGAGCTTGCGCGCACGGACGAGGCGGCGCGCCCTTTAACTCTCTCAACAGACCTCATGCTGGCCGATAGCCTGCCGACGGAGTCTTCTATGGCCGTGCTCTGGGCCCCGCATCTACAGGTCTTCTCGGGAGCCGACCCGCTTGAGCACAAACAGCGTATCTACCAGTATCTCTATTACACGGGCGTCAATTACGAGCGCGGCGGTGAGCAGGCGATGGAAAAGCTCGACCCTCACAAGCGATATTTCATCAACGCCCTGATCGGATGGGGACGCAGCGATCCGGCATGGAACGCCGGATGGCGACCCGTCACGCCCGCCGAAATCGAGACGGAGCTGCGCGGCTACAGTGAATTCGTCGCCTCCTTCAACCATGAGCGCGCCGCAAGTCTGCCGCTCTCTTACGTCGTCACACCGTCATGGCAGAAGCTTGATTTTACAAACCTCGATCGCTGGTACGAGCGCGACGCGGGCGAGCGCGCAGGGGATTTTATCGTCTACCGTCTAAGGCTCAGGCTCTAAAAGACTGCCAGCCGGAATAGTTGAAAACGAGACTGACAGGGGCGTTTCCTGTTTGAAGTTGCGGAGCCAGTATGCGAAGAACAAAGCTGATCGCCTTTTGCCTCTCGTTATGGGGAGCGCTGGCGCTGATTCATGCCGGGCCGTCCTATGCGCAAGTCAGCGCTGTGGAGAATTACGGAAATCCCGTGAGCAGTGGGGCGAGCGCGACCTATTTCGACCTGTTGAAAAAGATATTCCCCGATGCTGAGATGGATGCTGCCGGGAGTTCTGAGGCCGTGGCACATCTGTCCATCCCGCTCGATCATCTCTTCGGCGATTACAAAAACAGGGTCTACCGCGCGCAGATGAAGATCAACGCCGTCGAAAGTCTCTTCCTCCAAACGGGCGGCAGAAGGCGTCTGCTCCTGCTCGTCCACGTCGAGAGCGACGGCGAGCAGTTTACTTGGGGAGAACTCGGCGTGCTGGCCCTCTTCGAGCTTGAGCCAACTGCGAGATTGCTGGATGCGACGGATATTAAGGCAGACCGTTTCTCAAACATACGGGAGGAGCAGCCCGTTCTTCACATCAGCGCGCAGGCGGACGCCGTCATGATCACAAACTATCATCACAATTCCAGCCAGGGTTATCTGAACCTGACGTTGTTGGGCACGGAGGGCGACAGGCTGAGAACGATCTTTGACTTCCCCACCTTGCTCAACCTGAACTACTGCGGCAACAACTCCACACAGACCCCGACCATACGCGTCTTGCGAGCAAGCCGTGGCGGCCACTTCAACATCTCCGTCAAGATCAGGCTGGTCAAAGAAGCCGATGATGAGAGCTGCGAAAAGATCACCCGTGGATTTACCAGAGAGTTTAATAGCGTGCTGGTCTGGAATTCGTCAAAGCGTAAATATGAGAGCACGGGAAACGCCCTCCGAAGGCTCGCCCAGCTGAACGAGAGGAATTTTTAGCTCGCCGCGCTCGGTCAGGAAACAGAAAGCCCGTCAGTCGCCGCCGTGCCCACCTATCGCATGGCTTTCATCCTTTTCGCCGCCCTCTCAACCGGGCGCGACGAGTCTCTCTGCCACAGCCAATTATTTGTAAACCTTGACTCCCATTTCGTCGTACAGTTCAGCGACCAGCTATTTCACGCCGCCGGTTGCCGAAAATGAAAACTGTTTATTCCTTCTACTTAGACGCCACGCGCATCGCTCTACAGGCGATCTTTTCCCATAAGCTCAGGGCTTTCCTGACGCTGATCGGGATTATTATCGGCGTCGCGTCGGTGGTTGTCGTCGGCGCTGCCATCAGCGGCTTGAATACGTATGTCGTGGATAAGATCTCGAAGGTGCTCGGCACGAACCATTTCATGATCGCCCGGATGGTCTTTCACGGCAGACTCAGCGATGAAGAGTTCGAGCGGCGCAATCGTCGCAACCGTCGCATCGAGTGGGAAGACTACGAGTGGGTCAGAGACCACTGCCTGTCATGCACGGAGGTCGGCGCGGCGCAGGCCAGCCAGACTGATCTGAGCCAGAACGGCGTAGACTTTCCGAGCGCGCTTGTCTTCGGCGCGACCGCCAACATGCTTGAGATCGAAGACAAGAACATCGCCGACGGCAGGTTTATTTCAAACGACGAGGTTCAACGTTCCGCCCTCGTCTGCGTGCTCGGCGGTGATATTAAGGACAAGTTTTTCCCCAACACGGATGCGATCGGCAAGACGCTGAAGGTGCGCGGGATGCCGATGATGGTCGTCGGCGTGGAGGAGAAGCGCGGCTCTTTCTTCGGCGATTCCTTTGACCGCCACATCTATATCCCCGTCACTACTCACCTGCAAATCTTCGGTCGTGGCCGCGACGGCATACAGATTCACGGCAAGGGAGAGGAGCGCGAAACATTTCAGGCGACGATCGAAGACGCGCGCATGGCCCTGCGGAACAAGCACCAGCTCAAGGGCAACGACGAGGACGACTTCGGCCTCGTCAACGTCGAGGACTTGAATAAAGAGATAGACCAGTTTACCGGCAGCATTGCGATGGTCGTCATTCCCATCACCTTCATCACGCTCGTCGTCGGCGGCATCGTCGTGATGAATATCATGCTGGTATCGGTCACGGAGCGGACGTTCGAGGTGGGACTGCGCAAGGCCATCGGGGCGACGAAGAAGCAGATACTGATGCAGTTTTTGATCGAGTCGGCGATGCTGTGCGCGCTGGGCGGGGTGTTGGGGCTGCTCCTGGCGGCGGGCGTCTGCTGGCTCATCACTGTGCTGGCCGGGATTACGATGACCATCACGGTCACCTATATTTTTCTGGCGATCTTTTTCTCCAGCGTGATCGGCATCATCGCCGGAATCTATCCGGCCTTCAAGGCCGCACGTCTTGACCCGATCATCGCTTTGACGAAGAGTTGAGAAGTATGCGTTTGAGGATGCCAAGGTTTGTACCTGTCGAGACGCTGGCGATGGCGTTCGCGAGCGTGCGCTCGCACAAGTTTCGCAGCTTTCTGACCGTGCTCGGCATCGTCATCGGCGTCATGACGGCCATCACCATCGCCTCTATCCTGACGGGCCTCAGGCAGAATATCGTCAAGATGATAGAGGAGTACGGCACTAATAATATCTACGCCTTTCATCTTTCGACGGGGCCGAGGGTGACGGACAATCGGGCGGAGCGCAGCCGCAAGCCGTTTGTGCCGGGCGATGCCGAGGCGATTCGCGCGGGCGCTCCGGCGGTCGAAGACATCTCGATGGTCGCACCCAACGTCGGCTACTCCGGCGGCCCCTTTGACGATAACATCAAGTACCAGGGCCAGAACTATCGCTGGGGCAATACGCAGGGCGTGACGCCCAACTACGCCGACATCACGAACATTGTTCTGAGCGAGGGAAGGTTTATCACAGAGGCTGACGACCAGCAGCGACGCAACGTGATGGTCATCGGCGTCAACGCCGCCGAAGCGCTCTTTCCCGGCCAGTCCAGCAACATCGCCGGAACGGAAGTCAAGATGGGCGGCTACTCGTTCGAGATCGTCGGCGTGCTTGAGAAAAGGAAGGCCGGCTTCTTCGGCGAGAACGACGAAGACAACGCCGTCTATATTCCCTTCCGCACGGCACAGAAGATTGCGCCCGCGCGCGGCTATATTCTCTTCGTCATACGCGGTCGCAGCGGTCAACTGCGCGAGGCGCTCGAACAATCCGAAGACATCCTGCGCCGCCGCCGCAATGTCGGCTTCAACGAGCCGGACAATTTCGATATTAAGACCGCCGACAAATTCATCGAACAGTTCGACAGCATCACGGCGATGGTCGGGCTGATCGCCATCGCCATCTCAAGCCTCGGACTGCTTGTCGGCGGCATCGGCGTGATGAACATCATGCTCGTCTCCGTGACAGAGCGCACGCAGGAGATAGGCATACGCAAGGCCATCGGCGCGCGTCGCCGCGACATCGTTAACCAGTTTCTCTTCGAGGCCATGACGCTGACCTTCCTCGGCGGCGTCCTCGGCGTCCTGCTCGCCATCGGCGTCAGCCAGCTCATCATCCTTCTCATCCCTTCCCTCCCCGCGACCATTCCCATGTGGGCCGTCATCACGGGACTGAGCGTCTCGGTCGGCGTCGGCCTGATCTTCGGCGTCTGGCCCGCCCGCAAAGCCTCGCGCCTAGACCCGATCGAATGCTTACGCTATGAATGAAAGGATGAAGGATGAAGGATGAAAGAAGAGCCTCCGTGTCTTGAAAGCTTTTCCTTCATCCTTCATCCTTCCGCCTTCATCCTTGCTTTCGTACGGGTATGTCGCGCGTCGAGCGGTTGCCGAAGAAGTCTTCGGCGAAGACGCGAAGGGTGTAGTCGCCCGCCGGTAAAGCGGAAGCGTGCCAGAAGTCTTCCGATGACAGGCGGTCGCGTACTACGTTGGTGATGATGTAGGCGAAGATGGTTTCTCCCCTCGCGCCCGACTTGCTGCCCTCCGCATAGGCGAGCGAGGCGCTGCCCCTATTGACGGGCAGAGTCTCAAAGGAGATGTTCATCAGGGGTTGATCGAACTGCGGCGCGGGCGAGCCGTCGGCGTTTAGAATCTGATAGCCCAGACGATAGAGGCCGAGGCGTCGCCGCGCGGCATTTCCATCCATCTGATCGTAAGCGCGCACGACGATACGCACGTCGCCGTCAACCGTGATGCGCTGATCGCTGGCCTTGTCTCCCTGACCGCTTCCGGCGGAGGCGGCGCGCAGTTCCCGCCACCCGCGATCAAAAAGCCGCACGCCGTCTTTCTCAATCAAGGGCGCAACAGTGTCTTTCACTCCGGGCAATTCCAGGGCCGCCAGCGCATTCAGCTCGCCGCCCGTGGGCCCGGCGATGAGGTGTACGTGATATTGATTGTTGAGTGTGCCGATCGCTTCACCGGCAGCAAAGCGCTCGCCGCGCCGCACGCGCACGCCCGTCACGCGCCCGCCGCCATCGCGTCTTAAAACGAAGCGGCCATCATCGAAGACGCGATCACTGCTATCACGACCGACGCGCAGGTGTATGTACCCAAGCTGCGGAAAAGTTATGCGCTCGCGCGATGTCCCTACGTCTTCGACCGGGAAGGGCCGGAGTATTCGCTCTTCGCGGACGGCGCGGGCCGTCTCGCCATACGCGCCCGGGATGTCCAGCCCGTTGTGAAAGTAGGCTTCGTGATTGGTCGTCGTCAGCTCACCCCTGATCTCGCCGAAGGTGGCGGCGATCTCTCGCGGGCGGTCAGGCGGGTCGTAGGGCCAGCGCGGCGGAGCGCCATTATTACGCAATTCGGCGGCGGTCGGGTAAAGCGAGAGCGCCTCTTCGCGTGTGAGCGCAACGCCGCGCTCCCTCTTTTCGCCTACCAGGACGCGCACAAGCCTGTTGCCGGTGTCGGCGACGATCACCGTCCCGTTAGCGGCGACCGCTACGCCCGAAGGAGCGCGAAGCCTGGCATCTTCGAGCGGGCCATCGACCAAACCGCTGCCCTGTTGGCCCACCAGTGTTTGCACGTTGGACACCAGGCCGAACCGGCACACGCGCAGAGCAGAGTGTCCGGCTTCAACGACGTAGATCGCACCATCTGTGCTGACGGCGACGCCCGTGGGCCCAGCAAATGAAGCGGCGAAGAGCGGGCCGTCGAAGCCTACCGGCTCACCTGTTCCGGCAATCGTCGTCACCGCGCCGCCCTGCTCGACGCGACGCAGGCGATTGTTTCCCGTATCGGCGACGACGAGCGCGCCGCCCGGCTCGACCGCGATTCCGCACGGCGTATCGAAGCGCGCATCCGCGCCGCTTGCCGCATCCCTCATCCCAGGCTCAGCGCCACCGGCTAGGGTGCGTACCTTTCCACCGGCGTCGATGGCGCGAATGCGATCATTGTAAGTATCGGCGACGTAGATCATGCCGTCCTGGCCGACCGCGACGCCTATGGGCCCATTGAAGAGGGCCGCGCTACGGTCGCCGTCGGCAAAGCCCGAGCGTCCTTTGACTCCCGCGATCGACTGGCCCTGCCCGCTCCTGAGGTCAATGCGAGTGATCGTGTGCGAGCCCGTCTCTGCAACGACGAGCGTGCCGTCCGGCGCGAGCGCGATGGCGGATGGCACGTCCAGATTTTCGGCGACGACGCGCGCGACGCCTTCCGAATTGATCTGCCAGATACGACCGCTGCCGCCGTCCGAGACGTAGACGCTCTGGTCTGCGGCCGAGACCGCCAGTCCGAAGGGGTCAACGAATCGCGCCGCGTCGTTCGTCTTTGCCGCCCCGGCCAGCGTTTTAAGCGACGAGAGCGGAGGCAGGGGAGCCGTCTTTCGCGTCCGCAGATAAAGAAGAGCCGCGACGACGACGATCGCCGCCGCGACGAACAAAAGGATGAGCCAGCGAATTTTCGATGCGAGTTTCAAGGTTCGGAGATTGTGCCTGCGAGGCGCATGTGTTTGCAACCGCATTGAGTGTGGCGATGGATTAAGCGTATGCTATAGGGCATGAGCAGCAATCTTCCGCCGAACTTCGATCACGAAATCATAGATGTCGGGCCGCCTGCGCGTCGTCGCTGGCGACGCTGGTTGATCGGAGCGTTGATCTTACTGGTCATCGCCCTCACGCGTTCGCTCTCGATCTATATCAACGCTCTGTGGTTCGGCTCGCTCGGCTACGCTTCCGTTTACTGGTACACGTTCCGGCTCAAGCTTGCGCTCTTCTTTATCTTCGCGCTCCTGACCGTCATTATCCTTCGCGGGGCATTCTGGCTGCTGGAACGCGTCTTCAAGACCAGCACGCTCGGGCGTCGCACGGTCATGCTCAATAATCAGCCGGTCGAAATCTCGCCCGCGCGCATTATGAGGCCGCTTTCGTGGGCCGTCTCTCTCGTCTTCGGGCTGGTCTACGGGCTGGGGATGCGCGCCGAGTGGCGTTATTTCGCGCTCTACATGAACCAGCCTGCAACAATGGGCAGCGACCCCATCTTTCAAAAACCGCTCGGCTTCTATCTTTTCAGTCTGCCCGTCCATCAATTGCTGAGCGGATGGCTATTGATGCTGGCCTTCGTGATTCTCTGCGCGGCGGTCGTCTTCGCGCTCGTCTCCATGCCGCAGCAGGCGAAGCACACGGCCCGGATTGCGCCGCCGCGCCGTACGGGCTACGCGGTCATCTCGTGCGCGCTCGCAGGTTTTCTGCTCATGCTCGCGTGGCGCGTCTATCTTTCGCGCTTTCCTTACCTGTGGAACGATCACCAGACATTCACCGGCGTCACTTACACGGAAGACCACTACGTGCTGCCGGGATTGATGATCGTCGCCGTCACGCTCTTGCTGGGAGCCGCGCTCGCGCTCATCAACGCCTTCACGGAGCGACGGCTGCGATTGATGCTGGCGGCCATCGCGCTGCCCGTCATTCTCTACGTCGTGGCCGGAATGCTCGTCCCCGGCTACGTTCAGAGCTTTATCGTCAAGCCGAACGAGCTGGGGCGCGAGTCGCCTTACATCGCACATAATATCGAGGCGACGCGCCGCGCCTTCGGCCTTGACCGCATAGAGCAGCGCGACTTCGAGGCGGAAACCGCCGTCGCATCCTTTAACCTCGAAGGCAATCGCAGCACGCTCGACAACATACGCCTCTGGGACTGGACGGCGCTCAGAGATACGCTGCGCCAGATTCAGGAGATACGCACCTACTACGATTTTCAGGATGTGGATGTCGATCGCTACCGCGTCGGCGGAGAGATGCGGCAGATGATGCTCGCCGCGCGCGAGATAGATGTCGAGAAACTGCCGGAGCAATCGCGCAACTGGATCAACGAACGACTGATCTACACGCACGGCTACGGCGTGACGATGAATCCCGTCAACGGCTTTACGCCCGAGGGCATGCCGCACTTCGTGCTCTCGAACATGCCCGTCGAGACGAGCGCGCCCGAGATCAAGGTCACGCGCCCGGAAATCTATTTCGGACAGAAGACGAACACGGACGTTTACGTCAAGACGCGCCAGAAGGAGTTCAACTATCCGCAGGGCGAGACCAACAACCTGACGACGTACGAGGGCACGGGCGGCATCGCCGTCGGCAATGGGCTTCGTCGTATGCTCATCGCCTGGGCCCTTGATGATCTGTCGAAGCTTCCCTTCTCCGACGATGTTACCTCGGAGAGCCGCGTGCTTATGCGTCGCAACATAGGCGAGCGCGTGCGTGCCCTCGCGCCCTTTCTCATCTACGACGACGACCCCTATATCATCGTCTCCGACGAAGGCCGCCTCTTCTGGATGATCGACGCCTTCACGGAATCCGACAACTACCCTTACTCGCGCCACTATCGCGCGGGCAACGATGGCGTCAATTACATACGCAACAGCGTCAAGGTCTTGATTGATGCCTACAACGGCACGGTCAGCTTTTACGTCTTCGACAATCAAGACCCGCTCGTCGGGGCATACCGCGCGACCTTTCCGTCGCTCTTCCGTGATGCGAGCGAGATGCCCGCAGACCTTCGCTCGCACGTGCGCTATCCGCAAACGCTGATGGAGACGCAGGGACAGGTCTACGGCCTCTATCACACGCAGGACGCGAAGGCTTTCTTCCAGCGCGAGGACTTGTGGAGCGTCGCCAGCCAGGTCTCTCTCAAGGACGGCAAGCGCGAGACCGAGCCGCTTGAGCCCTACTTCGTGCTCATGCAACTGCCGGGCGAGCAGGCCAGGAACGAGTTCGTGGAGATACTGCCCTTCACTCCGGCCAATCGCAATAACATGATCGGCTGGATAGCGGGCCGCAGCGACGGCGACGCCTACGGCACGCTCATCGCCTACAATTTTCCGAAGTCGCGGCTCATCGACGGGCCGCTGCAAATCGAGGCGCGCATAGATCAGAACGCACAGCTCTCGTCACAGATCACGCTCTGGAGCCAGCAGGGCTCGCGCGTGCGTCGCGGCAACCTGCTCGTCATCCCCATCGGGCGCGCGCTGCTCTACGTCGAGCCCATCTACCTGCAAGCCGAGCGCAGCCCCATGCCGGAACTGCGGCTGGTCGTGCTCGCAACGCAGGACAAGCTCGGCTACGGGCAAAGCTTTGAAGAAGCCATGAAGAGCCTCTTCGGCGAAGCGGCGCAAACCCCATCAATCGCGCAAGGGAAACCAGAGCAGCCGAAACCGGAATCAACCGGCGTGACTGAGACTCCGCCGCCGACATCTGCCCCGACGCCGCAGCAGGACACGCAGCAGTTGGTGAATCAGGCGCTTCAAGACCTTGACGATTACCAGCGGCTCACGGCGCAGGGCAAGCTCGGCGAGGCCGGACAAAAACTCGAATCCGCCAGACGCACGCTCGAAGAAGCCAAGCGCAGGCAAAAATCTCCATGAGCTTTTATTGAGACGGCGGTATGAGCGAGCGAATCTTAATCGTTGAAGACGACCCCGTGCGCTGCGCCTGGTTCGAGCAGAAGTTCGCCGGGCGACAGATGGATGTCACCTGCGACACGCGCGAGGCGATAGCATGGCTCGGCGAGCATGATTACGACGTAATCCTTCTCGATCATGATCTGGCCGAAGAGCACTACTTCTCGGATGAGCCGGACGACGAGCGCACGGGCTATGCTGTCGCCCGCTGGCTCGCCGCGCATCCAGACCATCACCGCGACGCCACGATCGTCATCCACTCGCTCAACTACTACGGAGCGCAACGCATGCTCGACGCGCTCAGAGATGCCGGCCGCGACGCCGAGCACGTCCCTTTTCATTACCTGCAAACCGGGTTGAGACTCTAAAGCGCGAAAAGCAACCTGGAGCGTGTCCACCAAATACGCAGAGCCCCTGAAAGGGGCGCGCAGAGTGTAGCCACGGCGCAAGCCTTGGGAATAGACAGATAGAAAGATTGTAAGCCCCGAAGGGGCGGCAGAATGTAGCCCATGACGCAAGTCATGGGAACAGAGCAAAGGATAAAGAGAGAGCCCCGAAGGGGCGTAAGAAATTCCAGTTGAGTTTCTTTCGCCCCTTCGGGGCTTAATTACGTTTGGTTGTTGTCTTCCCAAGGCTTGCGCCGTGGGCTACATTCTGTCGCCCCTTGCAGGGGCTTCTTATTGTCTCTTTACCGCTTATCTCCCAGACGTATCAATGATGGGCGCGTGCCGTCGCTTCTGGTTTGGGGGGAACGCTTTTCCCACTCGCGCCCGCAGACGCGGCAGACGTAATGCTTGCGCTCATCGTCGACGTATCCCTGCTCGTCCAGAAACGTACGGATGTAGGCGGGCACGCTCGCGCCCTCCAACCGCTCAAGCGATTCACAGGAACAGTTTGCACGGCTCATACCCTTTTTCGCTCCTTACTCAAACGCGTGCTCACACGCCCCTGTCCAGCATCTTTCGCGCTTCGTCGGTGGCCTCTTTGTGCTCGGGCAGATAGTTGGGGTCTGGGGTCAATTTGAGAATCGCGTCCAGTTGTTTGCGTGCGTCATCGCGCCGATTGACGCGCGCATAAGCCTGGGCCAATCGCAGGCGCAGGAGCGCGTTATTCGGGCCGAGCTTCAATCCCTTCTCAAGATATTGGACGGCCATCTCCGGGTCACCCATCATCCTCCCGGCTTCAAGCTCCACCTGGCCCAACACCATGTAGGCGCTGCCGGACTGGTAACCCTCGTCCGTGCGCAGCACGGCGTTCATCTGTTCGCGTATGTCGTCTATCGCGGCCAAGCCGCCGAGGACGCTTGCCTGAGCCACGCCGCCGTAATTCGCGCCCAGCCAGAAATGGCCTTCGGGCTTTCCGTCCTGTAACTGCACGGCGGCCTTGCCCGCCTCTATGCCCTCGTCAAAGGCCCTGTTGCGCTCGTCCTTCTCTTTGGTGTGGGCCCCCAGGTAATAATCATATTGGGCCATGCGCCAGAGCACATCGTAGTTGCCCGGCTCAGCCGTGCGCGCCCGTCGCAGTATGCCCAAGCCCTCGCGTAAGCGCGCCAAATCCTCTCTTTGCGCGTAGAGTTTGTCGGCCTGTGAAATCAGATCGGGAACCGAGACCTTCTCGACGGGGGCTTCCGTGACCGCCTGCTGCGACCGGCAACCGGCGGCGGCCAGGACGAGCAGAGCCGCAAACAAGCCCGCGCAGAAGTGCCGAAAGTGAACTTTTAGCTTCATGTTTTCCCTTTATAATTAACGACTTAAATCTCGTGCGCGATGTCATATCGAACGAGGCAACTTACCCCTCGGCGACGAAATAAGGTAATATTCACGCTCTACACACATGCAACGGGTTTCGCTCCGGTGCAAGCCATAAAGAAAATCGCCGGGCCCATTGGCACTTTTGGAGGACTTTGGTGGCTGCTGCGTCATTTTACGATTTAGAAGGAACTTTAGTTAGCACCAATCTTGTTCATGCGCTCGGATTTTACGCGAAGAACCAGCAGGGCTTATTGAGCAGCTTACGCAAGAGCGCTTCGACGCTCCTCAGTCTGCCGCTCTTTGCCGTGACGGATCAGTATAGCCGAAAAGTCTTCAACGATCTCTTTTTCAAAAGATACAAGGGCGAGTCGGAAGACCGCCTGCGTTTTTTCGCCGGGGAGTTATTTGAGGACGTGTTGAAGCCCGCCGTCTTTCCGGGCACGTTCGAGTTGATCGAGAAATCCCGCAGCCTGGGCCTGCGCCAGGTGGTCGTCACGGGCGCGCTGGATTTTACCGTCAAGCCCCTGATGGAATATCTTGGGATTGAGGATTACGTCGCCAATCGGCTGGAATTCGTCAACGGCGTGGCAACCGGAAGGCTGCTGCCGCCGGTGCTCGCCGCCGCGACCAAGGCATCATGGATCAGGACTTTCGCCGAGCGTGAGGGCCTGAGCCTCAGCGACTCTTACGCCTACTCCGACAGCATGAGCGATCTGCCGATGCTCTCTGTCGTGGGCCATCCGGCAGCCGTCAACCCGGACATGCGGCTGCGACAGACGGCGCTGCATCACGATTGGCCCATACTGAATTTGAAATAGACCGGGCCGGGAGACACACACGCGCACAAGGGCCCGGCAGCAGCATTGCTGTCATCAACAAAAAGTATTACAGAAAGGGTTTTGGGAAATGCGTTTATTCAAATTTCTAGTCATACCGATGGCGCTTCTGGCGCTTGCGGCCACAGTCTGCGCTCAGGGTTCCGTCAACGCGCTCGACACCAGGGAGGGCGGTCGACTCTCTTACCCGGCGGCTCGCAGGGGCGAACAGGTGGACGATTATCACGGCACGAAAGTCGCCGACCCTTATCGCTGGCTCGAAGACCTGGACTCGGCGGAGACGCGCGCCTGGGTCGAGGCCGAAAACAAGCTGACCTTCGATTACCTGAAACAGATACCGGAGCGCGCCGCGATCAAAGATCGTCTGACCAAGCTCTGGAACTACGAGCGCTACGACATTCCGTCCAAGGAGGGCGGGCGCTACTTCTACAAGAAGAACAACGGATTGCAGAACCAGTCAGTGCTCTACACCGTCACCACGCTTGAGGGAGAGCCGCGCGTCCTGCTCGACCCGAACAAGCTTTCGAGCGACGGCACGGTCGCGCTCACAGGCGGAGCCATCACGAACGACGGCAAGCTGATGGCTTACTCCCTCGCCGCTTCCGGCTCGGACTGGAACGAACTGCACGTCCGCGATGTCGAGACCGGACAGGATTTGCCGGACGTGATCAAGTGGGTCAAATTCTCCGACGCTTCATGGACGAGCGACGGCAAGGGTTTCTTCTACAGCCGCTACGGCGAGCAGGCGGAGGGCAGCAAGCTCGCCGCCGTCAACGAATACCACAAGCTCTATTATCATCGCCTGGGGACGCCGCAGGCGGAGGACGTGCTCGTCTATTCCAGCGCGGACGAAAAGATGAAGGGCTGGATTTATAACGGCTACGTGACGGAGGACGGGCGCTATCTAATCGTGATGGTGTTCCCAGGCTCAAGCTCCGAGACTCGCGTTTATTACAAAGACCTGCAACAAAAAGACGCCCCGCTCGTCAAGCTGCTCGACGATGCTGGGGTCGAGCAGGTTTTCATCGGCAACGATGGGCCCATCTTCTGGTTCCAGACCGACCGCGACGCTCCGCACAAGAAGATCATCGCCATCGACACGCGCACGCCCGAGCCTAAGAACTGGAAGGTCTTAGTCCCGGAAGCGAAAGAGACGCTCGTCGGCACGAGCGTCGTCGGCGATATGTTCATCGCCTCCTATCTGAAGGACGCGCACGCGCAGGTCAAGCTCTACGACACGAAGGGTAAGTTCGTGCGCGAAGTCGAGCTGCCGGGCCTGGGCACGGTCGAAGGCTTCGGTGGTAAGCGTAAAGACAAGGAGACGTTCTATTCGTTTACCGGCTACACGATGCCGAAGACGATCTACCGCTACGACATACGCACGGGCAAGAGCACCATCTTCCGCCAGCCCAAAGTTGACTTTGACCCGAACAACTACGAATCCAAGCAGGTTTTCTTTACCAGCAAGGACGGCACGCGCGTCCCCATGTTCATCACGCACAAAAAAGGTCTCAAGCTGGATGGCCAGAACCCGACCTACCTGTATGGTTACGGCGGCTTTGACATTTCGATGACGCCCGCCTTCGCGCCGAGCAATCTGGTCTGGATGGAGATGGGCGGCGTCTATGCCGTCGCCAACCTGCGCGGCGGCGGCGAGTACGGCAAGGAATGGCACGAGAGCGGGATGAAGCTCAAGAAGCAGAACGTCTTCGACGACTTCATCGCCGCCGCCGAATGGCTCATCGCTAATAAGTACACGTCAACGCCGAAGCTGGCGATCGGCGGCGGAAGTAACGGCGGACTGCTCGTCGGCGCGGTGCTCGTGCAGCGCCCGGACTTGTTCGGCGCTGCGCTCCCGGCTGTGGGCGTGATGGACATGCTCCGCTTCAACAAATTCACCATCGGCGCGGCGTGGACTTCCGATTACGGCTCGCCCGAGAACCCGGAAGAGTTCCGCGCGATCTATGCCTACTCGCCGCTCCACAACCTGAAGCCCGGCACGCATTACCCCGCGACGCTGATCACGACCGCCGATCATGACGACCGCGTCTGGCCCGGCCACAGCTTCAAGTTCGCCGCGACCATGCAGGCCGCGCAGGCTGGCCCGGAGCCCGTGCTCATCCGCATCGAGACCAAAGCCGGGCACGGCGCGGGCAAGCCGACAACAAAGCAGATCGAAGAAGTCTCCGACAAATGGGGCTTCCTCGTTCACGTGCTGGGAATGAAACTGACTTAAAAGCAGTGACAAGTGACGAGTGATGAGCTGTTCAGCTTTTGTCTTTCACTCGTCACTTGTCGCTTGTCACTGATCTCTTATGAGCTTGCAACTTAGACGAAAAACGCACGAGTCTGTCATCTATATCGACAGCGACAGCGCGCCGCGCATCATCCCTTCGGGCGAGGATTTTATCCTCGAAGATTTGCCGATCGGCACGCGCGTCCTGTACCCGAACCCGCCGATCAAGGGCCTGCCCAATCGTGAGGCGGCGATTCGCTACGCCCTGAATCACCCGCACGACTGCGACCCGCTCTTCGCGCAGCTTGAGCCGGGCATGAAGGTGACGATCGCGGTCGATGACATCAGCCTGCCGCTGCCGCCGATGGCGACGCCCGACATTCGCCAGACCGTGCTTGAGATAGTGCTCGACATGCTCTCGGCCTACGGCGTTGACGATGTGCACATCATCATCGCCAATTCGCTTCATCGAAAGATGACACCGTGGGAGATGAAGCGCATGACGGGCACGAAGATTTTCGACGAGTTCTATCCTGATCGCTACTATAACCACGACGCCGAGTGGGCCGACGGGCTCGTCACGCTCGGCGAGACGCGTCACCACGAACCGCTGCGGCTCAATCGCAGGGCGGCGGAGAGCGACCTCGTCATCTACGTCAACATCAACCTCGTCCCGATGGACGGCGGGCACAAATCCGTCGCCGTCGGCCTCTGTGATTACGAATCCCTGCGCGCCCATCACGAGCCGCAGACCATACGCGACTCCGACAGCTATATGGATCCCGCGCGCTCGGAGCTTAATCACAAGGTCAATCGTTTGGGAAAACTTGTAGACGAGCAAATGAACGTCTTTCACATCGAGACGGCCATCAACAATCGCATGTACAAAGGCGACATGGATTTCCTCCTGAAGAACGAGGACGACTTCTCCGCCTTCGATCGTATGAAGTTCGAGGCGATGCGCTATTCGATGAGCAAGCTGCCGAGGGTTGCGCGCCGCAAGCTGCTGCATTCCAAGCCCGCACAGTATGAGATGATCGCCTGTCACGCCGGGCGCACAGAGCCCGTTCACGAGAAGATCATCGAGAAGGGTTTTCAGCAATACGCCATTCCCGTCAGCGGCCAATGCGACATTCTGATCACGGGGATTCCAGACATCTCGCCCTACAACGTCTATTCGGTTCTGAACCCGCTGCTCGTACAGGTGATGGCGCTCGGGTATCACTTCAACTTCTATCGCAACAAGCCGCTCCTGAAAAAAGGCGGCGTGCTCATTCTTCATCATCCCTGTTACGACGAGTTCGATCACAACTTTCATCCGAGCTACATAGAATTCTTCAATCGTCTTCTGCCCGAGACGCGCGATGCCTTCGTGCTGCGGGAGAAATACGAGCGCGAGTTCGCCAACAATCCGAGCTACGTCGAGATGTACCGGCGCGGCAATGCCTATCACGGCGCGCACCCGTTTTTTATGTGGTACTGGGGCGAGAACGGACGCCAGCACGTCGGCAAGGTCATCGCGGCGGGCGCGGAGAACGCGCACGTTCCGGCGATGCTCGGCTGGGATCGCGCCGACAACCTGACCGAAGCGATCGCGATGGCGCGCAGCTACATGGGACGCTCGGCCGAGATCACCATGCTTCATCAACCGATGATCGGCATCGCCGATATGGAGTAAGATAGTTAAGACACAATGAAACTATCTCCGACAGAAATTTATAACGAAAGAAAAATCTTCCTGATCGGCTCGACGGGCTTTCTCGGCAAGGTGACGCTTTCGATGCTGCTCTACCGCTTTCCCAACGTCGGGCGCGTCTACGTCACCGTACGCGCTCGCTCGCAGGAAGAATCGGAGACGCGCTTCTGGAACAACGTCATCACCGCGCCGCCCTTTGACCCGCTGCGCGAGCGCTACGGCGATGCGCTCGAAGGCTTCATCAGGGACAAGGTCGTCGTGGTCGGCGGCGACATAGGCGACACCAATCTCGGCTACACGGAAGAAGAGGCCCAGAGAATCGCCGACGACATAGACGTGGTCATCAACAGCGCGGGCAACGTCACCTTCAACCCGACGCTCGAAAGCGCCCTGCGCACCAATGTCGTCGGCACGCAGAACGTCATCGCGTTTGCGAGGCGCATGCGTCGGCCCGCGCTCATACACGTCTCGACCTGTTTCGTCGCGGGCAATCGCAGCGGCCCCGTCTGGGAGAGCGACCCTGTCGTCGGCTATTTCCCGCGCCGCGACGAGTTGGAGGGCGTGGAGTTCTCGCCCGAACAAGAGATCAGGGATTGCGCACGGCTTGCCGAGCGTGTCCGCGAAGAGGCCAAGGACGCGATGATGGTCGCGCGTTTTCGCGAGCATGCCCGCAAGCGCCTTCTCGAAGAAGGACGCGACGCAGACGACCTGGACGCGATGGGCCTGGCGGTCGCGCGCGAAAGAAAGGTCTGGACGCGTACGCGCCTGACTGACCTCGGCATCGAGCGCGCCGCCTGGTGGGGTTGGCCCAACATCTACACCTACACCAAGAGCCTGGGCGAGCAGCTTGTCGCGGCACAGACGGACATCGTGCGCTCGATCGTGCGCCCGAGCATCGTCGAATCTGCGATCAGCTATCCCTTCCCCGGCTGGAACGAGGGATTTACGACGACCGCTCCCTTGATCTTCATCGCCTTCAAGGGACAGACGCAGATTCCCGCCGACGAAAAACTTATCCTGGACATCACGCCCGTCGATCAGGTCGCAGCGGTCATGCTCGGCGTCGCCGCCGAAGCCTGCGTCGAAGAGCCGCGCCTCGTTCATCAGGCGGCGACCGGCGACACCAACCCGAACAACATGCGCCGCATCGTCGGCCTCGTCGGTCTCTACAAGCGTCAGCACTTCAAAGAAAAAGAGACGGGCTTTCGTTTCGTCAACGAGATCGCCGCGCGCATGGAGACGCACACGGTCACGCAGGAGCGTTTCGAGAAGACCTCGACGCCGATGGTGCATGATGCTGCGAAGAAGGTCTCGAAGCTGCTTGACAGGGTGCGCCCGCGCTGGGGCGGAGGCCGCATTACGGAAGTCGTCGATCGGGTCAAAGAGCGAGTTGACCGCCTTGAAGAGGTGACGCGCGAGACCGAAGAAGCCTTCGAGATGTTTCGTCCCTTCATGGTCGAGAACGCCTACATCTTTCGCGCGGACAACGTGCGCTCGCTCTTCGCGCGCATACGCAAGGATGAGCAACAGCTTCTCACCTGGAATCCTGAAAAGTTCGACTGGTACGACTACTGGATGAACGTTCACTTTCCGGGTCTCAAGAAATGGGTCTTCCCGACGCTCGAAGAAGACATGCGCGAGCAGCCCAAGCGCGTCTATACCTATCGCGACCTGTTGGAATTGTTCGAGACCTCGACCAAGCGCCACGCGACCCGCGTCGCCATGCGAATCGAGCGCGACGGGCGCAAAGAGCAATACACTTACGCAGACCTGCGCGAGCTTGCGACGCGCGCCGGGGCGTTCCTCGCCAGCGAGGGCATCAAGCCGACAGACCGCGTTATTCTTCTCAGCTATAACGCTCCCGAATGGGGCATGACCTATTTCGGCGTGCTCAAGGCGGGCGCGACCTGCATCCCCGTCGATCCCGAAAGCTCAACGGACGAGGTCGTCACCTTCGCACGCGCGGGCGGCGCATCCGGCATAGTCCTCAGCCAGGAGATGCAAGAGAAGCACCCGCACCTCTCGGAGAGGCTCAGGGATGCCGGACTCACGGAGACGCGCATCTGGCGCTATGATGAAGTCTTCGCGCTGCCCGACCAGCAGACGGAAGACTCCCGCATAGCGCTTCTGCCGCATCGCGTACAGGCCCAATCGATCGCGTCCCTGATCTTTACTTCGGGGACGACCGGAAACCCTAAGGGCGTCATGCTCTCGCATCGCAACCTGACGAGCATGGTCTCAATGCTCTCAAGCGTCTTTGACATGACGACGAGTGACGGCGTGCTCTCCGTGCTGCCGCTTCACCACACGTTCGAGTTCTCGACGGGATTTCTCACCCCGCTCAGTCGCGGCGCGCAGATAACCTACATGGAGGAGTTGACGGGCGAGGCGCTCGCGCGCTCGATCAAGAACGGGCACGTGACGGGCATGGTCGGCGTCCCGGCCCTCTGGGAATTGCTGCATCGGCGCATCAAGAACAAGTTCAACGAGCGCAGCAAGTGGATAGGCGAGGCCGCAGAGCTTTTGATTCGCGCCAACGCCTGGCTGCGCGACAAGACGCCGTTGAATCTCGGCTCGCTCGTCTTTTATCCGATTCACGAAGGCATGGGCGGGCGGATACGCTATTTCATCAGCGGCGGCTCGGCCTTAAGCGATAAAGTACAGCGCGATTTTCAGGGGCTCGGCTTCACCATTCTCGAAGGCTACGGGCTGACGGAAGCATCGCCCGTGCTGACGGTCACGCGCCCGACGAATCGTATGCTGACGGGAAGCGTCGGAAAACCTTTGCCGGGCATCGAAGTGAAGATCGCTGACCCGGATGCGGTCGGCGTCGGCGAAGTCATCGCGCGTGGGCCCAATGTCATGGTTGGCTACTTCGAGAACGAAGCGGCGACGCGACAGGCGATCGTCAATCGCTGGCTCTACACGGGCGACCTCGGGCGACTGGACGACGAAGGCAATCTCTACCTGGTCGGGCGCTCGAAGGACATCATCGTTGACACCAACGGTAAGAACGTTTACCCGGACGAGATCGAAGAGCTTTACAACACGTCGTCCTTCATCAAGGAGCTGAGCGTCGTCGGGCTGCCGGAAGGCATCGGCGAGAAGGTCGCCTGCATGGTCGTGCCCGATTTCGATCATGACATTGCGCTCTCGCGCGCCGAAGTGCGCCGCAAAGTCGAAGAGCATTTCCGCGATGTCTCCTCTTCTCTGCCCTTCTACAAGCGCGTCAAGGTGCTTCATTTCTGGGACGGCGATCTGCCGCGCACGGCGACGCGCAAGGTCAAGCGACGCGAAGTCCTCTCGGCCATGCAGGTGCTCGAACAGACGATGAAGACGACCTCGCGCCCCGGAAGCGTGGGCGAGGGCAGCAAAGCCGGGGATGCGTCCTGGCTGCTCGATATTGTCGCCACCGTGTCGAATCGTCCTCGCTCGCAAATCTCTCTGGATTCGCGGCTGAGCGACCTGGGCTTCGACAGCCTGATGTACGTTGAGCTTGCGACGGCGATCGAGAACGCGGGCGGCACGCTCGAATCGCCCAACACTTTGACGGAGGCGGCAGACCTTCGCGAATTGGCCAACATGGTTCTGCGCGGAGCAGCCGCCGAAGCAGCGAGCGCGAGCAAGGATACGAAGCGGCGCGCACAGACCGAGCAGGCCGAAGACGAAGAGATTTACATTCCCTCGTTGGTTCGCACCGTCGGCAACCGTGGGCTCGATGCCTTGCAGCGTATCTTCTACGAGCGCTTCCTGCACACTCGTTACGAAGGCCGCTCGAATATTCCGCCGCACACGAATTTCATCGTCGCGCCGAATCACACTTCGCATCTGGACATGGGGCTTGCCAAGCTCGCGCTCGGCGAAGCGGGCCGCGATATGGTCGCGCTGGCGGCGGCCGACTACTTCTTCGACAACAAGTACAAGCGCGCCTACATGGACAACTTTACGAACTCGGTTCCGATGGAGCGCAGCGGCTCGCTTCGTCAATCGCTGCGTCATGCGCGCTCCTATCTGGATCGCGGCTACAACGCGCTGATCTTCCCGGAGGGCACGCGCTCTCTGACGGGCGAGATGGCGGAGTTCAAGCCCGTCATCGGCTACCTGGCGCTCGCTTCAAGAGTCGGCATCCTGCCCGTCTATCTATACGGAACCTATGAGGCTTTACCCAAGGGCTCGAACATCATCAAGAGCCGCGACATAGGCGCGCGCATCGGTCGCTATCTCTCCATCGAAGAACTGGAAGAGTTGACGAAGGGTATGCCGAGAAGCGAAGCCTACCGCCTGATCGCCGCGCTCGTTCACCACGAGGTCGAGAACCTGCGCGACGGCACTCGTCACAGCTTCGACGCCAAGGCGCTTCGCAAGCGCTGGAAGAGCGAACGGCGCACTCAAACAGACGCGCAGAAGGACGCCGCGCCGATCTCTCAATTCGCTTCAACCGGAGACTGAAAGGCAGCGACAAGCGACGAGTGACAGGTTAAAAACGTAAACACTTGTCTTTCGTTCGTCACTTGTCACTCGTCACGGATCACTGTTTTCTTATGGCTACGAAAAAAGGGGCGTCGCGCAAGGCGGCGACGAAAGCGGCCGGTAAAAAGAGCGCGGCGATTGCCTCGAAAAGCGGGGCGATTGCCCGGCGGGCCCAGCCCGTCACGCTCGTTACGGGCGGCACCGGCTTTCTCGGCACGCATCTGGTAGGGCAACTGGTTGAAGCAGGCACGGGCAATGTGCGCGTGATGGCTGGCTCCGTTCCGCGCAGGCTCATCGAGTTGGGGGTCGAGCCGATCGAGGGCTCAATCACAAATCCTTCGGATGTCGCCCGCGCCGTCGAGGGCGTGACGGAAATTTATCATCTGGCGGGACGCGTCTCGCGTGAGCGCGACGACGCGCGCGAGATGATGGCGCTCCACGTCGAGGGCACGAGGCTGTTGTGCGAAGCGGCGCGCGCCGCCAACGTCAAATCAATCGTCATGGCTTCGACGAGCGGGACGATCGCCGTCACCGAAACGGGCGAGGATATTCCAGACGAGTCATGGCCGCCGCCCCTGGACATCATCTCTCGCTGGCCCTACTACGCCAGCAAGTATTACCAGGAACAGGTGGCGCTCGAAAATTTTTCGGGGCGCGGCCTGCGGCTCGTCATCATGAATCCCAGCCTGTTGCTCGGCCCCGGCGACGAGCGTCTCAGCTCGACCAAAGTCATACTCGATTTCCTCGCGCGAAAGATCAGCGCCGTGCCGAGCGGCGGCTTGAGCTTCGTGGATGTGCGCGACGCGGCGACGGCGTTTCGCGCCGCGATGCGCGCGGGCAAGCACGGCGAGCGTTACCTGCTCGGCAGCGCCAACTGGACGTTCGATAAATTCTTCGGACGCTTAGAGCGTATCTCCAAGACGCCCGGCCCGCGCCTCTCTCTGCCCAAAAGCTTCGCCGTCGCCGGATCGAAATTCGTCGACGCTCTCTTTCGCCAGTGGAATATGGCCCCGCCCGTCGAAGCCGAGGCGGTCGAGATGGCGGAGTATTTCTGGTACCTGGACGACGGCAAGGCCCGCGCAGAGCTTGGCTTCGCCCCGCGCGACCCGGCAGAGACC
>DATDFK010000106.1:0-2241 GCA_036522655.1 Pyrinomonadaceae bacterium | reverse complement strand
TGGAAACTGGCGACAGCAGCGGTTGGTGGAGCAGTTGGCGGCGGAGTTGAAAGCCGGAATGACGGAAGAGGTGGTGGCTTACAGAGGGCAGCACAGATGGGTACAGAACTTCGAGGCGGTGCGATTGGAAGCGGGGACGGGTGTGCCGGATCGTTTAAGAATAGGCGGAGTGTATCTGATCACGGGAGGGACGGGAGGGATTGGTTTAGAGATCGCAAGGTATCTGGCGGAGACGGTGGGAGCGAAGGTGGTGTTGGTGAGCCGCCGAGGTTTTGTAGAGGGAGAAGAGAAGCGTAGGAGAGTGGAAGAGATCGAGAGGGCAGGCGGCGAGGTCTTGATCTTGAAGGGAGACGTGAGCGACGAAGGAGAGATGGATGAGGTCATCAAGCGCGCGAAGCAACGCTATGGAGAGATTCACGGCGTCATCCACGCGGCAGGCGTAACCGGGGGAGCCTCTGCTCGCGCGATACAGGAAACGAATCCCGCCGAAGCGCAGTTGCAGTTTCAACCGAAAATATTCGGGCTCCTGGCGCTGGAAAAGGTTTTGCGTGGGGAGAATCTTGATTTCGTACTCCTGCTTTCATCCCTGTCGTCCGTCTTGGGAGGCTTAGGCTTTACCTCTTATGCTGCGGCGAACATTTTCATGGATGCCTTTGCTCACAGGCAGAGTCAGATCAGTCCTGTTCCCTGGTTGAGTATCAACTGGGATGGGTGGAATCTGAGTGGCAGTAAGATCAGAGACACGGCCATCGGCGCGGGGCTTGCCGAACTGGCGATCACTCCGCAGGAGGGTATGGAAGCTCTCAGGCGTATTCTGTTGCTTCCTGCGATGACGCCTCAGATCGTCGTCTCGACCGGAGACTTGCAGATCAGGATTGACCGTTGGATTAAACAGGAGGCTTTGACGCAGAGCGAGTCGGCGGAGCCCGGGGAGCCGTCTGTACTTCATCCGAGACCGGAGTTGCAGAATGCCTACGTCGCCCCGCGCAATGAACGTGAAGAGACCGTCACAGCCATGCTGCAAAAGCTGCTGGGCATCTCACAGATCGGCGTCTATGACGACTTCTTTGAATTGGGCGGACACTCGCTGTTAGCCACGCAGGTCATCTCACGCATACGCGATGTCTTTCATGTGAACCTGTCGCTGCGCGGTCTGTTTGAGACGCCCAACGTCGCCGGTATGGTCGAGAGTATCGAGCTGGCGATGAGTGCTGAGCCGCACCTTCAGGCTCCACCGCTCAAGCGTGTCTCGCGTGATGAGAAATTGCCGCTCTCGTTCGGTCAACAGCGACTTTGGTTTCTTAACAAGTTGCAGCCCGACAGCATCGCTTACAATCTGCCCGGCGCAGTGCGACTGACCGGCCAACTCAACATCGACGCGCTTGAGCAGACACTCGGCGAGATCATCCGACGCCACGAGGTGTTGCGTACGACCTTCTCGACCGTCAACGGCCAGCCCGTGGCGTTGATTCGTGAGGCTACGCCGCTGGCGCTGCCGATCCTCGATCTAAGCGCACTGCCCGAAGCGGACAGGGAAGTCGAGTTGCGGCGACTGGCAACCGAGGAAGCCCAACGTCCATTTGATCTCACGCAAGGCCCGCTGCTACGTGTCAGCCTCGTGCGGACGCACAGCAGCGAGCACGTCGCGCTGGTGACGATGCATCACATCGTCTCCGACGGCTGGTCGCCCGCGATACTGGTGCGCGAGATGATGGCGCTCTACGAAGCTTATTCGACGGGCCAACCTTCACCGCTGCCGGAATTGACGATTCAGTACGCGGACTTCGCACACTGGCAGCGCGAGTGGCTGCAAGGCGAAGTGCTCGAAGCACAACTCTCTTACTGGCGGCAACAACTCGACGGCGCGGCGCAGACGCTTGAATTGCCGACAGACCGACCGCGCCCGGCAGTGCAATCCTTCAACGGCGCGGAAGAATCTTTGGAATTCTCCCCGGAACTAACCGAAAGACTCGGAGCATTGAGCCGTCAGGAAGGCGTCACTTTGTTCATGACGCTCCTGGCCGCCTTCCAGACTTTGCTCTCTCGCTATAGCCGACAAAAGGATATCGTCGTCGGCTCTCCCATCGCCAACCGCACTCGCGCCGAACTGGAAGGCTTGATCGGCTTCTTCGTCAATACATTGGTGCTGCGCACGAGCCTGCGCGGTGAACCGAGCTTCAGAGAACTGCTGACCAGAGTCAGAGAAGTCGCCCTCGGAGCCTACGCGCATCAGGACGTGCC
>DATDFK010000105.1:0-9922 GCA_036522655.1 Pyrinomonadaceae bacterium | reverse complement strand
TTTCTGCGGCGGCCTCAACCCGGCACGTAGTAGAGTGTTTATGAACTGTTCTTCCTGGCTGAAGATGCGCGAGAAAGCTTCCCGCTTCTTCGCCGGGCCGCCCTTGAGCAACACTTCGATGGAGTCGGCGTCGCTCCGCAGCTCGGGCGCGCCGCCCGACGCAAGCCCTATGAACCGCGTGCGGTAATGGTCTGCCCCCAGCGTTAGAGGTTCTTTCGGCACGGAGAGGAGGCCCTCGCTTATCAGACGATTTTTCAGTGACTCAAAGCTGGTGTTGAGTTGATCCAGATGGCCGTAGGCCAAGCACTTACCGGGATTGTTCGCGGCCACGAAACTGCCATCGCCGTACACCTTTATGATGGAGCCTTCGTTCCAGCCCGGATTCTGAATGTCTCCGAAGAGAATGTAATTCGAGGTCGCACCTGTGGTGTCACCCCGCGAGAGCAATTGTTTGAATTCACCCACCTGTGCGCGGTCCGTGCCCGCGCTGGTTTCGATAGCCCATTCTTGTAACGCCACCGGAGAGCCGCCGAGTTTGGCAAGCGAGCCCGGATTCGCGACCTCTAGTTTCCACGCGTATTCGAAGTTGCGAGTCATCGGCCCAGGGACTTTCGACAGGGGGACGATGAAGACTTTGTCCCCTTCGGCCGCGACCTCACCGCACAGCGCTTCGGTCTGTTTCTTAACTTCGGGCCCCCGGATACGATCCACAGCGTAGAGCAGGACGTACCCGTCGTTGCTCCCGGCGGCGAGGACTGTATCATCGGGGCTGAAGGCGAGCCCCTCGATCGGCATCTCCCCGAAAGAGACGTAGCCCACCTCGCGCGCCTCTTGAAGATCCCACAGGCTCAGGTCACCGCCAGAGCCGTAGTTCCCGCCGGCGACGGCGAAGAGCTTCCCTGAATTCGATACGGCCAGCGCGAACAGGCCGCCCCTGAAATCCGACACCTCACTGACCTTCTTGCCGTCCTCAGCATTCCAGACCTCGACAGCTTTACGTCCATAAACCGCCCCGCCTCCGGCGATTACAAACCGACCGTCAGGTGACGAGCGGCCGAAGAACCCTCCCCCAGTCGGCTTCCAACCCCTGATCAGTTTCCCACTTTCGGCGTCCCGGATATCGACGGCCGTATCACTGAAAACGGTGACAGACCTTTCGTCTGGAGAGAATGAAATACCGATGAAAGAGTCTCGCTCGGTTCTCCGCGCGGCCAGGGTAGTCACCTTACCCGAACGGAGGTCATAGAGGACGGCAGCCTCTTCAGACGCGAACGCCAGCTTCGTGCCTTTAGGAGAGAACGTCAGAGACTTCGGCGAGCCGCGGTGTGCGATCACGGTTTTATGAGAAGTCCAAGCGCCGACCGTCCACAGCAGTACGTCCCCGTCCCAGTTCGCGGCGGCGAACAACCTTCCGTCGGGTGAGAAAGCCACGTGCTCAATATTGGCACTGTCGCCTTTGCCGACTACCAAGGTCGCGATGGTACTGTGATCAGCTACATTCCAGATTCGCGCTCCTCCTTGGTCATTCCACCCGTAACCTGCCGCCAGCAGTTTGCCGTCCGGAGAAAACGCCACGTCCTTCACCCGGTCGGGGCAGTCGAGCTTGGCGATTAAAGCGCCGGCCGCTTGATTTTTGATTTGAGCCTTCGCGACGATTGCAAGGCATAGAACGATCCCCAATATAGGAATCATTCTCCTGTACAGCTCAATCACATCTTATCCTCCATGTAGTACGTTCATAATTTAGACCCCTTAATACACCACGGGGTTCCATCAGGGGAAGTTATTGTTATTCGGGCAGGCCATAGACTTTCTTCGGAATGAACGCATCAAAGGGCTGTAACCGCTGTCCGCAGCAAGGTCGCGGATCAGGCCGCTAGGATTTCCTATCATAGTTGTCGGGAGAAGTTCCATGCAGCCTTTCCTTCGTCACCTCATCATCGCGTCCTTTATCTGCATGGTCTGCCTGCCGGCCGACGCACAGGATCGGCAGAGCGGGGGGAGAGCTTTATTCCCCATAGAGCAGAACGACAGGTGGGGCTACATCGACAGGACAGGGCAAGTCGTAATCCCTCCGCAGTTCGAGGCAGCCGATGAATTCTCGGAGGGTCTTGCTGCCGTCGAGGTGCGCGGCAAGTGGGGCTTCGTGGACGAGAGCGGCAAGCTGGTCATTGAGCCACAGTTCTCAGGCGCTTATCAGTTCTCTGAAGGGTTGGCTCGAGTGCAGGTCGGCGGCAACGAGTATGGGCTGTACGGCAAGTGGGGTTTTATAGACAAGACCGGGCACTTTGTCATCGAACCGCAATACGACGAGCTGTCGGCGGTCGCCGACGATTCGCAGGGCTTCCACGAAGGCTTGGCGATGATCGAGGTCAAGGGCCTCAAGGGGTTCATCGACAAGGCCGGCACAGTCGTTATCGAACCACAGTTCCGGTACGGCTCTCACTTCGTGGAAGGTCTGGCGTGCGTCTCTAAAGACTTCAATCAAGACTGGGGCTACATAGACCACTCCGGCGCGTGGGCGATCCCGCCACATTTCGACTACGCCAGCCTCTTCTCGGAAGGCTTGGCACCCGCGCTCGTCGGTGGCGTTTGCGGCTACATTGATAAGACCGGAAGTTTCATACTCAAGCCACCCTTCAAATCTTCCGACAAAGACGACTGCGCGGCCACGTACGGTCATTTTAACGGCGGCCTCTCCCGCTGGAAATTCGGCGACAAGTACGGCTTCATTGATAAATCAGGAAATGTCGTCATCAAGCCCGAGTTCGACCTGACGTTCGACTTCTCGGAAGGCATGGCCTACGTCGAGCAGGCCGGCAGGTACGGGTTCATTGATACGACGGGCAGGATGGTTATCGAACCTCAGTTCTACACCGCCAAGGATTTTCATAACGGGCTGGCGCGCGTGTACTACAGTCAACGTAACGACAATTGGGGCTACATAGACAGGACCGGGGCCGTCGTCTGGAAGACCACTCCCGCCACTCCGGTTGCGAGCGAGGCGGATGTCTACATCCAAGCGGGGCACACACGCGACCTGCTCTTCGTCGGCTGGAGCGCGGACGGGAGACTCCTCGCTTCGTACTCGGGCGGCGACGGATGGATCAAGGTCTGGAATCCTCAGAGCGGCCAGTTGCTTTGGAGTGTTAAAGCCACCGAGCTCTCAACTAACCGGCCTGTCAGGAGTCCCGACGGAAGTCTCACAGCCTCCGGCGTGCCCGACACTTCTTACGAGATACGAGACGCGAAGACCGGCGACTTGCTCTGGAACATCAAAGCCCACGCGACAAGCGGCGAGCGCGTCACCAGCCCCGGCGGCAGCACGGTCGCGGAGCGCGGCAGCTACGGCGATGCGGTCGTGAAGCTGTACGACGCGAAGACTAACGCCTTGATCCGCCGGCTCGAAGGACATCCTGGAATCTTCTACGCGGTCGCGTTCAGCCCCGACGGCAGAACCGTTGCTTCGGGCAGCGGCGACAGAACGCTCAAACTCTGGGACGCGCAGACCAGACAACTGCTGAAAACACTTTCAGGCCACACGCTCAAGATCACTTCTGTCGCTTTCAGCCGCGACGGGACGAGACTCGCGTCCGCGAGCGAAGACGACACGATTAAGCTCTGGGACTCACAGAGCGGTCAACTGATTCGCACGATCACAGGCTTTACGCCCGGCGTGTCGGGTATCGAGTCCGTCGCGTTCAGCCCCGACGGCGAGACGCTCGTCGCCAGCAGCGGTGTGCAGGTCAAGCTGTTCGAGACTGCGACGGGGAAACTGTTGCGCGTCTTTGAAACCAACGAGTCTCCTACGAGCGGCGAGATGACCACCTGTTGCGGCAGTGAAGCCCGTTCGGCGGTCTTCAGCCCCGACGGGAATCTGATCGTTTCGGGCCACGAAGATGGAACTATCAAGCTGTGGGACGTGAGGGGCGGCAAGCTCCTTCGCATCATGAAGGGCCGCTCAGCGGACGTGCGCTCAGTCGTCTTTAGCCCGGATGGAAAATATACCGCGGCGGGCAATGATAGTGAAGACGGAAGGATAGAGTTGTGGTCAGCGCAAACAGGAATGCTCGTCCGGCGGTTCGGCGAAGACTCCGATTACGTCCACTCGCTCGCCTTCAGTCCCGACGGCAGAATGGCCGTTTCGGGTCACGGGGTCGGCGGCGTCAGGCTGTGGAACGCAAAAACGGGAAAACTCATCCGCGAATTCGAGGAAGGTTTTTCCGAAGATGACCACGTAGCTTTCAGTCCAGACGGCAAGCTGATCGTCTCCGGCGGTGAGAATCAAAACCTCATGCTATGGGACGTGCAAACCGGGAAGCTGCTCTGGCATCTTCTCCCCGTCGAAGAGCTTCACCGCCCGACTCCGCAAGAGATCGCTGAGCAAAAAGTTAAAGATCAGCTCGCAGCCGAGGAGGCTAAACGAGCGGAGCGTGAAGTCGCGCGGCTTGCGCCTAAAGTGTTCATCACCTTCGACCACTACGGCGAACCGACAAACCCGATGGAGACGCGCATCGCCGAAACAGGCCAGCCCAATAAAAGCCTGAGCAGGCAGATCAGGAAAGAAGCCACGGGCGTCTGGCTGCGCCTGCACAACGACTCGCCGCTGCCGATCAATATTTCTACCGAAAGCATCTACCTGCCTGGAAAAGAGAGATGCGGCTATCAGTCAGTCAACGGGACGTTTTATAACGGCCTCTGCGAGGGCGCGGAAATCGGCATCCGAGTAGGGGTGTTCGACACGCGGGGCAAACCCGTGCGCTACGGCTTCGACTTTGGCGGCATCTCGGTGGTGCCGCCGAAGACTTCCGTGCTCTTCAGCCTCCCACGTGATCTTTTGAGAGAGGGGCGCTACGTCGTCGTCTATTATAAATTTCAGAAAGAGACGGCAAAGGAAAAGCTTGATGACTACGGCAAAGAACGTGAGATCAAGGTCACCGAATCTAAGCTGCCCCAATGACTGTGTAATATTACTTAGAGAAGCAGAGATACTTCCGGCTTTTTTACGCCACGACAGCTATGGTAGAGTCTAATTTGATTAAGATGAGGGAGGGAGATCTATCATGCGACACAAGAATAACAGAGAGGATTTCTTCTGCTTTTGAGCGCAGCAGTAAGCGTCGTAAAGGTTATCCGTCAGAGACACAGGTCAAGCGTGGCTTGAGGGTTGTGAGAGGCGAAAAAGAATTGGTCGAGAAACTCGGCAGGAACGATTTATGCCCGTGCGGCTCGCGACGCCGGTTTCAAGCGCTGCTGCCTCAGTAAAGGCCGATTTCGAGGGCACCCTCCGAGACCATTACTTTTAGAGACTGAAGTTGATACGCGGCGGGCGCTTTCCAGGGAAGCACCCGCCGTGCTTCTTTGTGACGAGTATCTGGCGATGGAGGCAGTGCTCCTTATAGGCATCCAGGGTTCTGGCAAATCCTCCTTCTACAAGGAGCGGTTCTTCCATACGCACGTCCGCATCAACCTGGATATGCTGAAGACAAAGCACCGCCAGCAACTTCTCCTCCGGGCGTGCCTAGAAGCCAAACAGCCATTCGTCGTTGATAATACGAACGTCACGGCACAGTCGCGCGCACTCTTCATAACGCCAACCAAAGCGGCGGGCTTTCGCGTGACGGGCTATTACTTCCGCTCTGATGTGAAGGCCGCGCTTCTCAGGAACAGTCGGCGCGAGGGCGCGGCGCGCGTCCCCGACAAGGCGCTCTTAGGCACTTATAAGCAGCTCGAAGTGCCCAGCCGTGCTGAGGGCTTCGATGCCCTTTACTACGTGCGGACTGGCGAAGCCGGAGAGTTTTTGATCGAGGAATGGCAGGATGAAGTTTGACGAGTTGGACGCACGGATGCGCGTCTTCGAGACGGCGCACGACTACTCGGTGCTGCCGGGCGTTTACATGGTCGCGCGGATTGACGGGCGCAATTTCACCCGGCTGACGAAGGAAATCCATAAGTTTGAGGTGCCGTATGACGAGCGCTTCCGCGACATGATGATCGAGACGACTGCACACCTGATGAACTGCGGCTTCCGCAGCCTCTACGGCTACACGCAGTCGGATGAAATCTCGATTCTCTTTCACCCTGAGATCACTACTTTTGATCGGAAGGTGCGTAAGTACAACTCTGTCCTGGCCGGCGAGGCGAGCGCAAAGTTCTCCCTGCTCCTCGGCGGCCACGCGTGTTTCGACTGTCGCATCTCGGAGTTGCCCGGTCTAGATTACGTCGTTGACTACTTCCGCTGGCGCAATGAGGACGCGCACCGGAATGCCTTGAACGGTCACCGTTACTGGGCGCTGAGGAAGGAAGGGCAGACGGTCGGGCAGGCGACCAAAGCTTTGCACAAGCTATCCGTCGCGGAAAAGAATGAGATGTTGTGGCAAAGAGGGGTCAACTTCAACGAGCTGCCTATGTGGCAGAGGCGTGGCGTCGGTCTCTACTGGGAGACTTACGGCAAAGCGGCGAAGAATCCTTTGACTGGTGAGGAGGTGACAGCTATGCGCCGGCGGCTGAAGATTGATCTGGAATTACCGATGAAAGATGACTATGGCCGCTTCATTAACAAGCTGGTTGAGGACACGCTTGCGCATGAAAACACCTAGCAGTAAAGCTTCTGAACCTGGAGTGAGACTTTACAGTATCCTCGCGAGGGATGCGCCGCGAGGCGTAGTCTTCCGGCGCGGCCCGTCCAAACAGGTTCTACTCATTCTATGGCAAACGGATACTGACGAGTTCATCGAAGGGCAGTGGCTCAAGGGCCGCATCTACGAGCGGCGCTGCGATCTCTCGCCGAGCGGTGAACGGCTCGTCTATTTCGCAGCAGACTACAAGAAGCCCTATTTCTCTTGGACGGCCCTGAGCCGTCCGCCCTACCTGACGGCTATCGCTTTATGGCCCAAGGGAGACGCCTGGGGAGGCGGTGGACTGTTTGCTCAAGAGAATGAGATCCATTTGAATCACCGGGAATCGGAGATGAAGCTGGCCGAAGGGTTTGAGCTGTCTAGAAGGATTAAGGTTAAGCCGCTCGGCGAACACTCGGGTTGGGGCGAGGACAGCCCTATCGCCGACATGCGCCTCGTGCGGGATGGCTGGCGACACGTCCAGTCCGGTAAACCTATCGAGCACGCCTTGGGCTCGCCCGTCTGGATGGAGTTCAATCCGTCCGAGATTTGGGCTAGGCCGCACCCTTCGGCTGGCCGTGAATATGAGCTGAGGGCCGAGACTCACGGCCTGCACGAGCGCGACGGCTCCTGGTATATCACCGAGCACGCCGTTATCAATAGAGAATCTGGAGAAGAGATCAGTCTCGGCAGGACGGACTGGGCAGATTGGTGTCACTCCGGTGACCTGGTGTTTGCGAAAGAAGGAAAACTATTCAGGTTAGGCTTCAGGGGTCGGAGACTGCTACCACTCGCAGAAGCCAAGCTACTTATCGATTTGAAGGAAAGAACATTCCGTCCACTAGAGCCTCCCGAAGGATATAAAAAGACTTAGGGGCGAATAGGTGATGGGAGGCGGCGTTGAATGACCTAAAGCACATCAGTAATCGGGTTCTCGGCTGCATTTTGGGTGGCGCGATCGGGGATGCTCTGGGAGGCGCTTATGAGGGCGCAGTGCCTCCGCTAGAGATCGACGACGATAGAACGTGGAGGTTGTCCGACGACACCCAGCTCACATTAGCTACCTGCGAGGCAATTACCAGTAATGGCGGTGTCGTCGCTCCTTCCGTCATAGCAGACAGATTCGCCTCCTGGCATCGGGAGCGGAGAGTCACCGGCATGGGGGCCAGTACCTATAAGGCTCTTTCTGAACTCGCGCAGGGTGGCCACTGGGCTCTGGTTGGAAGAAAAGGTGAATACGCGGCCGGATGCGGGGCCGCGATGCGGGTAGCACCCTTGGCCTTCTGCCTTGACCCCACTGACCCGATTGACCGGCAAAAGATTCGTGATGTCTCCAGAATCACCCATCATAGTGAGGAAGCTTACGCCGGCGCGCTGGCTGTGGTCGTCGCTGTCAGAGGTGCCGCGTCGGGCGCTTGGCGAGGTGGAGAAGTGCTGATCGATTATGTACTCGATGCTCTGCCCGACAGCGCCGTTAAAGACAGGCTGGGGGAGTTGAAGGAATTAAGGACAGGCACATCATTGGCAGAAGTAGCCCAAAGATACGGCACGTCGGGCTATGTCGTCGAATCAGTCCCTCTTGCACTTTACGCCGCGCAGTCAATCCACAGCATTGGATTTGCTGAACTGTTGAGGGGACTTATTCGAGTCGGAGGCGACACGGACACCATCGCATCAATCACAGGTCAGATAGCGGGCACTTATTTAGGACTGCGCGGTCTGCCTATAGAAATGTTGGTTAAACTGCCCGAGAGGAGTTTAATCGAAAGTATCGCTCTTCAATTCGCGGAGAAAGTTATCGGGCGGAACAATAGTTTACCGGATTGACCAGCCGCCCCAATATGCTAAGCGAGCATGGATCAAACACTGAAACTATCACCGATAACCTCAGTGGCAACCTTCTTAACTGAAGGCGAGCTAGTAGCATTCAACGCGGGACCGGACGGGCTAATCTACCTGGTGATAGCCTTGAAGCCACTCGATTACACAACCGAGCAGCAGGGCTGGGCCGTCTTCCCGAAGACCAGACCCGACCTGCCTCAGAAATACCGCGTGATTTCGCTCTCCGGTGACAAGATAGTCTTGGACATTCTGATTGAGGACGAAAGCTTTAACATTCATGACGTTCAGCCTCTCGCCGACGACTTACTCTTAGTCTGCGCCCGTTCTCATTACGGAGGAGAAGGCGACTCCGAGAAGAACGGCCGCGTCTACACGCGCGACGGGAAGTTTACTCGTGCGATTCTGCTCGGCGACGGCATCCAGACAGTCCAGACCACTTCGGACGGCCGAATTTGGACCAGCTTCTTCGACGAAGTCATCTTCGGCAACTTCGGGTGGCAGGAGCCAGTCGGGGCATCGGGACTGGTCGCCTGGGATTCGGACGGCAGTAAGCTCTACGAGTTCCAACCGACTGAAGGGCTGGAGGCAATCTGCGACTGCTACGCCCTGAACGTGGAGTCGGACGAAGACGTCTGGTTCTACTACTACACTCAGTTCCCGCTTGTGCATTTGCATCGAGGTGAGATCAAGGCTTTCTGGGACATGCCCGTAGGCGGCAGCGACGCTTTCGCCGTCTCCGGAGGGCGTGCCCTTTTCCGTGGGGGATACAAGGAGCCCGGCGTCTTCTATCTCTTCGAACTCAGGGGCGACGAAGATGTGCGGATGATCAAAAAGATCAATCTCCGAGATCAAAACAATAACGATCTGACAGCGCAGCGCGTTGTCGGGAGGGCCGATGCTATCCACTTCATCAGCGAGGGTTATCTCTACCGGCTAGACGTTGAGTCGGCAAGTGAGGGGAGTTGAATAAAGAAGTAAGCACCGGTTAATTATCCGAAGGCAATACGACTTTCATGGGACTGAAGCAGGTGTATGAAATCGACGGGACCCGCTTCTCGACGCTGGAGGAGTTCTACGAGGAGGTGAGTCGTGTCCTCATCCCCGACGCCTACTGGGGGCGGAATCTCGACGCCTTCAACGACATCCTGCGGGGCGGTTTCGGGACCCCGGAGGAAGGCTTCGTACTGGTGTGGAAGAACTCCGACTTATCACGCCGGAGGCTAGGCTATCCGGAGACTGTGCGGCAACTCGGCCTCCGCCTAGAGAAGTGCCACCCTTCTAACAGAGAGTATGTAGCTCATGACCTAGAGGAAGCCGAGCGGGAGGAAGGCCCGACCGTCTTCGACTGGCTGGTGGAGATTATCCGCGTCCACTGTCCCGGAGGTGAAGAGGAGGAAGACGGCGTTGAACTGGTTCTCAGCTAAGAATAAGTAGTCCTTCCCAGGAACGTCAGTTCGTGTGAT
>DATDFK010000104.1:0-2599 GCA_036522655.1 Pyrinomonadaceae bacterium | reverse complement strand
CACCAACGGCACATACAGAGATGTCACCGTCAGATCAAATGCCAGCGATGAATAGAGCGCGAAGCTGAGGCTTTCTCCTCGCACGTAGACATCCTTGGCCCACCACACGTAGTTGACCAGCGAGCGATTCGTGATCGCCACGCCTTTCGGCTGACCCGTCGAGCCGGAGGTGTAGATGACATAGGCCAGCGCATCGCTCGTGATCTCAAGCGCGAGGTCTGCGTCGCTCTCAGAGGAGACGCTCTGCCACTCTGTATCGAGGGTGAGCAGAGGCGTGGCGGTGTTGTGGAAACGCTCTTGAAGAGCCTGCTCGGTCAGGAGCAGTGCAGCGTTGGAGTCTTCGAGCATGAAGGCGAGGCGTGCGGGCGGATGAAGTGGGTCGAAAGGGACGTAGGCCGCGCCGGTTTTAAGGACAGCGAGGAGAGCGACGAAGGTCTCGAAGCTGTGATGAAGGCAGATGGCGACGAGGGAGCCGGGGCCGATGTGATGGTGCGAGATGAGGAAGCGAGCGAGTTGATTGGCGCGGCGATTAAGATCGAGATACGAGAGGGAGCGCCCCTCATGAGCGAGAGCGATGGCGAGAGGGTGGCGACGGACTTGATCTTCAAAGAGATGATGAAGGCAGCGGTGAGAAGGGAAATCAGCAGGAGCGGAGTGAAGAGGGAGCAACAACTCCTGCCTCTCTTCTTCCGTCACCAGCGACAATTCCGCGAGCGGCTTCTCAGGATTTCCGGCGATGTCTTCAAGTAAGACCTGATATTGTTCCAGCATCCGCCTGATCGTCGCGCCGTCGAACAGGTCAGTGTTGTATTCCATCATACCGAGCATCCCGTCCCCGGTACGACTCATATTCAGCACCACGTCAAACTTCGATGTGTCGTTTTCGACTGGAAGCGCGTCCAGTGTCAGCTCGGAAAATTGGGAATCCGGCAGCGGGGCATTCTGAAGCGCGAAGACGACCTGGAAGAGCGGCGAGTGGCTCAGCTTGCGCTCCGGCTGCAACTCTTCGACGAGCATCTCGAACGGCACGTCCTGATGCGTGTAGGCTCCGAGCGCGACTTCCCTGACGCGCCCGAGCAGTTCTTTAAAGCTGGGGTTGCCGGAGAGGTCTGTTCGCAGTACCAGCGTGTTGACGAAGAAGCCGATCAGGCTTTCGGTCTTCGCATGGTTGCGGTTGGCGATGGGCGAGCCGACAACGATGTCCTGTTGCGCCGAGTAACGAGAGAGCAGCACTTGAAATGCTGCGAGCAGCATCATGAAGAGCGTCACTCCCTGCTGGCGGCTTAACTCCTCAAGGCGCTCGCTCAAATTCGCGGGCAGCGCGAAGGGTTCCGCCGCTCCCTGAAAACTCTGGACGGGCGGGCGCGGACGGTCTGTCGGCAGTTCGAGAATCGACGGGGCTCCCGCCAGTTGTTTCTTCCAGTAACCGAGCTGAGTGTCGAGCACCTCGCCGCTGAGCCACTCTCGTTGCCAGTGTGCGAAGTCCGCGTATTGAATCGGCAACTCCGCGAGCGGCGACGGCTTCCCTTCCGAGAAAGCCTGGTAGAGCGTAATCATCTCACCGACCAGCAGGCCGAGCGACCAGGCATCCGAGATGATGTGATGCATCGTCAGGAGCAGCACGTGCTCCGTCTCTCCCAGTTGCAACAGACCGGCGCGGAACAACGGCCCGCTGGATAAATCGAAAGGCTGTATCGTGTCTTCGCCGATCCATCGCCGCACTTCCGTCTCGCGCTCCGCCTCCGGCGTCTCGCTGATCGAGACGACAGGAATGCTGACCGCCGCCGGAGGTGAAATGATCTGCACGGGTCGCCTGTCTGAAAAAGCGAAAGCCGTGCGCAGGACTTCGTGACGCTTGACGATCTCCGTTAGCGTCTGTTCCAAGACCGGCAGGTTCAGCGGGCCCGTCAGACGCACCGCGTTCGAGATGTGATAAGCCGTGCTGTCAGGCTCCAACTGGTTAAGAAACCAGAGCCGCTGCTGCGCGAACGAAAGCGGTATCGTCGTGTCTCGCGGAACCGCTTCGATGGGCGGGGTTTCAAGGCGATGCTCGGAACGTAAGAGGGACTCTACGGCGGCGGCCATTCCGGCCATTGTCGGCTGATCGAAAAGCGTGTGCAGTTGCAACTCTACTTGGAAGATTTCGCGGACACGCGACAGCAGTTGCGTGGCGAGCAGGCTGTGCCCGCCCAACTCGAAGAAGTTATCCGCCCTCCTTACCTCTCTGACTCCCAACACCTCTATCCACACTCCGGCCAGCACCTCTTCCACTGGCGTCTTCGCTTCCTCTCCGATGACTACTCCTCCACCCTCCTCCTCTTCCACCTCCTTCGCCAACCTTGATCGATCTACCTTCCCGTTCCTCGTCAACGGTATCTCTTCCACTTCCTTCACCATCACCGGGATCATGTACTCCGGCAGTCTCCCGCCCAATGCTCCCTTGATCTCTCCTGCTCCCTTCCCACTGCCTCTCACCACATACGCCACTAACCGCCTCTCTCCTCCTCGCTCCTGCGCTACTACCACCGCCTCGCTGACCCCACACTCTTCCCTGATCGCCTGCTCCACCTCCCCGCACTCCACTCTCATCCCTCTGATC
>DATDFK010000103.1:0-55322 GCA_036522655.1 Pyrinomonadaceae bacterium | reverse complement strand
CGATCGACATCTCCCATGCGATGCCCCAGCTTCTTGCGCAAGTGGCTGATGTGCATGTCTATGCTGCGGTCATAGGTTGAGAGCTGGCGGCCCAGCACCGCCTTGACCAGATCATCGCGCCTGACAATACGACCGGCTGAGAGCAGCAACAGGACGAGTATTTCATACTCGACGTTTGTGAGTTCGACCGGCAAGCCTCCGCGCCGCACATGGCGCGTCCCCGTCTCGACTTCCACGTCCCCGACCGTAATGCGCTCGGGCAGAGACGAAGCATCGGAGGGCGACGAATACGCCTCGACCGAATCGAGTTTCAGCCGTCGTATGATGGCGTTGATGCGTGCGACCAGCTCGCGCGGGTTGAAAGGCTTCGGCAGGTAATCGTCCGCGCCGATTTCCAGGCCGACGATGCGATCAACGTCTTCGCCGCGCGCCGTCAGCATCATGACGGGCGTGCGCGCGGCCTTGTGCGGCGCGGCACGCAGGCGGCGCAAGACCTCAAGCCCATTCATCCCCGGCATCATCACGTCAAGCACGACGACACGATGCTGGCCTGACAGCGCGCGCTCCAAACCCTTCGCGCTATCGCTCACGGTCTCGACCTTGAAGCCTTCCTCCTCCAGCAACTCCTTGACCAGCTCGCATAACTCCCGGTCGTCGTCAATGATCAAAACGGAATCCATCAACCATCACCCTCCAACACTTTTGCCGGCGCGCCCGCGCTCGAATCTTTCAGAGACATTCTACGCCATGGGCTCAAGATGATCTGCAAAGAATTGTCAAGGCGGAGCCCATCTCTTTACAAAACTTTACAGCAGTTGACGATCTCTCTACGTAACTTCGGTCATGACTGTGCGTCTAATGTGCATGCGAGAGGCGATTATGCCTCACCAATAAAGAATTTCCATGAAGGGAAAGGGATGACGATGAGACTAAGCAAATTGAAAGCATTTTACGGGGCGCTCGCGCTGGCCGGAGCTTTACTGTTAACGGGCATGGGTTATGCGGGGTTCGCGCAGGGTGGCCCGCCGGGAGGCGGCAGAGGCCCGCGCGGCGAGCGTGGAGGCAGAGGGCCGCGTGGCGGACACGTCCCCTTCCTGCGCGATCTCAACCTGACGGACGCGCAGAAGGCTCAAATCAAACAGATCATGGACAACACAGAGGCGAGCACGAAGGAACTGCGCCAGCGACTTGATGCCCTGCACGAGAGCGAGATGAACGGGTTGACCGACGGAACCTTCAACGAATCGGCAGTGCGGGCCGCCGCGCAGGAGAGGGCTAATATTCAGGTCGAGTTGGAAGTCGCGCGGGCACGCATGACCTCGCAGATTTTCGCCGTCCTGACGGCGGAACAAAAGACTCAGATCGCAGCCAAACGGCAGGAGTTCGAGCAAAGGCGTCGCGAGCACGACGCGCCGCGCCCGGACGCTCCCGACGAGCAGTAGTTCCGGTTTCTACAGGTTAGTGGGTTAGTGGTGGGTTCAGTTTCAATGCAGCTCGAAAGGGGAGGGGAGAAAGTTTTCACCTCCCCTTTCGAGCTATAGCAGTTCTCAAGCCTTTACAAATCTTTACCTTCGTTGACGAACTCTTTATGTTCTCGGCCAGCGAAACCTGCGTCCAAGTCAGTACATTGCAAAGCCTCTTCCGGCAAACAGTATTCACGCGTGGCTGCTGGCCGGAGGCTCACTACATCTAAAGCACAATTCAAAGTTGCGGTATATTATTATGACGGATCAAGCGGTGATCTTGGGTGACGCTCATTCGATGTGGGCGAGTGTGCCGGAGCAGGCCCCGGCGATCAAAGCGTCGGCATACGATTATCAATTGACGCGCAGGATTGCGGGCGGCGACATGCAAGCCTTCGAGGAGTTATACGAACGCTATCATCGCCGCCTTTATAATTTGTGCCTGCGCATGACCCGCAGCCAGACGGAAGCGGAAGACCTCACGCAGGAGGCTTTCATCCAGATATATCACAAAATCGGCAGCTTTCGCGGCGAGTCCGCGTTGATGACCTGGCTCTTCCGCCTGACCACCAATCAAGTCCTGATGCACTTCCGCAAACATTCCGTCCAACGCGAGCAGTTGACGGAAGACGGCGAAACGCCCGAGCCCGTCTCTAAACAGGGCGCGTCTCCGAGCCGGACGATGGCGGTCGATCGCCTCGCGCTCGATAGCGCCATCTCCAAGCTTGCGCCCGGTTACAGGGTCGTATTTATCCTGCACGATGTCGAAGGCTACCAGCATGCGGAGATAGCGCAAATCTGCGGGAACTCTATCGGAACCAGCAAATCGCAATTGCACAAGGCGCGTATGAAGCTGCGCGAGCTGCTACAGCTTGAGTGCGCGCCGCAGGAACGAAATCAGCTCGAAGCAACATAACCGTCAAAGCAGGTTCATTCCTTCTACAAAAAAAAAGCGAATACCACCTCGCCCTGTCCTTGAAGGAGTCGTAAGTCGTATGAGAAAGATCGCACCCGTTTTACTCTTGCTGTTGGCGTTCGTTTGTTTGCCATGCGTGCTGCGGGCCCAGTCCGGTCGCAGCCGTGCCAGCCAGAACAATAGCGGCGCTGGCATGAATAAGACCGACCGAGACAGTAACGTCAACGAAGAAGAGAGCGGCGCGCAGCCGGTCAACGCCCGTGGCGAAGAGCTTGAGGGCGATGTCCTGCGCGTCGATACCACGCTCGTGACGGTTCCGGTCAACGTCAAAGATCGCAACGGCAGGTACATCCCAGACCTGGGCCGCGAAGACTTCCACATCTTCGAGGATGGCGTCGAGCAGAAGATCACTTACTTCGCCGCCGTCGATCAGCCCTTCACAGTCGCCCTCGTCATGGACACCAGCCGCTCGACCAATTTCAAACTGGAAGACATACAGGCAGCGGCGATCGCTTTCGTCAATCAATTGAAGCCCGCAGACCGCGTGACGGTCATCTCCTTCGACGATCGTATCAACGTGCTGACGGAGCCGACCAACGACCGGGCGGAGCTGACGAGGGCCATACGCCGCACGCGCACGGGCGGCGGGACGCGCCTGTACGATGCCGTCGAGTTGGTCATCAACCGTCTCAAGCAGGTTGAGGGACGTAAGGCGATGGTGCTGTTTACCGACGGGGTCGATACGGAAAGCCGCCGCGCCACCTACGAGAGCACACTGCGCCTGGCCGAAGAGCAGGACGCGCTCGCCTACCCTGTCGCATACGACACGGATGACGGGATGGGCCCAATGGGCGGTCAACAACGTCTGCCCCTGCCGGGCGGGCGCGGCGGGATAAGTATCGGCATACCGTTCCCGCGTATGCCTATGCCCGGGCCCGGCGGTGGCATACCGGGCGGCGGCGGTGGCCCGAGCAGCCAGGAGGCACGTCGCGGCGGCGCGTATTTGCGCGAGCTTGCGCAGCGAACGGGCGGGCGCTTCTACAACGGCGACACGCTCTCCGGTATCTCTCAGGCGTTCGCGCTGATCGCGGAGGAACTGAGGCGGCAATACAGCCTGGGTTATTACCCCAAGGGTTCCGCGTCGGCAACGCAGCAGCAGCGTCGGCAGATCAAAGTCCGCGTCAACCAGCCTAATCTGGTCGTCACGGCGCGCGATAGCTACATCTATTCTCAAAAGAAGACGGCTTCTCCCGAGACAAACCAGCAGCCGCAGTCAAAGCCCGTCTCGCAGGGGAATCAGGTCGGCGAAACTCATCAGTACATCAAGGAGAAGTAACACCGGATTGACTCATTTTGAACGGTCTGTATCAATCCGCTACCCCCAAAATTTCTCCCCCGGCGCTTAACTTTTCCGGCATACTTTCGGCTCAAAATAACATCATAGATACCCACATGCTTGACGCAGCGGCCAGCGCGGCTGGCCGCCCCGTTCAAGCCATTTCTTTTATTACAGGACATTAATGATTCAACAGATAAAAAATAACAGGGAAACTGTGTTCGCGATTCTGATGACGGCGTTCATCCTCGCTGCATTACTGATGCTGCCGGGCCTGAGACGACGCGGCCAGCGCGGTTACGCGACGTTGATGGCCTTGACCGGCACTTCCGAAGCCGCCGAGACCAGCCTGTGGAATCAGTCCGTGCTGAAGGTCAAGGAAGATCGTGGCGAGCCGATGGGCAGGCAGGCCAAGGTGGATGTCCCGGCAGAGCTTTTGCACTACAGCGATTCGCGCCGCTTCCTGGCCATACAGGTCGCCGAATGGCGCGAGCACCATTTCGATACTCCGCAGGACTTTGTCGGGCTTGCCCGCCAGATCGAAAAGGGCGAGCTGGTGGAATTAAAACGCGCCAGTGACACATATGTTCTTTTCGGCGTCGGCGGCATCGCCGACCAGGAGCCTTTCACCCATTACGATCAGAGCACAGGCAAGCGCATCGCCCTCTATGGCGAAACGGAGATTGCGCAGGAGTATAAGCGCATCGCTGAGTCCGGCACTGAGCTTGAGAACGAGATCGCGGGACTGCGGCAGGAACTCAAGGCGGCGGCGAAGGGCGCGCGCTCGAAGCGCGTCAAGCTACAGGCTGAGATTTCCGGCATGGAGAAGAGGCTCAAGGCCGGGCAGGAAAAGAAAGAGTTGCTCGACGCCTATTACGATAATGCGGAGAGCCGTGGACAGCTTCTGAGTGATTATCAGGTGCTCTCGAATCTGGCCGCAAACTTCTCCGGCTACACCTATAAAATGAGCGACCCGGCCTCGCGCCAGGCGATGAAGATACGCATGCTGAGCTTCCTTCGCCCGGAAGCCCTCAAGGTGCTCGAAGAGATCGCCGCATCCTATCATCAGCAGTTTGACCGACCGCTGCCCGTGACTTCGCTGGTGCGCCCGGATGAATACCAGCACATGCTCAGCAAGGTCAACCCGAACGCGACGCTTATCGAGACGCCGCCGCATTCGACGGGCCTTGCCTTCGACATCAACTACAGGTACATGACGGCGGAAGAGCAAACCTACGTCATGAGCTACCTTGCCCGGCTGGAGGACGAGGGCCGGATTGAGGTGCTGCGCGAGAACCGCGATCACTATCACGTCTTCGCCTTTATTGACGGCCGGAGGCCGGGCGAAGAGTTCATCCTTGCGTCGCTCGGCAGAAACGCTCCCGCGAAGGCAGCCAACGAGTCTGTTCCCAAAGAACAAGCGGCGCGTAAAGAAGAGAAAAAGGTAGAGCGGAAAGCGGCGCACAAGGAGACCAAAAAAGTTAACAAGGAAGTCAGGAAAACTAATAAGAGCCGCAGCAAGCGCCGGTAACGCCTTACCCTGTTGCACTGCTCCCGGATATTGCGTCCCGTCTAACACACCCCACGCGGGGACTGCCCGACAGCAGTCCCCGCGTTGACTTTGGCCCATGCATCACTAATACTCGCCTTCAAATTTAAAAACTTCCCCGACGAATCTCCCCCGTCACCGGGCCGCTTCTCGCGGCAGGTTGAAAAGGAGAGTCTCGCATTGATTTCCAGGAAGACGACGACCAAAACCGCCATCTGGCTGTTACTCTTATTTCCGGTCGCCGAAATCCCTCTGCACGCACAGGGCATCGGCGGAAGATACGGCAGGCGGCAGGGGCGCAGAGAGGGCAGCATCGTCCTGCCCACGCCGCCCTTCAATCCGAACGCCGGGATTCTCAGCAGGCCGAACGGACGTGGCCGTAATTCGCCGAAAGTCACGCCGCGCCGCTCGGTCAGACGCAGACCCGCCGTGAGCAACCGGAATCCGCACCCCACGACGCCGCGCAGGCGCAGAGTGAGACGCCGCCCGCACAGATAAAGATGAGTAGCAGTGGGCCCATTACAGATTCGATTCTTCAGAACCGTTACCGCATCCTCAGACCGCTCGGTCGGGGCGGGATGGGCGCAGTCTACCTGGCCTTCGACGAACGGCTGAGCCGCAACGTCGCTCTGAAGGAGACACTGGTCGAGACAGACGAGCTGCGCCGCGCCTTCGAGCGCGAGGCGCGACTGCTCGCCAATCTGCGTCATCCGGCGCTGCCCAAAGTGCTCGATCACTTCAACGAAGGCAGAGACCTGTTTCTGGTGATGGAGTTCATCCCCGGCGATGATCTCGGCGTGATGCTTGAACAGGGCCGCAGGTTTGCGCCCGACGAAGTGCTGCGCTGGGCCCATCAACTGCTTGATGCGCTTGAGTACTTGCATACTCTTGACCCGCCGGTGCTACACAGAGACATCAAGCCGTCGAATCTCAAGCTCATCTCTACGGGCCAGATCGCCCTGCTGGACTTCGGTCTTGCCAAGGGGAGCGCGGGGCAGATGACCGACGGTGAGAGCAAAAGCCTGCTCGGCTACTCTCCGAGCTATTCGCCCCTGGAACAGATGCAGGGCACGGGCACTGACGCGCGCAGCGATCTATATTCACTGGGCGCGACGCTCTATCACCTGTTGACGGGCGTCAAGCCACAGGATGCGCTCACGCGCGCAACCGCCGTCGTCAACGGCCAGCCCGACCCGCTTCGCCCGGCCGACGCGCTCAATCAGGCAATAACGCCTTCCGTCTCAATGGCCCTGATGCGAGCACTGGCGCTTAACATCGAGAACCGCCCGCGCACCGCTTCGGAGATGCGCGACGACCTGCACGATTCATCGCGTCGTGCGGCCCAGACCGTGCCGATGACAGGCGCGGACGAAACGACGAGGATAAGTTTACCGACGGCGCGCGCCCCGGCGCTCGCGCCCGTCCCTGTGCCCGAGCGTGAGCGTGCGCGACAGGTGATCGTGCCCATCCCGGAAGAAACGCTGGTCGCCGGAAAGAGAGGCGCAAGCGGGCGCAAGTGGATGACGGCGGCGCTTCTGATCGCTGGCCTGATCGCCTTCGCAACTGTGCTTTACCTGATGTTCTCCGGCAATGATACGAGCAGGCGTACGCAGACCGACCGGGCGGTCGTCCACAGTAGCCCGTCGCCGAGTCCCACGGCGTCGGAGAACGCAAACCAGCGGGCCAATGTCAACAGCACGCCCGCGCCTCCTGCGCCCGGCCCGGAGCAACTCGCGGCGCGCGCGAAGCTTGAGAAAAAGAATATCCCTTACACCGAGGCCGCTTTTAACAGGGTCGTGGAAGAAGGCGACACGGGCGCGGTCGATCTATTTCTCGCGGCGGGGATGAACCCTGATGTTAAAGACACGTCGGGCAGAACGGCGCTCATCAACGCCGCTTCGAGGGGCAGCAATAACATCAGCCAGAAGCTTTTACGAAAGGGCGCGGACGTGAACGCGAGGGACGGCGCGGGCTCGACCGCCCTGATCGAATCGGCGCGCAACGATCACAAGGAGACAACGAAAGTCTTACTGGAGAACGGCGCGGACGTGAACCTCGCGGACAGCAGTGGACAGACGGCGCTGATCCGCGCCGCAGCACAGGGCCACGCCGACATCGTACGCATGTTGATTAACAAAAGGGCCAGGATAGATATTAAAGACAGGGACGGGCGCGACGCTCTCACCTGGGCCGAGATCAATAACAAGTCGGATGTCATCGACCTGCTGAAGAAAGCCGGAGCCGCGAGACCTTAGCTTGTACCGTCAGGCGCGCGTCCGGCGCGCTCGATTCATCCAGTAGGCCCATGCTACCACTAATGAGAAGACGACCAGACCTCCGACCCCTGCCTTGATTGGGTTGGGCTCCATGCCCGCCCTGATGTTTCCGTACCACATCAGCGTCAGGAGAGCTATGACGGGCCAGAAAGCGTAGACGCCCGATCGCTTTGCAGCGCGCGTCGCGCGAACGTAAAGAATGATGGCGAGCAACCAGAACCCGCCCTCTACGATCAAGGTCGCGGGAACTGAATTCCAGAGTCCCAATCCCAAAACCGTCTGCACTCCCGGCGCGAGCGGCATGTCAGGTCGATGACTGACGACATCCAGCAGCCAGTGGCTCAGCACTGCCAGGAAGAGTAGATACGCACCACGCGGATAACGCCGCCGGAGAAAATAGACGACGGCAAACAGCGTCGCCCAGACTGCGCCCATCAACAGGCTATGGCTGTAGACGATGTCGCGGCCAACCACGCGATTTGAGTTGACGCCGGGCACGACATCGAAGTGCTCGATGCCCAGAATCAGTAGAGGAAAGACGAGCAGGTCGGCGAGCATCACTGCCAGCATCCACGTGCCCAGAGAGACCTTCGGCTCCACGCGCTTTGCGATCAAACCTACTGCCAAGTGTCCGACGAACATCCGTCCCTCCAAATGTCGGCTAGAACAAAACGGCTCACCTCAACTTCGGTCGAGAATGCCGGGCACGAGACTTAAATCCGACGGGAGACAACAGCGTCGTACGAGAAGTTTCAAGCCTGCGGCGCGATGAGGGCTTTGACCACTTTGCCTCCGGCGACATCGGCCAGCGCTTCGTTGGCCTGGCCCAGATTGTAGCGGTCAAGCTTCAATCGTGACCAGGCTTCGGAGCGCAAGGGGTCGGCCATGAGCTGTGCGCCCCTGTAAAAGTGCGAGAAGTCCGAACCCCAGCAGCCGCGCACGTCCAAATGTTTCCTGTTCAAATCCAGATGCGGATTGAAAGAGACCCCGCCACGCCGACGCCTGATTCCTGACGCCGCTTGCGCGCCGCACACAATTTACAGCGAAGGAAGAATCTTGAAAAGAATGCTGTTATCCTATGCTTGCGGGCGCGAGCGCCGTTGGCAGAATGCCATGAGGCCGATCTCCATTTTGCATCTCGCATATCAAGCGCCCTGAGTTCCCACAATATCGAGCCTCAAAAGCTTGCTTCACAGGGGCACGAAAGTTGAAACGTGATGGCTGGCACAGCCGACGGGCAACCCTTTAAGAAGCGGACAGCCGTAGATGGAAGCAGCGATCAACACAACAGACAGGCGCTCGCGCCGGCGCGTCCTCGAAGCAGCCGTCTCGCTTCTGGCCGAGCGCGGGCTGTCGGGCCATCTTCTCAGCGACGCTGCCGAGCGTGCGCAGTGTCCGCTCGCCCGCGCACGAATCTATTTCCGGCGCGACGAGGACTTGATTCTGGCCCTCTACGCGCGACTCGCCGCAGAGCTTGAAGCGCATGTGCCGGATTTGCCCGAAGGAAATCTGGCCGAGCGCTTCCGCACGATCATGCTCGCCAAGCTTGCGCTCGTCTCACCTTACAGGGATGCGCTGGCCGCCCTTCTCTCCACACTGCTCGACCCGCGCCACGAGCTTGGAGCGCTCAGCGCGGAGACAGAGCTGATACGCAGCCGCGTCATGGGCGTCTTCTCCGCCGTGCTTTACGGAGCAAGCGACCGTCACAAGCTATCGACACATCATTCCGTCCATACTCTTTACGCTTTGCATCTGGCGCTGATGCTTTTCTGGACTCAGGATAGAACCGAAGGCTTCCACGCCACGCGCACCGCCATAGATTTCACATCCGAGTTGCTGTCCCTCTCGAAAAAGCTTTCATGGTTGCCGAGCTTCGGAAGCACGCTGGCGAAGGTCGATGAAATCTGCGCTCCGCTGGTTGAGCCCGCACCGGACGCGGCCACGACGGAGCTTGCGACCGAAATTCTACACCGGCTCTTTCGCCATCGTCGCTTGCAGCCCGGCGCTGGAGCGTGCGCTCGTCATCCCTGCGAACAATGCCTTGCCCTGCACCTTCCGAAAGTGCGTCGCTTCGTCCTCGCGGGCGACCCGGTGCACATGCTCTTACCGTCCTTCCCGGCCAAGTCGCCCAACCCACGCAAAGTGCTGGGCCCACTGCCCGACATGGCCGAAGAGTTGGCCCTCAAGTTCCTCGAAAACATTTGCGACGAGATCAAAGAGCTTTACCCGCCCGGCGCGCGCATCACCATCTGTTCAGACGGACGCGCGTTCAGCGATCTGGTCGGCGTCACGGACGAGCAGGTGACGCGATACGGGCAGGAAGTCTCGAACCTGCTTGAGCAGATAGAGGCTCGCTCGCTTGAGCTGTTCAGCATGGAAGACCTTTTCGAGAGCGGCGATCATGCGGCTGCGCGCGAGCAATTGTGCGCACACTACGCCGACTCGCTCGCAGCGATCAGGGAGCGGGCCCACACGTACGAGCATCACCTCGCGCTCTTCAACGGAATTCAGCGATTCCTTTTTGAAGACCGCGTTGCGATCGAGACCGGCAAGAGCCGCACGCAGGTACGCAACGAGTGCAAGGAACTGGCCTATCAGGTCATACGGCGGAGCGACGCCTGGGGCCGTCTCGTCAATGAATGCTTCCCGACGGCGCTGCGTCTCTCGATCCATCCTCAAGTCCCACACTCCGACAAGATAGGCATTCTGCTGGGCGAAGCCAATGATGCGTGGCTCACGCCCTGGCACGGCGTCGCCGTCAAAGCTGGCAGCAGATTCAAGCTCATGAAGCGTCAGGAGGCCGAAGCCCTCGGCGCGCGGCTTGTCGAGCGAGGTGGTCGCCCTTACTACTACGAGACGGGAGGCGGCGCATGAATGTGGAGACGGTGAGGATGGGGCGCGACCGCTATCTGGCCGCCAACTCTTTAAGCCTTGAGAGCTATACTGCGCCGGGCTTTCCCGTCTACGTCGGGCGCTGGCCCGTGCGCCTGCCCAACCCCGGACTGCTCCCTCTTCACGACCTGCATCATGTCGTGACCGGATTCAGCACCGGGCTGATCGGCGAAGCGGAGATCAGCGCCTACGAGCTGCGCGGCGGTTGCAGGTCTGTGCCGGTTTTCATCCTCTGCGTCGGCGCGATCTTCTTCGGAATGTTCGTTGCGCCCGCGCGCATCTACAGGGCGTGGAAAGAGTCGCGCGGCGCGCGCACGCTCTACCGCACCTCTATCCCTTACGACTCTCTGCTTGAGATGAGCGTGGTCGAGCTGCGGCAACACCTGGGGCTCCCGCCCGAAGGATTGTCGACGAAAGTTTCGGAGGGCGCGTGATGAAAGAGATGTTAGCGGGCGAGACGCTTGAGCACCTCAAGCCCTTCGGCATCGTGGTCAAATCTCGTCGGCAGGCCGCCGACATAGAAGCGTTCTCTATTCCTCTCTTGAAAACATTGATTGACGAACATCGCGTCGTCATCCTGCGCGGCTTCGCGCCGCTTGCCGGGAGCGCGCTGCCGGAGTTTTGTCGAAGGCTCGGGGAGCCGCTCGAATGGGAGTTCGGCACGGTCAACGAGTTGAGTGTCAAGCCGTTGGCCGGGAACTATCTGTACACCAGCCGCGCAGTTCCCTTTCATTGGGACGGGGCATTCGTCGGTCGCATCCCGCGCTACATCTTCTTCCACTGCGATGCTGCCCCGCCCCGTGCGAGCGGCGGCGAGACTCTCTTCTGCGACACCCTTCGCCTGCTCGCACGCGCCACGCCAGCCGAGCGCGAGCTTTGGCGACGGATGGCGATCACCTACACGACCGAGAAGATCGTTCATTACGGCGGGACTTTTACGTCCCCCTTAATCACCAGACACCCCGACACCGGAGAAGAGGTTCTTCGCTTTGCCGAACCCGTCGAAGACCTCAACCCTGTGCGGCTCAAGATCGAAGGCATCCCCGAAAGTGCTCAAAAAGATTTTCTCGACGATATGCACCTACGGCTTAATGACGAGAGCGCCTGTTACGCTCATGAGTGGGCGGAGGGCGATGTCCTGATCGCCGATAATCACAGGCTTTTACACGGTCGGCGCGCCTTCACGGAATCGGCGGCGCGGCGCATCCGGCGCGTCAACATTCTTTGATTCGGAATTGATCGGAGACCGGGCAAAAGTGTTGCGTTATCTCCTGTACATGCTTCGCATACGCCGCGTGGAATTTCGGATCGCGGAGATTCCCATTCTCGCCATCCCGGTCTTGCTGCTCATCAACGACACGGCCCCGCTCAAGACTTACGCTTTCTGGGAAGGCGTGCTCATCTTCTTTCTCCTGTTTGCCTTCGGAGACATGATCAACTGTCTCGCCGACAGGGATTTGGATGCGGTCTACAAGCCACACCTGTCCGAAGCGGTCTACGGCCTCGGCGTCCGGTTCGTCACCTTTCAGGTAGCAGCGACCGCCGCGCTCGCTCTTGCTCTGGCCGCGCATCTCTCTTGGCGGACGAATCGCTGGCCGCTCTTCGCTCTCGTCGCGATAGGTCTGACGCTCGGCGCGGCTTATTCCGTCAAGCCCGTTCAACTCAAGGGGCGCGGCCTGGCGCAACTCGTCTGCCTCTGGCTCATCATTTTCGTTGGCCCAATGATTTTCGTCGGCTTGCTTGTCAGCACTACTCCGTCACTGGCGGTACTGATCTTCTCGGCTGCATACGGGACGCTCCAAATGGGCATTATCCTCATCAACACTGCCGAAGATTATCCAGAAGATTTGGAGGCGGGAATCAGGACGACGATCGTCGCGCTTGGTTTAGAGCGCGGCGTGGCGCTGGCGTTGTGGCTGACGTTGAGCGGCGCGGCCGGAGTTCTGATCACTCTCGGCGTGCTCTTTTATCAACAGCGGCGCGGGCTCCCTTCGATCATGGCCCTGTTGCTCGTGGCCGCCGCATGTCTTTACGTCGCGCGCGATGTCTGGAAGTTGAAACGCTCCATCGCAGGCCCCAGTCTCGCACACAACATTCAGACAGTTAAGCGTACCGCCAAAAGAGTTCCCTTCTGGGTGACGGTGGTTGCGTGGTCATCACTCTGCGCCGCGTTGGCGCTCTTTTATCTGAAGAGTCTTCCCTGAGTCTCAGACGGGCATGATGGTTGTGCTTCGACGATGCTAAGGGTTCATTCGCGGGGATATTTGTCGAGGATTTTCGTCGTGTCTTCGATGACGCTCGCCGGAACGATGTTATCGAAGTTGGCCTGCGGTAAAGATTTTTGTGTTGAGCGTGAGAGCTGAGCATCTTCGCTCGCGTTTGAATCGACCGCAAGCGCGCCCTCTTTCCTCCCGCCGAGCTTTCGTTTGAGTCTCACGTTGATGAGAAAACTTAGCAACTGCCAGACCGATACCAACGCGAGAAAAATATATACGAGATAGATTATCGGCGGAGCCGTCTGGCCTGTTCGTTCATACAGAGAATCGTAATAGCCATTTAGAAAACCCAGCAGGAGAGTGCTGATGATCGTCGTCGCACCACTAATGATGAGATTGAAGTTGACCTGTGTGTCGGGAGTGCTTCCGCCCAGCATTCTATTTATCAGGTAGGACTTGCCCGAGACATCAGTCAGAAACTGACCGCAGTTCCGGCAGTAAGAGTCCGGCGACTGATCGCTTTTTCCACAAGTCGGACAAAACATAATCAGGAGAGAAAATACCGTAAATGTTTCAAATTATCTAATCGGATTGCCGCGCGTTTGAGAAGCATCGAGCGCGCATCCGTCGATCGGCATCATTGAGCAGAGATGATGAAAGGGATGCTATCGAGCGGGCGGGGTCGAAGCGTTGCCGGGCCGGGCGGCCGCCGCGAACTGGCCTTCGCCGCGTGCGCGCAGCTCCGATGGAAGCAAGCTATGATAGATGAACTCGTGCAGGGGCGTCGGCACGCCCGTCGCTTGGCCCAGGCGCACGACCGCGCCATTCCACGCTTCGAGTTCCGAAGGCTTTCCCGCAGCAATGTCTCTTTGCAGGGATGCCGTTGAGCCGGGGGCCAGGGAGTCTACCAGCCGCATTGACTTCTCAACTATTCCTTCCGGCAAGGAAACTTTGTGCGAGCGCGCGACCTCCAAAATCTCCAGCATACCTTTCTCCAACATCCGGCGCGTCTCTGTTAAGGAGCGTATCACGTCAGCCGGGGCGCGAGTCACCGCGCCGATTCCTCCGTAGGGCGCGACGAAGATAAACTTCTCCCACACGGCTGTTTGAATGTCCGGCGGGACTTGCGCTTTGACGCCCGCGCGCTCGAAAGTCTGTTGCAGATGTTGGGCGCGCTCGCTCGGCCTATTGTCCAACTCGCCGAACTTGATAAAGTTGGTGTCACCGAGGCTCAGGATGTGGCCGGGGTTGACGACACGACTGATCGTCCCACAAAGACCGCTCAGCACATGCTCTGCGCCCAGCACACCGGCCAACTCCGCTGCCGCTTCGACGCCGTTCTGCAAAGGCACGACGAAGGTTTGCGGCGTCATCATCGGGCGCATCGCACACGCGGCGTCCGTCAACTGCCACGTCTTGACCCCGACGAGCACTGCGTCAACCGCGCCGACCTGCTCGGGGTCGTCAGTCGCCTCTGACCTGGCGATGATGTCGCCTGCGGGCGTCTCGACCCGCAAGCCCTGCTCACGAATCGCCCTTAAATGTTCCCCGCGCGCGATGAAGACCACATCCTCTCCGGCCTGCGCCAGCCGCGCGCCGAAGTAGCCGCCCGCGCCGCCCGCGCCGAAGATCGCAATGCGCATGAGTGTCTCCTCTATCTATGGGCCCAAGCGGCCCGACGCCGGAATCTAGTCGCCGATGCGGCACACATCAAGCCACTAATGATGATGATGAAGATGATGCTAACTCTGGGCTGACTCCAATGACTGGTGTGTGGTCTCCGGGCGAGCGGCGGTGGCGACGGCATTGACATAGATCGTTGCCAACTCATCTTGACGGGTCGCGTGGATGTTCAAATCACGCAGAAGCCCGTCGGTCAAACCGTAAATCCAGCCGTGCACCGCCAGTTCCTGATCACGCTCCCAGGCGCTCTGCACAATCGTCGTCTGGCAGACGTTGGAAACCTGCTCGATGACATTCAACTCACATAATTTATCCAGGCGCTGCGACTCGTCGCTGATCCCGGCGAGCAGCGCCTCGTGCTTTTGCTTCACGTCCTGCACGTGTCTCAGCCAGTTGTCGATCAGACCCATCTTGTAATTATGCAGGGCGGCGTTGACGCCGCCGCAACCGTAATGCCCGCACACGATGATATGCTTCACCTTGAGCACATCGACCGCGTACTGGATGACGGAGAGACAGTTCAAGTCCGTATGCACGACGACGTTCGCCACGTTGCGATGAACGAACAGTTCTCCCGGCATGCGCCGGACGATTTCGTTGGACGGGACACGACTGTCGGAACAACCCACCCACAGGTACTCCGGCGACTGCTGTTTCGATAATGTTTGAAAGAAATCGGGTTGCTGGGCTTTGATCTGCCTGGCCCAAGCCCTGTTGCTTTCCAGAAGATCATTCAGGTATCTCATGGCCTCAGATATTAGCAAGAGAATGTTCGGACGCCTAACGACCGAAAACGCGGATGGAAGGTCTGGTCGGATGCGGTCAGCCGGAGTGAGGAGGAGGAGGCGGCGCAGCCTGTGCGGCTCTCCTATATTTACAGTCTAATCCCGGCTCTTGCTTTGTTCCGTGTCGTACTGCGGCGCGGTGAGGAAGTCTTCGCGTATGGGCGAGAAGATGTCTATCAGGATGACTTCTTCGTCGAGCATCGTCGCGCCGTGCCAGCTATTGGGCGGGAAATGCAGCACGTCGCCGGTCGTGGCAATTCGCTGCTCGTCCCCGATGGTAAAGAGCACCGGGCCTTTTTCGACGAGCGTGATCTGTTCGTGTACGTGATCGTGCGGCGGCGTGACGACGTGCGGCGCGAACCGCAGGCGGCAGACCATCATCCGCTCGCCGACGATCATCTGTCGCTCGATGCCTTCTTCAAGCTGTTCGACAGGGACGCTTGACCAGTCCATGTGCTGCGGGTGCGAATTAAGATTTAGAATAGCTCTCATACTACGGGCTTTTTTCCTTCTGCTTTGAGAGTGATGCGCCAGCGCGCGGGCTGTTTCGGACTGAGGCGCAGGTCGCGCGTCTCGTAAACCAGGTGCAGCGGCAGAGGGCCTCGCGCGCCACGCCCTAAAGCGCCGTCGAGCGTCGTTCGCAGAGAGACTTTCAAGGGCCATGAGGCCGTCGCCGCCACTTCCAATACGCCTTCGTCAGATTCAAAACGATCCAGGCGCTGTCCCTGTGCGAATCGCGCTTCGGTTTGCGTCGCGGTCGTCGGCACGGCGACCCACCAGCGGCGCAAGGTGACGGCTTCAGACGATTCGAGCGTCTCCTCGCGCACGAGTGTTGCGCCGTCAACGCGCCAGACCACCTCGCTCTTGAGATGCGGGTCGACGAGTTGGCCCGCCTTCCCGCCGACGAGCGCCCAGCGCCGCCACACTACGCGCAGAGCGCGCCCGTCCGTTTCAGGTTCGATCTCGTCAGCGCCATCAGTCGCCACCAGCACGCGCCCGTCCGCAAGCTCGATGAAGGGAACGAGCGAGGGATAGACTTGCTCCACGGGCGCGGCGAAACCCGGCAGCCCGTGCGGCGCAGGCAGGTAATCCGCCACGCCCGGCTTCGTGCCCGAGGTGATCGGCAGGGTGAAAGAGAGCGGGCCCTGCCGCACGAGCCACACGCCGAAGGAGCGCTCGCCCCGGCGGAAGAATTCAAAGCGCGTGAGGTCTGGCCTTACGATCTCAGCCGGAAATTGTTTCAAACCCTCGCGCGCGAGCGCCTCCGTAAAAGAAGCGTGGGCCAATGCAGCCTTGCCGAGGAAGCTGGTCGTCTGCTGCCACTCTCGCTCGCGCGTAATATAAGAGAAGTTGCCGCGCCCGAAGGCGAAGACCGAGAGCAGGTGCGTCTGATCTTTGTAGTCACGGCGCAGCCAGCGCCACGCTTGATAGTAGGCGCTCGCCAGTTCTGCGAGCGGCGCTGGGCGAAACTCCGCGTGGCGCGCGAGGAAGCCCACGATCTCCATCGTGTCTTCATAACTGACCACGCCCAGGCTGCGTCCCCAACTGTAGCCGTAACCGTCCGGCAACACTAAATCCCACCACAGGCGCATCTGCGCTTTGAGCGAAGGCCGCACGGCTTCGAGTATGTCTTCTCGACCTGCGGCCTCCGCCGCTTCCCAGATAAAGCGCGCGTACTCGTTCGAGTAACGATCAAAGCGCCCGGTCGGCGGAGCGTCGTCGGCGTAGAGGCCGCCGCTTGTGAACGGTCGAGCCGCGCGCGTGACCACACCATCAAGCAGCGCGCGGTCTTTCAACAGTCCAAGCTGATAACTCGTGCCGGCGATGCGCGCGGCCACGCCCAGGTAATTCTCCGGCAGGTTAATGACCTGCCGGCGCGCGGGATCATAAAAGGCCGACACGTCCAGGAGCTTACGCCACTCTGCCCGCTCGTCTTCGCTGAGGCTTTGCCACAAAGGATTCCGGTCGAGGTCGCGCCCGAAGTGGCGAAGCGCGAGCACAGCGTAGAGCTGCGAGAATCGCGTCCCGCCGAGACGTTGCTCCAAAAGACCTATCCGGCCCACTTCACGCGCAAGCTCGCGCCCGGCCAGCGTGTGTTTTCCCGAAAGCTCCGCGTAAGCCGCGAGCGCACGCATAAACGTGCCCCAGGTGTATTCGCCCGTCGTGCCCGCGCCGAGCACCCTGTCCGGCGCTGGGTCGAGCGATTTGATATCGCCCAGGTGCGCCGCCAACTCCCTGTCCAGAAAGTCCAAGACTTCGGCCCGCAGGACGCCCGCATCGACGGTTCCCTTTGCGGGCGACCCGGCGGACTGCGCCGCCACCCGCCCCGCCAACACATCCGGGGACAGCAACAGCAGAAAGAGTAGCGGGGCCCTCAACATGGTCGATTCAGCACAGCGTCTTTGTCAGTACCGCCAAAGGTCTCGGGCGGGTTTCTGAGCCGCGTATCACCCGCCCGGCTTAAGCAGGCGGTACTGACCTCAAGCTCATCCAATCGCCCAATGACCGTTATTCCCGGCTGGCTTCCAATCCAGTGCCGCCCTGATCGAATCCGGGTTGGACTGTCACGACGCCGAACTGCCTGTCTTCAACCTCACGATGCGCGGCCATCAGCCACACGAAGTTGATCGGATGACCGGGCACGGAGACGTTCGGGTGAAAGCCTTTCGGCATGATCACAGCATCGCCGTCGCGCACGATGCCGACGAAATCCGGCTCGTCCGGGTTGGTGTAAACGAACTGGACGCCAAAGGCCGGGGCGGGCATGTCGAAATAGACGTAAAGCTCTTCGAGCATCGAGGCATGCTCGTGCGGCGGCCAGCTCGTCCAGTGTCCGGGCTCCGACGTAGTGAACCCGGCGAGAATGCGTCCGGCCTGGACGTTCTTGCCGAGAGTAATGTTGACGGTGCGGGTCGTTGACGGCCCGCCGGTTTTGAATTTGAGTGAGCCGTCGCGCTCCACGTCCGCGTAGCGCACGACCTGTAACGGATACTTGTTGTCCACTTCCGCAGAGCATTCGACGAAATCCACGGCGCTGCGGGTCTTTATCTCGACCTCCGTATCGCGCGGAATGTAAATGGAATCGTGCAGACCTATCTCGTGCGTCTCCTGACCGGCCTTGATCGTGCACTCGCCCGCCAGACAGATGAGCCCCGTTTCGAGCGCGCCCGTAGAGAACGTCGCGCTCGGCACTTCGCTGTCCAGAATGATGCGACCGTAGACGAGATGTTTCAGCGCGCTGTTCTGCGGCGTGACGGCCAGGTGTCTACCCTTGCGCCGGTTCGTGCCGTGAAAGATCATGCGACCGGCAGCCTCCTGCATTTGCGTGCTCATAACTTTAACCCCTCTTTTTGATATTCGATCTTCAATGCTTCCCGCGCTCGTCCAACCACAGGAGCGCTTCGAGCAGGTAGTAGTCGCCGTAGACCAACTGCACATCGGAAGGCCGCGTGCTTGAGCCATGACGCAGCACGCCCGGCGGCGTCTTGTCGTCTGCGCTCGTCGGCGTCAGATACCTGTCGATCAAGGATTGTACTATGCGTTCCCCTTCGCGCCGGTACAGGCCCGCGCGCTGTTTGTCCGGCGTCAACTCGGAGAGACGCAACAATCCGCCCGCGATGAGCGCGGCGGCTGAAGTATCGCGGTTGCGAAAATGTACGCCCTCGTCGATGAAGTCGTACCAGGGTACGCCGTCTTCCGGCAGGCGATCAAGCACGAAGCCAGCGATTCGTTCGGCGGTCTCAAGCATGCGCGGGTCTTTCGTTTCAGCGTAGGCCACGGCGTATCCGTAGAGGGCCCAAGCCGCGCCGCGCGACCAGGTCGTGTCGGCGGCAAAGCCCTGATGCGTGTGCGTGAAAACCTTTTCGCCGGGACGAGTGTTGTTGTGGAGGGCGGCGGGTTGCGCGCCCGCAGAGAAAAACTCCTGGCGGCTGTCGCCCGGATTGTAGTGCACGGATTGAATGACCGAGCCGTCGGCGCGAATGAGCCACTGACGGGACTTGAGCGCGTGCTTCAACCCAAGCTCGCGCCACTCCGTATTACCCGTCTCGCGCGTCGCCCACCACCAGATTTGCAGGTTCATCATCGTATCGATGATGGTGTCGTCGCCGTTAACGTCCCACGCGGCGACAAGCTCCGTCGTCGGATTGTAAAGCTGTTTGAGTCGCTCGGCGGCGCGCACACCGCCTTCGCGGTACTTCGCATCCTTTGTCAGGCGATAGGCCATGACCGACGAGTAGTAGTTGAGAAAGCCCGTGTCGTGATTCTGCGTCATCTCTTTGCCGAGCAGGCGCGCGTTCCACAATTCTGCCCAGCGACGGAAACGCTCGTCCTTAGTCTTCGCGTAGTGCTGCCACAATTGGCCCACCCAGAACGTGCCCGTCCAGAACCAGCCTTTCTGCTCCTGCCACTCGCCCGTCTGATTATCGCCTTCGGTGAAAAAGCCAGGGCCGGTGTCGCGCGTCACCTGTTCGGGCGGCGCTGACGCTAAGATCGGCTCCCATTTCTGCGCCGTGCGCTCGGCTGCCTGTCGCAGGAGTGTGACGGCTTCCGCGTAAGTCTTGCGGCGGGCCGGATGAAGCGTGTCGGGCGGCGCGCTCTGCGGCGCTGCCGCCTGAGAGAGAATGCCGACACGCGCAGGTTGGGCCAACTTCTGCGCGGCATCCGCGACCAGCTTCATAAAAGCATCGCGCGTCGTCACCTGTTCCGAGGGCATGACCATCGAGCCGTTGCGATATTTGCTCGCGGCATCGGGCGCGCTCACCGTCATGTTCTCGCTGCCCTCCTGATCCCATGCGGCCAGCACGTACCAGCGGCCCGCGCCGTTCTCTATGCGAGGCCCGATGAGCAGGTTGAGCGCGTCGTCTTTGACAGTAGAGCTTGCGCCGCCGGGCGCGATGATCGCCAGCCCAAGATTCTGATCGGGCAGACTCTCGGTGGCGGTCGCGCCCGTCCTGAGCACCTGATGTCCCCACGTCGCGCGCCACAACAAGGGCGCTGAAGGTGTCGGCTCCGAGACCTTCTCTTCAAGAGCGGGCTTTCGCGGCAGGCCCGTCACCAGCGTCAAGCCTTCCGCGCCGGACGCCCTGATGCTGTGCTCAAAGCCGCGCTCTCCGGCCCATTGAATCATGCGGCTCGTGAGATCGACCTCGCGCCCGCCGACCTTCCAGCCCTTGTAAGTAAGCTCGACCACGGCGCGCACGGGCCCAGTGCTGATGATGCGCCAGTCGCGCTCGCGCACGTCCGAGACCCTGACCGCCCGCCCGTCGATGAGCGCGCCGACCGCCCCTAAGCCGAGCGCATCGCCGATCTTGTAGATGTCGCGCCCCGCCGGGGATTCCTCGTGATAGTCGTATTCGGGCGCGCCGAACATCTCCAGATACAGACCCGGACGACGCTTGCCGTAAAGATCGATCGCGTTGCGCCGGTCGAAGTATATGCGCCAGGCCGTCGCCTCAGACTCCCACGCCAGTCCCTCAAACCTGGTTGCGAATTTGGCGTGAGTGCGCGGCGGGTAAAGAGAGCGCAGGCGCGCGATCGTCGCCTGCTCGCCGTAAGCGATCGTCACGATGCGCGTCTGCCCGGCCTTCAGCTCAACCTGAAACGCTATCTCATCAAGCTGGCTGTCGCCATCCATGTCGTCCGCCTGCGACGCCAACTCCGTCGCTTGCAGCGTGCGCGCGTCCTCCGTCAGGTTGGCGGCATCCGAAGTCGTCACGATGAACGCCCCGGCATTGAAATCCGGCGCGATGCGCTTCAACTCCGCGATACTGACGACGATGTTTTCGGCGGCACGCGATTGCGCGCTCGTGTTCGTCACCGCGAGCTTTATAACTTTAAGGCGCGGCGCGGCCCACGCGGGCGTCATCATTAGCAGCGTGCACGTCAGAAAGAGCAGCCCGCCGAAAAGGGTTTTCCTCATGATGTTCAAAAGATAGTTCCTATACCACTGCTTAGCATCTTAAGCTTGCACGCAACTGGAGCAAAGAGACAGGTCAGTACCGCCAAAGGTCTCGGGCGGGTTCCGACACTTGAGACCCGCCCGAGACCTTTGGCGGTACTGACATGCTTAAGCAAGTCGCGCTCAGAAAGTCAGCTTGAGACCGAACTGAATATTGCGCGCCGGGCCAGCAGCCGTCAACGTTCCGAATGCCGCGTTGGTGACGGTGACTTCCATGTCGCGGAAGTTTGTGCGGTTGAAGGCGTTGAAGATGTCCGCCTGGAACTGCAACTTGAACCGCTCGGTGAGCGAGAAGCGCCTGCGGATTGAGAAGTCCCAGACCTGCGAGCCGGGCCCTTCGACAACGCCGACGCCGCTCGTGCCACGGCGCGTATCCGGCGCGGTGGCGAAAGCCGCACGGTTAATCCAGCTACCCTGGCTGCGCTCGCCGTTCGGCACGAGCACGGGGCCGCCAAGGTAATCTGCGCGCCGGTTGCCCAGCGAAGTATTGCCGATGACTGTGAAGTAAGCGCCCGACTGCATGCGCGTGACGCCGCTCAACTCAAAGCCGTCGAGCAGAAATCCGGCGAAGCCGTTCATGTGACGGAAGAAAGGAACCCTATACGTGTAGGTCGCGACGAAGATGTGGCGGCGATCAAACGTCGCCGGGCCATAGTTGTAGCGACGGTTGAAAGGGTCTTCCGGGTTGTCGTTGAAACCGCTCGCGTCCGTCAGGACTTTCGACCAGGTGTAGCTGACGGTCATCTGTAAATCGCCCTTGCGCTTGGTCGCGTAAAGCTGCATCGCGTGATAATTGGAGGTCGAATCGGAGAGGCGCATGCGGATGGCAGAGTAGCCCTTGTAGGGGCGCAAGGCGTTTGTGTCTACGCGCTGGGCCGCTGGCAGCGCGGCGTTGGCCGAGAGCGCCTCGAAGGTCGCCTGATTGATGTCGGGCTGGCGTATCAGGTGACGGCCGAGGTTGCCGACGTAAGCCGCCTCGACGAAGAAACCGAGCGGCAACTCGCGCTGTATGCTCAGGCTATAACTCATCGTGTAGGGCGTATCCAGATTGGGGTCGATCGCGTTGATCGTGTCGAAGGGCGCGACCGTCGTCGAGCCGCCGGTGATGTTGCTCAGGTTGGCATTGCTGAACTGCGAACTGGTCGCAAAGGGCGGATTGCCCTCGGACGGAAAAATGATATTGCCTTCGACGCGATCGTAGTACATGCCGAAGCCGCCGCGAATGGAGGTCTTGTTATCGTCGAACGGTGAGTAGGCGAACCCTACGCGCGGCATGAAGTAGCTGTGGCCGTTGTAGAGACCGCGCGGCGCGCCCGTCGGCACGGCCAACACGAGGGCGCTATCGCCGCCCGGCACACGTGCCAACTCTTCGGGCGGTATGCCGTCGCCCGCGCGGACGAGCCCGTTGAGACGATTGCCGCCGCGCGTCGTATCGATCGTGCCGTTGGCAAGCACGGTCACGGCCTGCGCCGGATTGTAGCGTGCGGGGTCGAAGTTCGATAGATTGTTGGCCTGCGTGTAGAAGGGTTGGCCGAACTGGTAGCGCACGCCCAGCTCAAGGCTCAGCTTCTTGTTCACCTTCCAGCTATCGTTGACGAATGCTTCGACCTGCGTGAAGCGAAAGAAGCCCAGAGGGTCGATGGCCGACTCGCTGTAGGTGCGGAAATTGCCGAGCAGCGCATCGGCGAGCGCGTTGTTCGTCGTCCTGTTATTGCCGCTCGCGTTGAAAGCCAGATTGCCCGCGTAGGTCGTGCGCCCGTTCTGGTCTATGCGATTGCGATAGACGAGGCCGCCGAACTTTAAGGTGTGACTGCCGTGCACCCACGTCAGGTTGTCGCTCAGCATAATGTCCGTCGTCGGCGAGACGAGCGAGCGCGCAGCGCCGTTGAAGCTGGCGAAGCCGCTGACGGTCGTGTCCGGGATGCTGTTTTCGTAGACGCCGCCGCCCGCGAAGAGCTGCGGATAGGTGAAGCCGTAGGTCTCGCGTTTCCAGTATTCGCCGGACGGCGGAATGTGCTGCGAGACCCAGGAGGCGTTGACCTTCGCCTCGTTGATAAAGGTCGGCGTGATGAGCCACGTATAGCCGAGCTGAATGGAAGTGCCGGGGCGCGAACGCGCGCTGGGCACTGTCGGCAACTGCGAAGTGATGAACGTGCCGAAGGGATCAATCAACTCATTTTCGTCGTGAATGTAACGACCGAAAAGATTGTGCCGCTCGTTGAAACGATAATCGAGGCGGACTAAGTCTTCGCGGTAATCGAAAGGGTTCGGCTGCTGGAACGTGGCGTTGTTGCCGATGGGCGCGTTCGTGTAGCTCGTCGCAAGCCCGATCATCGTGCGATAGACGTTGGCGATGGCGCGACCGTCCACCGTAATCCGGTTGGTGGGGATGATGTTCCTGAGCGCGACGTTCGTGCCGCCGAAACATCCTGCCCTGTTGGCCGCCGTACAGGGTTGAGCGTTTGCCGGGTCTTTCAGTAAACCGTCGTCAGCCGTGCCGACCAGCCCGTCGGCCCCGCGCAGGCGGAACGAGAAGTCGCCGTTCAACTCTGCCAGCGTCGGCACTGTGCGCACCACGGGGTCTGCGAGGCGACGTATCTTCTTCCACTCCTGCCCGCCGAAGAAGAAGAACTTGTCCCTTTTGATGGGCCCACCGATGCTGTAGCCGAAATCGTTGTAGCGCAGAGGGGGCCGGACGGGAGCGAAAAAGTTGCGCGCGTCCAGTACGTCGTTGCGCAGGTACTCGAACGCGCTGCCATGAAAATCGTTGCCGCCGCTCTTGGTGACGACGTTGACCTGCGCACCGGAGTTGCGCCCGTACTCGGCTGAGAAATTTGCGGTCTGGACTTTGACTTCCTGTATGAAATCAATCCCGACGTTGTTGATCTGGCTGGCGTTGCTGCCCGACTGCAAGTTCGTCCCGCCGTCAACCGTCATGTTGGTCATCTGGCCGCGATTGCCGTTGATGGATTGCGTGTTCGTCGCCAGACTCGTGCTCAATTCCAACTGGTTGTCTGTGGTCAGCGCGACGCCCGGGACGAGCGAGAGCAATTGAATGTAGTTGCGCCCGTTCAGGGCCAGGTCTTGCACCTGTCGGCTGTCGATCACACGCGCCACTTCGCCCGACGTGGTGTTGACGGTTTCGCCAGCCGCCGTAGTAATCAGCACCGTCCCGGATATTTCGCCCGGCTCAAGCGTGAAATCAATCGTCAGGCGCGCATCGGAGGTCAGAGGGTTATCGGCCTGCTCTGCCTTCTTGAACCCCTCGCGCTCGACGGCCACACTGTAAGTGCCGACCGGAAGATTAGTCACGGTGTAGAACCCGCCCTCGTCAGTGTTAGCCGTGCGCACCAGATTCGTAGCCGCGTTCGTCACCGTCACTGTAGCACCGGGGATGACCGCGCCGGACGTGTCCTTGACCGTCCCTGAGATGCGACCGACGACAGTTTGGGCGCTGGCGTTGAGACTACCGCACATCAATAAGAGCAGAACGAGACAGGCGCACGATAAATGGGCATGGTTCAACCGGAAACTCCCAGCACTTCGCATTTCTCACCTCCAAGTGAAATTAAGCCAGAGCATAGGCAACACCACGGCATCAAGTAGCAGCGTGACACTGACCCCTGAAGGAACCTCCTGTATTGACCCTTGAGCTATTGACTACCGGGCGAGGGAAAGAGCTTTAACGCCTGTCAGGCGACGCGCGGCGCGGCGAAAGTCGGCGCGGCGATGAGCGCCGCCGCACCTCGCAGGCGCGGATATTCATGTGTTGACGCCACGCGCAGAGGCGTGCGCGCCGCTGCTTCCGTCAGGACACGCTCACACAGAGCTTCACGGACAGTGTTTTCAATCAAGTCCCAGGCGGTCGTGACTTCACCCGCCAGATAGATACAGTCAGGGTTGATGACGTTGACGATCGTCGCCAGCCCGAGTCCGAGGAAACGCGCGGTCGCAGATATGGCAGCCATAGCTTTGCCGTCGCCGCCGCGCGCGCGCGTGACCAGATCAAGTACGGTGAAAGAGTCGTGCGCGATGTCCCGCAGGGATTTTGGACTTTGTTTGGACAAATTCCGCCCAAAATAACGAGAGAGGGTTGCCAGGTTGGAGATATAGGCTTCCCAGCAGCCGGTCATGCCGCACATACAACGCGGCCCGTCCAGGCTGAGCGGCATGTGCCCGAACTCTCCCGCGATATAATTGTGCCCGCGCACCAGCTCGCCGTTGAGCACCATGCCGACGCCGACGCCGTCCGACACGTTGACGTAAACAAAGCTCTGCGTAGCGGCGGCCTCGTCGCGCTCCAGCCACAAGTGAGCGAGCGAGCAGGCGCGACCGCTATTCTCCACCTGCACGGGAAGACCCGTGGCGGCGGCCAACCCCTCACGTATATCCACTTCCTGCCAGCCGAGCGTAGGGGCTTTGAGAATCCTTCCGGTGCGTTGATCGACCATGCCCGGCACGACTACGCCGATGCCCTCACAAATGCTCTCAACCCCCTGTGTTTTCAGCAGTCTACGCACGCGCCTCGCCAAATCCCTGATGAACTCCGGGATGGTAAAGATGGTGTCGTAGCTTTCGAGCGAAAGCTGTTTGCCGGAGAAATCCGAGAGCATCAGGTAGGTCTTGCTAAAGCGCACGTCAACCGCCACCGCCAGCCGGTCTCGCGTCCTGATATGTAAGAAAGTGGGTTTACGCCCGCGCGCCGCCTCGCCCGTCGCGCCTTCGTAGATCAATCCCTGATCGATCAATTCCTGCACGAGCACGCTGGCGACGCCGCGCGTCACGTTCATCCGCCGCGCCAGGTCGGCGCGCGAGATGGGTTGATGCTCGCGTATCAGGTTGAGAGCGATACGACGGTTGATCTCGCGCGAAGTTGTGCGAGTGGCGACGTGGAAATCACGAGTGTTGATCTTACGCATTGGGGGGCTCCCGGCATTTGTTCGACGTTCGGACAATATCTCCGAACAAAATTCTTGTCAAGATATTTTTTTGGCGGGCGGTAAAATAGGAAAAGCAGGAAGGCGATTCCGTCCTCTTTGTTCTGACGCGATCGTTTCACCCGTCGTTCCGGGGTCTCTCATCATCTATTCTTCAAGGTTGCGGCGATGGCCTGTTCGACGAGCGGGGCCATCACGGCGTAGCCCTTGCCGTTCGGATGAAGCCCGTCGTCGGACAGCTCGTCTTTCAAAAAACCCTTGTCGTCAATCATCGCCGAGTAGTAATCGAGATAGGTCAGACGGTTTTCGGCGGCGTATCTCTTCATCCACTCGTTGAGGGCCTTGATTTGATCTGGAGGTCTTTGCGTGGTGCGAATGATGGGCTTCCCCTCCTTGTTTTTTTCGTAATCGCTGACGGGCAGAAGCGAGGCCAGCACGACGCGTATGTCATGCGCGCGTGCAAGCTCAGCCATCGAGGCCAGGTTATCTTCGATGCTCGTGAGCGTCGTGGGCCCTGTGTTGCCCGCGATGTCGTTTGTGCCCGCGAGAATCACCACGACTTTAGGCTTCAGCGCGATGACATCGGGGCGAAAGCGCAGGAGCATCTGCGGCGTGGTCTGTCCGCTGATGCCGCGATTGACGTAAGGCTTGGCGGGAAAGAAGCCGCCGTACATGGGCTCGTCCCACAGGTCTGTGATCGAATCGCCCATAAAGACGATGCGCTTATCATCTTTGGCAGGGGGCGCAAGTGTCGCGTTGGCCTCGCGATAACGCGCCAGCGCGGGCCAGTCTTTGAGCCTCGATTCCGCTCGCGCCGCCTGTGCCCTGGCTTCAGCACATGGGTCTGGCGAGGGACTCGGGGCAGGAGTCTGCGCCGGGGCGAGCGCAAAGCAGGCCAACAGAACAACACAGGAAATAAACAATCGAGCCATCAATGCAACTCCTTTTACTTAACGTCGGCGAGCATTGAAAACTCGCCGGTCAATCGAATGTCTTCGGACGAAGAGCCGATCATTACCCGGAACTTTCCGGGCTCGACCACAAAATGCATGTCCCTGTCCCAGAGCGCAAGGTCTTCCGGCTTTAAGGTAAAGGTCACTCTTTTAGTCTCGCCCGGCTTCAGATTAACGCGCTCAAAGCCGCGCAGATTTTTCTCGTAAGTCGTCACGCTGCTGACCAGATCACGCGTGTAAAGCTGCACGACCTCGTCGCCTTCGCGCGTGCCGGTGTTCCGCACGTCGAAGCTGACGGTGACGTTCCCGCGCAGACCTTGCGTCACAGGGTTGATCAGCAGATTGCTGTACGCGAAACTTGTATAGCTCAAACCGTAGCCGAAATGATAGAGCGCGCCATTGACGCGCGTTTTCTCGCCTTCCCATTGCGCGTTGGGCTTGGTCGGAAAGTTGTATGGAATTTGCCCGACGGTCTTCGGAAACGTGACGGTCAACTTACCGCCCGGATTATAGTCGCCGAATAAGACATCGGCGATCGCCGTCCCGCCCTGAGCGCCGGGGAACCACGCCTCAAGGATGGCGGGGACGAACTTGTTCACCCAGTTGATGCTGAGAGGTCTGCCATTGATGAGAACGACGACGACGGGTTTGCCCGTCGCATAAACGGCCTGAACGAGTTCTAACTGCCGACCGGGTAAGTCGAGGCTCGTGCGCGAGGCGCTTTCGCCGACGGTCTTTGAGGAAAGGTCGCCGAGGACTACGACCGCCACGTCAGAGCTGCGCGCGGCTTCAACAGCCCTGCTGATCTCGTCCTGTTCTTCTTTGGTTAAAGGCTCGGGCAGCACTTCGGTCTCCGGCCAATTCGCGTTGACGACCTCGCAGCCTTTGGCGTAATTCACCTTGACGCTCTCGCCCAGCTTGCTCCTGATCGCTTCGAGCACCGTGACGCCCTTGATGCCCGACGGCCCGTAGCGATTCGGCGTATTGCGGTCATCGTTTGCGTTTGGGCCCACGACGGCGATCGAGCGAATCTCGCGGCTGAGCGGCAGGATGTTCTTATCGTTCCTGAGAAGCACAAGGCTCTCGCGCGCCGCACGCAAGGCGACCTTTTGATGCTCCGCCGAGTTGACGAGTCTTTCGGTCGCCTCCGAGTCTGCGACGTAAGGGCGATCGAAGAGGCCGATCGTAAACTTGACGCGCAGGACATCGCGCACCCTGTCGTCAAGCAGGCTCGCAGAGACTTGGCCTTCCCTGACCAGCTCACGCAGAGGAAGAATGAAATCCTCCGGCTCCGTAAAATTTGTCTTGACGTTCAGCCCGGCTTCGATCGATTGCCTGACGGCGTCCTTCATGTCGGAGGCGACGGCGTGTTTGTTGTAGAGGTATTCCACGGCGGCGCTGTCGGAGACGACGTAGCCTTTGAATCCGAAATCGTTTCTCAGCCGCTCGGTCAGCCAGTAATGGCTGCCCGTGATGGGAATCCCGTTGTAATCGTTATAGGAGCTCATCACGCCCAGAGCGCCTGCTTCCCTGATCGCCGCCTTGAAGGACGGGAGAAAGATATTTTCAACTTCGCGCGGCGAGGTCTGCGGGTCTGTCCGGGCCTGACCTTCTCTCGCGCCCTTGTTGTTGCTGTAGATGGCGTAATGCTTGGCGGTCGAAGCGACAGTGTAATTCTCCTGCAAGCCTTTGACCATCTCGACGCCGAGGCGCGCGACAAGATAAGGGTCTTCGCCGTAGACCTCCTCCATGCGGCCCCAGCGCTGGTCGCGCGCCACGTCCAGAATCGGCGCGTAAACGTTCGTATAGCCGAGCGCGCGTGCTTCCCGTGCAGTGATGCGCCCGATCTCTCGAACCAGATTTTTGTCCCAAGTGCTGCCCTGCCCCGGCTGCGCGGGAAAGCTCGTCGCTGTCACGTAAGCGATACCGCGTATGCCTTCGTCAGTAAAGTCGGCGGGAATGCCCAGGCGCGTCTCCTCTATGAAAAAGCGCTGGACTTCATTCATGGCCCAGACGTGCTTTCTTATATCCTTCGCATAGATGCTCGCCGAGCCCTTCTCGCCCCACCCGTTCAGGTGCTCGTCGATATTAGCGATGCCGTCTTTCCAGACGCGCTTTTTCCATTCGGGCGTCGGCAACTCGTCCTTCAACACTCTCGCGTACCCGTACAGGGTCGCCGTCTGGCAGGTCTTCTCTTCCAGAGTCATCTGGGCCAGCAAGTCTTCGATGCGACTGTTGATGTCCGCCTTCGAGTCTTCATAAACATCTTTCCGACCGTTCTTATTAAGATCAGTCCACCCGTCGTGATAGATGTCCTTGCGCGCGCTCGTCTGCTGCTGAGCAGGCAAACGGAAGCTGAGCCCTGTGACAAAAAAGGTGAGCAGAAGAAGGTGCGACGTTAGGCGTCTTGTCATCATATAGTCAATTTCAACAGCCCGGCCACGGCTGGGCGATTAATCCTGCGGCGCAGCCACAGTGTTGCGCAGCGTTCGGAGTTTTTCGATCGTCACTTCAAAGACATCCACGGCCTTAAGCAGGACGGGCGGCTGGCGAAAGATGCCGACGCCTTCGGGCGTGCCCGTGGCGATCAAGTCGCCCGCATCCAGCGTCATGCCCTGCGAGATCAAATATGGAATCTTGAGGATCATACTGCAACTTGGTATTACCAGTCAGTTTTTCATTGTCTTCGATGGCTGCGTACTTTAACACTTCTTCCCCCGTCGTTCGTCGCGCAAGGAGGGCTGAGCCGCCCTGCTCAGCACTTCGCCGTCCTTGCGATCTGCCCGTCCAACTCAGTGATCTCCCGTAGCCCTGTACCGACAAAACACGGGGCGTTTGCGCCTGTGCGTCGACGGATGAAGAAAATTTATCCGGCGATGATTCATTCATGTCCGAAAATCCGCGTTAGCTAGTGACGGAATAAAACGGCGCTTAACTTTTGCCGCGTTTGCCGGAGATGAATGAAGGAGTAAAGACATGTTAACCCTACGTAAGCTAGTCTCAATAATTTTATTTTCCATCCTTCTTACGGGCGTCGCGCTCGCACAGAATGAGCCGACCGCGCAGGAAGCAAAGCTGCCCGCTCCTGCCGTGGCCGTTTCGGCTTCGGGAGACGCGGTGCGCTTCACATCTGCCGAGCAGGTCTTACAGCTACGGCTGGAGATTTACTCCGCGAGCGGCGAAAGCATTTACGACTCCGGTTTTCACCAGGGAAACATCCTCGACTGGAAGATCGCCAACGTGCCGCAAGGGGTGACTGACGGCTCGTATCTCTGCGTCGTCACGATCAAAGATTTACGTGGCCGCACCAGCCAGAGGTTCGGCTCTATCGCAGTGCAGGCGGGCCAGGTGACGGCAAGCCGCACGCGTGAAGACGAGTTGACTCCGGCCCAATCGCAGGCGCTGGCTGCCAGTAGAAAGTCACAAAAGATCGAGTCGGCGGGAAGCGATACGGCTCTGACCATCCTGCGCGACGGAAAGACGCGGGCCGTCACGGTCACTGCCCACGACGGTCAGGACGGGCAGGTGACGAGCACTAGCGGCGCGCTCACCTTCCGCACGGGCGACATCTTCTCGAACCGCGCCAAAGAACAGATGCGCATCACGCCCGAAGGCCGCGTCGGCATCGGCACGGATAATCCCGAAGCGACGCTTGACGTGGCCGGGCCCATCCGCGCGCGCGGCGGCATCGTCTTTGACGATGGAACGGTGCTCAACTCCGCGCAGAGTGCGGCGGCAACGACCTCCAAGACGAACGTGATCAAGAGCAGCTCGACCTTTAACCTTGCGGGCACAGGCACGACCAACACCATGACGAAGTGGACGGACTCGGCAGGCACGCTCGGCGACTCCGCGATGACGGAAGTGGGCGGCAACGTCGGCATCGGCACGACCACGCCCAGTTACAAGCTGGTGGTAGGGCCGGACTTCGCCCCCGGCCTGGCATGGGCGGCGACGACGGTTTCAAAGGGCGCGGGGCAGAGCGCCAGCATCGTGATTGGCCCAGACCGTTTGCACGCCGTTGAGTTCGGTTGGGACAACACCACCTCAAGAGCGGTCATGAACGCGCCGGGCACGAACGTCATAGCCTTCACGCAGGGCGGCATCAACGAGCGCTTGAGGATTCACTCCAACGGTTTCATAGGCATAGGCACAAGCAATCCGCAGTCTGTGCTCGACGTTGCGGGCGACGTGCACATCGGCGGGGCCGGTAACGGCCTCATCTTCCCGGACGGCACAAAGATGACTACGGCCAGCACTGGCGGCACGATGACGGGCACGAGCATCGTTTCCGCCATCAACGCAGCGGGCACGACCGGCCTCATCTCTGAGACGCGTCTCTCGCCCAACGTCGCCAAGCTCAACACGCAGAATGCCTGGACGGGCCAGAACACCTTCGTCAACGGCCTCTCAGCCAACGGCGTGGCCATCACGAACGTCGGCAACCCCGTGAGCGCGACCGACGCGACCAACAAGGCTTACGTTGATGCCAACACGGTCAGGTTCGTCCCCGGCGCGGAGCAACTCTCGGTCGGCGACGCCAACGGCACTGCGCCGATGATTAACCTGCGTGGCGGCTCGACCTGCTGCTCAGGCCCCGGCGGCCACACGCCCGCATGGTTCAAGGTCTTCCAGAACGGCAGCTTCGTCGCCACCGGCAACCTCGGCATCGGCGTCTCACCGATGCAGGGCAAGGGCTACCGCACCTCTTGGGATTCGTACAAGGGCGCGTTCCGCTCCGGCTACGCCGACGCGGAGTGGGACGACGCGAACGTGGGCTTCTTCTCATGGGCGGGCGGCTCGAACTCGACGGCCATCGGCCTCTACGCGCTCGCCTTCGGCGACACGAACTCGGCCGAGAGCACATCAAGCATCGTCTTCGGCAGCGGCAACCAGGTGAAAGGCGCGGCGGGCTTCTCGGCGGGCGCAGGCAACCGCGTGTGCGACACCTACGGCGTGGCGCTCGGCAACAACGCCAAGTCCGGCGGCCCGCTCATCAACGGCAAGTGTGACCCCGACACCTTCAACATCCGAGGCTTGGCGGCGGTCGCCATCGGCTACAACGTGACGGCTGATCAGGATCACACGACGGCGATGGGCAAGTTCGCCTCAAACAACGGCTTCACCGGCACGTTCATCTGGTCGGACGGCTCGGCCCAGCAGAGCGCCGACACGTTCCGCAACACTGCCAACAACGAGTTCGCGGTGCGCGCCACGGGCGGCGTCCGCTTCCGTACTAACCTGGGCGGCACGACGGGTTGTAATCTGCCTGCGGGCAGCGGCGTCTTCAACTGCACATCGAGCCGCTATACGAAAGAGAATTTCCTGATCGTCAAGGGCGAGGACATTCTCTCGACCCTGCGCGGAATACCCGTCAGCACATGGAACTACATCTCGGAAGGTCGGCAGGTCAGGCACATGGGCCCAATGGCTGAAGACTTCTACCAGGCTTTCCGCCTCGGCACCGGCAACACGTCGATCGGCGTCCAAGACCTCGCGGGCGTCAGCCTGGCAGCCGTCAAAGCGCTTGAGGAGCGCACGGCCCAACTGCAACAGAAGATCGCGGAAGTGGAACAGCTCCGCTCTCAACTGAACACGCTCGAACAGCGCTTCGCCGCGCTCGAAAAATTCATGCAGACGAGCGGACAGCAAACGACGGAAGCTCACTGATCTTGCGGTATTCGGAAGCCCCTGCAAGGGGCGACAGAATGTAGCCCATGACGTAAGTCATGGGAATAGCATAACCAAACGCAGTTAAGCCCCGGAGGGGCGAAAGAAATTCAAGTTGAGTTTCTTTCGCCCCTCCGGGGCTCTCTCTTTGTTGTCTGCCCTATTCCCACGGCTTGCGCCGTGGGCTACATTCTGTCGCCCCTTGCAGGGGCTAGAATATTTTCGATCACGCTCTAGGCGTTCTTGCGCCGCCCGAGCATGTCCAGGCCGACGGCTGCGACGAGGATGGAGCCCTTAACTATGTCTTGCGTAAAGTCCGGTACGTTTTTGAGAGACATGCCGTTATCGAGGCTCGCCATGAAGACCGCGCCGAGACACGCGCCGAAGATCGTGCCGCGCCCTCCCATCAAACTCGCTCCGCCGATGACACACGCCGCGATTGCGTCCAACTCCAGCAGAACACCGGCATCCGGCGAGCCGCTCCCGACGCGCGCCGTATAGATGACCCCGGCGACTCCGGCCAGTACGCCCATCAGGCAGAAGACCATTAGGATGTGGCGGCGCAAACTGATGCCGGACAGCCGCGCGGCGTCCGCGTTGCCGCCGATGGCGTAAAGGTATCGCCCGAACGTCGTGTTCTGCGCGAGAAAGGCTCCGGTCAGTGCGATGGCTAGAAGGATGATGACGGGGATGGGAACGCCCGCGTAAGAGTTAAGAGCAAGCGTGAAGCCCAGGACAACCAGCGATGGGCCCAGGACTCTGAGGGCAGTCTCCAGGCTGTGCGGCGCGGCCAGTCCATATTGCGTGCGCGCGCGCACGCGGCGAATGGTGAGCCAGCAGATCGCGGCGATGGCTAAACCGGCGATCAGGAGCCCGACACTTCGCGCCACATAACTCTGGCCGATGGCTTTGAAAGAGTCCAGGCTGACGGGAATCGTGATGCCATGAGTTATGCCTTTGATGACACCGCGCCAGACGAGCAGGCCGCCGAGCGTGACGATAAACGATGGGACGTTGGCGTAAGCGACCAGCCCCCCGTGCAGCGCGCCGATGATTAGCCCGGCACAGATGGCGGCGGCAAGCGACGGAACCAGTCCCCAGCCGAGCGAAGTCATGGCGATGGCCGAGATGCCGCCCGTGAGCCCGACGATGGAGCCGACCGAAAGGTCTATCTGCCCCGTCACTATCACCATCAACATCCCGACGGCGAGCACACCCGTAACGGCTGTCTGCCGCATCAGGTTCGAGAAATTGCGCGCTTCGAGAAAGATTCCGTCCGTCGCCCATGTGAACAGCAGCCAGACGCCGACGAGCGCGAAGACCATCGTGTAAGAGCGCAGGGCGGAGGCTTGAATCTTCAATCCGCCGATGCTCTTTTGAGGCTCCGAGTCCGCCACGACGGGCGGGCGATCGATCACAGTCTTGTCCGATGTCCGGCTCATGCTCTCGTTCTCGCGGCTCTTCTCTTCAGGCGGCGCGCTCCATCTGTCCGGTCGCGCAGGCCATCACTTTTTCGGGCGTGGCGGTGGCGCGCGTAAACTCGCCCGTGATGCGGCCCTCGTGCAGCACCAGCACGCGATCGGAGAGGCCGAGCACTTCCGGCAACTCCGAAGAGACCAGCACGATGGCGAGCCCTTCGCGCGCGAGCTTGTTGATCTGCGCGTAAATTTCCTGTTTCGCGCCGACATCAATGCCGCGCGTCGGCTCATCCAGAAAGAGCACGCGCGGTTTCGTCAAAAGCCATTTGGCGAGCACGACCTTCTGTTGATTGCCGCCGGAAAGGGTTCCCGTGACGGTGAGGACATCCGGCGCTTTGATACGCAGGTCGCGCGCCGCTCGCTCGCTGGCTGCGCGCTCGGCGTCACGATTGGTGACGAAACGTCCCGATACCTGTCTGAGGCTGGCGAGCGTCGCGTTGTTCTGAATCGTCTGATCTAAGACCAACCCGAAGCGTTTGCGATCTTCCGTCACATAACCGATGCCGTAGCGAATGGCATCCGAAGGGCTCTTGATCTCGACGCGTTTGCCTTCGGCGTAAACCTCGCCCGTGACGCGCCCGGCGTGCGCTCCGAAGATTGCCATCAGCAGATCGCTGCGGCCCGCGCCCATCAACCCCGCGATGCCCAAGACCTCGCCGCGATGAACGGAAAAGCTGGCGTGATCGACGAGGAGCTTGCCGCGCACATTCGCGTCTTCGACCGTAATATCGCGGGCCTCGAAGACGACTTCGCCGGGCACGTGCTCCGCTTTCGGAAAGATGTCGCCCACCTCGCGCCCGACCATGCGCGAGATGACGCGTGCCTGATCGAGCGCGGCGGTCGGGTCGGTTCCGACCGTTCGCCCGTCGCGCAGGACAGTGATGCGATCGCTCAAGCGAAACACCTCTTCGAGCTTGTGCGAGATGTAGACCATCCCGACGCCGCGCTCTCGCAGCTTGTTGAGAATCAGAAAGAGCGTTTCGACTTCCGCATCCGTCAGCGCCGCCGTCGGCTCGTCAAGAATCAGGATGCGAGCGTTCTGCGACAGCGCCTTGGCGATTTCGACCAGTTGTTGCTGGCCCAGCCCCAGGTTGCGTACGGGCGTGCGCGGCTCTATGTGCAGGTGCAGGTCTGCGAGCAGCTTTCGCGCCTGCCCGTAGAGCGCGTCCCAGCGCACAATCCCGAAGCGGTTGGGCTCGCGGCCCAGAAAGATGTTCTCGCCGACCGTGAGGTCTTTGACGAGCGAGAGTTCCTGAAAGACGACGGCGATGCCAGCCTTTTCGGCCTGGCGCACGTTGCCGAAGCGTTGGACTTCGCCTTTGACGAGCACCTCGCCGCCATAACTGCCCGCCGGATAAACGCCGCCGAGAATCTTCATCAGCGTGGATTTGCCCGCGCCGTTTTCCCCCACCAGCGCGTGAATCTCACCGGCGCGCAAGTCGAAGGTCACGCCGTCCAGGGCGCGCACGCCCGGGAAAGTCTTCGTGATGTCGCGCATTTCAAGAAGCGGCGAAGCTTCGCTCATCTTTATCCTTGCCTCCGGGAAATGAATCGGAAGATGTAGACGTAACAGGAAAGAACTGCGTGTCAGGGCGCGGTCGCACGCGCTGCGGCGCGCGCGCCCTGACGAATGACGGTTAACTCGACGCCCTTAATTTTCGACCAGTCAAGGTCGCTTCAAATAATGCCGCTTTAATTACGGCTGCCTCCCGCGAGCTTGTTCAAAGCCTCCGCGCGTTTCTGTATATGATCGCTGAGCTTGATGATCGCTTCGAGGTCGCGTCTGGCCTTGACGGAATTTTCCACGTCAAGGACGTTGGGATGTTGAAAGACAGGATTAAAGGCGAAACTCTTGACGACCTTATCGAGAGCCTCGATCGACGGTTTCAGTTCCTCTGTCATCGGCGCTTCCCCGCTCCTTTGCAGCTTCTCATCCTTATCCCCTTCGGGCAGCATTAGATTGGCCTTGAGCCTGGAGGCGCGCTTTTTGATCTCGGACGCATCCTTCCTGACTTGCCCGTAGTCCAACGCGGAGGTCAATTCGCCGTAGCCGTTAAGATGATGATTCGCATACTGTAGCTGTTCAAAATCCTCTCTGATCTGCCGGTATGCGAAGCGCGGCCCCGTCGATGTTCTTCTGGAAAGTTTCTCCTTCACGTTCTCCAGACTTCGGAGCGCACGCTGGCGGGCCTCCATATCCAGCCTCGCCGCCTCGCGCGAGGTCGGCTCACGCTGGGACGGCGGCGGCTGAGTCCGGTCTTGCCCATAGGTCTCAAGCAGCAAGACCGGCGACAGGCACGTCAAGGCCACCGCGACGGCGCGGAAGACAAAGCTTAACCCGGATACAACCCGGCGATTGAGGTGATACATGTTTCCCCCTCCTTAATAAATGTAGAGCTTATGCCGGAGGGTCATAAGCGGCCAGTGCTTCTGTCGAAGGGTCATCGAAATGGTATGCCCGCGATAAAGCTTAGTCAATAGTTATCTACTATTTTCAGTCGCAAACGCAATGTCCGGCAGACTCCAAACCGGCAGGGCCAGTATCGGGCGACCGCGCTCGCTCATATCGCCACTTGCGCCACGCCCTCTATTGCCCGCGACTTTGGGCCATTGTTCCCTCGGCACGTTCTGATAGACGGCTTCCAGTTTTTGATAGCCGTCGCGGATTACCGTCTGGACGATATTCTCCTTATCGACGACGAGCGGCTCAAGCAGGATGGACGGGACATCCTTCTTGCCGTTGTTAACGGTGTCGGTCGTCTGGACGCTTTCCCCGCGCGCGAGCTTGATGGCGGATTCCACGGCAGTTTCGGCCAGCGGCTTGATCGGCGCGTATATCGTCATCGATTGTTGGCCCTGCACAATACGCTGGCACGCGGCCAGATCGGCATCCTGCCCGGAGATGAGCACCTTCCCTGTCAGCTTTTGCGCTTCCAATGCCTGAATCGCGCCGCCCGCCGTGCCGTCGTTGGAGGCGACGACCGCAACGATGTTGTTATTGTTCTGCGTCAGCGCGTTCTCCGTGATATTCAGCGCCTCGCTCGCCTTCCACTCTTTCGCATATTGATCGGCCACGATCTTAATATCCCCGCGATCGACGGCGGGCTGCAAGATATTCATCTGCCCCTGATGAAGCAACAGGGCATTATTATCTGTCGGCGAGCCGCCGACGATGACGTAGTTGCCCTTCGGCGCGCGATCGAGACAATACTTCGCCTGCATCTCTCCGATCTTCACCACCTGATGAGAGATGTAAAGATCAACGTCGCTGCTCATGATCAAACGGTCGTAGCTGATGATGGGCACGTTCTGTCGCTTCGCCGCGTTGACGATCGAAGCGGCAACCTGCCCGTTGTGCGGCGCAACCATCAACACATCGACGCCCTGCGTCAGGAGATTTTCGGCCTGTTCTATTTGCAGCGCATCATCGCCGTTCGCCACCTGAACCAGCACCTCAACACCCAGCGCCCGGGCCTTGGCCTCAACCAGCTCTTTGTCGCGCTGCCAGCGCTCCTCTTTGAGCGTGTCCATCGAAAAGCCGATCTTGATGGGCCCACTGGTCTTCTTCGCGCCGCCGCCACTTCCCCCACTCCCGCCCGGCGGCGCATTGACGCAGCCCGCGAGCGCGAGCGCCGATACCAGGAGCAGCATAATCGTCAGCATCGTTTCAGTTCGCATTAGTTGCGCTTCCTTTCATCTTCTTTGTTGTGGCTTTATAACTGCCGGATCGCATGAACCGATTTCCGTTTCGGGAAAGGATTTTAATGGTATGCTAATTTAAAGTCACCATCGTGGCCGGCATCCATAGATTTTCGAGTTCGAGACAACCGACCATTACCTTCGACGAGCCCTATGCGAAAACTTTGTCTGGCGGTCGCCGCCTGTTCCCTGCTCATGCACAGCGTCATCCCCGTTCTATCACAATCATCCGGCCAGCCGCCTTCATCCGAGATGGAGCGGCGAGTAGATGCGCTCCTCTCTCAGATGACCCTCGATGAAAAAATAGACCTCCTCGGCGGCGTCGATGACTTCTTTATCCGCGACGCGACCGGGAGAGACGAAGAGAGTCTCGATCATCCTGGATGAGCGTTCGCTCTCCTTTTATGATGCGGACGCGAAGCGTTGGCGGGCCGAGCCGGGCGAGTTCGACGTGCTCGTCGGTAGTTCATCGGAACAGAGTAGAGCTGCGCGGCAAACTCAAGCTGTAGCCTGCGGCGACGGGCCCGTCGAGCAGCGCCCGGTCGACGGCGTCAATCTCTTTGAGAAATATCGCTCCCGATGTGATATTACTATTCGGCAGCAAGACAGCTCTGAAATTTTAGCTTGATGTCTTAGAATCCATGACATTCTTCGGAAGAGGGGTGCGACCGTCGCGGTCTTAATCTCCGCCTTCGGGCGTGGGCCCAAGGGATGGCCATTGCACCTTCTGTCAACGACAGATGAAATAACAACCACATGAGAAGCGGCCCGCTGCGCTTTGTTCCCATTAACAATCAGAGCACGCCATCATATGAGCAAGCAAACCGTTGCAGGTCTGGACATAGGTGGAACCAAAATCGCCGTCGCACTTGCCGACACCGACGGAAACGTGATCTCACATACCCGCTTCGACACGCGAGTCGAGCTTGGGCCACACCGCATACTTGAGAGGGCGCTGGACGAAATCGAGCGGATGCGCCAGGACACTTCGACCAAATTGGTCGCGCTCGGAGTCGGCTGCGGCGGGCCACTCGATCGCGGGCGCGGATTGATTCTCTCGCCTCCCAATCTGCCGGACTGGGACGAGTTCCCCATTATAGAGATCATCGAAAAGCGCCTCGGGATTCCCGCGCTTCTGGACAACGACGCCAACGCGGCGGCCCTCGGCGAATTCAACTACGGTGCGGGACGCGGCATGCAGAACATCGTCTACATCACGATCTCGACGGGAATCGGCGGCGGCCTGATCGTCAAGGGACAGTTGATTCATGGGGTCAACGATGGAGCGGGCGAAGTCGGGCACATCACGGTGCTGCCGGATGGGCCCACTTGCGGCTGCGGTGCGCGCGGATGTCTGGAAGCCATCTGCTCTGGAACCAGCATCGCGCGTCGTGCCAGAGAACGCCTGCTCGCCGGGGCGCTCAGTTCTATCATCACAATGGCGGGCGACATCAATGGCGTGACGGCGAAGGTGGTCGCCGAGGCCGTCCGCACCGGAGACAAACTCGCCGCCGAGATATGGGATGAGACGATCTATTATCTGGCCGTCGGGATAAGCAACATCATCAATGTTCTTGCTCCCGAAGCTGTCATCCTGGGCGGCGGGGTTTCGACCGCCGGAGACCTGCTGCTGGAGCCCCTGCGCCGACAGATTCAAAGCCGAAATACGATGCTGCCCCCGGAAAAGATAAATATCCTGCAAGCCGCGCTCGGGGGCGACAGCGGTAGTTACGGCGCATTGATCTTAGGCCAGCGTAGCATCGCTTCCAAAAACGCGATGAAGCCGGGCGACTCCGGCCACAGATAACCTGGGGCGTGCGACTGTCATGCTCGGCGAGCCGCCGACGCTCGCCGGGCCCTTGATTCTCTTTTAAGAGGCATGTCAATCGGATGAACTATCAAGCCTGCCGCGCAACGCTGCTCCGTAATGTCAGAGGCGCTCTCTACTTATCGATCATCCTACAGCTTTGCTGCATGACCGGGGCCGCGATAGCGCAACAGAGGCGCGGGCCATCGAATCGTGGGACGACGAGCGTGGCGCGCAGCTCGCGCTCCGTCAGCACGCCCTGGTGGCAGCACGCGGTCTTTTATGAGATTTACCCGCGCAGTTTTAAGGATTCCAACGGCGACGGTATCGGAGACCTTAACGGAATCACGTCGAAGCTGGACTACCTCGCCGAGCTTGGCGTGGATGCCATCTGGATCACTCCCTTCTATCCTTCGCCGCAGGTTGATTTCGGCTACGACGTGAGCGACTACGAAAACATCGACCCGCAGTTCGGCACGCTCGCGGATTTCGACCGCCTCGTGCGTGAAGCGCACAAGCGCCGCATCAAGGTCATCATAGACTACGTGCTCAATCATACTTCCGACCAGCATCCTTTTTTCAAATCTTCAAGGTCATCGCGCGATTCTCCTTACAGGGATTGGTACATCTGGCGCGACCCCAAGCCGGACGGCGGCCCGCCGAATAACTGGTCGTCATCGTTTGGCCCGAGGGCATGGACGCTGGATGAGAAGACGGGTCAGTATTACTATCACCGCTTTTATTCCGAGCAGCCTGATCTGAACTGGCACAACCCGGCGGTGGAGAAGCGTATGTTCGAGACCGTGCGTTTCTGGCTCGATCGCGGGGCCGACGGATTCCGTCTCGATGCCGTCAACTATCTATTTGAAGACCCCGCGTTTCGCGACAACCCTGTCGGGGCCGAGCTGCGGCCCGGCAGTACGACCGAGCACGTACAGGAGTTGAAATATAACCGCGATCTGCCGGAGCTGCATGACGTGATGATTCGCCTGCGCTCCTTTACGGACAGCTACGACCCGAACCGCGTCCTGATCGGCGAAGCCTACGTGCCCGAGTGGGAGAAGCTGATGCGCTATTATGGGCCCAACAATAATGGGCTTCAACTGCCCTTCAATTTCTTCCTCGTGATGGGGAAGGTGAGGACAAGCCTGGACGCTTCGGCCTTTCGCTCCGTCATCAACGATTCGGAAAAGGCGCTCGCGGGTAGATGGACGACCTACGTGCTGAGCAATCATGATATTCCCCGCGCCTACGATCGTCTCGGCGACGGCCGGCACAACGAGGAGATCGCCAAGCTGCTCGCGACCATGCTGCTCACGCTGCGCGGCTCGCCCTTCCTCTATTACGGAGAAGAGATAGGGATGGTCACGACCGAGCCCCGGACGATCGAAGAGGTGCAAGACCCCGTCGGCAAAAGATACTGGCCCGCGAACAAGGGGCGCGACGGAGAGAGGACGCCGATGCAATGGGACGGCGGGCCGCAGGCCGGATTCACGTCCGGTCGCCCCTGGCTCAAAGTACCGCCCTCGGCAGCGCAAACAAATGTCGCCAAGCAGGCCGTGGAACCATCATCCATTCTCAATTTTTACCGGCGGCTGATAGCCTTGCGCAGGCGTAGTCCCGCGCTCCTTGACGGCGACTACGCGAGCATCGGCAATGACCCGCACATCTTCGCCTACCGCCGCCGCAGCCCCTCTCAGACAATGCTCGTCGCGCTGAATATGTCCGACGAGAGCCGCAGCCTGCCAATGGATAAAAGCATCGCTGGCGAACGGTCGTCACTGCGCGTGGTGTTCAGTAACCGGCCCGCTTCCGAAAGGCAGGAAGTCAAAGAATCACTGCGGCTCGCGCCATTTGAAGCGGTGATCATGGAGGCTCGAACAAAGTAGCTGCGTCCCTCCCCGAGCAAGCTCTAAATCCCAAAGTTCCCGATCGTCAGAGGAGATAAACGATGCCTACCCCGCATGCGCTACCCGTCTTTATGCGACCCTTGATGCGCCGCGTTCCGGCGCTCATCTGTCTAGCCTCTTCGTTCCTGTTAAGCCTGCCCGCCAGCGCGCAAGTGCCTTCAACTAAACCGGCGAATGCGGACTATCTCAACCCCGCGCTGCCCATCGAGCGTAGGGTCAACGATCTTCTTGGCCGCATGACGTTGGAAGAGAAGGTCTCGCAGATGATGAACAAGTCGGCGGCCATCGAGCGACTGGGGATTCCGGCCTACGATTGGTGGAACGAAGCGCTGCACGGCGTCGCTTATGCCGGGACGGCGACAGTGTTTCCGCAGGCGATCGGTCTGGGGGCCACCTGGGACACGGCGCTGCTGCACAGCGTTGCGAGCGCCATCTCCGACGAGGCGCGGGCCAAGTATAACGATGCCGTCAAGCATGACAACCGCAGGAGGTTTTACGGGCTCACCTTCTGGTCGCCGAACATCAACATCTTTCGCGACCCGCGCTGGGGTCGCGGGCAGGAGACCTACGGCGAAGACCCTTACCTGACATCGCGGCTCGGCGTTGCCTTTGTCCGTGGCATGCAGGGCGACGACCCGCGATATTTGAAAACCATCGCCACGCCCAAACACTACGCCGTGCACAGCGGCCCGGAATCCGAGCGGCACACCTTCGACGCCAGGGCAATGGAGAGGGATTTTCGGGAAACTTACCTCGCGGCTTTTCGCGCCACGATCGTCGAGGGCAAAGCCGGTTCGATCATGTGCGCCTACAACAGCGTGAACGGCGAGCCTGTCTGCGCGAGCCCGCGCATGATGACGGAAATCCTGCGCAACGAATGGGGCTTTAAAGGCTACGTCGTCTCGGATTGCGACGCCGTTAGAGACATTTACGAGAAGCACAAATTTGCGAAGACCGCAGAGGAAGGCGTCGCCGTGGCCGTCAAGGCCGGAACAGACCTGACCTGCGGCTATGAGTACAGGGCGCTCATCCCTGCGGTCAAACAGGGCCTCATCAGCGAGGCCGAGATAGACAAGTCCGTCAAGCGTCTTCTGGAAGCGAGGTTCCGTCTGGGCATGTTCGACCCGCCGGAGATGGTTCCCTACTCACGCATCCCTTTTGAAGTTAACGACTCCGCCGCTCATCGTGAGCTGGCCCTGCGGGCCGCGCGCGAATCGATCGTCCTCCTGAAGAACGAGAACAATATCCTTCCGCTCAAGAGAGAGACGAAGACCATCGCCGTCATTGGGCCCAACGCCGACCGCCTGGACGTGTTGCTCGGCAACTACAACGGCATCCCCTCGAAGTGGGTCACGCCGCTCGAAGGCATCAGGCGCAAGGCTTCGCCCCAGACCAGGGTGCTGTATGCCCTGGGCACGACTCTGACCGACGAGTTCGTCGTGCCGGTTCCGTCCTCGGCGCTCTTTACCAACGGCGATAGAAGCACGCACGGATTCAAGGGCGAGTATTTCAACAATAAAGATTTGCAGGGCGAGCCCGCTGTGACGAGAACCGACATGGATGTCAACTTCGACTGGTTCACGAATCCTCCCGTGCCTCAATTGCCGATGGATAATTTTTCGGCGCGCTGGACTGGTGTGATCGTGCCTCCCGTCTCGGGGACGTACGAGTTGGGAGCGCGGGCGGACGACGGCGTGCGCATGTATCTGGACGATCAACTCTTCGTGGAAGCATGGCGCGACGGTAGCGGTAAAACCATAACCAAGCCTATCGCGTTGGAGGCGGGCCGCGCCTATAAGATTCGCATGGAGTATTACGACCGCTATGCTGCGGCCACGGCCAAACTGGTCTGGGGCCCGCCAAACTTCGCCGCGACGCTGCGCGAAGACGCCATCGCAAAAGCGAAAGAGGCGGATGTGGTCGTCATGGCGCTGGGCCTATCGCCGACGCTCGAAGGCGAAGAGATGGAAGTGAAGACCGAAGGCTTCAGCGGAGGCGACAGGACGGAGCTGGGTTTGACGAAAGTGCAGGACGAACTGTTGAAGGCCGTGCACGCGACGGGCAAGCCGATCGTGCTGGTCTTATTGAGCGGCAGCGGCTTGGCCGTCAACTGGGCCAGGGATAATGTCGCCGCCATCGTTCAGGCGTGGTATCCCGGCGAAGAGGGCGGCACGGCGATAGCAGATGTCCTGTACGGCGATTACAACCCTTCGGGACGCCTGCCCATCACCTTCTACAAGGGCGTGGATAAATTGCCGCCATTCAGGGATTACAACATGGCCGGCAAAACCTATCGCTTCTTTAAGGACGAGCCCCTGTACCCGTTCGGCTACGGGCTCAGCTATACGAAATTCAAGTACAGCAACTTGAAGTTAAGCTCGCAGAGAGTGAAGCCGAACGAGAGCATACGGGTCAGCGTCGATGTGCTGAATGCAGGCATGAGGGGCGGCGATGAAGTCGCCCAGTTGTATTTGACAGACGTGGCCGCTTCCGTCTCCGTGCCCATCAGGGCACTTCGAGGCATACAGCGAATCTATCTCAAGCCGGGCGAGCGCAAGCGCATCTCCTTTACGCTCGGGCCGGGTGATTTGGCCGTCTTTGATAACAACGGCAAGCGTGTGCTTGAACCGGGAGAGTTCACGATCTCCGTCGGCGGCAAACAACCCGGCTTCACAGGCTCGACCGACGCGGCGACCACAGAAGTCTTGACGGGCAGTTTCACAGTGACGGGTAAAGCCACCGAAATTCCGTAGGACTATTGCGATCTTGCAAACGGCTCCGCGATGACCTGTAAAGCACTTGTCCTCCTAACAGTTCTACTCATCCTTTCAGCCAGCCCGCACACCGGGCCCACACAGAACACTGTCTACGGCCCCTATAACGGCTTCTTCATCCCGGCGGGCCTCGGGTTAAAGAAGCCTTTGAGCCCCGATGACGCCACGGTTCAAGCCGATCATTCATGGGCCATGTACTGCTGGATTAAGAGCGATGCTCCGATCAAAGAGAGCACTGTGATCGCGGGTTTCGGCGAGCCGATGGGCGAGCCCGGCACGCAGCGCTACTTCGTCGTGCAGCAGGCTAATCGCATCTCTTTCTGGTCGGGCAGCAGCGCCGTGTATACAGAGACGAAGATCACTCCCGGCCGATGGCAGTTCTTACTGGCCAATTACGATGACGACGGGCTGTTCGTGCATACAGACGGCTATGAGGTCGCTGCCGGGAAATTACATTTATATCCTGCGGCCCCCGTCATACACCTTGCGCCGGTCGCCATGCCCTGGACGTATGCCGCTCACTTCTCAGGCAAGATCGCCGGTTTCACTTTGCTGCCGCGCGCTCTGACGCCGGATGAAGTCCGCGCCCTGTTGGCCCGGAGTAAAAATTTAGACCTGATGCAATTCGAGGCGGCCTCGAAAACATGGCCCATCCAGATCAAGGGACAGGACGGCTTGCGCGTGCCGCAGGAACCCGCAACGCTTCCCCAATCTTCGACCGCGCCGTCAACGACAACGCCACGGCCCATGGCAACGAACGCGCCGAGACTTGCTCCGCGTGGCTCCGGCGAGTGGGCGTTTGAGGGCGGATGGAAAATGCTCGAAGCGCCCGGAGTCGGCGTTGACGGCTCCGTTATTTCGCGCGCGGGTTTCAAGACCGACGCCTGGATGGACGCGACGGTTCCCGGCACGGTGCTGACCACACTCGTCGATCGTGGCATCTATCCTGAGCCCGATTACGGATTGAACAACTTCGCGATACCCGAAACCCTGAACAAGCGGGACTACTGGTATCGAACCGAATTCACGCCTCCCGCATCGATCAGAGACCGTCGCCTGACGATTACCCTGCACGGCATCAACTACGCAGCGCACGTATGGTTGAACGGGAAACCCCTGGGCGAGATCAGGGGCGCATTCACGCGCGGAGAGTTTGACGTGAGCGGGCTTGTCATCGCGGGCGGGCCCAACGCCCTCGCGGTTCGTGTCTCGCCGCCGCCTCATCCGGGCATTCCGCACGAGCAATCGATCAAAGCGGGCCCGGGCCCAAACGGCGGCGTGATGTGCCTCGATGGGCCCACTTTCATCTGTACGGAAGGCTGGGACTGGATACCGGGAGTCCGCGACCGCAACACCGGCATCTGGCAGGAGGTCACGCTTCATGCCACCGGGGCCGTGAAGATAGGCGACGTGCATGTCGTCACACGGCTTCCCCTGCCCGACACCACGCGCGCCGCCGTCACACTCACCATCCCGCTTCGGAATGATTACGCGAAGCCCGTCGCGGGTGAGCTTGAAGCCGTCTTCGAGGGCGTGACGGTTCGGCGTCGAATCGTCGTCGCGCCGGGCCAGACGGAAGTGAGCCTGTCCCCTTCGGACTTTCCGCAACTGAACGTCAGGGAACCGAGGCTCTGGTGGCCCAACGGCTACGGTCGCCCGGAGTTGTATCACCTGAAGGTAAGGTTTACGACGACTGCCGGAGCGAGCGAATCCGACAGCAGGACGTTGCGCTTCGGTATACGCGAGCTCAGCTACGAGCTGACCTTGATGGACAGGACGGGCCAGCTGCGCCGCGTCGAGTTCATGCCGTCGGTCGCAAGCCTCAAGGGCGAGCACGTCGTTAACGTGAGCCACGAGGGAATCATCGAATCGGCGGAAGGATGGGTCGCATCGCTCGTGCCCGGCGGCGAAGAGTCCGCGAGCATACGCGCGGTGGAAGACCGCCGCGCCTCGCCGTTCATGATCATACGCGTCAACGGCGTGCGCATCGCCTGCAAGGGCGGCAACTGGGGCCTGGACGATTCGCGCAAACGTGTGACGCGCGAACGCATGGAGCCTTTCTTCCGGCTGCACCGCGACGCTCATCTGACGATGATACGCAACTGGTGCGGCCAGAACACGGAGGAGGTCTTTTACGACCTCGCGGATGAATACGGCCTGCTCGTCTGGAACGACTTCTGGCTCTCGACGCAGGACTGGAATCTGGAGCCGGACGACCCCGCCCTCTTTCTCGCCAACGCACGCGACACTATCTCGCGGTTTCGCAATCATCCTTCGATCGCCATCTGGTGCGGGCGCAACGAAGGCGTGCCGCCTCCAATCATCAACACGGGGCTCGACGATCTTGTACGCACGCTGGACGGCACGCGTTACTACATACCCAACTCGCGCACGATCAACTTGCAGGACAGCGGCCCCTGGAATTACGGCGAGCCCGCGAGCTTTTACACACGGCGCGGGCGCGGCTTCTCGACAGAGATTGGTCTGCCTTCGCCTCCTTCCACGGACACGATGCGAGCGATGATGCCCGCCTCGGACGTGTGGCCCCCGGGCGATGCGTGGGCATATCACGACTGGCATGCGAAGGGCGGGCAGGAGGTGACGGCCTTCGTCAGGGCGATGGAGGAAGAGCTGGGCCCACCGACCAGCCTTGATGATTTCGAGCGCAAGGCGCAGATGATAAATTACGTCAGCCATCGTGCGATGTTCGAGGGCTTCAACAGTCATCTCTGGAATCCCAACAGCGGGCGTTTGATGTGGATGACGCATCCCGCCTGGCCGAGCATGGTCTGGCAGATGTATAGCTCCGACTACGCGACCTACGGCGCGTTCTACGGGATTAAGAAAGCGTGCGAGCCGCTCCATGTTCAGCTCAACCTGCCGGGCATGGAGGCCGCCGTGATCAACAACACGACGCGCCCGGTTCAAAATCTGACTCTGAGCGCCCGCATCTTTTCAACCAAAGGCGAAGAGCTTGACAGGCGCGAGGCAAAGCTATCGGTAGAGGCGAACACGACGGCGGAGGGCTTTCGCATGGACGTGCCTGAGCAGGCGAAGAGCGGTGTCGTCTTCATCAAGCTCATCCTGCGAGACGAGCGCGGCCAGATACTCTCCGACAATTTCTACTGGTACGCCGCACAACCCGCAGGCTATCGAAAGCTGGACGAGATGAGCGGCGCTGTCGTCGATTGCTCGGCCAGTCAAAAGACCGAAGCCGGTTGGACGCGCGTGAGTGTAACTTTGACGAACAGGAGTCAGGACATAGCTCTGGCGACCGAGGCGACGCTCCGCAGCGCGACGACGAAGGCGCTGCTGCTGCCAGCCTATCAGAGCGATAACTTCATCTCACTGCTTCCGGGAGAAAGGCGTAGCATGACGGTGGAAGTTCCCGCAAGCGCGGCGGGAAACGGCGAGCTGCAAGTCCGGTTAACGGGCTGGAACGTACGGGCCGCGACCGTAGCGGTCGAGCACGCGCGTTGATTGAGGCGCTCGTGTATGAGCGTGTAAACGATGCGCGCGCGCCTCTGTGCCGGGCCGGTCGCATCCGAGAGGAGTGACAATCAATGCTACTGAGCACGAAACGATTGTTGTCACTGTTGCTGGCCTACTCGATCTTGGTCGGCGGGGCGTGGGCCCAGCCACCTGTCGCGACGAGCGCGCCGGACTTGGGCAAAGACCCGACGCTGTACGTGGTCGGCTACGCGCATCTGGATACGCAGTGGCGCTGGGAGTACCCGCAGGTCATCAACGAGTTTCTCCCGCATACGATGCGCGACAACTTCGCGCTCTTCGAGAAGTATCCGAGCTACATCTTCAACTTCAGCGGGGCCAACCGCTATCGCATGATGAAGGAGTATTGGCCCAAAGATTACGCGCGGCTCAAGCGTTACGTGGCCGTGGGGCGCTGGTTCCCTTCCGGCTCCGCGATGGAGGAGAGCGACGCGCTGTCGCCTTCCGCCGAGTCGCTCATCAGGCAGATACTTTACGGCTCACAGTATTTCCGTCATGAGTTCGGACGAACGAGCGCGGAATACATGCTGCCGGACAGCTTCGGCTTCCCGGCCTCTCTGCCCTCGATCCTCGCGCACATGGGCATCAAAGGATTCTCGACGCAGAAACTATCATGGGGGTCGGCGGCGCGCGTCGGTGGGCCCAACTCGCCGGAGAGGACGCCCGTGGGCGTTCCCTTCAACGTCGGCATCTGGGAAGGCACGGACGGTCGCGGCATCATCGCGGCCTTTAACCCGCGCCCGTATGACAGCAACGTGCGCGAGGATTACAGCAAGAGCCCGCCCGCATCAGCCGCCAATCCGGCGGTCGGTTACACGCCCGTCGATTGGCCCGTGCGTATCAGCCGCAACGGCGAGGTGAGCGGTCTCTTTACGGACTACTGCTATTACGGCACGGGCGATCAGGGCGGCTCTCCGCGTGAGTTCGCCGTCAAGCTTCTGGATGCGGTCGTGGGAAAGAAGATGGCCGTCATGCCTCCGCCGCCGCCGGTCATCCCGCCCGTCGACGCCGTGGGCCCACTGGTCAGAGTGGGCGATGGGCCCGTGCGCGTCCTGTCCACTACCGCCGAACAGATGTTCCTCGACATCAAGCCGGAACAGGCGGCGCGGCTGCCGCGCTACAAGGGCGAGCTTTTGCTGACCAACCATTCCGCCGGTTCCATCAATTCTCAAACCATTCAGAAGCGATGGAATCGCCGGAACGAATTGCTGGCCGACGCCGCCGAGCGCGCTTCGGTCGCCGCCGACTGGCTCGGAGCAAGGCCCTATCCGCTTGAGCGATTGAACAACGCCTGGACGCTCGTGATGGGCGGGCAGTTTCACGACATCCTTCCGGGCACGGCCACGCCGAAGGCTTTCGAGTTCTCCTGGAACGACGACGTGATCGCCATGAACCAGTTCGCAGGGGTATTAACGAGCGCGACGGAAGCGATCGTGTCGGGGCTCGACACGCGTGGCAAGGGTGTGCCCGTGGTCGTCTACAATCCTTTGAACATCGCGCGCGAGGATGTGGTTGAAGCCACGATTTCCTTTGCGGGAGGCGTGCCGAAGGGAGTCCGCGTCTTCGACCCGCAGGGACGCGAAGTGCCCGCGCAGCTTACGGGCGAAAGGGACGGGGCCGCGCAGATTCTCTTTCTCGCCAGAGCGCCTTCCGTCGGCTACGCCGTCTACGACGTGCGGGCCGCCGGTGCTCCGCCTGACAACAGGACTTCGCCGCTCAGGGTCACAGAGTCGTCACTGGAAAACGCGCGCTACCGCTTGACGATCGACGAGCACGGTGACGTGTCGAGCATCTTTGACAAGACGCTCGATAAGGAGCTGCTCAGGGCTCCGGCGCGGCTGGCGTTTCAGACGGAGAGGCCGCGCGACTGGCCCGCATGGAATATGGATTGGACAGACCGGCAGAAGCCCCCGCGCCGCTACGTTGAGGGGCCAGCCAGCATTCGTATCATCGAGCATGGGCCCGTGCGTGTGGCGCTCGAAGTCTCGCGCGAGACGGAAGGCTCAAAGTTCGTCCAGACGATTCGCCTCTCTGATGGTGACGCGGGCAAGCGCGTCGAGTTCGCCAACCGGATTGACTGGCACAGCAGCGAGGCGGCGCTGAAGGCCACGTTTCCGCTCACGGCCTCTAACCCGAATGCGACATACAACTGGGATGTAGGGACGGTCTCACGCGGCAACAATGACGAGCGCAAGTTCGAGGTTCCCTCGCACCAGTGGTTCGACCTGACCGACGCGGGCGGCGCTTACGGCGTGACCGTGCTCTCCGATTGCAAGTACGGCTCCGATAAGCCGGACGATAATACTCTGCGCCTGACCTTGCTCTACACGCCCGGCCTCGGCGAAGGCAACGCGAAGGATTACCACGACCAGACGACGCAGGACTTGGGCCATCACGAGTTCGTTTACGGACTCGCCGCACACGCGGGCGACTGGCGGCGCGAGCAGACGGACTGGCAGGCACAGCGTCTCAACCAACCGCTCATAGCATTTCAAACAACGCCGCACACGGGAAGCCTCGGCAGGAGTTTCTCTATCCTGAAGGTCGATCATAGCCGCGTGCGCGTGCTGGCCTTGAAGCGCGCGGAGGAGAGCGACGAGGTGATCGTTCGCCTCGTCGAGCTGGACGGAAAACCCGCAGAGAACGTGAGCATACGTTTGGCCGCGCCGATCTTGAGCGCACGCGAAGTCAACGGGCAGGAGCAGCCCCTCGGCAGCGCCAGCGTTACCGGAGGCGGGCTCGTGACGAGCTTCGGCCCTTACCAGCTTCGCACCTTCGCGCTCAGGCTCGCGCCGCCGCGCGTGAAGATGGGCCCAACGCAATCGCTCCCGGTCGAGTTGCCGTACGACCTCTCTGCGGCCAGCCTTCACGAGACGAAGGCGGTCGGCGGCTTTGACTCCGCCGGGCGCAGCCTGCCAGCCGAGATGCTGCCCGGCGAAATTTCTTACGCGGGCATACGGTTCCGCCTGGCCCCTGCGAGCGCTGGCCGGCAGAACGCGCTCGTCTCCGCAGGGCAGACGATCAATCTACCGCCCGGCAAATTCAAGCGGCTATACATTCTGGCGGCCTCCGTGGACGGAGACCAACGAGCAAGCTTCCGCGTCGGCGAGCAGGCGCGCGAGTTGACGATACAGGACTGGGGTGGCTTGATAGGACAGTGGGATAACAGGCAGTGGAAGGCCAGAGAGGTTCCGGCCAGTTCGGAGAGCGCGGGCGACGCTGCGGCGGCGCGAACACGTATTGACCCTTACGCTGAGATGACCGGCATCAAGCCGGGCTTCATCAAGCGCGCGCCCCTCGCATGGTTCGCCTCGCACCATCACACGGCCAGCGGTGCGAGTGAGCCCTATGCCTATTCCTATCTCTTCGCATACGCTCTCGATCTTCCGCCCGGCGCAAGGTCTTTGACGCTGCCACGCAATGACAGGATACGCATTATGGCTGTCACCGTCTCGGACGAGGGAGAGCAGGTCAGAGAAGCCGGGCCGCTCTACGACACGCTGGAACGGGGTGCAAAGTAGGATGAGGATCAAGCGTCATACATCACTCGCGCGGCGGATGACGAGAGTCGTCGTCGTATTACTTTTGCTCGTCGGCGCAAACATGGTCGCCGCACAAAGCCGCACGGACTCGATCTTCCGCATGAGGAAGCCCGTCACGATGTCTGAGTTGAAGCGTATGAAGAGCGGCGGGGTGTCCGTGATGGAGGTCTCCGATTACGTGTTCGGCAACTACCGTGGCGATTTCCCTTCACCGCCGCACGCCGATCTTAATCCGAAGAAGGCTTTCATTATTTTCTGGAAAGATTTCGATTACCGCTTCGTCTTCTCGCATGAAGCCAGCTATTGCCCGTGGTTTGAGCTGCCGTCGGGCGCAGCCGTCTCCTACCAGTTCTTCGAGGGCAATCAGGGTTGGGCCGAGTTGTTCAATAGCCCCGGTCGCAGGGAGCAGAACAGTTTCATCGAGATCATCGAGAGCGGCCCGCGCCGCGTCTGGGTGCGTTGGACGTACATGGGCGTGAATATGGAAACGGGGGCCGCAGCCTTTCGCGGCGTCGAAGACTTCTGGGCCTTCCCGAACGGGCTCATCCTGCGACGCCAGCAGTATTCTTCGCTGATGCCGGGCGACACCAGAGGCTACGCGCGCGAGCCAATCGAATTGATCGCCATGAGCCCGGTCGGAAAATTGTGGTTCGACGTGCTCGCGCGCGAGCCGTCGACGGGCGAGAGCCGCGCCTTCGTCGGCGTCGACGCCTTCTCCAATGCACGCGTCGATATTTTCTGGAAGAGCGAGCGCAAACCGAATCGACCGTTCGCGGGCACGTCGCGGCGGACGGGTGCTCCCTGGAAGCAGATTGACGACGCGCGCGGTGTGGCCGCCCTTATACCTCTGACGGACGGCTCGCCGTTCTTCATGATCGGCGACGCCTCCGGCTTCGCACACGAAACGACGCGGCTCAAGGAGCACTCGGATAAAAGCACGGGCGGCTGGGGATGGCGTTCACTGACTTGGGATCATTGGCCCATCGGATGGCTCAACAGTCAGGCTCATGACGTGGACGACGAATCTTACAAACGCTACCCCAGCCATTTCGCCCCCTTCGGTCTAGACCTCTGGAGCTTACCCGATCAGGAGACTGAGCGAAGGGCCTTCTATTCCCTGATGGGCGTGGGCGGCCATGACGTAGAGGCAATCCGCAGGCTCGCCCGCAACTGGCTTGAGCCCGGTGCGGAGCGTGCGACAGACCCCGCGCACGCGGCATCGTTGCGCCCGCTCAAGGATGCCGGTCGCAGATATTAGTGGAGAAAATGATGTTCAGGAAATTTTTCGCCCTCGCCTTGACAGTGATCTTGGCGTCCGTGAATTTGCTCGGCGCTGTCGCGTCGCATCCCCTGGAGGCGCGCGCCGCCTCGCTTTCGAGCCCCGTTCAGCGATTCAATCCGGCACAGTATGTCAATCCGTTTATCGGGACGGCGAACGCACCGTTCAAGGACTATCTGGGTGGGAACGGCAGCGGCAACACTTTCCCCGGAGCCACCATGCCCTTCGGCATGATTCAATGGAGCCCCGATACGGAAAAAGGTTTCGGCAAGGACGAGCGCGGGAGCTACCTTTACGCCGACGACGCGATTCGCGGGTTCAGCCTCACTCACTTGAGCGGGCCCGGCTGCCCTGTCTTCGGCGACGTGCCGTTTATGCCCGTCGTCGGAGGGCCCAAAGTTTCTCCCACGTCCGAGCCCGATGCGTATCTCGCAAAATTCTCTCACGCGAAAGAGAAAGCCTCGCCGGGCTCTTACGAAGTGGCTCTCGAATCGGGCGTCGCAGTCAAGCTCGCGGTCACGGAGCGCACAGGCTTAGGGGCATTCACTTACCCTGCGGCGACGGACGCGACGATGCTCGTCAATGCGGGTCGCAATGCGACGGGTGTGAGTGATGCTGAAGTGCAGTTGACGAGCGATCGGCAGTTGAGCGGGTCGATAACGAGCGGCGGCTTTTGTGGGACGCGTAATAAGTACAGGCTCTACTTTGTCGCCGAGTTCGATCGTGCCTTCAAAGCAACAGGGACATGGGAGGACTCAAAACTCGCGCCCGGCTCTCGCGCAGTCAAGGGCGCGAAGACCGGCGCTTACGTCACGTTCGACACGACTACCGACAGGGATGTGCAGATGCGTGTCGGCATCTCTTATGTGAGCACAGGGAACGCGCTCGCGAACCTGCGTGCGGAGAATCCCGGCTGGGATTTTGCAGTCGCGCGCGAGCGGGCCCATGCTGCCTGGAACAAGGCGCTCGGCCGGATCGAAGTGAGCGGCGGAACGATGGCCGAAAAGCAGGTCTTTTATACGGCGCTCTATCACACGCTTCTTCACCCGAATCTCTTCAGCGATGCCAACGGCGACTACATAGGCTTCGACGATCGCGCGCACACGGCTCGCGGATACAGGCACTATACGAACTTCTCCGGCTGGGACATCTACCGCTCGGAGAGTCCTTTGATCGCGCTGCTGTTTCCCAAAGAGGCGAGCGACATGGCGCAATCCCTGGTCGTGGATGCGTCACAGGGCGGGGGCCTGCCCATCTGGCCCGTCGCCAATGACGAGAGCGGCGCGATGTACGGCGACCCCGCCGTGCCCATCATCGCCAGCACCTACGCGCTGGGCGCTAGAGACTTCGATACGCGCGCCGCACTGAAGGCGATGATCAAGGGAGCGACCGACCCTGAGACGAAATCGAAGACCTACCCGGAGCGACCGGGACTCGCGGACTTTCTCAAGTACGGTTACATCCCTATGGAGCAGAAGGGGCTGCGCGGCTCGCCCTCGGTCGCGCTCGAATACGAGATCGCGGACTTCTCGCTCGCGCAGTTCGCCAAAGCGCACGGCGACAACCGGACGTATCAAGAGATGATGCGCCGCGCGCAATGGTGGACGAAAATCTTCGACCCAGACACGCGCTACATACGCGGGCGCTGGGCCGACGGCTCGTGGCTTCCGGGCTTCGATTTCAAAGCGATGCTCTACGATAAAAACCTGCCGTGGAGGCCGGAGAGTCATAAGAGCTACGTTGAAGGCAACGCTGTGCAGTACACCTGGATGATTCCGCACAACATGCGCGCGCTCTTTGATCGCATCGGCGGAAACGAAGCGGTCATCAAACGTCTCGACAGCTTTTTCACAGAGCTGAATGCCGGGCCCGACCGCCCTTACTTCTTCATCGGCAACGAGCCCGTCTTCGCAGTGCCGTGGGCCTACAACTACGCTGGCGCTCCGTGGAAGACGCAGGCGATCACGCGGCGCGCGCTCCTTGAGCTTTTCACGGCGACGCCGGGCGGCATACCGGGCAACGACGACCTGGGCGCGACCTCGGCATGGATCGTGTTCGCGTCCATAGGTCTGTATCCGATCATACCGGGTGTGGGCGGCTTCGCTATCAACAGCCCGCTCTTCCCTGCGATCACTGTGCGGCTGAAAGACGGCAGGCAGTTGAAGATTACCGGGCAGGGAGCGTCCGCCAGAGCGCCTTACGTTCAGGAACTACGCCTAAACGGCAAGCCGTATAACAGCACATGGCTGCCTTATGAGACCATTGCACCGGGCGCGGCTCTACAGTTCAAGCTCGGCGACGCGCCGAACACTCGCTGGGCCACAGACCCTTCGGCAGCGCCGCCCTCTTTTAATGACGGCATGGAGAGCAAGCCCGAACCCGTAAAGTGACTCCGCGAACTTAACCATCCCCTGCGAGGGACGAGCGGAATGTAGGTCGCAAGCCCCGAAGGGGCGCGGGGAATGTAGCCCATGACGCAAGTCATGGGAAGAGAGCAAAGGATAAAGAGAGAGCCCCGAAGGGGCGAAAGAAACTCACCACTGATCGTCATGTGGATTGAATTTCTGTCGCCCCTTCGGGGCTTATTGCTCTTAATCGGTCTTGGTTCCCACGGCTGACGCCGTGGGCTACATTCTTGCGCCCCTTCGGGGCTTGTGAACTACATTCCGCTCGCCCCTTGCGGGGCTG
>DATDFK010000102.1:0-33199 GCA_036522655.1 Pyrinomonadaceae bacterium | reverse complement strand
TCTTCGATATGCCCGCATGGTAGGCGTTTCTACAGATGTTTTGATTGATGACGAGCTTGATCTGCCCGCGAAACTGTCGGGTAAACCGAAACACTAGACTGTTGACATTATTCTTCAATTTGTCCGATGATTGTAATCATGAGCAGCGAAGCCGACACATTGCCGACTCTTCAAACCGTCCTTGATGAGATGCGGGCCGGGTTCGCGTCCGTCAATCAGCGTCTTGATCGCGTTGAGAGCCGCGTGTCTGCAATCGAGCATCAGCTTGAGCAGATGGATATACGGGCGGACAGGCTTGAAGGATATGTCAACAAGGCTCTCTCGGAATTGTTTAATCTGCGCGCAGACTTTAAGGAATTCAAATCTCAGTTCAATCAACCCGCCTGATTATTCCTATGCCGTCTATTCTCCGATAGAGGGTGTCTGAAAAGCCCCGAAGGGGCGCAAAGATTGAAGCCCACGGCGCTGGGCCAGTGGGTCATTCGTAGCCAAATGCAGTTAAGCCCCGGAGGGGCGTAAGAATCTCAACATGAATTTCTTACGCCCCTCCGGGGCTCTCGATTCTTTGGTTGGCTCACGTTCCCATGACTTGCGGCATGGGCTACATTCTATCGCCCCTTTCAGGGGCTTTTCAGACATCCTCTAGAGCAATTTGCAAATGACTGTACGGATGCAGCTCAGGTCAGTACCGTCTAATGTCTCGGGCGGGTAGATGCAGAGCGAGAGCACGCGCCCGAGACTTTTGGCGGTACTGACCTGATTATTGCTGGCTGTAACGAAGTAGGCTAAACTTTTGAGTATGGATATTAAAGAGATCGAATCCGCGATTGCTCAACTGCCGCCCTCGGAATTGGCGGAACTGGCTAAATGGTTCGAGGAGTTTCATGCACAGGTTTGGGATGAACAGCTTGAGCGGGATGTGAAAGCCGGACGCCTTGATGCGTTGCTTGAACAGGCCGAGCAGGATTTCGAGCAGGGGCAGTGTAAGCCGCTGTGAAACATTTTGCTTCGCCGCAGTTTTGGCGACTCTACCGCCAGCTTCCACTTCAAGTGCGTGAACTGGCCGATAAAAACTTTCAGCTGCTCAAAGCCGACCCTAAACATCCTTCGTTGCATTTCAAGAGAATTGATAAGCTGTGGTCAGTTCGCGTCGGCGCACACTATAGAGCATTGGGTTTAGCAAAGCCGGAAGGCATCGTGTGGTTCTGGATTGGCTCACATGCTGATTATGACAGGTTGCTTCCATGACCGGCACAGCCTAACAACTCATTCAACCTGTGGACACGCTGACTTTTACATTTGTGCTCATCTTGCTGGCGGTCGGCATCCTTTTGGTTGCTCAGGTGAGCCCGTTCTATGCGCGTAAGGATTACTCGCGCGAGAGCACGGATGAAGAGGGTGGGGCGGATGAGCATCATGCGAAGCTCAGGGAGTTGAACCGGATGAGACGCCAGCGTGATCGGGTCTGGTTCAGGATGGATCGGCTTCATGACGAGTTTGTGAAGAGATCGGCTATTGATAAGCCGACGATCAAACAAACGGAGGCGGAATCCTCGACACAGGTGAGCGCCGCTGAGGCCGATAGCTGGAATGATGTCACGCTGGCGTATATCAAAGAAAAGTATGAGTCGTTTCTAAAGAATGAGTGAGATGGACGGCGCGCGTGGCCCCGGGCGTGTGTGAAACTGCTTTTACGCCTGGATGGTAAACGGGTTGAAGTCCGTGTCTCGATCGAAGTAGTCTTCGTGCTCGGCGCGCTTGAGGAAATTGACTATGCGATAGGTTAACGGCGTGGCGATGACTTCCCATGCGACCTTGATGAGGTAGTTGGCGGCCATCACTTGAAAGACGAGCCGCAGCGGCCAGTTGGGCGCGCCGAGGAATGCGACCGGGTAAAAGATCAGAGAGTCGAAGCCCTCGCCGATGACGGTCGAGCCGATGGTTCTGAGCCAGAGAAAGCGTCCCTTCGTCCTGATCTTCAATTTGGCAAGGACGTAGGAATTGGCGAACTCGCCCGCCCAGAAAGCGGTCAGCGAGGCGAGGACGATGCGCGGCGTCTGTCCGAAAATATCTGCGTAAGCCTGCTGCCCCGTCCACAGCGGCGCGGGCGGCAACTCAAGAATCACCCAACTCATCAGCGAGGCGAAGACGAGCGCGCCGAAACCCGCCCAGATAACCCTGCGCGCGAGCGCATAGCCGTAGACTTCCGTCAGGATGTCGTCGAAGAGATAGCTTAAGGGAAAGAAGAGCACCCCGGCCCCGAAGGAGTAGCCGAAGAGCGTGCAGACCTTCGAGACGCCGATCAGATTGGAGCAGAGCAGCGCGGCCACGAAAGCTGCCATCAACAGATCATAGTAACGGTAAGCGCGCCGTCGTTCGTCCTGTTTGCTCTTCGCCTTCAAAATGCCTCGATCAACAGGTTAGTACCGCCTGCTTAAGCCGGGCGGGTGTCCAACGTTGCCATGACCCGCCCGGCTTAAGCAGGCGGTACTGACCTCTCTTTCATTGCGAGACGCGACGCCAGACGCTCGCCTCACCTTCGGCGCGGATCAGTGCGCGCACCTCATTATAGGAGGCGGCATAGAGGGCGCGCATCTCTTCAGCCGACGCGGGGCGCTCAAGCTTTCGCTCCAGCTCGTCGCGCGACCACTTCGTCTTCGGACTGAACCGGGAGAGCATGGCCCCCTCGCCCGCCACGTAAACGGCGAGCCCTTCGGCCAGCCAGCGCGGAGTCCTTCCGCGTCCCAAAGCTTCGATCACGCTATGCGCATACTCATGACGCAAGGTGGTTGCGATCACGCCGCGACGGCGCAGGAGCGCGAGCGGCTGTAACTCCATGCGTGAGCCGCGCGAGGCTGCTGCCGCCCAGCCCGGCTGGCCCGTCGCCGCGATGAAATCCGAGGTCGTCTCGTGAATGACGACATCCAGCGAACCTGCTCCGCCGAGCCCCAGCCGCGCGACTCCCAGACGACGCTCAAGGTCAGAGCGCGCCGCTTCGAGCGCACGCAACACCATCTCAACCTCGCGGCGATCGGTGCGCGCCGGATAGCTCACGCGAAAGTGTTCGCTTCCGAGCGTCAGGCGATTACTCTGCGGCGACCCGGCAGGCGCGAAGCCAGGCGAAGCGGAAATAAGATAAGACGCAAACCTCATCGAAGGATGAGAGAAGTGCGCCCTATCATCAACGCCGGCGGCGGCGCGCTGCGTTGCCTTCTCGGAGATACTACTAATGCTCGTGCCGGGAAAATATTTACTGACGATCTGCCTGTAGGTCAGACCGCGCTGGGCCATGACGTGTGCGCCTTCCTGGCAGAGCCCCAGGCCGTGACCGAAGCCGAAGCCGCGAAACGCGAAGCCGCTGCCGGAGCGCGTCACGCTAAAGCGCGAGCTTTTCAGCAGATTCCAACCGAGCGCGCGGCCCACTATGAGCTTGAAATCCCAGCCGCGAAGAGTCCTGCGTCGCTCGCCTTCGAGCGTGATCAGTTCTGCGCGTCCCGTCGCGTCCCGGCGCGAGACGATTATGTCCGTGAGCCTTGCTCCGACATCGCTGCGCGGGTCGCTGCGCAGGGCCGCAAGCAGGCGCTCGGCGGGAATGTTATCCGTCCAGTGATGGTGCGGCATCGTCGCGCAGTAATCGTCGCGCACCCCGCGCAAGTAGCCGGGCGCATCGCTGACACCCCACAGAGATCGGACGTTGGCGGTCATCCCGCCGCAAGAGACGCCGAAGTAAGAGTCGACCAGTTGCCCACTATCGTCGCGCAGGATTTCGCCGCGCGTCTCGGCGACGGCGCGTGCGATCGCGTCAAGGTTCGAGCCGGAGCGCGGCGCGTCGCTCTCGACGAAGAGGTAGCGCTGGCAGTGCGTCGTGGTGCAAAAATCAAAACCCTCCTGCGCGTGGCGTCCACGATTCCTGAGCGCGAAAGTGCGTGTCACGACCGCCTGCGCCTTCAGCGCTTCAAACTCGCCCTCGACGCTCGCCTCCGCCGCCATCACGCCGGAGACATACTCCTCCAGCGTCAGGCTGCGCATGGTGCTTTCGATATTCGCGGATGAACCGTTGCGCGTCGTCACCCTGACGCGAAAACGTGTCGCGTCCGAGTCCTGCTCGCTTCCCGCAGCCCTGTTGGCGTCTTCGACAGCCACAGCGTCGCCCCCGTCCGCCTGTTCGTTGCCGGTGGCGACAGTTGAAGGCGCGCCGTCTCCAGTCGCTTCACCTCTCTGCGCGCGCAGGTATTCTTCAAAGATAAGGCGTGCGACTGTGGCTCCCTCGGCTCCGTGCGCTCGTTTGAGAAAGACGAGGACGACGAGGCGGACGCCCTCGAGCGTTGAAGGACTGCCGGGGCGCGCGTCGTCTGCGATGCCGACGAACCAACCTTGAGTGCGAAAGCCGTTGCTTGAAGTTGACGTGCCGGTCTTGCCGTAAATCTGAAGCGGTAGTGTGTCCAGTTCTGCGGCGGCTGCCGTGCCGTAGCTCGTCGCGCCGCGCATGCCGTTAATCAGGATAGCGCGATGCGCTGCGGCAAACTGTATGCGCGCAATGGGCTGCGCTTTGAAATCTTTTGCCGCGACGCGCTGCGGGCGATAGAGGTGGCCGCCGTTGGTGAGCGCCGCGTAAGCGCTTGCCAGTTGGATGGGCGTGACGAGCAGGTGATCGCCCTCGCCCAGCACGTCGCCCGGACGCAACTCGCCGCGCCGCAGAGAGCCCGCCGATTCATTCGCCGCGTTAACCCCTGTGCGCTCGCCAAAGCCGAAAGATGAGAGAGTCGCGTCGAACGCGCCCGCGCTCAAACGCTCTCCGACGGTCGAGAAATAGTAGTTGCAGGAATAGGCTAGCGCGTGTGTGAGGTCGAGCGGAGTTTTGACCTTCGGATGCGTACAACTGATCTCGTAACCCTCGCGTGCGTAATGAGCGGGACAGAGCTTGCGCGTCTCGGCGTCGACCAGACCGGCGCGCATCGCCGACAGCGCCATGAAAGGCTTGATCGCGGAGCCGGGCGGGAACGCCTGCTCGAACGCCAGTCGCGGATTGACGACGGCGCGCAGGCGACCATTCTGTGCGTCCATCACGACGACCGCGCCTTCGCGCTCTCCAATCGCCGCACGCGCCGCGCGCTCAAGCGCCGCGTCAACTTCGTCTTCATTAACGCTCGCCTTCGCCGCGCTATCCACACCCCTTGGCCCAGCGCCATCCCGCGCCGCCGAACTGCATGCGCTCAATAACGCGAGGCACAGAAGAGCAAGGATGAAGGCGGAAGGCGGAAGGATGAAAGGAACGCTTCCCTGTCTTGAACGCTTTCTTTTCATCCTTCATCCTTCATCCTTCATCCTTGCTTTTGATAGTGCGCCAAGCGTGACGACCCAGCCGAAGAGCATGAAGAGCGCGGCCAGCAACAGTCGCACGCCGAGCAGGCTTAGCTCAGTCCACGCGCCGCCCCTCGAAAAGTGTGTCGTGATGAGGAAGTAGGGAATGACGCCGAAGAAGAGCAGGCCGATGGCGTAGACGAGCACAGCGCCGGGCGCGAGCGCTTGGGCGAGCGCAGCCGGAAGATTCCTCAACGTTTGGCCCAGGCCATTCCACGCCGCCGAAATCCATAAACGAATGGCGATCAGCGGCAGCACCAGATAAAGAATCAGGGCACGCAGAGTCGTGAGCAGGACTTCTTTCCACGAGAATACTTCGAGGGGGCCGCGCACGGGTGGACGCGCCGCCCCTGCCGCCTCTGCTCCCGCGCGTCCGGCTTCGGAGACGGCTGCCGGAACACTGACCTGAAACTTACCGAAGAGATAAACCACCAGCCAAAGGATGAGCAGCAACGGCAGCGATATGACGAGCAGCTTCCAGAAGTTGCTGAAGGCCGAGCGCAGCAGTCCCTTCGTCTTCACCCCGTCCTCGACGTACCGTATGCCGATCACCTGAATGATAAAGAAGAGCACGGGCGTAAGCACGGCGAGCACGAAAGTAACGAGTACCTGCCAGAAGCTCGCCTCCCTGATGGAGATGAAGAAATAGGTGGAAGCGAGCATCGCGCCGTAGAGCACGAGCAGCACGAGCAGCGCGCGCCAGTTGGTGAACAGTCGTCGCGCCGCCTGGCCCATCTCCTTCAGGAAGAGGAGCGGCGACGAGTCTCGATCGGGTGCGGACGCGTCTACAGCTTCGCCCGTCCTGACATTCTCCGGCTGTTCGGTTGCAGCCCGTTCGTTATTCGCCATCTCTTTTATCTCCTGTCAAGGATCGTCATCAATGAGCTGGCCGTGTTGGCTTGCACGGTCGGCTGGTACATCAGCTCGGCGCGCGCCGGAGCGGTCTGGAATTGCCCAGGAACTTGTACGCGCATCGCGTACTGGAACGTCGCATCGCCGTCGAACTCGCGCAGGAAGATGGCCGTCTTCTGATCGCGGAATTCGCGCGAGCTGTACCAGTCCGTCCACTTGCCCTCGCTGTAGTTGAGGTCGATGCCGCTCGTGCGTTCGATCTGCTCACCTCCGGCGGGTATGGGGTCTTCGATCATCAGGTACTCGGCCCGCCCGCCAGTGACGTGCAGCCTGACGACTACAAGATCGCCGGAGCGTATCTCGCCCCGCAGAGGCTCGACGGCCCACTTGCCGGGCCCACCGTTTTCGTCCTCCGTAACGCGCAGGCGCAGGTACTCGCGCGTCAGTTTCAGCTTGTCGGAGGACTGTGCAGCAGTGTCGCCGCTCGTGTAGTAATCGATAGTCGCGCTCAAATAGAGAGCGCCCCGCCCGCGCTTGACCACACGCACCTCGTTGTTGCCGGAGACTTCATCGCCCTGTCGCTTGACGATCAGGGGTTGGCCCGCAGCCGTGTCGGCAGCCGTCATGTGACGCGTTAGTATCTGCTGGCCGTTAAAGTAGACCTCGACCGTATAGTCGGGCTGCAACTCCTGGCTCGCCTTCAGGTAGTCCGTCAGGCCGTAGATGGCGAAGGCCGTATCCTTGGTCGAGTCCCAGCGGTCGCCGAAACGACGACTTGAGACGAGCCAGCGCGCGGCCTTCTGAAGCAGAGGGCTCTGCGGCGAAATCTGCGAGAGGGCTTTCAGCGAGAGCGCGCTCGCTTCGATCGTCTTGTTCTCCGTAAAGCCGTAATGCGACTGGCGGCTGGATTCCCAATGAGCGTGGTAATCGTCCGTTTTGGCCGAGCGCTCTATCTCGCCCGCGACTTCACCGGCGCGCCCGTCGCTGCGGTATTTAAGAGCGAGGGCCAGGAGCGCGCGGCCATAGGGCTGCAACTGCCCGCGCTGGTTGTAGAGTTGATTGACGTACACGTCGTCTGTGTCGCCGCTGGTCGAGAGCGCGTAGCCCATGTAAGCGCGCGTTTCGAGATCGATCTCCTGTCCCTCGCCGTCGCGGTTCGCGTCCAGCATCTGCTTCAACTGGTCACGCGCGCGGAAGATGCGCCCGCCGTCCACCGAATAGCCTGCGCGCTGCGCTATCGTCAGACCGTCGACGACGTAAGCCGTCATGAAGGCGTCCGTCTTGTCGTCCTTCCACCAGCCCCAGCCGCCGTCCGCGTGCTGGTAAGCGTAGAGACGATCGAGGCCGCGCTGTACCTTCTCGCCGATCTTGTTCGTATCGCGAAGCGATGCGGTCTTCACCTCCTGCAAGGCTTGCGAGACGATGACGTTGGGAAGGAAACTGGACATGGTCTGTTCCGTACAGCCGTACGGATAGCCCGTCAGGTAATCGAGCGCGCCGAAGAGCGTGCCCGCCACCGAGGGCGAGGCTTCGATGCGAAGATAGCGCGCCTGCGGGTGCGCGTTCCCCGGAAGATTCAGAGCGAAAGATTTGTCCGCCTGCTCGTCCGTGATCGACGTGACTTCCGAAAGATTCTCCCTGAGCCCGCGCGGGACAACATCGAGGGTCATCTCGACGGCGTCGGATTCGGCATCCGTCAAGGCTTTGGCGAGCACTCTCACCTGGCCCACCTGCGAGGCGTTGATGCGCCAGTCCACGCGATGCTCTCCGTCCTTGGCGATCTGGACGCTCTGCGTGGGCCCATCGAGGAGTTGCGCGCCGGAGACTTCGATGGAGATTTGCGTCTGCTTGGCGGTCTTCAGGTAGTTGTGAACGATGCCGGAGAGCGTGACCGTGTCGCCTTCCGTAAAGAAGCGCGGCATCTCGACGCGCATGATGAGGTCTTTGCGCGCGAGCACGCGACCGACGCTCGAACCGACGCGCGTGTCTTCGGTGACGGCCCGCGCCGTCGCGCGCCAGGTCGTCAGGTTATCTGGAAGCTGGACTTTCACTTCCGCGCGCCCTTCCGCGTTCGTCACCACGTCCGGCTGCCAGAAGGCCGTGTCCTTGAACTCCTTGCGAATGGTCAGCTCGGCAGTTTGGCCCTCGTTCTTAAAGTCTGCCAGTTGAAAGCTCCTGCGATTCTGCGCGAGGTTCAGTGCATCCTTGCCCGACGCGCCGGAGAAGTAGTAGGAGACGGCGAAGCCCGTCTGCACTGTGTTGTAGCGATGGCCGAAAAAAGCCTTGTGTATATCGATCGCCTGCTCCGGCTTGATGCTGTAGATGGCCTCGTCCACGACGCCGAGGCTCAACTCGGCCCCGGCGGCGGGCGTGCCGTCGGCATTGCGCGCAAGAATAGTGTAAGAGGCCGTGTCGCGCGGCTTGTACTCCGGCTTGTTCGGAATGATCTCAAGGTTCAGGAGCTTGTCGCGCGCGGGCACACGAAGGGAACGATCGCTCGTGTACATCTCGTCGTCCTTGATAAAGGAGACTCCGAGATAGACGTTCGGCGCGTAGCGCGCTTCGATAGGCACATCGATCATCACCGCGCGTCCGGTCGCTTCCACCTGCCGCGCCGTCATCACGCTCTCCAACTCTGTCGTGACGAGCAAGTGAGCCTTGTCCGTCGGCAGCATCGCCAGAACGTGCGCCGTCTCGCCCGGCTGGTATGATTTCTTGTCCGGCACGAGCTTGATCGAGCCTGCCTCTTCGTTGGTCGCGTCCATCCAGGCATTCTGCTGGTCTGTGACCCACAGGTAATCCGTGTTGGAGACATACTGCTTGCCGCCGTCGTTGACGATGGTCTTGATGTAGACGCTGCCGCCGGTCGTCACCTTGTATTCGTAGCTTGCCTGTCCCTGCGCGTCCGTCTGGACGTTGCCCGTAGAGAGCTTCGTCTCGCGCATCTTGTATTCAAAGCCGCCGCCCTCGACGGGCGTTCTGTCCCACTCGCGCTGCGAGAATTCGAGCGCGACGCTTGCCGCCACGGGCTTGCCTTCATAAGTCGCCGTCTCGACCCTGATCTTCGCCGTGTCGCCGACGGCGTAGACGTAACGATTCGGCGAGGCGCTGGCGACGACGTTGCCGCGCGTGCCGACGAAGCTGGCCGCTCCCTGTATGGTGCGGCGCGCGGCATCCGTGACCTGCGCTTCGAGACGATAGGTGTAATCGTAGGGGTCATTCTCGTCGGGCGGCGGAACTGTGAACTCTATATCGAGCCGACCGTTCTTGTTGAGCGACCCTTCGCCCTCCTCCACCATGTCATTGCCGTAGCCGTAATAGTCTTCGCCCTCTGCTCCTTCTTCGCCTTCCTCGCTCTCCTCGTCCTCGTCGCCGGCCCAGCCCGGATAGTAGCGCGAGCGATAGATGTAATACTGCACGTCTGCGGTCGTGACGGGCGCGCCGAAAAAGTAGCGCGCCTCGACGGAGAATTTGATGGTGCTGCCGACGGGGACGAACTTTTTCGGCGCGCTGACGCTGACCTTATACTCAGGCTTCTTGTATTCCTGCACCTCGAAGTAATCGCTCGTTTGCGCTTCTCCGGCCTGCACGACGATGCGATAGCTGCCGAGCGGGGCTCCGCCCGCGATGTCCGTCTCGCCGCTGAAGGTTCCACGCGCCGACAGCGGAAGCTCCTTTTCCAAAAGCTTCGCGCCGTTCGGGTCTTCGATGGAGACGTTGACGCTGCGATCGGGGAGCATCTCGTAGCCGTTATCTCCGAGGCGGCGAAGGATGCCTTTGAAATAGACTTTCTGCGCGGGACGATAAACGGGCCTGTCCGTGTAGATGTATCCGGTCACGCCCTGATCGACGCCTTCCTCCGCATCGCCCATGCCGAGCGAGAGGGCTTCCAGATCGTTGACGGCGAAATGATCGCGCTGCGCCGCCATGACCAGGAAACCGTCGCTGGGCCCAGTCTCCTCTTCGCCCTCAGCTTCGGGAGACGGCGACGGCGACGGAGAAGGGGATGGAGAAGCGGAAGCCTGCGGCTTCTCTTTCTCGATGCGCGTGCGGAAGACTCCGCTTCTGTCGGTCGTGCCGGTGGCGAATGTTTTCTGATGCCTTGCGACTTCGACCGAGACGCCCTCGCGCGGCGCGCCCGTCTTGCGATCAGCCGCATAGACGAGCATGTCGCCGTTCGGAGCAGACTTGTTGATGATCGTCAGGTCTGAGACGACGGCGATGGTGAAAGCACGCAGCTCGCCGTTTGTCGCTTCGACCAGATAGACGCCGGGGTCGCGCTTGCCCAAAGGAACCATCAGCGTGTCATAGGCGTAATCGAGCGGGGCCAAATCTTCGCGCCAGCTACTGACGAGCTGATCCGGGTTGAGCAGCGGCACGCGCGCGTAGTCCGCGACGTTGAGCGGCGTGCGGTCTTTCTCCTTGCGAAATTTTTGATTGAAGGTCGTGCGCGATTCGCGCTTGAGCTGGTCGCGCAGGTAGTTCTTGAAGACACGATAAGCCGCGCTCTTGAAGCTGCGCAGGCGTTCAAGCACCGATGGGCCCGTTCGATGAGAGGATGCGACCTCCTTCTTCTCACGCTCGCCAAGCTCGTGCGGGTTGTCCAGTTGCTTGAAGAACCTGTTGGGGTCGCTGACGCGATAGACGCGAAAGTCCAGTTGCTTGATGCCCTGGTAGTTGATCCAGACGCGCGGGTTACCGCTCGTGCTGTAGGTGCGATTGGTCGAGAGCGTGAAGCCGGGCTTGGCCTCCGGGTCTGTCGCGGTCGAGCTATCCGCCGCTTCGCTGGCGCGCGCCGCCGCCACCTCCGCTTCGCCTTCGCGCCGCACTTCGGGGTCGGGGGATTTCGCCTTGCGCTCGGCGTTGGCGACCGTCTCGGCCTTACGCTCGGCCTCGCGGACGCGAGCGCGCGCGCGTAGCGTGACGACGCCTATGACGGCGATGATCACCAGAAGATAGATGGCGGCGGCGGCAATAAGCTTTTGCGGTTTCATCAATGTCACCAGTCAAACGTGCGTTCGGCGCGCATCGTCCGAAGCGCAGAAGATAAAGGGAGACAGCACTCTGTTTTTAAGAGAGCCGCAACAGATTTACGATGTCAATATCCTCAGCACAGGACTGTGGCCCGCCTCTCTGCCTTCAAGCGAGAGAGAGCGCGCACTCTCTTTCGCTCAGTCCAGAATCTTGAGACGGTAGAAGCCTAAAAAATTCGGATTGTTGGGCAGCGGCCTCCAGCGCTTGTCCGGGTGCTGGTCGAGCACTGCGAGCCTGACCTTCTTGACCGTCCCTCCGTCTTCCGGCGCTGCGCCCGTGTGATAGACCACCCAGTCGGCAGCGCCCTCGGACGCGACCCTGGGCTTACCCAGAAACAACATGACGTGATAGGGAAACTTCTGCACCCACGGTTGATAAAAGAAGAGCAGGTCGCCAGCTTCGGCCTGGCGGCGGTCGCGACTGACGAACACGGTGTTGAAATTCTTGAGCGTGCGCGCGTCGGCAAACTGCGAGAACGATTTGCCGTCCAGGTCGCTCTCTTTGAATGAGCCGTAAGCGGTGCGAAAGAGCGTTTCGCCGAGCGGCCCGTTAGTCAGGTCGTAGGCCCGCACGTCCGGCGCGACGCGCTCGTAGCCCGGGCCCATCCTCTGAAACCAGAGGCGATCATGAACCCTGAGCGCCTCGCGCCAACTGAACCTGACGAGCCCCGCGCAATCACGCTGCTCGGCGTTCCACTCCTTGCTCAACTGGTAAAACTGCATCTCGGCGAGGGTCGTGAACCAGCGACGAAAGTTCTCGCGGTCGTCGAAGGTGTAAAGCTCCGCGCCGTCAGGGATGCCGTCCGAGTCCGAATCGTTTAAGCGAGCAGTCGTCGATGCCTTCGGCGCGGGCGCGGCGGCTGTGGGAGAGGTCGCCGGGCGCGGGTCGGCGGTGTGCGCTTGCGGTGCTTTACCGCAGCCCACGGCCAGCAGGACACAGGCGAGAGATATGCAACAAGCGATGGGGGAAGGCAGTTGCACTGAAAGATATTGCCTCAAGCTTTTCCGTCAAGAATCGCGTTGCCGAACAGAGGGCCGCAGGCGCGCCCCGTTAAACTGTTGGTTGCCCTTTGCTCGTCAGGTAAAGCGGCCAATCGCCGAGCGGTAGAAAGTCATGGAAGAATCAACGTAGTCGTCCGAGTTGTCATCCGATGTGCCGCCTATTTAAGCACGAACGCGTCGCGCGCCAAAGGAAAAAGTTTACGCGCGCAACCTTCGCTCACGCATTTCCGAGTCCGACGCCCGCAACCGTCGCCGCGCACCCTGGACAGCCACCGCTCAGAGTCCGGTCGGCTGACAGGTCGAAGCCTCTGCGCTCGATCAGCACGCCTCCGCAGTTGTGGCAGAGAGTGTCTTGACTTCCTTTGTCCGGGACACCTCCGCAATAGATATATCTCAAGCCGCGCGCCCGCCCGATCTCACGAGCGAGCCTGAGCGTTTCAACCCGTGTCGGCGTCGCCTCCGTCATCCGATAAGCCGGAAAGAAACGGCTGATGTGCCAGGGCGTTTCCGCCCCCAGCTCGCACGCGATAAATGTCGCCATCTCCTCCATCTCGACAGCATCGTCGTTGACGCCCGGTATCACCACCGTCGTAACCTCAAGCCAGACCCCGGCTGCCCTCAGACGTTTGAGGTTATCCAGCACGGGCTGAAGCCGACCGCCAAAGCTTTTGTAAGTGCTATCGCGGAAAGCTTTCAGATCGATGTTGGCCGCATCCAGAAAGGGGCGGCAACTGTCCAGCATCTCTGCGCTCATGAATCCGTTGGTCTTGAACACGTTGAGCAGTCCGGCGGCACGAGCCAGGCGCGCCGTGTCAAAGATGTACTCGAAAAAGATCGTCGGCTCGATGTACGTATAAGCGATGCTGCGGCAGCGCTCGCTCAAAGCCTCTGCGACCAACTGCGCGGGCGTAATCTCCTCGCCGAGACTTGACGGCCCGGCGGCGGTCGTTTGCGAAACCATCCAATTCGTGCAGTAGCCGCAGCGAAAATTACAGCCGTGCGTGGCGATGGAATAAGCGGTCGAGCCGGGATAGAAATGGAAGAGCGGCTTCTTCTCGATCGCATCGACGTGGCGCGCGCTGAGCCTCTGCGAGTTGAGCGCATAGAGCGTGCCCCCTCGATTCTCGCGCACGCGGCAAAGCCCCTGCTCGCCGTCTTCAATCCGGCAGAGATGAGCGCACAGGCGACAGACGACACTGTTGCCGCCCTCTCGTTCATAGAGCATCGCTTCTCGCCGGGTTTCGTTCAGGTGCGCCGTCATCTTAATCACAAGTCAGTACCGCCTGCTTTACTGACCGCATCTCTTCTAGCCTGCGGCCTCTTCGACATCTTGTCCGTCTACGCCGATGCTGCGGGCGGCTTCCTGAAAGGAGCGCGCCGCGTTGTAGTTGTCACCGGCCAGCGCGAAACAGAAGGCCGCGCCGAGGTGATCGCCCGCTTGCAGAAACGACTCTGCGCGCTGGCGAAAGAGCGCGGCTTCGTCGAGCGATTGGTGTGGCTGGCGCTCGGTTGAAGCTTCGCGGCGACGCGACGCGTCTGGTTGTGTGACGCGCTGTCGCTCTGGCGTCCTCTCGCCCCTGACTCGTCCGATGAAATCCTGTCGCTGCGACTCGCGCTGAGCGGAGCCTGGCTCCCTCGTAGAGCGCCAGGACAAGTGCTTTGGTTGCGGGCGCGGCTTCCAGTTCAATTCCGGCCAACCTTTGACTTTACTCACGGTGAACTTTTGCGCTCTGCGCTCTTTCTCGGCGACGAGCGCGCGCGCCAGCGGCGCGAAAGACGCGCGCGGAATGTCGAGGCGAAACTCTTCGGCGAGAAAAGTGTAAACGCCGTCTTCTAGCTTGAGCGCCTGGGCCAATAAGCCCCAGGGCAGGTCGGGCGCAAAGCGCGTGCGCAGAGGAATAAAAAGCTGCGTATCCTGTACACGCTGCAAAGGGATTCCGAAGGGCAGCGACTCGACAGGCATTCCCTCTCCGACGAGGACGGCGCGCCCCACTCCCATGCATAGCGTGTAAGCGTTGAAAGCCTCTCCCGGCAGGCGGTACGACAGACGCTTAATCCAATCCATCTCCTGCTCGTCCAGAATCAGCGCCGAAGTCTCCCGCATAGCGCCCGTGTCTTCCACCAGACGGACGGGCAGCTCAAAGAGCAATCCTTCCGCGCTGTTAAGCGGTCTCCAATCAGCCGACTGCGGGCGCGGCGCTTGCACTCTTGTCACGTCGTCGCCTTCAAAGAAGGTCGGCGACGGAGAGACGGACAGGTTCGGATAATCGTCGCCGGAGTTAAATAGCAGCAGGCTGCCGGGCGCGAAAGCCGACAGCACGTTGCGAGGATTTCCCGGATAGCGCCCGCCCCACTCGACCAGCATCCGTCGCCCTTCATCAGCGCAGGCTTCGGTCAACACGACTGAGCGCGGCAGATTCTCCAGATAGTTGAGCACGAAGGCGGGCACGTGAGTGCCGGTCGGGGAAGCGCGCCGCGCTGTGATCTCGAAGAGCGCGAGGGTCTCGCCGCCGGGGGTGTGAAAGCGCGCGATGCGATAGCGCAGGTGGTGATCGCGCAGGTATCGCGCGATCATTCGATAGAGAGCCGAGGCGACCATCGCGAACGCGCGCTCGGGTAATTCCGTCTCGCGTGCGGGCAGCACACTCATCCCCAGCAACACTTCCGTCAGGGGTAGCTCCGTCAGGCTACCGGGCGAAACGCTGTGAGTTGTCTCGCGGTCGAGCAGAAACAACTCGTCGCCCGGCGGCAGTTGCACGCGTGCGGCATCATAGCCACGCGCCGCTTCGCTATCACGATAACGAATAAAGGCGCGCTCGTGGCCGATGTATAGACTGCCATCGCTCAAGGCCGAGGCCGCCGCGACAGCATCGTAGAGGCGAGAAAGGTCGGACGCATCGGGCGCGGGCGGCGTCAGGAAAACGAAGACTTCGTCGCCTCCGAGCGTCTTTCGCAGACGGATGCTGTCGGAGAGCGAGAGTTCATGACTGAGTGAGCCCAGCAGACGAGCCAGACGATCGCCGAGCGCAGTTGTTCGTGCGGAATCTTTTTTCTCGCGCAGCCAGACCAATGCCTGCGGCGCAACCAGAATGTTGCGCGCGTCCGCACGCAGTCCCGGAAACGAGGGCCGCTCGCCAGCCGCGCTCGGGTGTATGGCCCACTCCGCCGTCTTCTTATTCGCCGACTTCTTCAACGGGTTTCTCTTTCTCCCTGTCCGCCGCAGGCTCTTCGATCACGCGCGGCTCTATCTGCGGCAGGCGCACATTTCCGGCGTCCTCTATTTCCGGTCTGCGGCCCAGGCGGCTCGATATGGCCTCGGCGATCTTGTCATGCAGAGCCTCGCTCGCGGTCGGCGCGTTGTCGTCCACGATAAACTCTTCGATCTCTCCCGTGTCCTTGTTGTACTTGAAGGAGATGCGAATGGGAGGGCGTTTCTTCTCGCTCATCTGAAATCCTTTTTTGAATCCGCCTTAATACAACTCCAGTTCGAGATTGATGACGGAGCCTGTTTGCTCGTCGGCGAGGATGCGCCCGCCGTTATCTAAGACAAGCTGGATGAGCGTTCGGCGGTAGGCTTCGCCGACGGCGCGATTCATCACATGATAGACGCGCTCCTGGGCCCGCGCGATGATGACCTGAAGTTGTTCTCTGAGAGCGGCGCGTAGGGCTTCACGTCGTCGGGCCAACTCTTCTTCGGCCAGCCGACGGGCTTCCGCCCCGGCGCGCGCGCGCGCCTCTTCAAGCTCAGACTGGTGCTGCTCCCGGCCCAATCTTTCGACAGCCTCGCGCAGCCTTCGCTCGGCGTCAAACTGCGCTGCTTCCAGAGCCTGCTCGCGCGTCGAGCCGCCCCAGCCGTCATCGTAGTAATGGCCCATCGCCTCAACGGCGACCTGGCCGATGGTAATTCCGCTCGCCTCTGCGGCGGCACGCGCTTCCGCCGTCACGCTGTCCGTCAATTGCGCTTCGAGGCTGAGTTGATGCGAGGCCGGGTCGTAGATCATCGTCACCTCGTCCAGCGCGCGACGATAGCGCCCGGCGTCGTCACGCTCCCAGGCATCGAAGCCCTCGAACTCTCCACGAAGCACGCGCTCCAACATCGAGAGCGCGGCGTCGCCCATCTCTTCGTCGAGCGGCACACGCGCGCTCAATCGTGCAAGCTCCGCGACTTCACCCGTCACGGTCGCGGCCTGCTCGACCGTCTGTCGCCAGGCTTCCTCGATACAACGCTCCAGATGAATCATGACCCTGCGTGGATTACACATGACAACTCTTCTCCCTTAAACATCTCAGGCTTGCTGTTCGAGAATACTCATCGCCGCTTCAATCAATCGTTTGAGACGATCGATGAGTGGCGTGCGCGCTTCCTCATCCGCATGGCGCAGAAGCTCCCTTCGGAGCCGCTCCGCCTGTTGTAGGAAATCCGCGTAGTCAGCGTCCGTGCGGAGCGCATTCCGGCGTTGGGCCAACAGGTTGATCTCGCCCTCTATAGCCTCAAGCCCGCGCTCTGCCGTCCACTGTACTTGCAGGTAATCTTCCAGATACGGATCGACGATCGCCTGCAAGTGCGGAATCTGGTCTGGATTATTCCAGACATGCTTGAGCACCCAGAAATCGCCGGGGTTGGCTTCGAGCGTGCGGCGACGCAGGGCCGAAGCCGCGATCATCTTCAAGAGCTTGATCACGCGCCGGTCGCTCAGCTCAATCCCTTCGGCGCGAATGCGCCGCACGATCTCACGATAGTCGCGCGCCACACCGTCCAGATTCACTTCATCGAGCGCGTGATAGAGCGCGCGCAGCGCCGCAGTCGTCGTCACGTTTCCCAGCTCAAGTTTGTAGCCGCTGCCGATGCGGTCTCTTTCAAGCTGCCAGCCGCGTTGGAACAACTCATCGAAGCGCGCCTCCTCGACGTTGCCAGTCCAGAGCCGGACGAGAAAGCGGTCGTAGAGCGCGCCGAGCGAAAGGTCGTCGGGCACTTCGTTGCTGGCTCCGATGGCGCAGAGCAGCGGCGTGGTTTCGGGCCTCCCGCCGTTATAAAAGACGCGCTCGTTCAAGACCGTCAGCAGCGCGTTGAGGATCGCGCTGTTGGCCTTGAAGACTTCGTCGAGGAAAGCTATCTCGGCGCGCGGCAGCATCCCGTCCGTCGTCCGACGATGCCCGCCGCCCTCCTGAAAAGCTTTGATATTGACGGGGCCGAAAATCTCGTTCGGCTCGGTAAAGCGCGTCAGCAGGTACTCGAAGTAGGGAATCTGTCCGTCGCGCGTGGCGCGTCCGGCATCCGCGCTGCACAGGAGCGCGAAGCGCTTGACGAGTTCCGACTTGGCCGTCCCCGGTGGGCCCACGATCAACAGATGCTCCTGCGCGATGGCGCTCGTGACGAGCATCTCGACCAGTTCATCCTTACTCACGAAGGCGCTCTTCAAGAGGCCCGCCAAATCCTCAACACCGTCCAGATAATTGAGCAACTCTTGCCGCATCTAGTATCCCCTTGCCGCTTTATTCGGAACTCTCATCTTCTCCCGCGCTGGCCTGAGAGATGGACGGCCTCGCGCTCGTCGCGCCGTTTGCGTATGAGGCCGATCTTTTGTCCGAGGTATCGCGGCGTGATGAGCTGGCCTTCGAGATGATGCTCAAGACTGGCCTCCTGAAAGATGGCGCGAATCTCGTCATTGTTAAAGTTGATCGTGTACTCCGCGATCAAATCCATGACGGCGGCGAAGAAAGCTTCGGGAGTGAGGCCGCCATGCTTCTTGCGCCTCTCCTGCAAGAGCACGCCGAAGAGGTCGCGCAGGTCTGAGCGCATGGGCATCATCCATCCTTCGGCCTGCGGCGCGTCCGTGTCCGGCAACTCGTCTGCGGTCAAGTTCAGGCCGTAGCGTTTGCCCAGTTGAATCAGACGTTGTTTCATCTCCTCCAACACGACAGAGGATTGCTGCTGCGGCTGCACGCCGCTCTCATGCTCGCAGTCGCGCAGAAAGACGAAAAACTTCTGCACCTCACGCAGGAAGCCCCCGTGCTGTTCTTCCATCTCGTAGCGCCGCCGGTAGGGCGCGTGCGCGGCGAAGAGCGCTTCGAGAAAAGCTGCGGGCACTTGTCTCTGCGCCTCAGCCTTGCCGCTCTGCTCCCACTCGGCCAGAAACGCGCTCGCGTGACGGCAGAGGTCTTTGAGCAGTTTGTCCACGCCGAAGTTCTGCGCGTGAATCTCTGCGACTCTCCGGCGGCCGGTGTGATCGGGCAGGCTGATCTCTATGGGCCGCAGGCGCGACGGTCTGAGCAGCGCTTCGTCTATGATGTCGATGCGATTGGTCGTGCCGATGACGAGCACGGCCTGCTCCTGGCGGAAGCCGTCCATCTCTGTGAGGAACTGTGCAACAACGGCATTGTTGGCGCGCGCGCCGCCGTCCGAGTAGGTGCTGCGCTGGCTGGCGATGCTGTCGAACTCGTCGAAGAAGACGACCGCCGGAGCGTTGCGCCGCGCCGTGGCAAAGATGCGGCGCAGGTTGTTCTCGCTCTGGCCGACGTACTTGTCCATAATCTCCGGGCCGGAAATCATCTGGATGGTCGCGTTCATCTCGTTGGCGATGGCCTTGGCAAAGAGGGTCTTGCCCGTGCCGGGCGGGCCGTGAAAGATGAAGCCGCGCGGAATCAGATCGGCGCGCTGCTTTTCAGAGATGCCTTCGATGGGCCCGGCGACGAGCGCGATGATGCGCCGCAACTGTTGCTTGACCTGTTCGTAGCCGCCGATGTCTTCAAAGGTCGTGTCGGGAATCTCTATCTCGTCGCTCGAAGAGATTTTGAACTGGCGGATAACGCGATAGATTTTCGTGGCCTCGGAGCCGACCGCGACCTTTGAGCCGACGTACTGCATCGCGTTGCGAAACTGTATGGCGTTGAGGCCCGAAACGTTTTTGTAGAGACCTTCCGCGTCGTAGCGGGCGAATCGAGCGTGTTCTTCGCGCGTCAGCAGGCGCGAGACAGTGTGCTCTGCGGCGCGCACGCCGTCGGGCGAGGCGTAGCGCGGCAGACCCATGATCGAGACGTGGACGGCGAAGCGATCCGTCAGCACTTTCTTCGCTTCGAGCGACGGGTCTAGGAAGGCCAGGAACTGCGGCTTCTCGCCCTTGTTCGTTCGTTGATAAAGCAGTTCGATCATCTGCGGCGTGTCGAGCAGATCGAGCGAGCGCAGCACGAGCACTTCGCCCGGCTTGAGATTGTGAATCAGCACAGGGAGCCCCGCGAGCGGGTTGGCCGTCCCGCCCTGCAAAGCCTGTTCGAGCCGCGAGCCCTGTCCCGTCTTCTGCGTCTCGTCCGGCGCGCTCTCAAGCACGACACGCTTGCCCGCCCGCCCGCAGACGAACTCATAGATAAACTCCGTCAGGATTTTGTCGCACACCACGAGCACCGAGAGACCGTTGCGCAGAAAGTCTGCGACAGCATCCATCTCTTCGCGGTAAGCGATTCGCACCGCCTCGTTATCCGTGATGGCTTCCGGGTAATGAATGGAGGCGTCCGTAGAGGGCGTCGTCGCAACAGTCGCCTCCGCCACTATCTCGCCCGACTGCTCCTGCTCCCAGAGCGCGTCCAGCTCGTTGCGCAAAGCATGATTGCCGTCAACACTTCTGGACGCGTCTTTTCTTTGCGGCAAGCGCACGGGTTGAAACTGAAAGGACGAGACGGGCAGCTTGAGGTGTTCGGGCGCGGGCGCTTTGTGCTCGGGGAAGGTGGCCGGATAGACGCGCAGGAAATCGCCGAGCGTGACCTGCGGGTTGGCGCGCCTGTAGCGCCGCGCCGCGTCGTAATCGTCTCCCAAATCCAGTTGCAGAACGATCTGGCTCATCCTCGGCTCTCTTCTCAGCGCGGGCTAAGATTCATCTTCGCCCTCAGGCATCGACGACAAAGCTGAACCGCCTCGTCTCATTATTGATGATCAGCGTAATGGTATCCGCCCGGATGGTTCCGTACCAAACGCGCGGCTCGCCGGACGACGATCGCATGGTGATTTCGACGCTCGTTTCATCTGACGTGTAAGTCCCCTGCGGGTCATCTGCTTCCGGCTGGCGCAGTGCGGGAGCATCGTCGCCCCAAGCGCCCGAGTAGGCGAAAGACACCGTGCCGTCGGCCCTGAATCTTAAAGTATTCCTGTCCCAACCGGCTCTATCGGGATGCACGGAATCCATGAAAAAGGATTCGTTCGTATAAACGCCGTCAAGGCGCACGCCGCGTACCGGCGGAGCGGGCGGCGCGGCATTGAAATCGGGGATGACGACAAACTGGTATCTGGTGTGCGTGAGATGAACTCCGTTATGCGTGCCATCAAGGCTCAGGCTGTTATCCCCGACCAGACCTGTGTAGCTCCACACGCCGCCTTCCTCGCCTTTCACCTTAAAGCTCATCCTGACACGACTGCCGCTTGCATCATAGCGCCCGACCCTGGCCGTGCCTTCGCGCAACTCTTCGCCCAGCCATCTCGTCGCGTTCTCCGGCGTCCCTTCGGTCGTCGTAATACCGATCACGCGGCCGTCCGGGTAAAACCTGAACCACTCGCGCAACTCTGTCGGATGGGTGAACGGCTGATGATACATCCCGTCAAAACGCAACAGCGAGGGAGCGGGCGCGAGCGCCTCCAGCATCGCTCTCAAGAGGGCCTCGTTATCGGCGCTGCTACGCCATACGAAGCACTGCGACGGAGCGAGAGCATCGCCCAGAGACTTGTGCGCCGGGCCTTCGTAAGCGATGCGGACGGGCAGAGGGCGCGGGCCTTCGCCTCGCTGCGCCAACTCGCGCGCGGCCTGCACGGCGGCGACGATGACCGCGTTCCTGGCCGAACTCTTCGTGATGACGGGGATCACCATCTCGACGTTTCGCAGCCCGGCCAGCCATGCCGCCTCATTTGTCAAAGAGCCGTCGCCCATAACCATGTGGCCGCGCTTTCGCAATTCCGAAAAGATCAGTTCGTGCACTTCTACGCCCGACGCCCAATCGGTGCTGACCACCAGCACGCGGCTGCGCGGCGCGACCGGCTCGACCCATTTCTTCTCGGCGGCGACAACTGTTTCCGCCTGCGCCTCCACGGGCGGAACGTACATCACGACCGTCGGCTCTCGCCTGGCCCACATCATATCGCTCTCGATCAGCTGGCTGTGCCCGAAAGCCTTCGCCGCCGCAGGAGGCTCCGCGCGGCCTGCTTTCGCGCCGCCGCGCCTGATGAGCCAAGCCTGCTGTTTGGCCGAAGCCCTGAGCGTCGCGTAGAGGTCGCGGTTCTCTTCGCGCTCGTCCGCGTCCCAATGCTCGCCTATGACCCAGATGACGTGGAGCCCGCGATAACGCTCTCTGAAGACGCGCAGTTGGCCCAAGACGGACGTGAGCATCTCTTTCGGACGAAGCGCGCCCTCGTCGCGGTAATACAAAAGGCGCTGCACGTCCGACGGGCGCGACATCGACGCGGGTTCCGTCCAATGGCTCCCGGCAAAACTCTGCCTGACTTCATAGCCGCGCCCCTGCATCGCTTGCGCGAGCGCCAGCGTCAACGCACGCGCGAGCACCTCCGCATCGCCGCGCACGTCCATGCCCGCCTGCGTCACAATATAAGCCACTTCGCGTTGCCGCTCCCGCTCCGACTCGCGCCCGTAGTAAAGCGCCTCCTGATTGAGCAGGCGGTGCAGCAGCATTTGCGACGGATAGGCCAACTCTACGGGGACGAGACTGTCGAGGCTGCCCCTGTGCGTGAGCCCTGCATAGCCGCCCATCGCGTACGTCTGCATCGCGCCGCTCTTGTGGACGGCCTGGCTGACTCGCGGCAGCAGCCGCAGGACTTGCGTTAAGGCGAGCCGCACAGCCGGAGGCAGGTCGAGCAGGTTGAAGATGTCCAGCATCTCTCGCGGGTCGGGAGAGCCCGCAAAGCGCGGCCCGTAGCGATGAATGAATCGCAGTTCGTCGGCATCCATTCGTCGCAAGTTCGCCTCTATGCGCGCCAGGGAGTCCGCCGGAAGAAGACGTGTAAGGTTCGGTCTCTCGGCCACAGGCGTCTCGCGCCAGATCATGCCGGGGTCGGCGCGATTCAACTCCGCGCCCAATCGCTCGCTGAAAGCCAACGCTTCAACTCCAACCGGCACGTTATAAATTTCAGGAAAGCTCAGGCCCGCGACCAGCCGCGCGATCACTATCCCGGTCATGGCGTCCGAGATACTCCAGGTGCTCACCTCGCGCAGCAAGGGATGCGCGGCGAGCCTGAGCAAGAGATTCAGGTAGGCGGAAGTGTCAACGCCGGGCGGCAAGTGTGCTGGGCGCATGAGTTCGAGTTGAGGGCGCGGCTGCGTCAACAGCGCGCCGAGGTCTTGAACGATACAGAGCGGCGGGTGAAGCGCGGTCGCCGCAGCGCTGCTGCGCAGCCACCGGGCGGCGCGCGCGGGTGTGCGTAGCGCCGTGTGTGCTAGAGGCAGCGTGCGCAGGTGCTCGCGTAAAGACGCGTCGGCGGCAACAACCGTCGCCGCGCGAGGTTGCGCCGTCTTCTCCTCATGCTCGGTTGGGCCAACGCCGAGCGCGGAGATGTCCCATAACTGCAAGTCATGCCTGGGCCCACCCGTGAACGTGGCGATCAGTCGCCCGTCCGGGCTCACGCACAGCGGGCGAACGTATCCTCTGCCGTCGGAGCCGCCCTCCATCGGTTGCGCGTAGATCAAACGCCCGCTCTCCGCGTGCAATAGCCGCAGGCTATGCTCGGAACGGAGGGCGATGACGGAAGCGTCCGGCGTCCACCCGAGCGCGAGTAGATTGCTGACCGGCGTCACTTCGCGCAGCGCGCGGCCCGTCTCCACTTCGGTTAACAGCAGACTGAACTTCGGCGCGGCCCCGCTGCGCGAGTCGCTCTCCATCACGTCGGAGGCGAGCGTGCGACCGTCCGGCGAGAACGCGACCGTGCGTGCCGTGTGTTTCAGGATGTGCGACTCGAAGCGGTTCGGAAGATGCCATATCCTGACAGTGCCGTCGCCGGAGGCGGACGCCAGCAGTTGCCCGTCAGGCGAAAAGCTGACGTGCCACACGACCCCAGTGTGTCCGAGCAGCGTGAACGCGAGCCTGTCCATCGCATACTTACGCGGGTCGTCGTCTAAATCCCAAAGCTTCAGCGTCCGGTCGTTTGAAGCCGTCGCCAGCATGCGCCCGTCCGGCGAGAACGCGACCCAGTTGACGTAGCTTGCATGACCGCCCAGCCGACGCAGGATGCGACCCGTCTTCACATCGTAGAGCCAGACGCCGTACTTGTTGCTGTAATCCCTGTTTCGCCTTTCTCCGGTGCACGCGAGCGTGCGACCATCGGGAGAAAACGCCACGCTCAGCGCCATCGGCCAATGGTCTTCGCGCTTCCACAACATTCTTCCCGTCGAGACATCCCAGACGCGCACGCTCTGATCGTAAGAGCCGGAGGCGAGCAGCGACGCGTCCGGCGAGAAGGCCATGCACGCGGGAAAGTCCGTGTGGCCGGAGAGACGACGGCCCTCCAGAATCCCCGCCGCGCGCTCAATCAATGTCTCGGCTGAAGCGTGCATAAAACCTGTATCGGCCTGACCCTGAGCTTCAAGACCCGGCGTCGCTGAAAGTGACGGCCCCGAAGGAGAGGCGCTGGCGCGTGCTCTCCGTGACGAAGGCGAGCAGCGGGCGCAAGCTCTGGATAAACTCGCGGCTCAGGTGCGCGTAATCCGCCGGGACACCGTTCTCCGCGATGACCGTCTCGACGAGCGGGTGGAATTTGAGAAAGTATTCATTGCCGCGCCGGTTGATCTCGATGGCGGCATCATGCTCGCCCGAAGCGCGCAGCAGTTTCTCAATCTCTTCGAGTATGGGCCAGAAGCGCTTTTGTCCCCGGCGGCGCTCGGCGCGCGTGCGCGCGCGAAAGTAATCGTACGCCTCATAGAAATCGAGGATGAAGGCGCGGCTATCGCCACGTCGGCGCAACGCTTCGAGCAATAGCCCGGTGTTGCGGCAGGCTTGGCGCGTCTCCGGCATAGAGAGCCAGCGCCTGCGCACCCAGCGCGCAATCCGCTCGTCCCTGAGAAGCATGGCAACCGTCTTGAGCCAAGCGCCGTCGTTACGCCATCCGTAGGCAGCCGAATTCTGCTTCATCTTCCAGCCGGGCAAAAGCTCTGCGGCCAGCGCTTCGAGCGCCGAGGGAGTATGCACGTCCAGCGACCAGAGCGCGGTCAGCGGGCTGCGCTCGATGAGAGCATGGATGAAGGATGCGCGCTCGGCGCTGATGCGCGCGGCGGCGTTCGACGTGCCGCGCAGGACGGCGTGATAAGCGAGCGCCGCGTTCTTCGTGCGCGCGACGGGCAGAGCGTCGATCAGAGCTTCGGTGAACTCGTCGTAGAGCGGGGCCTCGTCTTCATTCGTGCCGAGTTGTTCCCAGCGGGCGGGAGCGATGCAATTGTTGATGGCGAGAGCGAGTCCGAAAACCTGCGCGGGCGCGTTGAGCGCGTCCACGTCCGCGTCCATTTCAATCAGCAGCGCAATGATGCAATGATTGAAGGCTTGCGAAAGGTGTGGATGCGTGGCAGAGCAAATCTCGCGGAGCGTCGCTTCCTCCGCGATGAGCGCCGTCGAGGCTTGCGGGCGCTCGTCGCGCACCGTTAAGAGAAAGCGGAAAAGCTTTTCTTCCAAGACCGGCGCAGGCGCAGGCTCTAACCACATAGCATTCTTTCAATCTCTTCAGCGCCAACCTGCGCCAGCAGTCTTTCCAGCAGCGGCGCGTACATGCTGTCGCCCAGAATCTCTATGCCCTCGTCCGTGACGGTGATACGCAATCGCACTCGCTTCACTTCGGGTTGAAGATAATCCTCCTCGGTAATCAAATCGGGCAGGTTCGCCACAAAGCGCAGGAGCGGTGGCCGCCCCGCATCTCCCCTCTCACTCATGTCACGCCTCCTTGCTGTGATGCGGATGGGCCCAAGACCTTAAAAGGACACTCGATCAAATCCTGCGGCTGCTCCGCCTCTCTCTGAAAGCAGCGCACCGTCCGCTCGCGGCTTCGAGGGTTGATGTTGACGAGCACCGCGACCTGCCAAGCCTTCGTCAGAAACCGGCGGTGAAGGTCTTGGTCTAAATCGGAGAGGCCGAACTTCTCGCTCGACTTGAAGAGGTGCGTGTGAAACCAGCCGACCAGTTTCTTGTCTGGATGCTCGCGCGCTCTTTGACGCGTCATGCGACTCCACGTCTCGCCTGTGAAGAGTAGTGAGCCGCGCTTTCCCTGTGCCGCTTCGGCGGGCACGACCTCCGTGATCTCCAGCAGCCAGCGAAAGCCCGCGTCACGTTCCGCTTCGGGGCCGGACGGCTGGCGAAACGCCTCGCCGAGCAGGTATCCGCCGTTCTCAACTTCGGCGCTCAACTCCATCTCGCTCAAGAGCGCGCGGTAGACCTCATCGCTCATCAGGACACACCCGTTGCCCTCCGCGCCCGTCCCGTGCGTGCGGGCTCCGGCGTAGCTCTCCGCCGCGCGCACGGGCAGAGGCGCGTCGGCCACCCTTGTAAAGACCGTGCGCTCGCGGTCTCCTGCAAGCGCGGGCAGCTTGAAGACGCCCTCGACATCTTCGACCATCCTCAGTTTGCGCCTCCCGCCAGAGGCTTGAAGGTCAGGCGCGGGCGCTCTTCATCTTCAAAGAGCGCTCGCAGCTCGTGCACAGGGCCTTGGAACGGCGAGCCGCCGATGTTTTGAATATGAGTCCAGTGGCCGGAGTCTGCGGCCCACTCGGCGGCCCTCACATTGAGCGGGCTCGTCATGTCGAAGTTACGATACTGAACCATTTCGGCGAGCATCGTGACGAGGCGCGCGAGGCCCAGTCCCGGCAGGTATCGATCCATCAAAACGCCCAGGCACACCGCGCCGTCTTCCGTGCGAATGTTCGGATGAAAGATCGGCGTCGTCCAGCGCACGAACGGAGCTTGGCGCGGATACTGCGCGCCGAGCGTGATCTCGACGTGATGCTCGTAGGCGATGAGCGGCGTGTGCCCGTCTTCGGCCAGGGCGCGAAAGCTCGGATAGTCGAACGTGATCTTGTAGAGGGTCGGCGCGTGCGTCAGGTTCGCTTCGAATTTGATGTGCTTGTTCCACTTCACCAGCTCGTCCATGTCTCGATGATCGGCGACGAGGGCGCGCACACGCTCGCGCTCATCGACGGCCCCGGCGATCGATTCGGGAAAGATGCGTAGGGTCGCTCCCCTTGAGAGCCCTGCATCCTCGACCGTCTGCTCTCCGCGCAGACGCTTTGTGCGGTCTGGATTCAAAGGGTCAACCAGTTCGACGACCGCGCGCTGGCCGCGCCCGTGACCGTCCTGTGTGGGCCAGCCGCGCTCTTCAAAAAAGTCTGCGGCCAGTTGGCTCAACTCCGTGTCGGCGGCCAGCTCACACTCGAAACGCTCCCCGGCTGTGTCTTCGATGAAGACCTGTACGGAACCTCTTCCCGCGTCGACGTTACTCTCACAAATATCCATAGAGATGTTCCTCCTTGCAGTTGGTTCACAACGCATCGCTCGTCTTGATTTGCCGTTCCATCCGTTTGAAGTAGAGCGCCGCGTAATTCTTCTGCGTCTGTGTGCCCTCTAAAAGGTAATGCCTGATGCGCTCCTTCCCGTGCGTCGTTTGCACCAGCCCGAGCGCATAATCGACGAGACGGGTCAAGGCCATGCGCGGCTCGCTCTCAAGCATGTGCATCAGATAATCAACGTCTGTGACGTTTCCGGCGCGGCCTCTGGCGATAAAGGCGGCCTGTCTTCCCGGCTCGACCTCCGTGCGGTCTTCGACGGGCAACTCGCGGCTCCACTCGGCCACACGCTCGGTCAACTCTTCCACCAGCAGCCGGTTTCCTTTAACGGCCTTGAGAAAGGCGCGCGCCGCGCGCACACGCTCCGCATTGTATTGCGACCCGTAGCAGCAGAGCGCCTTTTCATAAGCCACCTGCACGATGTCTTCGCGCTCAATCTCCAGACCAAACTCGCCGAGCAGTTCCCAACAGGCTCCGTTCGTCATCTCGTCTCGCGTCTCGGATTCGCTCTCGACTATCTCGCGCGCTTTTAGATAAGCGCCGCGCGCTTCGACATAAAGCTTCATCCCCATCTGGCTGAGAGAGATTCCCAGCAGAGACTTCACACGCGGAACCGCGTCCTCTGGCTTGAGCGCGGCCAGCCACATTTCGTACTGCGCCCGTGCTTCCCTGTAGCGACCCGCCGCCAACAACAAAGCTGCCGACCGCTCATAATCATTGAGCCGCAGGTAAAGCTCCGTCGCCCTCGCGGTTTCGCCCGCCTCGCTCCAACAGTAGGCGGCCTCTCGCCACATCTCCACCTGCTCGTAATTGAGCGCCGCGCGGCGCATGCAATCCTTCAGGAGCCAAACGGGCCCGGCATCGAGCGGGCCGAACATATCAAGCGTGGCCATTTCAGTTTCAACCTGCGGCTTATTGCCAGAGCGTTGTGACATCTCCCGTCAATTCGTATAGACGAAGCTCGTCCGCGACGCGCACCGCCAGCACCTCTCCCGGCGGAATACCCAGCGCGCTCAAGCTGCGAGTCGAGAGCGGATGGTTGCTCGCCAGGCTACTTATAATCTCGGGCGCGCGCGGCTGAGCGCAACGCTGGCAGACGCTCATGGATTCATCCGTGCGGCTGAGCAGCGCGTTCACTTCTTCAAGCGCGCCGCAGCCCGCGCAGCGAAAGCCCAGCAGGAAATCGCGTCCCAACTCCAAAGAGCAAGCGACCGTAGATTCGGACTCGGCCCGTCCGAGAATATCCAGCGCAGTCGTCGTGGCAGCGCTCGCCTCCAACTCTCGTACGTGCGCGTAAGGCGCGTGATACGGACACTGCGGAGAGCGCGGCAGAGTGCTACGGTGCAACGCTGGCTTCAGGCCATTGTAAACCAGCGCCTCGCCGCCCCGAATCTCCCAGCCGCAGAGATAACGCGCCGCTTCCTGCGCCAGCAGACCTCCGACGAGCGCCGCCGTGCTGATCGTCGTCGGCACACGCCGCACCGCAGCATCTTCGTGTCGAAAGCCCGTGCACGAACGGCGCTCGAACGCATACCTTCTATCGTCTTCGCTCAACGTACATTCAAAGCAGGTTTCGTCTCCTCCCTTGAACCAGCGGACTTCGCCGCCCCATGCCCACATCCCGCCATCCAAAAACGGAACCCCCGAAAGGCTGCAACTCAAGCCGACCTGAGAGCGCGCCGCCAGATTATCGAGCGCTCCGACGATCAGGTCGGCGTGCCGGTAAAATCCCAGCCCGACATCGTAAAAGAGATCGCCGTTGATATGTCGAACCTGAATCTCCGCATTGAGCAGCGCCGCTCGCTCGGCTGCGACTTCCGCCTTGGCGCGTCCGACATCACAGTCCAGGAAGAGCGCCGTCCGGCTCAGGTTGGAAAGCTCCACGCGGTCGAAGTCGATGATCAGAAGATGTCCGACGCCCATCAGCGCGAGGTTCTTTATCACCTCGTTGCCGAGCGCACCGGCCCCGGCGATGATGACCCGCGCGCTCCTGAGCGCCGACTGGTTCCACCCGGCGATACGTTGTTGGCGATCGTAACGCTCAGCTTCCATCAATCTTTGAAACTACCCGTCCACATTCCCGGCGGCATCGATACGCGCGCCCGTCGTCGGACAGTAATCATTGCCGCGCGAGCCGTTCCAATCGTTCCAGCAGGTCAGATGACGAAAGACATCGTTATGGAAGTAGGTGCTGCATTTGCCGCACGGACATTTGACGACGCGGTCGCGCGCGCGCACCTGAAACCGACACCAGGGGCAATGATGGCCTATGATCGAAGAATTCTCCGCGACCTCAAAGACGGCCTCTTCGCCGTAAGGTTTCCAGACCGTCTCCAGGCCGTGCAGAAAATGGGCCGTCACCAGAGCGACGCGCCCGCCCGCCGCAGTGCGCTCACGCTCTGCCTCGCGCGGGAATGTGCCGCCCCAGCGATAGCCGCACCCTTGTTCCTCGACTTCCAGAATCTGATCATAGCGACTGAGCTTGCAGACTCCCTGAACACGAAAACGCTCCTGCCAGCAATGCAGATGATAAGAGTCGTCGTCATGATAAGCCTGCTCGCAGAGAGGGCAGAGCCGGACGCGATCATCATCACGGAACTTGTTCTGACAGACCGGACAGGCGCGCGTGTACCAAGGCGAATAGATCGTCGTTACTCTGATGGCCAAATCCGGCAGCCCCGCATTCATCGGGTCACGCGCCGCCGAAAGTCCCGTTTCGATCTCTTCACGCAAACGCGCTTTAAGCTGCGGCTCACCCAGTCCATGCTTGCTGCCCTGCTTCGCACTCATACACGCGCCGGTTTAGAAGCTGATTGACTTCTACTTCCAATGATAGATGGGAGAAAAAACACCGGATTTTTGATTTCAGGCGGATTTTATCGGGAATTGAAATGCCGGAGGTCGGACTCGAACCGACATGTCCTTGCGAACGCCAGATTTTGAGTCTGGTGCGTATACCAATTTCGCCACTCCGGCCAAGGGGTGTGATGGGGCCATCATAGTGGCGCGCGAGCGGGGTCGTCAACCGTGCGGGGTGTGCGGGGTGTCCCGAAAGGGGCTTTTCGGGGCGATTTTCGGGCGGCGTGAAAAGGTGTTTGCCAGAAAGGGGAGGGAGATTGTACAATGGCTTTGCCTGTCATGGAGCAGCCGACCTTGGCTGCCGACCTCTCACAGAAATCACTAAGCCCCCTGGCGAATTTCGTTACTGTCGTACCATGCTCCGGCTCGTTTCCAAATAAAAACGCGAAAGTGGGTCTTGCGTCATGCCTAGTCTAAATAATCCTGTGCCTAGCATCCTGGTGGTGGATGACGAGGCCGAGATCAATAACGTCCTCTGCGATCTATTGAACGGGCCGTACGAGTGCGCGTCGGCGGGCTCAGCCGAAGAAGCGCTTGAACTGTTGCACCGGCAATCCTTCAACCTGGTCATCAGCGATATTACGATGTCAGGCATGAGCGGGCTGGAGATGGTTCCGCATGTGCTTAAGGTCTCGCCGCAGACGGTCGTCGTGCTGATCAGCGGCGCGCAGACTATCGAGAGCGCGATCGAGGCCCTGCGGGTCGGCGCTTTCGATTACATCATGAAGCCCTTCGACCTGCGGCAGGTGGAGGCCATCGTGAGGCGCGCTCTTGAGCACTACGATCTGCGCGAATCCAAGCGGCGCTACGAAAATCAGTTGGAAGAGCTGGTCGAGCAACGAACGGCGGAGCTTGATCGCGCCCTGGGCTCGCTTGAGGATGCGTATCGCACCACGCTCAAGGCGCTGGCCGCCGCGCTTGAGACGCGCGATCACGAAACGCACGGCCACTCGCAGCGCGTCGTCAGCTTCAGCTTGCGCTTAGGGTACGAGCTAGGGCTCGACAAGGAGCAGTTGAAGTCCCTTGAGTTCGGCTCGCTCCTGCATGACATAGGAAAGATCGGCGTGCCCGATGCCATCCTGCGAAAGCCTGCCGCCCTGGATGAAGATGAATGGATTAAGATGAGGCAGCACCCGCTTCACGGCCAGCAAATCCTGCGCGGCATAGAATTTCTGGACGGCGCGGCGCGCGTCGTCGCGCAGCATCATGAGAAATGGGACGGCTCCGGTTATCCGCTCGGCCTGAGCGGCGAGGACATAGACCTCAATGCGCGCATCTTCGCCGTCGCGGATGCCTTCGATGCGTTGACCAGTGATCGCGTCTATCGCACGGCGAGACCTTACGCGGCGGCGGCCGAAGAGCTTGACAGATGCGCCGGCCAGCATTTTGACCCGAAGGTGGTGGAGGTTTTCCACCGCGTCTCGCAGGAGGAATGGGAAGCGCTACGCCGTCAACCGTTGGTCAGAGGCGAAAAGGGCGCGTCAGCTCTTGAAGGCCAGCCCTGGCCCCTTCGCCTGGAATCAAGGATGGACGTGACTCCAAGCTGAGGCGCGCGAAGCCTCTTGGGCCAATAGCATCGATCTTATCCCGCCATCCACACACATTAAAGAGAAGCCTTACGGCGTAGGCGTGACGACGTAGCCGCGACGCGAGCGCAGTTGCAGCCCGACGCGGCGCGAAGCGACTTCCAGATGACGATACTCGCCGCTGCGCGCAGACGCGAGCGGTTGCCTGGGCGTATAGGTGACGACGTACTGCGCGCCTATATCGCGCGCCACTTCGTCCGCCTGCGCGACCATGTCTTCGGCTTTCGCAGCCAGCAGAATCTTTCCGCCCGTCTCCTCCGCTATCTTCGTCAATTGTTGTTCGCTCTGTCTTGCCTGGTCGGCGTACTTTTCATACCAGCGACGCATCTTGCGATCCAGATCGATGGTAGCGATCGTGACGGACGGATTGCGCGTCTGTCCCGGCGGCAGCCCGGGGTCTGGAATGGGCAGCGTCTCTCTCTGCCGGCCGTTGCCGCCGCGAGAGATGCCCCTTCCGTTGCGTCGCTCTATGGCCAGCCGCACGGCAGTCGTGTAGCTGATGATGTGCACGGTGGCCTGCGTGCCCATCAACTCCCTGACGGCTTCCGCGTAAGAGACTTTCCCGCCCGGCGTTTCAACCCCGTCCGTGACGAGCACCAGATGACGGCTGCCCGCCGGTCTGTCCTTCAACTGAGACGCAGCCGCGAGGATGGCTTCCGAGAGACGCTCACGCTTCGCGCCGGAAAGCTTGGTCTTGAGCACCTGCGCCACCTTCTCTCGATCGGTCGTCCAGTCCTGCAATAACTCTACGTGGTCGCTGAACTGCATCACGGAGAGGGCATCGTCCGCGCGCAGACGCCCCAGGAGCCTGAGCGCTATGGCGCGCGTCGTCTTGATGTCTTTGGCGAGCGTGATGGAGCCGCTCGTGTCCAGAAGAAAAAGGATGCTGGCGGGGATGCGCTGCACGCTTCTGATCTGCTGCGCAACGCCGTTTTCGAGGACGAGTATGTCGTCGAGGCTCACGCCCGGGTCGAAGTGCCCGTAGTCGTCGTAGGCCACGACGGGAAGCCGCACCTCTTCCGTGAAGACCTTGACGGGCTCCTGCTCTTCGCGCTCGGTCGGCGCGGGAGTCTCGGCGGGCACGGGCGTGGAAGGTTTCTGCTGCTGCTCTTCCTGCGCGCGGGCGGGCGCGACTCCGCTGAGCAGCAGCAGGACGAAGGCGACGAAAAATAAAAGTATGCGCTCGGACAAAATCAGCACCTCAAAGCGGAGCGTGTGGGCGTTCAGTAATCACCTTGTTTGATAGGCTGAGGCGCTGTGTTGGTTGCACGCGCACGTCAATGCGCCTGTGCGGCGCGAGCCTGTGCCTGGACGGCTGTGATCGCCACGGCGTCAACGATGTCTTCGGCTTTGCAGCCGCGCGAAAGATCGTTGGCGGGCTTGTCCAGTCCTTGCAGGATGGGGCCGATGGCCGTCGCGCCCGCGAGCCGCTCCGTCAGTTTGTAAGCGATGTTACCGGCCTGCAAGTCCGGGAAGATGAGCACGTTGGCCCGCCCGGCGACGCCCGAGCCGGGCGCTTTCGATTGTCCTACGGCGGGGACGAGCGCGGCGTCCGCTTGCAGCTCGCCGTCAATCTCAAGCTCTGTGGCGCGCGCGCGCACCGTTCGCGTCGCTTCCACAACTTTATCTATCAGCTTGTGCTTGGCGCTCCCCTTGGTGGAGAACGAGAGCATGGCGACGCGCGGCTCTGTGTCGAGAAGGGCGCGGCAGGAGTCGGCTGAAGCGATGGCGATCTCCGCCAGCTCTGCCGCCGAAGGCTCTATGACGACGCCGCAATCTGCGTAGATGAGCGCGCCTTCGTATCCGACCTCTCTGTTGTTGAGCGCCATAACGAAAAAGCTGGAAACGAGCTTGAAGCCCTGACGCACGCCGATGCAGTGCAGCGCGGCGCGCACAGTATGCGCTGTGGTATTGGTCGCACCCGCGACTGAACCGTCTGCGCGCCCCACACGCACCATCAGGTTGCCGTAATAGAGCGGGT
>DATDFK010000101.1:0-2973 GCA_036522655.1 Pyrinomonadaceae bacterium | reverse complement strand
TGATCAAACGGCCCAGAGCTTTATCGACGAAGCACAGCGCGGCACGATTCGTATCATCACCAACCGCTGCGATCGCGGCGACGCCAGCGAATACCAGATCAAAGAGAAGGAGAAGCGCGAGGATAACCACATCCCGCCCGGCGAGCCCATCATCTTCTTTGAAGTCACTCCGAGCGATGCTTCCGAATTCTCGGGCGTGCTCAGAGTCAGGGGCGAAAAGGTGGACGGCTATCGCGTGCTGAGAGCGGAGAGCCCCGCCGTGCCCAACGCCATCGCCGCTTTCCTTCTGCATCTGCGCAACAAGACGGGCAAGCTGCCGCACGTCTACTTCGGATGGAGCGAGGGCAATCCGCTCTCGTATCTCTTGAAATACATCGCGTTCGGAGAAGGGGACACCGCGCCGACGACACACGAAGTATTGCGCCAGGCAGAGAAAGACCCTGAGAGACGACCTACCGTGCACGTGGGCGGCTGAGAGCCTCTGACCCCGGCGATCTGGACGAGAGGGAAGCGATGGGTGGTGCACAGGCGGCTAAAGGGGATGCGCGCCGCTTGCGTGCTCGATAGCGAGCGATAGTTCCGGTATTGATTTACATTGTGGGTGAGCGTAGTATTTTCGGGTATCAAGTTTGGATTGACAATTCGTCTGCCGAAGCTGCACGGCGAGCCGCTAGATGAGCGCGCGCGGTGCAGCACGGGGGAACCAACGTCCTGCTCCTTGCTGAGCAGGATACGGGGCGCATCATGAGTCGCGGCGGGCGAGCACCAGCCCGCGACTCACGTAGGACACTTCCAACGTCCGAGCCCGTCAGCTAACCTCGTAGGCATGTGCGGAAGAGACACAGAGAATCGAACCATCTCCATTTCCGTACTGCCCTAGGCCACTGTGGCGCATGCTTTCGCTCATGCGCATGGTGGCCTTCGTATGTTATGGAGTGACGATCGTACTCTCCACAGGTCTTTCCAGTGTGCTCAATGCTTGACAGGCCGGGCCAACAATGAACGTTATCCAAAATAGATCGAAAAGACGATTCAAGCTCTGGCTGTTTAGGGGCATCAAGGAAGTGGAAGGCCCGCATGAGCGGGAAGGCCAGCATCACCAGCATCCCTGGTGGAAGGTGATGTGTTTGACGGGCGTGGACTATTTCTCGACGCTCGGTTATCAGCCGGGCATAGCTTTTCTGGCGGCGGGCGCTCTCTCGCCCATCGCGACGATGATACTGATACTGCTGACGCTCTTCGGTGCGCTGCCGATTTACAATCGCGTCGCATCCGAGAGTCCGCACGGCGAGGGCTCGATCTCGATGCTGGAGAACCTGCTCTCGCGCTGGAAGGGCAAGCTCTTCGTGCTCGTCCTGCTCGGATTCGTCGCCACAGACTTTATTATCACCATCACGCTCTCGGCGGCAGACGCCACCGCACACGTCATCGAAAATCCGTTCACGCCCGAGATTATCAAACATCAGATCGCCATCACGCTGGTGCTGGTCGCCGTGCTCGGCGCGGTCTTTCTCAAGGGCTTCAAGGAAGCGATCGGCATCGCCGTCCTGCTCGTCGGCGTATATCTCTTCCTGAATCTCATAGTGGTGAGCGTGGGCATCTACGAGGTGGCGCTGCATCCGGTGCATCTGCCCGAATGGAAGGACGCGCTCTTTCGCGAGCATGGCAGCCCGTTCATGATGATCGGCGTCGCGTTGCTGCTGTTTCCGAAACTGGCGCTCGGGCTTTCCGGGTTCGAGACCGGCGTGGCCGTCATGCCGCTCGTGCAGGGCGACAGGGCTTTGACAAAGAAAGAGCTTGAGGACATTCACACGACGCGCAGCGCGCGCGTGCCGCAGCCGAGCGCGCAAGCGCTGCTCGAAGGCCGCATACGCAATACGCGAAAGCTGCTCAGAACAGCCGCCCTGATTATGAGCGTCTTTCTGATCGCGAGCAGCTTTGTCACGACTCTTCTTATCCCGGCCAAAGAGTTTCAGGAGGGCGGCGAGGCCAACGGGCGCGCGCTCTCTTACCTGGCCCATCACTTTCTCGGCGATTGGTTCGGGACGGCTTACGACTTGAGCACGATCGCTATTCTCTGGTTCGCGGGCGCGTCGGCGATGGCCGGTCTACTCAATATCGTCCCGCGTTATCTGCCGCGTTACGGCATGGCCCCTGATTGGGCCAGGGCGACGCGTCCGCTGACGCTCGTCTTCACGGCCATAGCCTTCGCCGTGACCATCATTTTCAAGGCCGACGTTGACGCGCAGGGCGGCGCTTATGCGACGGGCGTGCTGGTGTTGATGAGTTCGGCGGCGGTCGCCGTCACGCTCTCGGTGTGGCGCAAAGGTGGCGCGTGGTGGGCCTTCCTGCTGATCGCGCTCGTCTTCGGATACACGACCGTCGTTAATATCATCGAGCGCCCGGAAGGCATCAAGATCGCCTCCTTCTTCATCGGCGCGATCATCATCACCTCGCTCGTTTCGCGTGTGTGGCGCACGACCGAATTGCGCGTCAACAGAGTCGAGCTAGACCCGACGGCCCAGGCCATCATAGACGAAGCGCGGCACGGCACGATTCGTATCATCGCCAACCGCTGCGATCGCGGCGACGCCAACGAGTATCAAACCAAGGAGAAAGAGAAGCGCGAGGATAACCACATCCCGCCCGGCGAGCCCATCATCTTTTTTGAAGTCAGCCCGAGCGATGCTTCCGAGTTCGCAGGTGTCCTGAACGTTATGGGTGATCGCATCGAGGGCTATCGCGTGCTGAGAGCGGAGAGCCCAGCCGTGCCCAACGCCATCGCCGCTTTCCTTCTGCATCTGCGCAACAAGACGGGCAAGCTGCCGCACATCTACTTCGGATGGAGCGAGGGCAATCCGCTCTCGTATCTCTTAAAATACATCGCGTTCGGAGAAGGGGACACCGCGCCGACGACACACGAAGTATTGCGCCAGGCAGAGAAAGACCCTGAGAAGCGTCCCTCCGTTCACG
>DATDFK010000100.1:0-19379 GCA_036522655.1 Pyrinomonadaceae bacterium | reverse complement strand
CCGATTTTACGAAAGAGCTGGATGAAGACTTCCTGAGCGAGGTCTTCGGCTTCCGAGACGTTTTGCGTCATGCGCAGGCACAGAGAGTAGACTCTGCGGTTATGGCGAGAGTAGAGTTCCTCGAAGGCCGTCATATCGCCTTCTGCTGCCAGTTGCGCCAGGGCGTAGTCCGTGCGCTGTGGTGTCTCGGGTTCGGCTGCGGTCACGTGTCCGTTTGTTCGGGCCAGCGTTGGAAGTCTGACTGTCTCTTCCATGCTCATTCAGAACCGGCGTGCGTCGCAACCGCTTGATCTCGGCGAAAGATTTAATCTCGCTGTCTGTACGGCCTCAAAGGGAGGAGGCGCGTGTTGGACGGGCTCTTTCACCTCTTTTGAGATGCGGCGCTTCTCGCGCGTCGTTGCCTTATTCTACTAAAAGTTAATCTTTTTCGTATGCCGCACCGACGCTTTCGTGTACACCGGATGCCCTTCAAGTCCAGTAGGTGCGATCGAGCGAACGATAACCGACGGCCTCCGCGACATGCGCCGCGCCTACTCGGTCACTGGCATCCAGGTCAGCGATGGTACGGCTGACCTTCAGAATACGGTCATAGGCGCGCGCTGACAAGCCCAGACGGGTCATCGCCGCCTCCAACAGCCGCTCGCTCTCGGAATCGATAGGGCAAAAACGGCGGATCAGTCGCGGCGTCATAGCGGCATTGGAGAAGATTCCCTCGCCCGCGAAACGCCTGAGCTGGCGCTCGCGCGCCGCCGCCACACGCTCGCGTATACTGGCCGAAGCCTCCGGCTCGGGCCCCGTGGCATTGCCCGTCAACTCACGGAAGCGCACGGCGGGCACGTCAATGTGTATGTCTATGCGGTCGAGCAGCGGGCCCGAGATGCGCCCGACGTAGCGCTGAATCTGCAAGGGCGTGCAGCGACACTCGCGCGTCGGGTCGTTCCAGAAACCGCACGGACAAGGGTTCATCGCGGCAGCCAGCATAAACGAAGCCGGAAAGGTCAGAGACATCGCCGCGCGGCTGATCGTGACGCGTTGATCTTCGAGCGGCTGGCGCAGGACTTCCAGGACGCTGCGGTCGAACTCCGGCAGCTCGTCCAGAAAGAGCACGCCATGATGCGCGAGGCTGACTTCGCCCGGGCGCGGGACAGCGCCGCCTCCGATCAACCCGGCATCGCTCGTCGTGTGGTGGGGAGAGCGAAACGGTCTCGCGGTCACAAGCCCGGAGCGCCCCGTCAGTCCTGCCACCGAATGTATCTTGGTCAATTCCAGCGCGGCCTCGAATTCGAGCGGCGGCAAGATCGTCGGCAGGCGTTTGGCGAGCATGGTCTTGCCGGAGCCGGGCGGGCCGATGAGCAGAATATTATGGCTGCCCGCGCTGGCGACTTCGAGCGCACGCTTGGCAGAGAGTTGACCGCGTACCTCTCGAAAATCGACCAGGTAATGCTCATCCGTGCGAAGCAGGTCGGAAGGATTAACGACGAGAGGCGCGGGCGGGTTGTTCGAGCGCAGGGCCGCAATCAGCTCGACAGCATCGCGCAGGGTCGAGACGCTGTAAACGCGTACGCCTCCGACGACCGCCGCTTCCTTAGCATTCTCTTCAGGCAGGAGCAGGTGCTTTACCGAGGCGTCGCGGGCGCGTATGGCTATGGGCAGCGCGCCCTTGATGGGTCGCACGCGCCCATCCAGAGAAAGCTCGCCGACAGAGAGCGTATCGGTCAGGCTCTCAAGGTCGCCCAGGTCGCCGTTTGCGCCCAGGATGCCGAGCGCGATCGGCAGATCAAAGCTCGCGCCTTCTTTACGCACATCGGCGGGCGCGAGATTGATCGTCGTCTTGTGAAAGGGAAAGAAGAAGGCGCAGTTGGTGATGGCCGCACGTATGCGCTCGCGCGACTCGCGCACGGCGGCATCGGGCAGACCGACGATGGTCACGGAAGACGGTGAGTCGCCCTCGCCGCGCGCCGGTGTGAGATCGACTTCAATATCGACGAGGTCTGCGTCGATGCCATAGACGGCGGCGGATTGTGTGCGAAAGAGCATGGTGAGATTGCTCCTTTATGTCGGATGAAAAAACCAGTGGCGCGTGGGATTTGGGAGGACACGCCTGCCGATTGATGAAAATGGAGGGGCGCGCTTTCAACGTCTTTCGGTTAAAAGCGCGCCCGGTAAGCTTTGGAGCCCGGCGTTCGATTGAGAGGAGCGAACGTCGCGTCCAGGTTTAGCGACCGCCGCGACGGCGCGAGCCGCCCTGTGACGACGATGACGGAACCTTGATTTCCTGGCCGGGCTGCAACTCCGCGTCGACGGCCATGCCGTTCAAGCGGGCCACGTCGTCGGCTGAGACATTGGAGCGCTCGGCGATCTTGGCAATCGTGTCGCCGGAGCGGGCCTTGATCTTCATCAGGCTGCTACCGGCAGGCGCGTCCGCCGTTGCTTTGGCGCGGATGAGCGTGGTCATCTGCACGTTATTGCTGCGCGGCGCTGAGTCGCGCTGGTTCAAAGGCACGTTCTTCAGGTAAGCGACGAACTGATTGGCCTTGCCGCCGGGGATGCGAATGTCGTACGGCTCGCCGCGCGGCGTCACGTCGCGTCTCAGCTCAGGATTGAGGCTGCGAATATAATCGACGCTGATGCCCGTGGCCGCCGCGACCTGATGAAGGCTCGTGGCCGAGGGGACGCGCACGATGTCGTAGGACATGGGAGCATCGGGACGAATGTTGCGGAAGCCGTACTTCTCCGGGTTCTTCGCAATCAGGATCGTCGCCAGAATGTTCGGCACGTAATTGCGCGTCTCTTGTGCGATGTAGGGATAGATGGCCCAGAAGTTGGCGCGTCCGGCGCGCGAGATGGCGCGATCGACGTTGCCCTGTCCGGTGTTGTAGGCGGCCATCGCCAGTTCCCAGTCGCCGTTGTAGTGACGGGCCAAATCTCTCAGGTAGCGTGCGGATGCGCGCGTCGCCTTCTCAAAGCTGTTGCGCTCGTCAACCCAGGCGGTCTGGCGCAAGCCGTAAGTCTGGCCCGTGCCGGGGATGAACTGCCAGAGACCGGAGGCGGCGGCCCAGCTTTGCGCGCGCGGACGCCATGCGCTCTCGACTTGTCCGAGCCAGGTGATGTCTTCGGGCACGCCCTCTTCACGGAAAATCTTACGCGCCATCCTCATAAACTGGCCCGAGCGACGCATGCCGGTTTCCATCGTCGTGCGCCCGCGACCTTGGTAGTAGTTGATGAACTGCTGGATGAGCGGATTGGTGTTGAAGCCGAAATCGATCGAATTCTTGGCCTGCTCCAGGCTGGCGACATCCTCTGGATTAACGTTCTGCTCTTCCTGCGTCAGCACGAGTTTGCTCAACTCGTCGAGCGGCGAAGGCTCGAACTTCTGCTCGCGGAAACCGACCTGTGCGACCTGCTGTTCCTGAGTCTTGACTGCGCCGCCGTCGGTGAGCGAAGCCGGGACAATTGTGTTCTGTGCCAGCATTCCACCCTGCGGAACGGGCTGCACGTATTGCTGATTCGGCACTTCGAGGCGATAAATGCGCTCGACCAGTTCGAGATAATAGGTTTGCAGACGAGAGCTTGCGCGCACGTCAATCCCGGATTCGAGGATTACGTCAACCGCTCTATCGAATTCCTCACGAGCTTCATAGCGCTTGTTGTCTTTGAGATTCAGTTCGCCCTGTTTGAAGTGAACTTCGGCTTTGGAGATAACCTGGAGGACGCGTGTGTCGGCCTTCTCCACCTCGTTAGGGATGGCGCGGGCCGATGAGCCTGACGGAATCTGTGCGGAAACAAGAGCGGCGGGGGCGACGAGCGCCACGAGTAGCGCGGCGCGGGCGATTAAACGGGGGAAGCACGTTGTCATCAAATCGTCGGTCTCCTTTAAAGAAAGCTAGATCGAATCCCGAGACGGCCACTGCGCGCAAAGGTAAGTCGCTGCGGCATCCACAATCTCGAACGCGAGGGTTATATGCAAAGTTCCTTTATTTGCGTGACTCCGCTTGGAAGGGCAATCATGCTATGGGCATGATTTGAAGCCACAGGCCCCGGAGGTTATCACACGCTTTCGAGGGGTGTCAAACAAATATCTGCTTTAAAGAGAGTGCGAAGCGGTTAAATTTTCCACGAAAACCGCTTCGCACGCAGTATTAAAGATGCTCTTCGAGCACACCGGGTTGTGCCGCTCGGGAGAGATTTTTCGGCCAGCTTAATTGTTGAAATGATTGGGCTTAGCGTACCCCACGGAGACCCGGCCCGCTGGCCGCCTGCGGCATCCTGGCGGGACGCGCGCCAGTAGTCGCGGGCGGAGCATCTTTGCTCTTCAAAGCCTCGCGGAAAACCTGCCGCACGTTGTCGACAAAGACGAAGCGTATGTCCTTGAAAGGCTCTTTCGGCACTTCGTCCATATCGCGCCGGTTCTGCTGCGGCAGGATGATGGTTGAGACGCGCGCGCGCCTTGCCGCCAGCACTTTCTCCTTGACGCCGCCGACGGGCAGCACGTTTCCGCGCAGCGTGATCTCGCCCGTCATGGCGACATCCTTGCGTATGGCCCGCTGCGAGAGCGCCGAGACCATAGCGGTCGCTAAGGTTATCCCCGCCGACGGCCCGTCCTTCGGGATAGCGCCCTCGGGGATGTGTATGTGCAGGTCGTAGTTACTGAAATCGTCCTCGTTGATCTCAAGCTCACGGGCGCGCGACTTGGCGTAGGAGTAGGCGGCCTGGGCCGATTCACGCATCACTTCGCCCAGTTGTCCGGTCAGGACTAGGTTGCCCTTGCCTTTCATGCGCAGCGCCTCTATGAAGAGCACGTCGCCGCCGACAGCCGTCCAGGCTAAGCCGGTAGCCACGCCGATCTGGTCTTTCTTCAAGACCTCGTCGGGCAGAATCTTGGGCGCGCGCAGGAACTCGTGCAGGTTCTTCAAAGAGACGCGAACGGTTTCCGTATTCCCTTCGGCGATGCGCCGCGCCACCTTGCGACAGATCGTGCCCAGCTCGCGCTCAAGCTGGCGCAGCCCGGCCTCCTGCGTGTACTGCTGGATGATGGCGAGGATGGCCGTCTTCGAGATATGAAGGTTGCGAGCGGTGATGCCGTTCTCTTCCGTCTGTTTGGGCAAGAGGTGTCGGCGCGCAATCTCGCGCTTCTCTTCTTCCGTATAACCGGCCAGACGAATCACTTCCATCCTGTCGCGCAGAGCGGGTTGAATCGTCTCAAGCACGTTGGCCGTCGTCATGAACATCACGTTCGAGAGGTCGAAGGTGATGTTCAGATAATTGTCGCGGAAGGTATTGTTCTGCTCAGGGTCTAGGACTTCCAGCAGGGCTGACGAGGGGTCGCCGCGAAAGTCCGCGCCGACCTTGTCGATCTCGTCGAGCATGATGAGCGGGTTGTTCGTGCCCGCCTGCTGAATGGCCTGTATGATGCGGCCCGGCATCGCGCCGACGTAGGTGCGACGGTGGCCGCGAATCTCCGCCTCGTCGTGAACGCCGCCCAGGGATAGGCGCACGAACTTTCGATCGAGAGCGCGCGCGATCGAGCGGCCCAGGCTGGTTTTACCCACGCCCGGAGGGCCGACGAGACAAAGGATGGGCCCCTTCGGTTTCTCTTTCAGCTTGCGCACGGCGAGCGCCTCGATGATGCGCTCCTTCACTTTCTCAAGCCCGTAATGATCTTCGTTCAGGATGCGCTCGGCTTTGAGCAGATCGAGATTATCGACGGAGGCTTTCGACCACGGAAGGTCGGTCATGATCTCCATCCAGTTGCGCAGCGTGGCGGTTTCGGCGGCGTCCGGGTGCATGCGCTCAAGCTTCTTCAACTGGCGCAGCGCCTCTTCCTCGGCAGCCTTGGGCATCCGCGCGGCTTCGATCTTCTCACGGAACTGCGCTATCTCTTCGGCCAGTTCGTTGCCCTCGCCAAGCTCGGATTGAATGGCCTTCAATTGCTGGCGCAGGTAGAACTCGCGCTGCGAGCGGTCGATGTCGGCGCGCGCCTGCGTGTTGATCTCCTGCTGCACGGTCAGGACTTCGATCTCTTTGTTCAGAAGCTCGTTGACGCGGCGCAGGCGAAGCGTCGTGTCCGCGATGTCGAGCACGCTCTGCGCGTCCTCGACTTTTAATTCCAGGTTGGAAGCCGACAGATCGGCGAGGCGTCCGGCGTCGTCCAGATTGGCGATGATCGCCATCACTTCGGGCGAGATGTTTTTGCCCAGATTGGCGGCCTTCTCCATCGAAGCGCGCACGTTGCGTATCAGGGCTTCGACTTCGAGCGAGCGTTCGGGCGAGGGCGTCTCCTGCAAGACGTGCAGGCGGGCGCGCAGGTATTCGCCGCTCACTTCGACCGATTCGATTTCGGCTCGTGCGAGTCCCTGCACAAGGATGCGTATGCGGCCATCGGGCAACTTGAGCATACGCATGATGACGGCTACGGTTCCGATCTTGTAGAGGTCATCGCCCGTCGGCTCTTCCTTGTCGAGGTCTTTCTGCGAGGCGAGCAGGATCATGCGATTCTCGCCGAGCGCCTCGTCAACGGCGCGAATGGATTTCTCGCGCGAGACGAAGAGCGGCACGATCATGAACGGGTAAATAACTATATCGCGTAAGGGCAGCACCGGCAGCTCGCCGGGAATCTGCAACTGTTGCTCTTCGCCGCCGCTCGCCGTGGCGGCATCCAAGTCTTCTGCTATATCTGCGTTTGTAATAATGGCCATAGTTTTAAGTGATGAACTCGTAGTTGTCGAATGAAGACCTGATTCTTCAATTCATCGAGCGGTCATTCGTGCTCATCATTCTCTCTGATGATAACTTTAAATTCCGCGCCGCGCCGGTCTCGTCTTTTCGGCAAACGAATGACCAGTATACCGTTCCTTAGCTCCGCCGTCGCTTCGCCTACGTCAATAGTCCAACGAAGAGGAACCGTGCGGCTGAAGTGTCCGTAGCTTCTCTCGGAACATAGATGCGTGAGAATGCGCGCGCGTGGTGTCCGTTTTTTCTTTTCGCCGCAGATACGCAGGTGCGTGCCCGTCAATCCGAGCTTGATCTGCGAGGCCGCCACGCCCGGCAACTCCACGCGCACCGTGATGACATCAGCCGTTTCACAAAGGTCGACGGGCGGCGACCATGCGCCCGGAGCGGCCGGAGCGTCCGCCAGCGTCGCCTCTTGCAGCGCATCGAAGAGACGCCCCACACGGTCGCGCAGCCTTTCCAGTTCGAGGCGTTCGAGCCCCGTCACATGCGCCGCTTTTATCATATGAGAACAATGACGAGTGACGAGTTAAAGAGAAGCATTTCTCTCATCACTCGTCACTGCCTTTAAGCCCTTTTCGCGGCCTGGCCGCTCTGGCGCGAGCGTACCAGGTGTTTCAACTCGTGCATGAATTCCGAGACATCTTCAAATTCCAGATAGACCGAGGCGAAGCGCACATAAGCCACCTTGTCCAATTCCTTGAGGCGGCGCATGATCTGTTCCCCGATCTTGCTGGTCGGGCGCTCGCGCTCGGGCGACTCCTGCACGTACTTCTCCACAGAGTTGACGATGCCTTCGAGTTTCGACGAAGGGACGGGACGTTTCTCGCACGCGCGCAGCAGCCCCGCCATCACCTTGTTGCGGTCGAAGGCTTCGCGCCGCCCGTCCTTCTTGATCACCATGTAAGGGATTTCGTCAATGCGCTCGTAAGAAGTGAAGCGCCGCTCGCAACGCAGGCACTCGCGCCGACGACGAATCGCATCGCCTTCACGAGACTCGCGCGAATCAACCACCTTGTCTTCGATGAAACCGCAGAAAGGACACTTCATAGTCGCTTACGCTCCTCAAGGCAAAGGGAAAAAGGTAAAAGGGAAGCAGAAAACGGAATTTTAATAAAAGTGCTTTTGTCCGCACTTTTACCTTTTGCCTTTTTACTTACGCGGTGCGCCGTCTACTTGCCGACGGCTATCGCCTGCAACTCCTCCTCGTCTTCCGCCACGGCTTCACCTGTGGCGGGCGCAATCTTCTCGTCCTCGACCGCATGCTCGACCGCCTCGGGTGAAGTCAACTCACGAAGGCGCGAAATACTGATCTGGCCGCGCAGCACGTAAAAGAGCCCGAACAGGACGGCCGGGGCGAAATCGACCAGGTGTATCACGATCGAGACGGCAGCGGCCCTGTCGCGCGACACGCCCAGAAAAATCAGCCCCGCAGCCGTCGCCGCATGAAACGCTCCGGCAGCGCCGCCCGGCGTCGGCACGAGCGAGCCCACCAGCGCCCAGCCCAGCACGAAGACAGCCTCCCCGAAGCCGAAAGGCAAGCCGAAGGCGCGTATCACGAGCCAGTTGGCGAGCGTGATGGCGAGCCAGAGCATCGTCGTCCAGGTGGCCGTCACGACAAGCTCGCGCGGGTGCGCCAGCACTTGCAGGGCGGTCGCCAACTGTTCCAGGGTGCTGACAATCATCTGCCTGATACGCTCAGGCACAAACTTCCAACGCGCTAACCTGCCATCGAGCCACTTGATGGCCCTGCCCGATTGCCGCTCGAACCAGACCAGACCGGCGACGCCCGAAAGCGCCACGACCAGCAGTATCACCCCGGCCTCGCGCACATGCGCGAACTGCGTCGGGTCGCCGTTCGGAGCGCGAAACCACAGCAGATTGGCGGCGAAAAGGATGACGACGGCCACAGAGTCGCAGAGGCGCTCCACCATGATGGTGACGAACGAAGCTGCCGGGCGCACACGCCTGTCGCGCAGCGGAAGCACGACGGGCCGCACTACCTCGCCCGCACGGCCGAAGAGAAAGACCGCGCCGAAGCCGACGGTGGTCGAGACAAAGAGGGCGTAGATGCTGGCGGGTGTGAGCGGCGAGAGCAGCGCCCGCCAGCGATAGGCGCGAAGCAAGTAAGTCGCACAGACGACCACGATCGCAGCCGCCAGCAGCCGCGCATCCGCCTGCCCGAAGCTCTGGCGCACCTCTGTCCAGTTGAGCCCGCGCCCGAACCACCAGAGGATGAGCGCGGCCAGAGCTACGAGCGCGATGAATTTCAGATGTTTTCGCAAAAGATCAAAGTCCCCAACGGGAAACCCGCCCGCACTAGCGGGTTACAGAACTTGACTCGACTCGCCCCTTAAACACAATATATAGTGTGGCGGAGCAAGGCTACAATATTTCGCTACAGGGGCGCAAGAAGCCGTAAGCCGTAAAGGCGGGCGAGCCGGTGGCTGCGGGGCGTGCCCGGCGTCCGGCTTAGTGGTAATGTTTTCAGGAACTTTCGCTTCTAACCCGTCGTAATCAGCGCTGTGCAGGGGCGTTTTCCACCTTGCAGGGCAGGCCGGAGTTGAAGACCTGAAACGACGGGATCGGAGACAGAGACAGGTGGGAGCTGCAAAGGTTTTGGCGACGAGTGAGGGAGCCGAATTAGTCAGACGATGTCGTGCAGGCGACGGTGCGGCGTGGGAAGAGATTGTCTCGACCTATTCACGCCGCATTTACAATCTGGCCTATCGCTTCACGTCGCGCCCGGACGCGGCGGAGGATTTGACGCAGGAAGTCTTTATCCGCGTCTATCGTTCGCTGGAACAGTACGACTCGAAGCAGGGCGACTTGCAGAACTGGCTCATGCGTCTCGCTCGTAATTTGATCATAGATGATTACCGGCGCAGGCAGAGGACGCCGCATGACACGCACGCAGATGATCTGGAAGACCATACCTATCACCTGCACACGACGAGCGGCTCGGTACAGAATGAGATGGAGCGGCGCGAGTTGGGCGCGCAGGTTCAGGCCGGAATCGACAAGCTCTCGCCAGACCTTCGCACCTGCGTTATCCTGCGCGATATAGAAGAGCTGAGTTATCAGGAGATAGTTGATCTTTTAAAGATACCGGAAGGCACGGTGAAGTCCCGCATCAATCGCGGGCGCATCGAGCTGGCGAAGATTTTGCGCCGCATGAGAGTGGTGGCGATGACAAGCGTTTAGACAAAAACAGGAGCCGCGAGCGTCTCTCACGTTGGGGCGGGAGACGCTTTTCGCAGACGGCATCCTTCGTAAATTTAACAATAGGGGTGGAAACGAGTAAACGTTATGCTTTGTGGAGATTTTGAAGACCGCTTGACGGATTATATTGAGGGCACGCTTGAAGGCGCGGAGGCCCGCGCCGTCGCAGAGCACGCCATGCGCTGCCCTGTCTGCCACGAGCTTTTGAATGAAGTCAAAAACAGCATTCGCGCCTGCCAGGCATCGGAACCCGCCCCCCCTCCCGCCCAACTAGAAGCACGCATCCTGATGAAGACCATGCCGGAAACGGCCATGAGGTGCGAAGAGTTTGAAGAATGCCTGACCGATTATCTTGACGGATTTCTTTCCGCTCCCCAATACCATCGCTGGGAACGCCACGCCGCCCTGTGCGCCGATTGCACGGAGTTGCCCGGGCAGGTCGTACGCTCGATCGGCGCTTGCTACACCTATATCACCGAAGAGAAGCCCTTGCCCTACGGGCTGCACGAGAGAATCTTGCAGGCGACCTTGGGCACGACCCAGGCCGAAGAGGTACGCGCGCCGCTCGCGGCACGCATCGCCGCGCGGATGCGGCTGTGGCTTGACCCGATCGTCTCGCCGCAGTTGGCGACCGTGGCGACCATGCTGCTCGTCGCCGTACTGGTGCTGACCAGCACTGTCTCGGCGGACGGCTCGATCAGCGGAATATATCGCGCCAGCGTCCGTATGGCAGAGAAGTCTTACGAGGCGAACGCGGCTGTCAAAGGCATCGCCAATGGGATTACGGATTTCATGAGCGGCCAGGAGGCTGCGCCCGCTTCTATCGAAAAGGACACGGCCAAACCCGAACAGCCCAGGCAACAGAAGAATCACTAAGGCCGCCAGAGAAGAACAGAGACAAAGGGACGAAACGTCAAGTAAATGAATTGCGCTTACCACATTAGAAATCCGGCGGTCGTACAGTGTAACAGTTGCGCGCGCCCCCTGTGCCCGGCGTGCGACCATCGCATACGCGGTTTCCCCTTCTGTCAGGATTGCATAGTCGCGGGCGTCGAGATGCTGCAACAACAGCAGTCGCGCTCATCCCGCCTTCCGGTAGTTCGTCGCAAAAGCTCTCCGCTCATCGCCACGCTGCTTTCGATAGTGCCGGGGCTCGGCGCTGCCTACAACGGTCAAACGTCGAAAGCCATCGTTCACTTCGCCATCTTCGCCAGCTTCTTTCAGATGGCGGTGGTCACGGACGGCATGGCCTTCTTCGTGCTGGGCCTGTTGGGCACGCTGCTCTTCGCAGCGGTTGACGCTTGCCGGACAGCGCAGTTGATGCGCGCCGGGCTCGCGCCCGATGCGGAAGAGGATGTTATCGCGCGGCGTCTCTACGGTAATCCTTTCGCGTGGGGCGTGACCTTGCTGGTGCTGGGCACAATCTTTCTTCTGCACACGCTGCTCGGCATACAGCTTCCGGTGCGACAGTTTCTCCCGGTCGCGCTGGTCGCCCTTGGCGCTTACATGCTCTTTGATTACGTCGGTCGGCGCAGGCGACGCGACCGCGAGCCGCTGGCGTTTGACACGCACAGGCCGCCGCCGTCCGTCGTCGTCAGCTCGCAGTTGGAGTCGCCGCGCTTTCGTACGGGCGAGTTGATTACGCAGGTGACGGCGCGCGACCCCGGGGCGATTCCCTTCGAGCCGCGACCTTAAGAAAGAAGATGAGGCAGATGAATGTCGCTTCTCTGCGCTTACTTCTTTGTTGTGTCGCCCGTCTCTTTGTTATGATGAGACAGGCGAGCGTAGCGCGGGCGTCTAGTCCGAGGGTTAGAGCGGCGCGTCAGCTTTCAAGCGGTATTTTGTTTTCAGAGGTTACCAATCATGTCAGCTTTTCTTAAGGTCGCGGGTCGTCTTGGCGGAATCATCACACTCATTCTCCTGATCGTGACGCTGCTGCGCCAGCTCATCTCGCTGGTCAGCTTTCTGATCGTTGCCATTAAGGTCGCCATCATCGTCGCTTTCGTCGGGCTCATGCTGTTGATCGTGCTGTCGATTCTTCGTGGCCGCCAGAGCCGTCGGCGCGAAGCCGAAGATATTTGAGCAGCCTGCGCGCGCTCTGTAGATGTCACAAAATAGCTCACGCGTGCCGGGCGATTATCCGTGCACGCGTGAGCTTCTGTTTTTCCTCTCCCGGCCTTCCCCAAACAACTATCGGGGTTGCAATCTCGCTTCTCATGTGATAGTTTCCCAAACCTTTGCAGCACCTATGCGGGGTCAGTTCATCTTGTTCGACCTTCAATGGATGATTCATCGCTGCGAAATCTCCAAGCAGGATCAAAAAGTTTAAGACCTCGATAGTCTTGGTTTAGCACCAGTCGCCCCCGTCCGTGGCAGGCTGTGCCTTTCCGGGTTATTCGCGCCTCTCTCCGAACAGTGGCTTTACGCGCGAATTTAACCGCCAAGGAGCACGTATGATGTCCAGTGACGACCGATTTTACGCCTTCATTGTCGCCCGCACTTCCCGCTCAAGTTCCCGTGTCCGTCGGATTTCCCTGCACAAAAGATGGGTCAAAGCCTGCCTTTACGCTATCGCCGTGCTGATGGGCGTGGCGGCTTACGGTATCTACGGGTTAACGCAGCAAGCCATACACCTGAGAGTCGCAGAGGAGAACGAGCGCCTGCGCGCGGAAAATGAGAAGCAGCGTCAACAGCTCAACACTCTCAATCAGCGCGTCGACGCCGTCGAGAATGTGACGCGCCGCCTGGCGGAGACCGCCGGTGTCGAGCGCGAGCAGCAAGCAGTCCAGCGCGGCGCGGGTGGGCCCGAGTTGCCCTTCGATGTTGCCGGGGCGATTGAATATCGAACGAAACACATCGAACAGGACTTGCGCACCTACGAGGCAGTCTTGCGTGCGCGTGCGATGACGCCTTCGATCTGGCCCGTCTCGGGAGAATTGACGGACGGTTTCGGCGGGCGCAGCAATCCCTTCGGCGGCGGCTCTTTCGAGTTTCATACGGGACAGGACATAGCCACGCTCTGGGGCACGCCCGTTTCTGCGGCGGCCACCGGCAAAGTCATTTTCGCCGGGTGGCAAAACGGCTACGGTCAGATAGTGATCGTTGATCATGGCGGCGGGCTCACGACTCGCTACGGCCACCTCTCGCACGTCGACGTGGTCGAGGGGCAGAAGGTCGCGCGCGGCGAGATGCTCGGGCGCGTCGGCTCTACAGGGCGCTCGACGGGCCCACATCTTCACTACGAAGTGCGCATCAACGACGAGCCCGTCAACCCGAAACAGTATTTGCCGCATAATACGGACTAAGCCACCGAAAGCACCTCGAAGCATAGAAAGCAGTAAGGAAGCGTTGCGTTCCTTACTGCTTTTCGGTTTTCGCTCGCCGGTCTGCTAATATCCCACCAATCGAGCTGAACGCTTGTGCATCACAGTTTAAAGGAAAAGATTCTACGAGATGGCCCAAAGACTTTCTCGCGCGAGGCCCCTTGCGCTCGTCGCCCTTCTGCTGATAACGCTCATTGCGCAATGTGCCCTTGCCGATGAAGGCATGTTCATGCCGGATACGCTTTCGTCTCTGCCCATCGATAAGCTCAAAGAGCGCGGCCTGAAAATTCCGCTCACGGACATTTACAATCCTGCGGGCGCTTCTCTCAAGGATGCGATCGTGATCATTGACGGCGGGACTGGTGAATTCGTTTCACCTGATGGGCTTCTGCTCACCAATCATCACGTTGCCTTCGATGCGCTCGTCGCCGCCTCCACGCCCGCCAACGATTACGTGGCCCAGGGCTTTACGGCCAGAACTCGCGCCGAAGAGATACGTGCCCCCGATTACACCGTGACCATCACCGAAGACTTGAGAGATGTGACGAGCGAAGTGCTTGGGCCCATCCCGGCGACGCTTGCAGGCGAAGAGCGTGAGCGGGCCATCGCGGAAAGGCGCGGCGCGCTGGAAGCAGCCGCGCGGCTGCGTGCGGCGAAGGGCACGCGCCTGCGCATAGAGGCGCTTAACGACGGGCTCTCCTACTACATGTTCACGTACAGGGTGCTGCGCGACGTACGTATAGTTTATGCGCCGCCGAACGACGTGGGCCAATTCGGCGGAGAGACGGACAACTTCGAGTGGCCGCGACACGGCGCTGATTTCACCTTCATGCGCGCCTACGTCGGAGCGGACGGACAGCCCGCCGACTACGCCGCGAGCAACGTCCCTTTCAAGCCGAAGAAGTTCTTATCGCTCTCGCTCGGCGGAGTCCGCGAGGGCGACTTTATGATGGTGCTCGGTTATCCGGGCACGACGCGCCGTTACCGCGAAAGTTATTCGGCCCAGTATAGCCAGGATGTCAACTGGCCATTCCTCGTCGATCTTTACTCCAACTACATACGCGTGCTCGAAGACCTGGGCAGGTATAACCCCGAGCTTCGCATCAAGCTCCAATCCGACATCGCCAACTATAGCAACTCTCTGAAGCTCTACGCGGGCTCGATTCCGGCCCTGCGGCGCGCGGGTCTCGTTGCCAGGCGTCGCGCCGACGAAGAAGCGTTCGCGCGCTGGGTAAACGCCGAAGCCTCGCGCAAGGCAAAGTACGGCGAGGTCTTGCCCGGGATAGCCAAAGCTTATCAAGACTATCTCTCCACTGCCGAGCGCGACCTCGTCGTCCAACAGATGTTCGCCGTCACAGACCTCGTCGGCCTGGCCTATTTAGCCGAGCAGTTCGCCGTCAACAAGGAGCGGCCCGAAGCGGAACGCAATCCGCTTTTCAACGACGCCTGGGTCGAGCGCGTTAAGGTGCAGTTCGGATCGATGCTCGGCGCGCGCCAGCCCACAGTGGAGCGCGAGCTGCTGACGTACCTTCTGAGAAAAGCCGACGAGCTGCCGACGGGACAGAAGATCGAAGCGATTGAGAAGCGCTTCGGCGCGCTCAGGGGTGAAGCGCGACGGCGCGCCGAAGCTGATTTCGCGCGCTCTGTGGTTGACTCAAAGCGATACTCCACGGTCGAGGGGCTCTCGTCGCTCTACACTTTGACGACCGCGCAGATGCGCGAGCTGCACGATCCGCTCGTGGAGTTTGCCTCCGAGATCGGCGCGGAAGAAAGACGCCGCACGCTCCTGACCGAGGCGTTCAACGAAACCATAGACCGTTTGCGCCCGCTGTTCGTCGCGGGCATGAGCGAGATGCGCGGCGCACCATCTTACCCTGACGCCAACCGTACGCTGCGTTTCGCCTACGGCGAAGTCAAGGGCTACGTGCCGCGCGAGGCGATCATCTACCAGCCGTTCACAACGCTCTCCGGCGTGATGGAGAAGGATACAGGGCGCGGTGATTTCATCGTGCCGGAAAAGCTCAAGCAGCTTTACCGCGCGCGTGACTTTGGCCCATACACGACGACGAATGGCGCGGACGTGCCCGTCGATTTTCTCTCCACGACGGACATCATCGGCGGCAATTCCGGCAGCCCTATCTTAAACGGGCGCGGCGAGCAGGTCGGCATCGTTTTCGACAGCAACTACGAAGGACTCGGCAACGACTATCTGTACAACGAGGCGACCAATCGCACCATCTCCGTCGACATACGCTACGTGCTTTTCATCACGGAAAAGTTCGGCGGCGCTGGCTATCTCCTGAAGGAGCTGGACATTAAAAACGCGCCCGCCCGCGCCGCAACCTCAAGTGTGCGTTGAGCGCGCGGCGTCGACGATGAGGACGTGGAGTCGGTAGCGCCTGCTTGAGGCGGGCGGGTTCTAGTGCGACGATGACCCGCCCGGCTCAAGCAGGCGCTGGTGACCTTCTTAAAAGTTTGCAAGGGGCCGAATCCCGCCTGCGCACTAATATTTGGCCGAAAATTTTTTGGATTTTTAGCTTGACAGAGTTGCGGGCTATCGCTTAGTATGCGCCGTCGTTTCGATGCAGGGATTTCCTTTAACTCGCCCCCGCAGAGCGATTTGCAAGCAATACAGAAATGAGTTTCAGCTTTTCCCCATTGGTCTGTGTGTGATCGTTTCGCCGCCCCTTCTGGTTCGCGGCGTTGCGTCATACGCAGTTTTTTGTTGGTTGTGTGTTTCCGTGTAGCGCCCCAAAAGAGAAAGCGCGTCCGGCTCACAAGCATTAACCTCAGGTCGGCGCGAAAGCCCTAAGAAAGCTCTCCGCCCCGTTTTACCGAATCGTTAGGAGGATTCGTCTGTTATGTCTAGAATAACCGGTAAGGTCAAGTGGTTTAATAACTCGAAGGGTTACGGCTTCATCGAGCAGCCTGGCTCTTCCGACATCTTCGTCCACTACAGCGCCATCCAGGGCGACGGCTTCAAGACTCTCGAAGAGGGTCAGGAGGTTGAGTTCGAGGTCACACAGGGCCCCAAGGGCCCACAGGCCGAGAAAGTGACAAAGATGTAATCTCCCGAGAGGCTTAACGTAAGTCAAGCCACTGGCCGCTTCCGGTCTTGAGCCCGGAAAGCGTTAGTCAAATAAAGGCGACCTTTCTTACCCGGGAAGGTCGCCTTTATTTTTTTGAGCTGCTTTTAGTTTTGAGCGTCTCTTATTTTTGATCGGCCTTGGCTTTGAAGTTGACGTGACCGTTCTGGACATCTATGGAGAAGCGCACGCGGTCGCAACCCAGATGCTCTTTGAGATTATCGGTCTTGGTGGCGATCAGGTGATGAAAGCGCGGGAAAGAGAGGTCGTCCGTGGGCTCGCCGCACTTGCGTTTGGCTTCGATCAGGGCCGCGTATATCTCTTTGACGGTCTGGACATCGCCGTGCGCGTCCGCGCAGACGAAGCTGGCCTGCGCCTCGGGCGATCTTTCTTCGGTGAGATGTGCGCTGGCGCGCGCCGCAGCGGCCGCATCGCGTCCTTCCTCGCGCGCCTGAATCGTGCGTCGCCACAGCTCGCGGAAAGAGTTATAGCGGGCCGCCAGCGAATTGAAGCGATAACGCTGCGCGAAATTGAGCGTGCGATCATCGCCGAGGCGCTTGATCATGGTCTCGACGCGGCTCTTCGTATCGTAGGGAGGGCGCTTGGATGCGCCGTTGAAATAGATGTCGTATTCGATCTTGAGGCGGCGCATATCCTCTTCAAGACGCGTGAGTTGTTCGTCAATGGTTGGCTGGTTGTCGGCTGCCGCGTTGGGCTTGGCCCTCTGTTGCGAGGAGCGCGCCAGCTTATTATCGCGTATCGGCACTTTCTAATTCTCCTTCAATGCTTGTGCACGCTTGGGTATTGGAGTGGCCCTGGGCGGGAAAAGGGGCTCGCCCCTTGAATTTAGTCTAGGCGGTTTGAAAGCTCAGTGTCAACGATAATATTTGACGCCGCCTCGCCCGGCGTCCCCAAGGGGTCAGCTCCCGGCCATTGCTTAGATAAAGACGGAAGGAATATTCTAGGCGCGGAGGCGGAAACCCAGACCATTCAGGCCCTTATGACAGACAAAACCGAAATCAGACAGCAAGCGTTGCGAGCATTGCCTTCGGTCGATGCCCTTTTGCGAACGGAGGCGGCTCACTCGCTGCGCGCGCAGGTCGGAGCGCAGCACTTGACCGCGCTGGCACGCCGCGTCACGGAAGAGTTGCGCGCCCGGATTCAGGAGGAAGAGAGCGCCGATGGCGAACGTGATGGCGACCGCTCGCGCGAGGCGCTGCTGGCGGAAGCGACGCGTAGGCTGGAGCGCGCCTGCCAGCGCGAGGCGGCCACTGGTCTGCGCCGCGTGATCAACGCGAGCGGAGTCATACTGCACACGAATCTGGGGCGCGCGCCTCTATCGGAAGCGGCGCGCGGCGCGATGGCGACAGGTGCGGCCGGATACTGCACGCTCGAATACGACACACAGACGGGCAGGCGCGGTCGGCGCGGCGCGCGCGTCGAAGGGCTGCTGGCAGATTTGACCGGCGCGGAGGCCGCGCTCGTCGTCAACAACTGCGCCGCCGCCGCCCTGCTCGTCCTGACCGCGCTGGCGAAGGGAGGCGAGGCCGTCGTGTCGCGCGGCGAACTGGTGGAGATCGGCGGCGACTTTCGCGTCCCCGAAGTGATGGCTCAATCAGGGACACGCCTCGTTGAGGTGGGAACGACCAATCGCACTCGTGTCGCGGATTACGAGCGCGCGATAACCGCTGAGACGCGCCTGATCGTGCGCGTTCATACTTCAAACTATCGCATCGTCGGTTTCACGTCGCAGCCGGGCGTGGAAGAACTGGCGTCGGTTGCGCACGGGGCAGGGCTTCCGCTCTACGAGGATGCGGGTTCGGGCGCGCTCCTCGATTTAAGACCCTTCGGGGTTGAGGGCGAGCCGGTCATAGGCGATTCGATCAGGAGCGGCGCGGACATAGTCTCCTTTAGCGGCGACAAGCTGCTCGGCGCTTCACAGGCCGGGCTCATCGTCGGTCGTCGGCAGCTGATCGAAGTCCTGCGCAGGCATCCGCTCTATCGCGCCCTACGCGCAGACAAGCTTGCGCTCGCCGCCCTGGAAGCCACGCTCGACGCCTATGCGCGTGGCGCTGCTCTCGAAGAAGTGCCCGTGCTACGAATGCTCGCGCTCGGCCCAAAGGAGATTGAAAGACGAGCGCGCAGACTTCTATCAAGACTGGCGAGGCGCGCGAGCGCGTCTTCGCTTCGCTACGAAATCATCGAGGGAGCATCGGCCATCGGCGGCGGCTCGGCTCCGACCACGCACCCGCGCACGGCGCTCATCGCTTTGACGCACGCGGGCCTCTCGGCGGACGCGCTTGACGAGGCGCTGCGCTCATCGACGCCTCCCGTCATCGCGCGTATCTTTGAAGATAGAGTGCTGCTGGACTTGCGTACGGTGGCGTTGGATGAGGAAGCGACGCTGATTGATGCGCTCTCGGCTCTTCCGGTTTGAGGAAGCTCGCGGCGAGTTTACGGCGGCGGCTATTCTTTGAACGCGAAGCTCGCGTCGCTACTTCAGCTTATTGATTGTTCCGCGACAACTCGGAGCGCCGCAGCGACATCTTTTCTCGTCGGAGTGGAGCGTCTCTACGTAATCGATCGTGATCTCTTCGCCGGGCCGAATGTCGCGCAGCGCATAGAAGAGTATGTGCCCGTAGATGATTTTCATGTAGCTGTTGGGCTCGCACGAATGGTTGATGTAATGCGTGCCGTTGCCGCCACGGCTGCCGTCAATACTCCACTTCGCGTCGACCTCACAGATGCGCAGCTTGGCACGGTGGGCGCGCCGTTTTGCCTCCCGCGCCGATATTCTTTCGCCCGTATACTCCGCGATCTTCCTTCCGCGCAGGAAACGGGCCGTCGCAAAGCAGCCCTTGCCGTTAATCGAGGACTGGCCTATCGCCAGCCCTTGCGCCAGTTTCAGTCTCATACAGATTTATAAGGCAATGAGCCAGAGGGCTCGGAATGATCGAGCGAACGAGCACAGCGGAATCGTCCGCGACGGATAGTAACATAGCGATCATCAATCCGACGT
>DATDFK010000099.1:0-48283 GCA_036522655.1 Pyrinomonadaceae bacterium | reverse complement strand
GCGCGTGATGACGCCCTGAATCCTGTGCCGCGTCGTCTGCGGCTTATTCGAGACCGCCGCGATCTTCTCGCCCACCAGCCGGTTCAACAGCGTCGACTTCCCGGCATTGGGCCGCCCGATCAAAGCGACATAGCCGCTGCGGTAGGCTTCAGGCCCTTTACTACTTTCGCTCTCAGTCATACGGAATATCTACTTGCACCGGATGGAAACAGAGAGGATGAAGGCGTGTGCGAACTCATCACCCGATTCATCCCCGGCTCTTGATCGCCATCTCGCCGTTGAGCTTTAGGATTTCGAGCGTCATCTCGGCGGAGGCGTAGAGGTCTTTGACATCGAGCCATTCGTTGACGGTATGGATGGCGCGCATGCCCGTGCCGAGGTTGGCGCATTCGATGCCCTTGCGGTTGAAGACGTTGGCGTCGCAGCCGCCCCCAGATGCCATCGTCTGCACCGTGAGGCCCATGCGCGAGGCGGCCTCTATGACCAGTTGGACGACGCGCGAAGAATCCGGCACATCCATCGATGAATAGTCGCGCTCGACCTTGGCCTTGACGCTCGCCTTCGTCGTTCTGCCTTCGACCGTCACTTCGTAACGGGCCGCAGCCTCTTTGAAGCACTCGACCATGTGGTCGCACTGCGCCTCCAGCTTCTCTTCCGAGAGCGAGCGCGCTTCGCCCCAGAGCGTGACGAGGTTGGGGATGATGTTGGTCGCCGCGCCGCCATGAATGACACCGATGTTGGCCGTCGTCTCTTCGTCAATGCGGCCCAGCTTCATCGCAACTATGGCTTCGGCGGCGACCCTGATCGCCGAGATGCCCTCTTCGGGCGCGACGCCAGCGTGCGACTCAAGCCCGTGGACTTCGATCTCCAGGTGATTTGATGATGGGCCCTTCGTGAACAGAAAGCCCGGGTCGTCGGAATCAAAGACGAGGCCGTAACGCGATCTGATCTTTGAGACATCCAGATGCTTTGCGCCGAGCAGTCCGACCTCTTCGCAGATCGAGAAGACGGCTTCGATGTCCGTGTGCGGGATATTCTGTTCCTTGAGGCAGCGTATGGTTTCGAGGATGACGGCGCAGCCCGATTTGTCGTCGCCGCCAAGCACGGTCGTGCCGTCCGTGCGGATAATGTCGCCGTCGATGACTGGCTTCACGCCTTCGCCGGGAACGACCGTGTCCATGTGCGCGCTCATCATGATCGGCTCGGCATTGGGGATTGTGCCCGTAAAGCGCGCGATGACGTTGCCGGAATTTCCGCCCACCTTCTCGCCCGCGTCATCTATCTCGACGCTTGCGCCCAACTCTTCGCAATACTTCTTGATACGCTCGGCCACGTTGCGCTCGCGCCGCGAGTGGCTGTCAATCTGGACAAGTTCGAGCAGAAGATTCTTGATGCGTTCCTGGTTGATCATGGTTCCCCTCAAAAATTTTCGTTGCAGATCGTAAAATTCTCATGATCCTACTACATCAAGGATGAAGGATGAAGGCGGCAACGATGAAGGAAAAGCTTTACAGCATTCATTTCATCCTTCCGCCTTCATCCTTTCTCTTATCCCGTCTATCCCTGTTCATTCATTCCTTCATCACGACTGTTGAGCTCATCGAGCGCGCGTTGCAGCTCGTCGCGTTTGGCCTCAAGGGTGGCGTCGTCGGCGTCCGGGGGAACAGAGATCGGAGGCGCGATGAGGACGCGAGCGCGTGTGAAGGGCTTGGGAATCTGAAAAGCGTCCCAGCTTTTTTTGACCTCCCAGAAGCGCGCGGCCTCAACCGTGAAGGGGAGAATGGGTGCGCCGGTCTTTTTCGCCAGCAGCACCGCGCCCATCTTGGCGACGTAGCGCGGCCCCTTGGGCCCATCAATCGTGAAGGCGGTCGGCGCGCCCGCTCTCATCAGCCTGACCATCTCGACGACAGCGCCGACGCCGCCGCGTGTCGAGGAACCGCGCGCCGCACCGTATCCGAAGCGCTGGATGAAGCGCGCGATGTATTCGCCGTCAAAGCTCTGCGAAGTCATGACGACGATGCGGCGTCGCCGCCAGAAGTAGGTCGAGAGAAAGACGCGATTGTGCCAGAAGGTATAGATCGGAAGAGACCCTTCGCGCGTCGCCTGTTCCCAGTGCTCCCAGCCTTCGACCTCAAAGCGCGTGGTGCGACCGATGAGATTGATGAGGAGGTAGAAGATCAGGTCTGCGGCGCGGATCAGTAAGCGCTTCTTTAAGGGATAAGCCGAGAGGTCTGCAAACGTGTAGGCCCTGTGCAAGCCCCTGGCCTCGCGCCCGGTGCGTCCCGCTGCGGGTCGTTCCTGTTGTTCCATAGATGCTTGCATGCGCTCTTGATGGCCAAGGGTAAAAGGAAAAGCGGAAAAAGGAAAGGCGAAAAAAATCATCAGCCCGCAGGTGTCCGGGCTTTGGACTTTGGGCATGATACGGATATTATTTGGAACGTTGCGATAGGCTTTTACGTATGCGCAAGCGGAAATACTGTCTCTTCCCTTTCCTCGTACATTACGGCATGACGGCGTTTAGGTTCTCGGATGGACAAACGACGAATCCTTATCGTGGATGACAATGATGAGTTGCGCGCTGTGCTTGAGCAGGCGCTGCGCGAGCTCGGTCATGAAGTCCTGGCCATCGGCGACCGCGCGGAGGCCCTCGCCCGCGAAGACCTCGAAGAGTTCGACCTCATCATCAGCGACCTCACAGACGACGAGGATTCCGGCGTGCAACTCCTGAGCGAGATCAAGCGCAAGCGTTTGATGATCCCGGTCGTCGTCTCCTCAGACCAGGCGCAGCAGCCGGGCGTGGTCAAAGCCTTCAAGATGGGCGCGGTCAACTACCTGCGCTCTCCCTACGATAAAGAAGAGTTGTGCAACATCGTCGAGAAGACCCTGGCTTACAAGCTGCGCTTCGTTGACGATCTCAAAGTGCTGCCCTACGTGCACGAGAAGATAGAGTTCGAGTTGCCAAGTGATGTCTCGCTGATGAACGGCGTGCTTCAATACCTGATCGAGCGCGTCGCCAAATTGGGCGTCATCAAGCCGGAACGCTCCAACCTCTTCATCGCGCTGGACGAAGCTTTCGTCAACGCCGTCAAGCACGGCAACAAGAACGACCCGACCAAGCTGGTCAGAATCACCGCCGAGCTCTCACCGCAGGAGGCGCGCTTCACGGTCGAAGACGAGGGAGAGGGATTCAACGTCGAGCAGATTCCAGACCCGCGCGACCCGGCCAATCTCTTCAAATCCTCCGGGCGCGGCGTGCTCCTCATCTACAACATCATGGACAAGGTCGAATACAACGAGCGCGGCAATCGCCTGACGATGATCAAGCGCCCGGAGGATTCGCTCGACTCGGATTTGATCGAAGCCCTCGGCGCGGACGACAATAATCATCACAAGCAGAACTGACTTATCAGAGCCGCGAAATCTCTTCGCCGCCTGGCGCTGGTGGCTTGGGCCCACGGCGCTCTCACTGACGCTGGCGCTCATCTTTCGTGACCCCTTCATCGGCGACTGGGACGCGCTCGATTACACCATCCTGGCGCTGCGCGGTCAGCCATCCTCTATGGCCCTGGGGCGCTCGCTCTTCATCTTCGGCAATCACGCGCTGTGGCGCGCGGCCCACGCCGTTTTCAATCTTCCGGCGGCGGACGCTTACCTCGTTTTCAAATACGCCGTCATCATCGAGTGCCCGCTCGCAGTCCTTGCCTGCTGGACGCTCGCGCGCGACCTCTTGCGCTCTCTTGAGGCGGCGACCATCGCGGCGCTGATGATTGCCACGGCCCCTGCCTTCGTCGTCTACGGCGGGCAGGTGATGACGGAGATTCCGTCGCTCCTGCTGTTGGCGGGTGCTCTCGTCATTCACCTGCGCGGCACGCGCAGCGAGCGCGTGTGGATGATACTGGCCGGGGCGGCTTTGCTCGGGCTCGGAGTCAACGTGCGCGAGACGGTCGCGTTTTACGCTCCGTGGCTCGTGATAGCGCCCTTCGTCTGTGGGCCGACGACGCGAGCGGAGGGGCGACGCCGGAAAGCTCTTCAAGCATTACTCGCCTGCCTGATCTTCGTGGTCTTTGCGTTCGGCCCTTTCCTGCTCTGGTTCACGATCGACGAGGGCTTTCGCGCGTCGTGGTATGGCTGGCGCGAGTCTATGCGTATGGAGTCGGCGCGTCATCCCGTAGCATTCGGCAATCTCTTTCCCTTCCTGCTCTATTTCTTTCTCGCCGCCCCGCCAGTCTTTCTGGCTTTGCCCTTCGCGTTCGTGAAGGAGTGGCGCACGCGCGGCTTGACGTGCCTGCTGGCGCTCAGCCTCGTCGGGCTGCTCGCGGACTTTCTGCTCATCTTCAACTACAGCACGGTGGTCAACTGGCGTTATTTTCTGACGGGGCTTCCGGCGCTCGCGCCGCTGGCAGCCGACGGACTGCTGCGCTGGCGAGCCTCTAAGAGCGGCGGCGACGCGCGACGCGCTTTCCTGCACATTGCCCTGGCACTATCTTTAATGACGGTGGCCTTCGGCGTCTACGCGCAGCTCAGTAGCCGCGCCTACGTCGCGCAGCGCGCGTTGACCAGGGATTACAGCGCACGACTGCGACTTCTGCCGGGCGATGCGGTTGTCATCGCGGGCGGGCAGACGGTGGCCGTCACTTATTATCGCGGCATAGGCTTAGGCGCGTGGGAAGTGATCGGCACGGGCGGCGGCTGGCCCGGCGAGCAACTTGTTCCGCTGATCGAGAGATACTTGCAGCAGGGCAGGCGTGTCTTTCTCGACAGCGACCCGCGATGGTGGTCTGTGTGCGGCTGGCAGTTGGAAGAGACGCGCGCCATCGCCGCGCTCGAATCGCGCTTCCATTTTCGTCGCCTCTCGGACACCATCTTCGAGTTGAGGCCGATCACTGATGTGCACGCACGCGACGCGCCGAATCTGCAAAGACTGCTGCCCGAGAACAGACCGGCTGATGTCGGCAAATGCACAAGAGCAAGGATGAAGGCGGAAGGCGGAAGGATGAAGTAAAAGCTTTCAAGACAGTGAAGCATTCCTTTCATCCTTCATCCTTCATCCTTCATCCTTCATCCTTTCAGTTATGCCGTACGAACTATTTCTCGCGCTTCGTTATCTCTACTCGCGTCGGCGTAGGCCGTTGGCGCGCATCACGGCGCTTGCGGCGATCACGGGTGTCGCCTTCGGCGTCGCGGCGCTGATTGTCGCGCTGGCGCTCTCCAACGGTTTTCGCGATGAGATGCGCGACAAAATCCTGCGCGGCACGGCGCATATTTCGTTGATGCGCCGGGACGGTCAGCCCGTTTCGGACTGGCGCGCGCTCGTTGCCCGAGTGCGCGGCACAAGCGGGGTTGAAGATGCGATGGCGACCGCTTACGACAGCGCGTTGCTGAGCGGCCAGTCGGGATCGGCTTACGCCGTCCTGCGCGGGATAGATAAAGAATCGGCGCGCGCCCTGGCGGAAGTTCGACGCACGCTCGTCGCGGGCACGATCGAGCCTTTGCTGCGTGACGCGCAGGCCGGGCAGCAGCAACAACAGGCAAATGTCTCTCAATCGGCGGGACGAAAGGGTTCGGGAGATGAAGGCCCTGCCATCACGTCTTTTGAAGAAGCGCCGAGCGAGGCGGCGATGCCGGGCGTGATCCTGGGCGCGGAGCTTGCGGCGCGCACGGGCCTCAACGTGGGCGACGTGGCCCAACTGGTCTCGGGCGATGCGACGCTGACGCCGCTCGGTCTTGCGCCGCGTTACCGTCGCGTCAAGGTCGCGGGCATTTTTCGTTCCGGGCTCTACGAGTACGACTCGACGTGGATTTACGTCTCGCTCGCAGACGCCGCGAGCTTTGCCGGTCAGCCGCCGTCCAACGCCTCCGTCATCAGCATAGAGGTCGCGGACATCTACAACGTCGGGCAGGTCTCGGCGCGACTGCGCGAAGAGCTGGGTAGTGAATACACGACACTCGACTGGCAGGAAGCGAACCGCCCGCTGTTCGCCGCGCTCGCGCTCGAAAGACGCATGGGCATCTTCATCATCGCGCTCATCATCATGATGGCGACGCTCAACATCACGACGATGCTCGTGCTCGTCGTCGTCGAGCGACGCTCCGACATAGCCATCCTCACTGCTATGGGCGCGCGCACGCAAAGCATCATGTGCGTCTTTATGCTCGAAGGGGCGGCAGTCGGACTCGCGGGCGCGCTCCTTGGCGTCCTGCTCGGGCTCATCGCCTGTTTCATCGGCAACCGTTACAGGCTCGTCAGCCTCCCCGCAGACGTTTACTCGCTCAGCAGCATCCCCTTTCACACGCGCGCCAGCGACGTTGCGCTCTCCGCCTTCATCGCCTTTATCCTCAGCCTGCTGGCAACCCTGTACCCGGCGCACCGCGCGTCGCGCGTCCCGCCGGCACAGGCATTGCGAGATGTTTGAATTAAAGGAAGCAATTAACAGGGAGCGTGGGCCAATCCAAAATCCAAAATCTAAAATCCAAAATGCTTTGGTTGTGCGTGGTTTGCGAAAAGCTTTTCGCAAACCTTCGGGCGCTCCGCTTGAGGTGCTGCGCGGCGTTTCGTTTACGGTCGAGGCGGGCGAGATGGTGGCGGTGATGGGGGCGTCGGGGGCTGGTAAATCAACTCTGCTTAACCTCGTCGGGGGTCTTGAAGGGGCGGACGAGGGTGAGATCAGGCTGGGTGAGTCTGACATCGCGCGCGCGCAACGCGGTGAGTTGGCGCGGCTGCGCAACGAACAGCTCGGGTTCGTCTTTCAGTTTCACCATCTCCTGCCAGACCTGACGGCGGCGGAGAATGTCGCTTTGCCCCTGCTGATCAACCGTACGTCCAGGCGCGAGGCGCTCAAGCGTGCCGTCGAGATGCTTGAGCGCGTCGGGCTCATCGATCGCAAGGACGCGCAGGTCGGTCTGCTCTCAGGCGGAGAGCAACAGAGAGTCGCCATCGCACGCGCCGTCATACGCGGGCCGCGACTTATCCTTGCGGACGAGCCGACGGGGAATCTGGATGCACGCGCAAGCGATGAGACCGGGGCGCTGCTCGCTTCATTCTGTCGCGCTGATGGGACGATGGTCGTCATCGCCACGCACAACGAACGGCTGGCGCGTCTCTGCGACCGCGTGCTGCTGCTGGCGGACGGGCGCTTGGAGGAGCAGCCGACTTGAAATTTAGTCTATCTTTTCTCGATCGGCGCATGCTATAAAGTTATGTGGTCGCTATTGACGGGCGACTTCGGAACTCTTTACAAGCCCCTTTCAATCTCACCTCAAAAGATATTCCACAAAATCCTCTAAAGGAGTTGCAGCAAGTGAATAAGAAGGCTTTCTCTACAGTCGCGTTCTTCGTCTGCCTGTCCGTGATGTCGTGTGTGGCGATGGCGCAGCAGCCGCGCAAGGCCAGACGCTCAGGCGGCCTGGACAATCTGTCTTTGCCCTCGACGGGCGCGTCGCTGGCGTCCGCCTCCTGGCAGGAGATCGCGCCGCCGGGGGCGGGTTTCTCCCTGATGATGCCGGGTTTCCCTGAGGAGATGTCGAATGATGCGGTCAAAGCACCGAACGCTCCGGGCTTGCGTCAATACCACGTCAAAGCAGATGCTATGGAATACACGGTCGGAGTGCTTCTCAATCTCCCGCCCGTGATCACGGAGCAGCCCGAATTCGCCGCGCAGTATTTCAAAATACTTCCCACCGGGCTGATCAAATCTGCCGAGTATGCCAAGAAGAATTACACGCTCGTCTCGCAACGCGCCATCTCGATCAGCGGTTATCCAGGTCGGCACTATAAGTTTGACTCGACCGATTACACCTGCCTGATGCGTGTTTATATCATCGAGCGCAACGTCTACGTCATGGCCGTAGAGAGCCCCAAATCAACTGTCTCAAACGACAACGTGGAGAAGTTTCTCTCCTCCTTCGCTCTCAGAGAAAACTAAAGTCCGACGGCTCGCTCTGTCGCGACGCGCGAAGTCTTTCGCGACTATCGGTGACACGGCGCGGGGAGGCCCAGGAGGGTTCGGGTGGGCACATCCGGCCCCCCTCGTCGTCTATCTAAATTACCCCTCCGGCAACTCTTTTTCGCCGCCCTCTTCTTCCTTTGCTATCATTAGGTTATAATGCGGGCAGGGCGGTGCGGTCAGCCAACCTGATCTCACCGTAAGCAATCATCCAGAAAGTTCTTCGGCGGTATAAGGCCCAATGTTTGAACGCTACACAGAGAAAGCGCGAAGGGTGATCTTCTTTGCGCGTTACGAAGCCAGCCAGTTCGGCGCTCCCGCCATCGAGCCAGAGCATCTGCTGCTGGGGCTCATGCGCGAAGACAAGACTCTGACCGGGCGATTCTTTCCGCGCGCGCAGGTCTCCATCGAGGCCATTCGCAAGGAGATAGAAGGGCGCACGCTCCTCAGAGAAAAGATTTCGACGAGCGTGGAGTTGCCGCTCGCGCCCGAGACCAAGCGTGTGCTCGCCTACGCACACGAAGAGAGCGACCGCCTGCAACACAGGCACATCGGAACAGAGCACCTGCTGCTCGGCCTCTTAAGGGAAGACCGCTCGATGGCGGCGGAGATTCTCTACGAGCGTGGGCTGAGGCTCAACGCCGTCCGCGATGAGATTGCGCGGCAGACGGGCGCGGACTCGCGCTCGGCCCAAAAGAAGGACACGCCGCATCTGGTGGAGTTTTCCCGCGACCTCACGGAAGACGCGCAGAACGATAAGCTCGACCCGCTCGTCGGTCGTGAGGGCGAGATAGAGCGCGTCGTGCAGATTCTCTGTCGTCGCACGAAAAACAATCCCGTCCTGATCGGCGAGCCGGGCGTCGGCAAGACGGCCATCGTCGAGGGCCTGGCCCAGCGCATCGTGCGCGGTGAAGTCCCTTCGTTCCTGGAGAACAAGCGTATTCTGTCGCTCGATCTTTCGCTGATCGTGGCGGGCACGAAGTATCGCGGGCAGTTTGAAGAACGGCTCAAGCAGATCATGCGCGAGCTGATAGAGAATCCGCACTACATCGTTTTCATAGACGAGCTGCACACGCTGGTCGGAGCAGGCTCAGCCGAGGGCTCGCTCGATGCCGCCAATATCCTGAAGCCTGCGCTTTCGCGCGGCGAAGTCCAGTGCATCGGCGCGACCACACCCGCAGAGTTCCGCAAGTCGATTGAGAAAGATCGCTCGCTTGAGCGCCGCTTCCAGGCCGTCAAGGTTCCGCCGCCGAGCGAGGCCGAGGCCGTGCAGATTCTCGACGGCGTGCGTGAGCGATACGAGACTTTTCATCAGGTGCGCTATACGGAAGACGCGCTCGAAGCCGCCGTCTATCAATCGAATCGCTATATTCCAGACCGTTTCCTGCCGGACAAAGCCATTGACGTGATCGACGAAGCCGGGGCGCGCGTCAAGCTGCGCGTGCGCAGAGAACAGGGCAATCTGGAGGATTGGAATCCGGTCGAATGGCCGCGCACGACCTACGCCGGAACAGAGCCGCTCGGGTCGCTGCGCACGCACGGCGCGGACGAGGACGCGCTGGTCTCGGCGGAAGTGACCCGCGACGACATAGAAGAAGTGATCGCGCGCTGGACGGGCATTCCCGTCATGTCGCTTAAGGAAGAAGAGACGCAGAAACTGCTTCGCATCGAGATGGAATTGCATCGCAGGGTCGTTTCACAACGCCCGGCCATCTCGGCTCTGGCGCGTGCCATTCGTCGCTCGCGCGCCGGACTCAAAAGCCCACAGCGGCCCGTCGGCTCTTTCCTCTTCCTTGGGCCCACGGGTGTCGGCAAGACGGAAGTGGCGCGCTCTCTGGCCGAGTTTCTCTTCGGCTCGGAGCGCTCGATGATCCGCTTCGACATGTCTGAGTTTATGGAGAAGCATTCGGTCTCGAAGCTGATCGGCTCTCCCCCGGGCTACGTCGGCCACGAAGAGGGCGGCCAACTGACGGAGCGCATCAAGCGCTCGCCTTACTCCGTCCTGCTCTTTGACGAGATTGAGAAGGCGCACCCGGACATCTTCAACGTCCTCTTACAGGTCTTCGAGGACGGGATTCTGACCGACGCTCTCGGCAATACGGTCGATTTCAAGAACGCCATTATCATCATGACCTCCAATATCGGCGCGCGCTTTATCCAGAAGCGCGGGACGATGGGTTTCCAGGCGACGACCGATGCCTCGCGCGAAAAGCTGGAAGAGATGGTCATGTCGGCTGTGCGCCAGACCTTCAATCCCGAATTCATCAACCGCCTTGACGAGATTATAATTTTCGATCAACTGCTCGACGACGAGCTTTTGGAAGTCATCCAGTTGCAGATCGAGCAGATCAACAAGACGCTCTCGACGCGCAGTCTGGAAGTCAGACTCACCGATGAGGCCAAGCGCTGGATTGTGGCCAAGACCTGCGCCGACCGCTCCTACGGAGCGAGGCCCCTGCGCCGCGCCCTGCAAAAGCACGTCGAAGACCCGCTTTCCGAAGCCCTCATCCAGGGCCACCTTGGCGAAGCGACGTTGATCGAGGTTTTTCTTGACGGAAATGAGCTGAATTACCGCCCGGCGGGAGTCGAAGAGCCGGGCGACGCGCTTTTAATTCACTAAAGGCCGACAGTTCAAAGTCTAAAGCCGGAATGTCCAAAGTCCAATCACCCGTTGACTTTGGACATTTGACTTTGGACTTTAGACTTGTTTTGCCTGTATAATGCGCAACTTTGCTGGACACCAGGCTGGCAACGGGCGACGCGTCGCCTTGAATCCAATAGATTCAAGTTTTGAGTTCCAGCAGCCGGAGCCCCGGACGGCAAGCTTTTTCTTTTATCATTTACTTTATCTTTCGATACGCTTCCCGAAAGTCTGTCAAAGTATCTCTGAGGGATTTAGCACTTATGCACCTTCTACGTGCCCCTTTGCTCATTTTTCTGAGCGTCATCGTCACAGTCACGGCCCTGCCACTGACTCAGCCGAGCGCCCGCGCCCAACAACCTCAACAACGTCTCGTCGAAGCAGTTGATATAGAAGGCAATCGCCGCTTGCGCGACGAGGACATTCTCTACTACGTGCAGACGCGCCCCGGCGATGTCTTCAACCCGCAGCAGGTCGAGCGCGACTTTCAGGCCATTCTCGCACTTGGATTTTTCGATAAGACCGAATCGCGTGTATCCACCCTTGAGGGGCCGCGCGGCGGCGTCGAGGTCATCTTCACGGTCAAAGAGCTTCCGATCATTCGCGACATACAGTTCGAGGGACTCAAGAGCGTCCCCGAATCCGACGTGCTCAAGGCTTTCCGCGAGCAGCGCGTCGGCGTCAGCAAGGAAGCCATCTACGACCCCGTCAAGGTGCGCAACGCCACTCGCGTGCTCAAGGAACTGCTGGCCGAGAAAGGCCACCCGAACGCGACCATCGACATACGCCTCGATGAAGTCTCCGCGACTTCGACCGCCATCGCCTTCGTCATCAACGAGGGCGACCGCGTGCGCGTCGTCGAGATACAGTTTGAGGGCAATCAGGTTTTCAGCGACGGGGCTCTGCGCTCGCAGATGAAGTACGTGCGAGAGGCCGGATTGATCTCGCGCTTTAAGGGGACGGACATTCTCGATCGCCGCAAGCTGGACGAAGACCTGCGGCGCGTCTCCTTCTACATGCGCTCGAAGGGCTATCTGCAAGCGCGCACGGGCGAGCCTGTGATCGCCGGGCTCGGGCGTCGCACCACGGGTTTCTTCATCCCGCTGCCTTTCCTCTCGTCAACGGACGAGGCGCTGCGCGTGACCATTCCGGTCGTCGAAGGCAAGGTCTATCGCATCGGCGAGTTGAAGGTTGAAGGCAACTCTATCTTCTCCGAACAGGTGATACGCAACGTCATCGGTCTCAAACAGGGCGACATCGCCAACGGCGAGCGCATAGGGAAATCGCTCTACGAAGACCTTAAGAAGCTGTACGGCTCGCAGGGCTTCATCCAGTACACGGCTGAGCCCGAGCCATCGTTCAAAGACAACCCGACGAACCCGAACGAGGGCATAGTTGATTTCACGATCTCGATTGACGAGGGCAAGCAGTTTACGCTCCGTCGTCTTGAATTTCTCGGCAACACCTTCACGCGCGATAACGTGCTGCGCCGCGAAGTCATCATCAACGAGGGCGACATCTACAGCCAGACGGCCTTTGATTATTCGGTGCTGCGTCTGAACCAGCTAGGCTACTTCGAGCCGATCGATAAGGATAAGGACGTGGACTTCCGCACGGATGAAGACCTCGGCCAAGTGGATGTCAATCTGAAGGTTTCCGAGCGCGGTCGCCAGCAAATCTCCTTCAACGGAGGGCTCTCCGGCATCGGCGGCTCGTTCTTCGGACTGGATTATTCGACCAACAATCTCCTGGGTCGCGGCGAGACGCTCTCGATCAGTATCGCTGCCGGTAATCGCCAGCGCTCTTTACAGTTCTCTTTCACCGAGCCTTACTTCCGTGATCGTCCGATCACGGTCGGCTTCTCGCTCTTCGCCTTCACGCAAAAGTTCTTCGGCGAGGGCACGTTCCTTTCGCAGAACGCGGCGGCGCAGCAGGGACTCTTCGGCTCGTCGATTGATTTCCTGAGCGTCTCGGACGAGAACCTGTTTACGCGCAAATCCTACGGCGGCTCGATCTTTGCGAGCGCGCCGCTGTCGGAGTTCTACCGCAAGCGCCGTTTCACGCAATCGACGCGCATCGGCCTTTCCTATCAGCTCTCGTCGACCTCTGTCACAGACCCGCCGGTCAATGCACAGGGAAACACCTCGGCCAATTTCATCCCGGTCATCTACAGCCAGCCGGACATTCTGACCAGTCGCCTGACGCCGACCTTCGTTTACGACACGCGCGACTACTCGAAGAATTCGACAGACCCGGTTAACGGCACGCAAATCTCCGGCTCGCTGGCGATCTCCGGGCCGATCGGCGACGTGCGTATGTATGCGCCGTCCATCTCCTACATCAGGTTCATGCCCGTCCGTAATAAGGGGCGCGATCAGAACCCGGACGTGTTCGGCTTCCGCCTTCTCGCGGCGCATGTCGGCAGCTACTCCATCTCGAACGCGGTGAGGGACGCCAACTCGCTCGCCTTCATCGACGGGATTCCGATCTACGAGCGTTTCTTCCTCGGCGACGAATTCACCATACGCGGCTACAACGTGCGCTCGATCAGCCCGGTCGTGCCGCTCGACCAGTTCATCACGACGCGCAATGTCGTGGTGGCCTCGAACGCATCGGGCGCGCCCGAAGCCATTCCGGGGCTGCCGCCTGATCTCGCCAACATCGGTGTCTTTACCGGGGTCGGCGGAAATAATTCGCTGCTGCTCTCAAGGCAGTTCACCTCCATCGGCGGCGATACGCAACTGCTCGCAAACCTTGAATACCGCATTCCGATCTTCGGGCCCGTCAGCGCCGCAGCCTTCGCCGACATCGGTTCATCTTTCAACCTGCGTTCGGGCAGCGACCAGTTCTTTTCGAGCAACTTTTTGGCCGATCAGCCGTTCCTGTTCCCGAATCAACTGAGCACCTTTGTCCTCGGGGCCAATCCGCAGCTACAGTTTTCGCCGAGCGGCGGCCTGATCGTGCGCGACAACCATTTCGTGACCAAGGACGAGTTTGCACAGGCGTTGCGTAATGGCCCGTCCGATCCGCTGACGGGTCTGCCGTTCGGCTTTCAGCAGGCTTTCCTGCGCGGCGAAGTCCAGACCAATACGGCAGTGCGCCTGAGCGAGAGCGTCTTCTCGAAGCTGTCGGATTACCGCTCAAGCATGGGCATGGAAATACGTTTCCAGGTTCCGGTCATCAACGTGCCGTTCCGCCTCATTTACGCTTACAATCCGAATGCGCGACGGGGTTTCATCCCGGAGGTTCCGGGCGTCTTCTTTGACGAAAAGAAGAGCGTCTTTAGATTCAGTGTGGGTCGTACTTTTTAGCTGTGTGTCAGCAACCATTCGGGCGGTGCGTGGCGTCTAAGCCTGTTACTCGCGCCCCGTGGTCGTCACACGTCACCGCCTTTCAACTATTTAAGGAGCATTACAAGAAAGTTATGAGAACATACCGTTTGATCGCCGCCGCAGCGTTTCTGGTGGCCGTCACAGCCTTTTCCGCATCAGCACAGCAGCAGAGACCGGCAACCGCAGCAGCCACGCCTGCCGCCGCATCAAGCGCCGCTATTCCCGACAGCAAGATCGCCCTCATCAACACCGACGCCTTCGGTGATGAGAAGCAGGGGATTACGCGTCTCGTCAACGCCGTCAAGAAAGTTGACAGCGAGTTTACCCCGCGCCGGACGGAGTTGCAGGGTCTCAAGGCTCAGATCGACAAGCTGACTGCCGACATTCAGGCCACGGCCCCTGTCGCCACCCCAGCCACGACTCAGCAGAAGACCGAGCAGCTTGAGGGCTTGAAGAGAGATTACCAGCGCAAGGGCGAGGACGCGCAGGCCGCCTATAACAAGCGCTTGCAGGAATCCGTCGGCCCGCTCTACGAGGACATCGGCAAGTCGCTCGATGCCTTCGCGCGCGCGCGCGGTATTACCCTGCTGCTCGATGCCGCCAAGATCGGCCCGGCCATTCTTGCCGCGACGGATGCGATGGACGTGACGCGCGCCTTCATCGCCGAGTACAACAGCAAAAACCCGGCGACCGCTTCGACGGCTGGCCCTGGCCGGTAAAACCGAATCAGCAGCCATTTCAGGGTGCTGAAGCGCGGCAGTTCTCATGAGAGAGTGTCGCGCTTCGGCATTCTGTATTTAGCCGTAGTCGTCGGACACACCAGCCCTTCTCTAGATCATCGGAAGCCGAAACTATCATGGAGACGATTCTCGACGCGCGCGCCATTCAAGCGCTACTGCCGCATCGTTATCCCTTCCTGCTCGTTGATCGCATCATCGAGCTTGTGCCGCGCGAGCGCATCGTCGGCATCAAGCAGGTGACGATCAACGAGCCGTTCTTTCAGGGCCATTTTCCGGGAGCGCCCGTCATGCCGGGCGTGCTGGTGATCGAAGCCCTGGCACAGGTCGGAGCTGTCCTGGCACTGCGCGAGATAGAGGATCGGGACAAGAAGCTGGTACTGTTTACGGGCATCAAGGAAGGGCGTTTCCGCCGTCCGGTCGTTCCGGGCGATACGCTTTATCTGGAAGTGACGGCGCTGCGCATCGGCTCGAAAGTTCAACGCATGCGCGGTGAAGCCAAAGTCGAAGGCCAACTGGCCGCCGATGCCGAGATCATGAGCATCATCGCGGAGCGCGACAGCACCAAATGAAAGGAAGCAGGCAAAAGGAAAAAGGTAAAGGGTAAAAGTGAGGACAAAAGCACTTTTTAATAAAAGTGATTTCCGCCTGACTTTTGCCTTCTACCTTTTTCCTTTTGCCTTTTCTGCTTGATGTTTATTCATCCGACAGCGTTGGTGGACGCGGGCGCGCAACTCGGCGACGACTGCCACATCGGCCCGTACTCTGTCGTGGGCCGCGAGGTCGTTCTCGGTCGTGGCGTGCGTCTTGAATCTCACTGCGTCGTCGAAGGACGCACGCACATCGGCGACTCGACACACGTCTTCCCCTTCGTCTCCATCGGGCTCGCATCACAGGACTTGAAATACAAGGGAGAGCCCGCCGAGACGCGCATCGGCAGGCGCAATCGCATACGCGAATTCGTCACCGTTCATCGCGGCACGGAGGGCGGAGGGATGCTCACGCAAACGGGCGACGATTGCCTGATCATGGCCCAGGCCCACATCGCGCATGATTGCATCCTCGGCGATCGTGTGATTATGGCTAACGGCGCGACGCTGGCCGGGCACGTGGAGGTCTCGGACGGCGCGAACATCGGCGCGTATTCCGGCGTGCACCAGTTCTGCCGCGTCGGGCGCGAAGCCTACGTCGGCGGCTACTCGGTCGTCGTCAAAGACGCCCTGCCCTTTGCGCTCTCGGTCGGTAATCACGCGCGCTGTTACGGCCTGAACATCACGGGCATGAAACGGCGCGGCTACACGCGCGAGCAGATCAAGACGCTGCACCACGCTTTTCATCTGCTCCTCTCCTCGCGTCTCAACACCTCGCAGGCCCTACAGGCCCTGCGCGAAGAGATCAAGGACTCTGCCGAAGTAGACGAGATCGTCCGCTTCATCGAAACCTCCAAACGCGGAGTCATCAAGTAAGGATGAAGGATGAAGGCGGAAGGATGAAGGAAAAGCTTTGATTAAACCATTTCCATCAGGCATTGACTCAACCCTTTCATCCTTCATCCTTCTGCCTTCATCCTTTCTTTTATGCGTTACGGACTGATTGCGGGCAATGGCAGGTTTCCTTTCCTGGTGCTTGATGGGGCGCGGCGGGCCGGGGTGGATTTGTCTGTGGCGGCGATACGCGAGGAGACAGACCCGGAGATAGAGCGTGCGGCTGAGCGCGTCATCTGGGTCGGCATAGGCCAGTTGGGGAAGATGATTCGCTTCTTCAAGCGCGAGGGCGTGGAGCGCGCGATCATGGCCGGACAGGTCAAGCACGTGCAGATTTTCAGCGGCGCGTTGCCGGACGTGCGAATGCTGCGCATGCTCTTGCGCCTGCCGCGCCGTAATACGGATGCGCTCATCGGCGCGGTCGCAGACGAACTCGCCAGCGAAGGCATAGAGCTGATCGATTCCACCTTTTTTCTACAGGATCATCTGGCCGAAGTCGGCACGCTGACGCGCCGCGCGCCCGACAAGCGCGAACAGGGCGACATAGAGTATGGGCTTGAGGTGGCGCGTGAGATTGCGCGCCTTGACCTGGGCCAGACCATCGTCGTCCGCGCCAAAGCATGCGTCGCGATAGAGGCTATGGAGGGAACCGACGCCACTATCCTGCGCGCCGGACTTCTCGCGCGCGGGCGCTTGACCGTCGTCAAGATCGCCAAGCCCGCTCAGGACATGCGTTTTGATGTCCCGGTCATCGGAGTGCCGACCATCGAAAGCATGATCGAAGCGGGCGCGACCTGCCTGTGCATCACGGCTGGCAAGACATTGATGTTCGACCGCGAGCAGATATTGAAGCTCGCCGATGAGAAACGCATCGCGGTCGTCGCCGTTCCACCTGTTTGATATAAGCCAGGCGTCAGTTCAGGTCAGTACCACCAAAGGTCTCGGGCGGGTCTGCTCACGAGTACCCGCCCGAGACCTTTGGCGGTACTGACCTGTAAAAGCAAAGGGCGCTTGACGGTTAACCGTCAAGCGCCCTTTGCTTTCTCCACTCTGTCTTCAGACTTACTGCGCGCTGCCCGCCAGTTGAGTTTGCGTGTTCTTCGGGTCGTAGGGCGTGGCGAGAAACCGCTTGGCGACGGTCTGCGCGTTGTCGTAGTTGATGCCGGTCTGTACGGCCCTGTTGTATTCGTTGACGGCGCGTGCGCGATCACCGCGCGCATCCAGGGCGTTGCCGCGCTTGATGTGGGCCCAGACTTCGATCCATGAAGGTTTCAGGTTTCCGTCCAGGGCTGCCTGGAAATTATCCAGCGCCTGCTGGTAATTGCGCTGTTCGAGAAAGAGTAGGCCCAGATTGTAATAAATCCATGAGTTCGAGCGGTCGAGCTTCAACGCCGCTTCCAATTGCTGCTGCGCTTCGGCGTACTGGCCCTCGCGAAACTGCTCTATGCCGCGACGCGCGACGACAGAGACGCGCAGGTCATCCGACATCCGCAGGATTTTATTATTCGGGTCAACGATCACTTCGATCGGCTGGCCGTTGGACTCGAAATCGAAGTCTTCGCTTTTGCCCTCGAAGCGCACCATCTGCGTCGGGTTGTCGCCGCCCTCGCTTCTGAGCATCAGCTCGACGGGCATGCGCAGGTTATCGAAGTTCTGCGTGACGGTTCCGCGCGTGCGAAACTTTCCAGAGCGCGTGCGTATGATCTGGTACTCGGACTTGAACTCGGGCACGCCCGTTCCCTCAATCCACTGCGCGAAGAAATAGCGCATGTCCGTGCCCGCGACCTGCTTCGTGAGCCGCTCGAAGTCATCGATCGAGGCGTTCTGCCCGCGATACTTGTTCAGAAAGCCGCGCAGCAGCTCCGTGAACTTCTCGCGCCCGATCGTCTCTCTCAGCATGTGAAAGACCATCGCGCCCTTGTATAAGACGATGGATTGATACGCCGCCGATTGATCGTCGAGAGCCGAAGGCGCGCGCGCGATCGAAGCCGTCTGCTCAAAGGTCAGCGCGCGTTCCTGTTCATCACGCTCGGCGGCATCGAGCGCGCCGCCCGTGAGCGTCTGTGAGCGCAGAGCGAAGGCGCTGTACTCGGCCAACCCCTGCGAGAGCCATGCGTCGTCGAAGGACTTCAAGCCGACCGTTTGTCCCCACCACTGGTAGGCGACTTCGCGCTGCAAACGCTCTTCGGGAACGGGCCGCGTCGCATCGAAAAGTTTCGAGGCGAGAAAGATCATGCCCGGCGCGGAGTAGGCTTCAAGGGCTTCGTCATCCGTCTGCGCGACGACGAGCTGCGTGCCGAAGCCCGGCGCGCCGAACTGCTGCGTGTAGAACTCAAGCGCCTTGCCCATCGTTTCCGCGTAACGATCGACGCGGCCTTCATTGCCCGGCTGCGCGAAAAACCGCAGCTCGTAATTACCGAACCTCATCGCCTTGACGATGTACTGACCGGCGGCGATGTTGCCGATGAGCGCGGGCTTCGTATTGACGAAGCGATAACTGGTCGTGCCCGCAGCCTTGCCCGGCAGCGGGGTGACGGGCTCGTCGGATGAGCCAGCGACCTGCATACCCGTGGGCACGATGACGGTGATGTCTGCGGTGGCGCGGTCAGCCGCATAATCGTGGAAGGGGAACCAGCGCGCGGCGTACATCAGGTAAGAGCCTTCTTCGCCAACATAGGCGAGGCGTTTGGTCGCCAGCGGCCCGCCTTCGGGCGAGACAAGCGCGCCGCTCCAACGAAAGCGTAAGGTGACGGGCTGACCGGCGGGAACGACTTCGCCCAGGTCAACGCGCACGCTTGGGCCCAGCGCGCCGACGCCGACGGCATCCTGCACAAAGTTGGTCAGAGGTTTCTTGTTGCGCTCGATGGCCTCTACCTTGAGCGAGCCGTTCAGCTCAAAGACGACCGAGCGCGTGGCTTCCGTCGGCGTAAAGGTCACGTCAGCGCCCGCGCGCAGTAGATGTTCGGAGGGGAGCAGTTGCGCCTCTATGCGATAGCTCGTCACATCGTAGCGCGAGCCCGCCCCCTGTGCCGCCTGTTGCGCGCTGGCCGAAGAGATGAAGATGGAGAGAAGCGCCGCAATGACGAGCGCGGGCCGCGTGAAGAAACGATGTGTAATCATAAACTCTGTCCGTCGAAAGTTGATATTGAAGTGTTCCCGAGAGCGCCGCCGATTTTCATCGTCCTGTGGTTCGCCCTGAAGCACCCCGCAGCCATACACCCTACGTGGGGGCGCAGGGTTTTTCCAGCTCTGTTTCGCAGCCGTTTGGACGTAGCAATACCGAGTTAGAAGTGCATACAGGCAGCGTCTTTACGGTCAGGCTTTGGATGTTTGACACGGCCCGGCGGTTGGCTGCCCACGTGCCCGGAGGCGCGCTCCGGGGCCAATTATTTCACCTTCACGGTGAGGTTCTTTAAGCCGCAGGGCGATTTGAAGCTGATGTAGTAAGTGCCCGTCGCTTTGCTGATCGAGGTGATCGTGTACTTGAAAGAGCCGCCCGCCGCTGGCTCTGGAAAGACGGCGATATTAGACCAATCGGACGAGACGGGCTGAATGTCGGCGGCGCTTGAGAGGCCGTCGAGCGTGACCGTCACGATGGCCGAGCCGTTGGGGCGCAGCGTCATCGATTCCTCACTGAGCAAGAGCGTGCAATCACCGCTGCCCTGCCTCGGCCCGGCCTTTCGTCGCCCCGAAGGCTCCGGCTTTGGCGTCTGCTCGGGGGTCGGAGTCGGCGTCGGTTCAGGGGTGGGTGTAACCGCCGGTGTGGGTGTCGGTGTCGCTTCGGGCGTTGGTTCGGGTGTCGGTTCTGTCGTCGGCTGGGTTGAAGGAACTGTCGATGAAGGAGTCGCGGCGGCGGTCTGTTCAGGGCTCGGCTCAGGCTTTGGCTCGGGCGTCGAAGCGGTCAACGCGGCTGGCGTCGGCTCAGGCGTTGGTGTCGGCTCAGGCGTCGGGCTCGGTGTGGGCTCGGGCGTTGCAACCGGCGTCGGTTCAGGCGTCGGCGTTGGTGTCGGTACGGGCTCAGGTGTAGGGGTTGGTGTCGGTTCGGGCGCGGGTGTTGGTGTCGGCGTTGGCGCGGGAATGTTGGTCGGCGCAGCCTCCGGTGTGGGCGAGGGAGAAGGCGAGGGCGTCGCTGTTTCTACGCTCGTGACGGGCGCGGAAGACCTCCCGGTCGTCGTCTCGGTTGTGGCGGGCGGCGCTGTTTCACTCGTCCGCGTTTCCGTCGTGCCGGTGCTGGCAGCAGCAGTAGTAGTAGTAGTAGCGACCGTCGCGGGTGTAGGCTCGGCCGTCATGTTGTTGCGGGCAATGGTCTGCGCGGCCGCGCCGATTCTCTCGTCAAGCCCCTCCAGCGAGCCGTTGATCTTGCGATAGAGCGCCTCTATGACGACGCGGCGCGCGGGGTCTGGCGGGCCGCTCTTGTAGCTCTTGATGTAAGCGGCGAGCGCTTCGGGACGATTGCCGCTGGCTTCGAGCGCAGCGCCCAAGTGCCACTGCGCTGTGCGCCACCAGGGAGTATTTTCGGGCATCACGCTGGCGGCGCGGCGCAAGTGTACGACAGCCTCGGCTGGCTTGTCCTGATTGAAGAGGGCCCAGCCCGTGAGGTCTTCGATGCGCCCGCGCAGGATGTTCGACAGAACGTTGCGCGGCGTTGTGGTCGTAGCCAGCGCGACGCCCGAAGCGATGGCGCGCGCATAGACGGGCCGCAACTCTTCCGCCTGAATAGCGATGGCGGCTGCGGGCAGATCGAGCGCGGGCTCGACTCCGGTTTGGGCCGCCTCAGTCATTTCCAGCACCGTCGGCAAGCCCCGCCCGCTGCGAAGCAGACGGCTCGCCGCGTAAAGCTGTCGATAGGCGCGCATGGCGTCTTCGCCCGTCGCGAACTCTTTCGCGGCGGCTACCAGGTCGGCTTCGCGGGCGGCTTGAGTGCCGCGCGCCCCGTCGAGCGCGAGCGTGAAGGCGAGCAGGCCCTTGAGCATGCGCGCGTTCGCCTCGTCGTCTGCCGGTGCGTTCTGAAAGATACTGGCGCGGCGTTCGGGCGCGAGCAGGTCGATAAAGCTCGCGGACTGCGAAGAGTAGCGCCCGGCCAGCTTTGTTTCTATCTGCCCGTCGCGAATCGTGAAGGAGCGCGCGAGTTGCTCGCCCGCTTCATCGTAGAGCCCTGCGGCGGCCAGGGCGTTGGCGAATTCATAATCGAGAGTGGGAAAGCGACCGTACTGCTGAGCGAAGCGCAGGGCACGCTCGGCCTCAAGCGGCTGGCGATTAACGATCAGCGCGCGTGCCAGAGCGACCTGTGCCCAAGTGTAACGCGACTCGATTTCCAGCGCTCGCCGTGCCAGTTCCAGAGCACGCGAGCTCTCCTTGTGAGCAGCGTACCAGTAGGAGGCTCCGACCAGTAGTGGAAGATTGCGCGGCTCGCTCGCAAGCGCCGATTCCAGCTCGCGCTCGGCCTCTTCGCGCCGTCCGAGATCGAAGAGCGAGAGGACTAATCCGGCGCGCGACGTTTTATCCGTGGGGCTCTCGGCAAGGTCTTCGCGGTAGAGCGCCAGCGCCTCTTCGGCTTTCCCCTGCGCGCGATAGAGGTCTGCGAGACTGCGAAGCGCGCCCGTCGCTTTCGGATTAAGCTCAAGCGTGCGGCGGTATTCCGCGATCGCGTCATCCAAACGAAGCGAGATGTGGCGCGCGGCCCCGAGCGCCCTGTGCGCTTCGGCCATCTCGGGCGCGAGCTTGATGGCGGCTTCGGCGACGCGCGACGCTTCGTCAGGCTCTTCGATTCGCAGATAAAAAGAGGCCAGGGCGAGCAGGCGTTTAGCATCGCTCGCGACCTTGGCTTCGACCAGATGAGCGGCTTCGAGCGAGGCTGCGCGCTCGCCGCGCACGTACAGGTTGACGGGTATCTGCGCGACCACTTCCGCGAACAGCTTCTCGGACATGTTCGCGGGGCTCTCCGTAATCGCTCTGCGAAATTGTTCTATGCCGCCCTGGGTGTCTCCGGCTTGCAGCTTCTCGTCTCCGAGGCTTGCGCGCGCGCTGATGATCAGCTCGGCGGCGCGTGCCCTCAAAGGCGAGCGCGGGTGAGCTTCGATGAAGGCGCGCAGTTTCTCTATGCGCGGGCCGGGCGCGAGCATGAGCGTCGCATCCAGTTCGGCCCTCTCCGTTTCACTGCCGCCCGAAACTGTCGTGCCCGGAGTCCTCTCGTTGGAACGACGCTGCCCGAGTGTGATGGTCTGAGGAGCGCAGCAGATGAGGGCCGATAAGAGGCAGAGCGTGATGATGCTTTTTTTCATCTTGAGTGTATTGAATGTTCCGTCTACATAATAGAGCGATGGAATAGTCGAGTCATTAACGCAGCCATGCCGCGCTTCTGCGATTTAGTCGGGAAGAGTCCATTTTTTTCAGTAGTAACTTACAAGACCTTGCAACAACACGCAACGTCTCATCCCACGTCGGGAGGGCCGCCGGTTTTCGGTTGAATGTGAGGAAACCCGGTCGCAGCCAATCGGATAAGATCAGGGTCAAAGCTGCTTCGGCGCACGGCGCGCTGGCTTTCACTTGCCCGTCATCGCTGCGGTTTCATCGTCGACAGGGCTTCGTCGAGCACGCGCCCCGTCGCGCTGCTAGGGGCTTGCACGCCTAGGACGAGGGCCAGGGTCGGCGCGATGTCTGCGGGCGAGGCCGAGAGCGCGTAGCGACCGGCGCGTAGACCGCGCCCCATGATGATCAATGGGACGTGCGTGTCGTAGGAGTAGGGCGACTCGTGCGTGGCGCTGCTGCGCGCCTCGGTCGGATCATCCGGCAGCCCGAACATGACACTGAAGGGCGCGTTGATGATCACGACATCGCCGCTGCGCTCGCGGTTGTAGCCGTGCAGCACGCGGCGCGCAACCGGGTCAGCCGGAGCGATAGCACCCTCTTCAAGCTGGCGGCGCGTGAAGTAACGCATCGTCCCCGGCACGCGCATCGCCGCTTCACCGATGGCGCGCGCGAATTCCTCCACGTCTATATGGTCACGCTTGAGCGCCTCCGTGTTGAGATAAAAATTATTGTTGATAAAGCCTTCCCTAATTTTGCTTCCGTCCTGAAACTTTTGAATGTAATCGCCTGTTCTGTCGGGCTCGCCCGCGCGTGCGTAGCGCGTTCGGATGGTCAACATGACGGCGTTAAAGAGGTCTGCCTCCTGAATCCGCCTGCCCGGCAGATTGAGGGCGAGCGCCTGTTCGGGGATAGGCGCGACGCCGTGATCGGCTGTGAAGACGACCAGCGTATTCTGAAGACCGACGCGGGCGTCGACGTAATCGAGCAGCTCGGCGATCTGGCGATCAACCCTCAAGGTGATGTCCATCGCCTCCTGGCTGTAGGGCCCGAAGCGATGGCCCACGTAATCGTTTCCTGAAAAGCTGACGGAAAGAAAGTCCGTGTCCGCGTCGGCTCCGAGCTTTTCGTTATCGATGGCCTCCTTACTGAAACGGACTAGCATCTCGTTGGAGAAAGGCGAGTAGTCAAGCTCTCTGTAGAAGGGCTTGGAGGGCGACGAGGCTCCGCCCTTGATGGTATGCGGGAAAGTATTGGTGTCACTGGCGGGCGAGGCGATGTTCTCCCAGAATTGTGCGTCCGGCCCCACGCGCTTCGTGTACTCGGCTTCGGGCAACAGCCTTTCCCACCGACGCCCGAAGAAGGTGTCGGCCATGCCCTCACGGTTGAATTGCTCGACCCACGCGGGCAAACGATCGAAGTAATAATTGCTGGAAACCATTCGCCCGTTGTTTGTGCTGAACCAGTAAGCGGCGCTCGCGTGGCGACCGGCGGGCAGGATGGCCGAGCGACTTTTGCTTGAGATGCCTATCACCTTCGAGCGATCGTTGGTCGCCAGCCGAAGCTCGTCGCCGAGGGTTGAGGCCAGGAGGTAACGCGGGCTCTGCCCCTTCTCGCCCTCACGCCCCCCAAGCAACAGCGTCGCATCATCCGTCACGCTTGAGACCTTCTTGCCCGTCGTGCGGTCAAACCAGTCGTTCGCCACGATGCCGTGCTCGGAAGGCCATGTGCCCGTCATCATGGTCGCGTGGCCGGGCGCTGTCTTGGTCGGCGCATGATCGTAGTTGGCGTTGGCCCAAGACGCGCCCTCGCGCAACAGTCTACCGATACCATTGGCGACAAAGAGATCGCCGAAACGTTCAAGGTAGTCGTAGCGAAACTGATCGACGACGATGAGCAGCACGAGTCGCGGGCGCGTTTGCGCAGTCGTCTGCGACCGGGCCGGAGCGGCTGGCGCAGGAGAAAGCCCCGCGACAGCGCGTCGCCGCTGCGCACTCAAGGGCGCGAGCGAGATGAGCAGGACGAAAAGCGCTGTGACGACTGAGCGCCGCGAGTGTCTCATGTGATATTAGAAATTGCCGCCGATGCTTTTCAGCAGGCTACGCCTGCGAGCGGCTTTCTGATCGCTTGTGAGATTGAAGTTGTACTCGTAGACGGAGTTTTCCCAGTCTCCGTACATTGGATTGGGCAGCATGATGAAGCGTGTGCCGAAGAGGGCTTTCGCTTGATTGGCGGCTGCGATTCTACCGGCGACAGTCTTGCTCTGCTCGAAGACCTCCGCGAAGTCGTTGAGGTTGTCTCCGATCAGGAGCACGATTCTATACCTTTCGGCGATGCGCAGGCGGCGCGGCTCTTTGCTTGAATCATTGGTTCTGACTTGCAGCGTCTCGTCGCTCACGTCCGGGAACCCGAGCTTTAATAGATTGGCCCTCGTCCCCTCCTTCTCCTCCGGCTTACGATTGGTGACGTAGAAGACACGCACGCCTCTTCCGTGAGCATACTTGAGAAAATCCACCGCGCCCGGCACTGCCTCCGCCTCCGAGCGGTTGATCCAGGCAGTCCATTTCTCTGGATAGCTCTTGTGCTCCCTGATAATCCATGCCTGGTACGGGCTGTTGTCGAGCACCGTCTCGTCAACGTCAACGATGACCGCCGGGCGCTTCATCCTTCTTCTTCGATTCGTCCTCAAATCCTGGTCGAGCAGAATCCGCGCGAAGTTGTACGCCTGAAAGGCAAGGGCGCGCGCTTCGCCCGAAGACTGTGTCCAGAGTACCGGGCCCACAAGATACTCGTTGTCCGTGCCGGCAGAGGGTGCGCGCGCCGCCTCCTGGCCCAGGTGCGTGACCGAAGCGAGCGGGTAGAGAGCGATCAGGAGCGCGAAGCTGAGACAGGCTTTTTTTAATCCAGCTCTTCGTTTAGTAGGATGCATGGGCCACCTTTTCTCGGATATGTATGGGGAACAATTTTGCCGGGCATGATAACATCATTGGAAAGATAAGGGTAAAAGAGCGCGTCCCGTGTGGCAATCGCGCGCTCTCCGGCGATCGATCAGGGGCTCCAACACTTTTCACACTAAGAACTTTTCAATCGCGTAGGCGCTGGCAGGCAGATTGAGCGAGCTTGACGAACAATGGGCGATGGCGATGGCCGAAGCGGAGCGGCGTGCGCGCGCTGCGGGGCGCGGTGATGTCGCCGACTATATCACGCTACGCGCCTCGAACGACCTCGCGCGCTCGACCGGCATCGAATGGTTGTTCACCACGTTTCAGACGCTCGCGGGCGAGGCCAATCGCGCGGGCTCCAGCATTCAGATCACACAACGCGACGCGCACCGCTTCCATGTCGGCAATGCGACGATGGTCGGAAGGCTTCTGACCTTCAGCGTCGGCGTGCGCAAGCTGATGGTAGAGGCTGGCTGGCCGCGTGTGCCGCGCGATGGTTTTGTTCGTGGCGGCGGGTTGGCGAGCGCGCAGCTGCGCCACTTCGGTCAACGCTCGGCGGACGAAGAACTGCTGCTCGTACGCACGCCGGACGGCGCGCCCAGCTGGCTCGTGCTCGAAAAAACCGGCGAGCGCTCAGCCCTCTCGGAAGATCGCGTCCGTCGTCACCTCAACAGGTTCCTCGGCGACAGGTAAGCGTCTCGGCCATTTTCCATCTCTAACCATATGCGATGCGCGCTGCACGTTTTGGAACAGCTAAGAGGCGTGTGCGCGCGTCGATAAATCAAACGCCTGCGAATCTCAAAGCGCGCGTTTCTCAAAGCTTTTCAAGGCGCGCTCGTAGCTTTTTTCCGCTCGACCCTGTGCGGCATGCATCTTGCCATTGGCGATTTCCGAGAGAGAGGGCCGACCGGGCCACGCTAAGAGACCTCGCGCTGGAACAGGTACGCTCGGTTGCCTCCATAGAAATTTAGTGAGGAGTTCAAAACGATGACCAACCGACGCAGGAAACTTATACCAACCATTATCGCAACCGCTCTCCTTGCCCTATGTCTCCCGATCATGGCTTCGGCCCAGGGCAGCTATGATCCCTGGAATCGTGACCGCGATTACCGGCGCAACGACAATCGCTACGGTTATAACCAGCGCATGCTGCGCGACAGTATCCGCCGCGTCAGAGACCGCAGCGACGATTTCCGAGACCACCTCGACCGCGCCCTCGATCGCAGCCGCATCGACGATACGCGCCGCGAAGACCGCATCAACGAAGTGGCCAGAGAGTTTGAGCGCGCGGCGGAGCGATTGGACGACCGCTTTGACAATGGCCGTGATCTGAGCCGCAGCACAAACGAAGCGCGCCGCCTCCTGGAGATAGGCGCACGCATTAACCAGTTGATGTCGCGTAGCCGCCTGGACGGGCGCGTTCAATCCGACTGGGCCCAGATTCGCCAGGACTTGCGCGTGATCGCCAACGCTTACGGCGACTACAGCTACAACAACGGGCGTCGTAATGACACCCGTCGTACGATCAACGATATTTTCAGGAACTTCCCCTTCTAAGAGCGAGCGCTCGCCAGGGAAGGCTTTGCCTGTTAAAGGAAAAGCTCTACCGACTCCGACAAGGAGTCGGTAGAGCTTTCGCTTTTTACGCCTCTTGATGGGAAGATAGGCGCATGGCAGGCACGCTCTACGTGGTGGCGACACCCATCGGTAATCTCGAAGACATAACGCATCGCGCGCTTCATGTGCTCGCGTCCGTGAGCCTGATCGCCTGCGAGGATACGCGGCGCACGCGCGTGCTGCTCGATCACTACGGCATCAAGGCCAAGCTCACCAGTTATCACGAGCATAACGAGCGAGAGCGCGCACGCGAGCTTGTCCAACTGCTTGAGGACGGAAGCGATGTGGCGATCGTCTCGGATGCGGGCACGCCGGGCATCAACGACCCCGGCTTTCGTCTGGTGCAGGAGTCGGCTGCGCGCGGCTTGCGCGTAGTCCCCGTGCCGGGGCCGACGGCTTTCGTCGCGGCGCTCGTCGCTTCGGGGCTGCCGACAGACCAGCTCTTCTTCGGCGGCTTTCTGCCCGCGCGCTCGACACAGCGGCGCGCTCGCCTCGCGGAGGTCTGCGGCCTCTCTTCGACGCTCATCTTTTATGAAGCGCCGCATCGCATACATGAAGCGCTCATGGATGCGCGCGAAATCCTGGGCGAGCGCGAGGGCGTGGTGATGCGCGAGATTACGAAGCTGCACGAGGAGATTCTGCGCGGTCGCCTGAGCGAGTTGGCCGAGCACTTTGCCGCAGGCGACGCGGCGCGCGGCGAGATGGTGCTTTTAATTGATCGTCATCCTATCGGCGAGGGCTTGCCGGAAAATAATTCGGCCGAGGTGGTCGCGGCTCGTGTCGCGGCGCTCGAAGCGGAGGGCTTGAGCGCGCGTGATGCGTTGAAGCGTGCGGCGCGCGAGCTGGGCCTCAATCGCTCCGAAGCTTATCGGCGGCTCACTGCCCACAAGGCGCGCGACCGTACCTGAGTTGGCCCAAACCTCGTTACTCATATGTCATCTGGTGAGCATCTTCCGAATCGCGCCGAGTGCCACATCTGCCATACCGCGCTGAGCCCGGACTCCGCCTTCTGCCCGGCGTGCGGCGCAAGCTCCGTCGAGCGCAACGCTGAAGAGTTGCGCGCCGTTCTCTACCTGCTGTCGGAGTTGGAGCGCTGGCAGGCGCAGGGTTCGATCAACCCCGCAGAGGCCGGGTCGCTGCGCAGCGTCTACGAGCGACGCCGTGATGACTTACGCTCGCTTCTGACGGCCAGCGCGGAGGATGACGTTGATGCTGAGCGAGTGAGTGATGCTCAGGCCACGTCATCAACGTCTTCGCAAACGGAGACGATGCGGCCCTCATCCGCGTCTTCCGCCGTCCCACCGGCTGCCGCGCCGTCGATTCGCTTTCCCCTTTCGCGTTCACCCGCGCAGCCGCCGCCAACGCGCCCGCCGACGCCAGAGCAGGTGGGCCCACGCCGCCCGCTCGTCGAGACACTGACGGAGCCGTACACGCTGCGCCTGCTTCTCTACACGGGCGCGGCGATGTTCGTCGTCGGCATCATTATCTGGCTGCGCGACGTGCTCTATCTCAAGCTTCAGGAGCCGGTCGTCCAGGCAGGGCTGTTGATGTTGGGGACGATCGTTCTGATCGCTTCGGGCTGGTTCACCATCCTGCGTACGCGGCAGAGGTTTACGGGGCGAGCATTGACGCTCGCAGGCTCTTTGCTGGTTCCCGTTAACTTCTGGTTTCTGGTTCGCTCCGGCCTGATCGCCGATCAGGGACGCGCGTGGATGGTCTGCGCCTTCTGCGCTCTGCTTTACGCTGGCACGGCTGCGCTTCTCGGCGAGAAGCTTTACGTGTACATGGCTTGCGCGGCGAGCGTCGCAACCCCCTGGGCGCTGGTCTATCGCTTTGAACGGCAAGCGCCGGGCCTCTACGCGCTCGCGCTGATGTTCGCCGCGCTCGTCTTTCTTCATCTCGCGCGCATGTTTCCTGAAACCTTCAATGCGCTGAGCGAAGCGGCTGAAGGCGAAGCGAGTCAAGAGAGTAAGCGCGCGACGAATGCCGCGCGCGCAGTTGGTGAGCTATGGAGCAATCCGCTTACACAGGCGGCGATCACGGGAGCGTGCCTTGCTGCTCTTGTTTACATGCCGCTGCGTCTGGGCCCATCGCTCTCTCTGTACGACGGAATATTCCGGCTGCGCGCGCAAGAGTACGCTTCGAGCACGGGCATCTTTCTCTTCATCGCCCTCGGCTACACGGCGTGGTTTGCGGGCCGCTACCTGAACACGCGAAGACGCGTCGCGCTCTACACGACGAGCTTGATTGCCCTTCTCTGGGCCGTGTTCCTCATCCTCGACGGTCTTCGCCTTCGGGCCGAAGTCCAGATTCTATTGCTTGCGACGAGCATGCTCGCCGTCTCTCTGGCGGCACGCCGCGCGCGCAGCCTTGAGTTCGGGAGGGCGTTCTATTTGGCGTCCGTTTTCGCGGGCCTGATGCTGATGCCGGTTGCCTTCGCCGTGTTGCTGGCGGCAGAGCAAGCCACCTTCATACACGGCGCGGGCTTCGCGCTGCTGGCCGTCGCCTTTGCGAGCTTGAGCGCGCCGCGATTGGGCCCAACGGCAACACAGATAGCCTTCGCCTATGCTTCAGCCCTTCTGGCCTCGACAGGATTTCTCGTCGCACTCCTAAGCGCGTCGCTCACTTCGCAAACACTCTTCACGGCGGCATGTGCGGCCTGGCCCTTCGCGCTCTACGGCGTCGCGTTCATGACAGAGCGCCAGCGCCTTGAGACTCAGCTCGCCGCGCCCTTCATTCGCACGGCTGATGTGGAGTCCAGTCTGCTTCTGCTGTGGGCGAGCTTCGTCTCGCTCGTCCTCTACTTGTCGGAAGCAAACATAATCGTGCCGCGCGCGGCGATGTTCTGTGCGCTCGGCGCGCCGCTGCTTTACGGCTTCCTGCGCGTGGCGCGAGAGCGTAACGCTTTCGGCGCGGGCCTCTCGGCAATCGCGTCGGTCGTGATCGTCGCTTCGTCGCTCGACGCTTTGCAGGACGCGGGCATCTGGCCGCGCAGTTGGCCCATCGCGGCGGGCGTGATTTGCGCGGCCTTCGCATTACACAAGGCGGGCGCAAGGTGGCTGCGCGCGAGTAGCGGGCAGGAACAGGACGGCGGCGGCGGCGGGCAACTCTATGCGACGGGGCGCGTTGTCTTGGACGCAGCCGTCGTCTTATGCGCGTTGCTGTGGTTCATGACGGCGCTCTTTGATCGTGGGGGCTTCGGCGCGGCCTTCGTGCTCCTGCTTGCGCTCGTTTACTGGGGAGAGCGTGCCGCACAGTCGCGCACGAGTTGGCCCACGTACATGTCTGCGGCGCACGCGGGCGCGTTTTTCTTAGCGCTGCTCATCGCGCTCGATACGGACAGGCGATGGTTTGCGGCTCTGGCGGCGATGTTGCTCGCTCCGCTGTTCTTCGCTGTGGGAGGTTACGCGCGCTCGCGTCGGGCCGTGTGGCTCGCTGGGCCTGCGAGCAATGCTGCGATCGGTGTGATGACGCTCTCTTTCATCGCCGCCATCGCACAGGCGATGCCGCATCTTCAGGCGGGCGACCCGGCGTTGCTTGCGCCCGCTGTGGCGATTGCCGCGCTGGCGATCGTTTCATTCGTCGTCAGCATGCTCTGGGGCGAGGGCGTTGCGCGCGTGCGCTACTTTCGCGCGGGCCTCTACCTGGGCGTGATCGCCTACGCGCTCCTTTGCCTGCGCGCGGGCTTCGAGCCGCTCGTTGACGTGGAGGTCTACACCTCTCCGATCGCCGTCCTGCTGCTGGCGGTCGCATACATCTCTTTCCGGCGCGAGTGGGGTGAGTATGAGCGCGACACCAGCCTGCTCTTCTGGACGGGCAGTATTCTTCTGGCCGGGCCGCTCCTGCTGCGCGCGCTTCAATTTCGACTGTTGATGGATATGGCAGCGCCGTGGCGTGATCTGGCGACGCTATGCGCATCGCTCGCGCTGCTCGTGTTCGGCATCCTCGGAAGATTGCGCGCGCCCGTACTGGTCGGAGCCGCCACGCTCCTGATAGAGCTTGCCGCACTCACGCTGACGAGCGTTGACTGGCTGCAAGTCCCTTTGAAGATTTACCTGGTGACGGTGGGTGCGCTGCTGGCGCTCGTCGGCTGGATGTTTGAATATCGCCGCGAGCAACTGATGCTCATTCGCAACCGCTTCAACGAGCGCCGCGCAACCGCGCGCGCCCGATTCAACGCCTGGAGATGAGTTTATAGCCGAGCAGGCAAAGCCCCTGAAAGGGGCGACGGAATGTAGCCCATGACACAAGTCATGGGAACGTGAGCCAACAAATAATCGAGAGCCCCGGAGGGGCGTAAGAAATTCAACTCGCATTTCTTACGCCCCTCCGGGGCTTGATTACGTTTGGCTACGAATGACCCACGGCTTGCGCCGTGGGCTACATTCTTGCGCCCCTTCGGGGCTCGTGAACTACATTCTTGCGCCCTTCGCGGGGCTTGTGAACTATGTTCTGTCGCCCCTCGCGGGGCTTATCTTGCGCGTCTTTAAAACCCGCTGCTATTGATCACCTGTTGCGACAGCGGCTTGTCAACTTTGGGGCGCGTCTTGCCGTTGGCGAGTTCGAGCAGCGTGACGAAGATGGTGCGCGCGACCTTTTCCATCTTCTGATAATCGATCTTGTCGGGCGTGTCGCTGGGCTTGTGATAGTCCTCGTGCTCGCCGTCGAAGTAGAAGATGATGGGAATGCCTTTGCGCGCGTAGTTGAAATGATCCGAGCGGAAGAAGAAGCGGTTCGGGTCTTTCGGATTATCGTAGAGATAGTTGAACGTGAGATTGAGATAAGACTTGTTGACGGCCTCGCTCAATTCGCCCAGTTCCGTGCTCATCATCTTCGAGCCGATGACGTAAATCTCATCCGGGCCCGTCAGCGCGCGGTTCGCAACGTTCGTATCGCCCGGTCGTTTGCTCCTGCCGATCATGTCTATGTTCAGCTCCGTGATGATCGAAGAGAGCGGAACGGTCGGATTGTCCGTGAAATACTGCGAGCCCCAGAGCCCGCGCTCTTCGCCCGCATGCCAGATGAAGAGGATGGAGCGCTTCGGTCGAACGGGCGTGTGCGAGAGGGCTTCGGCCATCGCCAGCACAGAGACCGTGCCTGAGCCGTCATCATCCGCGCCGTTGTAGATTTTATCGCCCGTCACACCGGCCCCCGTGCGCACGCCGACATGATCGTAGTGCGCGCCGACGGCAACGTACTCGTTCTTGAGCACAGGGTCGCGGCCTTCGAGGATGGCGACGACGTTCTGCGTCTGCGCGTCTTCGTAGGCGTTGGCGACCGTAAAGTGGACGCGCTTTTGTGCGCTCAGCTCAAAGGAGTCGCCGGGCGTTCCCGCTTCGCGCTGGTTAAGGATTTGTGTGCCGTCGAGCTTCTCGCCCTGAAAGAGGGCTTTGATCATCGAGGCGGACGCGGTGATCATGGGCATCCCGGGCGTTTCCTTCTCAAACGCCGCGACGCTGAATTGGCCCGTGCGCTCAAGCGTGACCTGTCGCCTCGCGGACAGGTTGCTCATCACTCTCGAATCGGGAATGATGATCGCGCCCTTCGCGCCATGCTTCCAGGCATACTCGCTCGGCGTGTCCCAATCGCCGCCCTGATTGCCGCTCAAGTCGCTCAGGCTTGCGCCCTTCGGCAAGCCTCCGCCATAGAAGACGACGATCTTGTCCTTAATATCAACTCCGCGATAAGCGTCTATGTTCTTATTCTTGATGACCCAGCCATGACCGACATAGACGACCTGACCGCTGGCCGTTCCCGGATTCAAAGACGCGAAGAAGTCTTCGCCCAGAGTGTACTTGTGCCCAGCGATCTCGGCCTGCGTTTTCGAGGGGTCGAGGCGGCTGCGATGCAGGGTGATCTTTTGAAAGTAAGTGCCATTGTCACCGGCCGGCTTCAGTCCCCAGCGCGAAAGATTCAGGGCGAGAAACTTTGCCACCGTGTCGAGCCCGCGCGACGGCGTGTCGCGTCCCTCCATCTCGTCGGAGGCGACGAAGTACAGATAATCGCGCAACTGCGCCGCCGTGATCTTCTCCGCAGTCTCGCGCGCCGAAGCGGGAACGATCGCGCTCGTCACGCTCGTCGCGCTTTGCGCGTAAGTCGCCGGAAGCGGCGTCGTGAGCGCGACCAACAGTATCAGGAATAAGAATTTCCGCGTAACTTCTATGATCATGCCTCTCATTAAAACTCCATCCCGGGTGATATGTGATTCGATGATGACTTATTTGAAGCCGTTCGCCAAGTCGCGGCGACAAATTTCAACTACTTGAGCGCGATGCCGCGCCCGCTTGAGAGTCACGGAAAAGGCGCAGCGCTTGTCCTGAAAAAAAGCTTGTCGCGTTTCAGGGGCCCGTGTTATAAGTTCAAAAGTTCGCATGGGACACCGTGCGGGCTTTTTCTTTTTGGATTAAAGGAGCCCTGCGCTTTCGCACATAAACGCGGCGACGAAGTAGTAGTTACCGCGACGAAATCAAAGGTTACAGTCAGTGCCGCCCGCGCGTATCATGGCGCGGGCGGTAATTTTTTTAAGCCTGTTTCGGCAGAGCTTGAAGGGAGTGAGAAGATGAGAACAGCAACGCCCCGCAAGGCAGCAGCACGCTCGGACGCAGGGTTGAGCCGCACGAAAGCGCTCGTCCGCCGGTTCGAGCGCTGTCAGTTACCGCTCGACAGCTTTAATCACCGCGAGCACCTCGCGGTCGCCCTCTTCTATCTGACGCAGATGCCCGTTCAGGAGGCCGTCCATCAATTCCGCACGGCAATTCTACGCTTCATTCAACACTACAACGAGACGGGCTACAACGAAACCATCACTATGTTCTGGCTCAACCTGATCGCCCGCTTTCTGATGAAAAGCGCTCCGGCCCGTCCCATCACAGACATGCTCGACGAGCTACTGGAAACCTACGGCGACTCGCATTTGATCTACACCTACTACAGCCGAGACCTCCTGATGTCCGATCAGGCAAAGACGACCTGGATTGCGCCGGACTTAAAGACCAAGGATGAAGGATGAAGGATGAAGGATGAAGTAAAAGCCTTCAAGACAGGGAAGCATTCCTTTCATCCTTCCGCCTTCCGCCTTCATCCTTGCTTTTCAGACGTGCTGGACTGCCTGTAAGAGTTTGTTGAGCGAGTCCTTGGCGTCGCCGTAGAGCATGCCTGTGGCGGGTTTGAAGAAGAGCGGATTCTCAAGACCGGAAAAGCCTTTACCTTTGCCGCGCTTGAGGACGATGACCGAGCGTGCGCGGTCAACTTCAAGGATAGGCATCCCGGCAATCGGGCTTTGCGGATTGTCTCGCGCGTCCGGGTTGACGACATCGTTCGCGCCGATGACGACGGCCACGTCCGTTGACGGAAACTCTGGATTGATCTGCTCCAACTCGTACAGTGCGGAATAGGGCACGTTGGCTTCGGCCAGCAGCACGTTCATGTGGCCCGGCATGCGGCCCGCCACCGGATGAATCGCGTACTTGACCGACACGCCCTTCGACTCAAGCATATTCGCCAGTTCTCTCACCGCGTGCTGCGCCTGCGCCGTCGCCATCCCGTAACCGGGAACGAAGACGACCTGATTGGCATAAGCCAGTTGCACCGCGACATCTTCCAGACCGATCTCGCGCATTAAGCCCTGCTCACCGCCATCGCCCTCTGCTCCGCCGCTCTCGCTGCCGAACGCGCCGAACAGCACGTTCGTCATCGAGCGATTCATCGCACGACACATCAGCACCGACAGGATAAAGCCGGAAAAGCCGTCGAGCGTGCCCGCTATGATGAGCACATTATTCGAGAGGGCAAAGCCCGTCGCCGCCGCCGCGAGTCCCGCGTAGGAGTTCAGGAGCGACATCACCACGGGCATGTCAGCCGCCCCGATCGGCATCACCAACAAGACGCCGAAGACGAACGCCAGGCCCATCATCGTATAAAAGGCTACTCCGGCTGTCGGCACAAAGATCAGGTAGATGAAGAGGCCCACGGTCGTCAGAAGCCACAGCATGTTGAAGACGTTCTGCCCCCTGTAGGTGACGGGCGTGCCGCTCACGAGTCCCTGCAACTTGGCGAACGCGATCAGGCTCCCCGTCGTCGTCAGCGCGCCGAGCATGACTTCAAAGCCTATCGCCGTCATCTTGAATTGGCCCAGGGAAGCACCGTGACGGTAATACTCCGAGATACCGACCAGCGCGGCGGCGAACGCACCGAAGGCGTGAGAGAGCGCGGTGCGCTGCGGCATCGCCGTCATCGGAACCCAGTAGGCCATCGCCGCGCCTATGCCGCCGCCGACGACGAGTCCGGCGATAATCCACTCATAGCTGATGATGTCCCTGTGCAGCAGCGTGCCCACGATCGCCATCAGCATCCCAAGCTCCGCCATGTGCATTCCGCGCTTGGCCGACTCAGGATGACTCAGGCCCTTCAACCCGAGGATGAAGAGGATGGACGCCAGCAGGTAGGTGAACTCTATAAAATAAGTTCTCATTATTTAGTCTTGTCACCATCCTTCGCCGCCAGCTCTTTCGTCGGAGCGACTTTTCTCTTGAACATCCTGAGCATGCGATCGGTAATCATAAAGCCGCCGACGACATTGATGGTCGCGCACGTCACGGCGGCGAATCCGAGAATCGTGCTGATGCGGTTGTACTGCGCCCCTGCGGTCACAATCGAGCCCACCAGCGAGATGCCCGAGATGGCATTGGTCGCCGACATCAAAGGCGTATGCAGGAGCGGCGGCACGCGCGAGATAACCTGATAGCCCAGAAACGCCGCCAGCGCGAACACATAGAATGCCGGGATCAGCGTCTCGGCGCTAATGGATGATTCGGAAGCGATAAGGAACGCCAGTGTCATACGATGATTCTCCGTTTACAAACTCCATATGTGCAAGAAAGGAATGAACAGGGATGGACAGGAGGAAGGAAAAGGCAAAGGGTAAAAGTTAAAGAAATTGTGCCGCATGCCTTTGCTTTCACTTTTGCCTTTTGCCTTCTTCTTATCTTTCACTTGCTTGCCACTGCTTCAAGGGCTGCCGCAACACGCTGGTTGACATACGCGCCCTGATGCGTGACGCAGGTTGGGCCAACCACGTCGTCCGTCATGTCAAGGCTCAGCTCCCCGTCTTTTATCAATAGATGCAGAAAGGCCGTGACGTTGCGTGAATAAAGTTGGCTGGCATGGACGGGCACGGTTGCGGCCAGATTGAGCGGCGACATGATTATGACGCCATCTCTCTCGTACGTCTCGCCGGGACGACTCACGGCGCAGTTTCCGCCCGTCGCGCCCGCGAGGTCTACGATGATCGAGCCGCGTTTCATGCCCGCCACTGCGTCCTCCGTCAGGAGCAACGGCGCGCGGCGGCCCGGAACCTGCGCGGAGGTGATGACTACGTCTGTGCCTCCGGCATGTTTGGCGATCAGGTCTCGGCCCCTCGCCATCGCCTCTTCGCTCAACTCTCTGGCGTAGCCGCCCGCGTCCTCTGTTTGAATCCCGCCGAGGTCTACTTCAAGAAAGGTTGCGCCCAGAGAGCGCACCTGCTCGCCAGCGGCGGCGCGCACATCGTAGCCCTCCACGACTGCTCCCAGGCGGCGCGCGGTGGCAATCGCCTGAAGACCCGCGACGCCTGCGCCGAGCACCAGCACGCGCGCCGGAGCAACCGTGCCCGCCGCCGTCATCAACATCGGAAACATGCGCGGCAGACGCTCCGCAGCCATCAACACAGCCTTGTAGCCAACGACCGTCGCCATCGAAGAGAGCGCGTCCATCGCCTGTGCGCGCGTCGTGCGCGGAACCAATTCCATCGCAAAGGCCGTCACCTTCTGCGCGTTGAGGGGTTCGAGCGCGGCGGGCTCGTCCAGAGGGCGCAGGAATCCGATCAGGACTGCGCCCATCTTCATCGCGCGGAAATCCTCCGCCGAAGGCCGGTTGACGGCGGCCAGAATATCGGCGGACGCAAGTAACCGAGCCCGGTCATGCACGACCCTGGCACCCGCGCTCTCGTAATCCCCATCCGTCGCGCCCGCACCGCTGCCCGCGCCGCTTTCAACCATCACCGACGCTTTCAACGCGACCAGCTTTTTAACCGAATCAGGGACTAACGCGACGCGCTCTTCGCCAGTCTCCCGCTCCCGCAACACCGCAATCTGCATTCTCTTCTCCTTTAACCCCGCTCACGTCCCCGGACAACTTCGGATGAAAGATAACATAGCGCTCATTCATCGAAATTTTATTCTAAGAAGGCGGAAGCCGAAAAGTCCTCCAGATGTGCTCTTCGGCCCAACGAACGAAGGCAGCGAGCCCGCTTGCCAACAATACTGGTGGGACTCTATAATTCGGTTACACTTGTGGCGCTATGGTGTAGTTGGTTAACACGCCGCCCTCTCAAGGCGGAGACCACGGGTTCGAGCCCCGTTAGCGCTGCATCCTCTTCTTCCCTCCCAAATTAGTAGCCATGCGCGACAGTAATGCTCGTAAGAGCGCCTTTTTAGGCATGCCTCATGGCACGGCCATTCATCGCCTGCGAAAGATGATTTTATTTGATCTCCTGCAAAGGCATGGGGAGAATGTGTGTTTCAAATGCCTGGGAAAGATTGAGACCATCGCTGACCTGAGCCTCGAACATAAACAACCCTGGGAGGGTGTCAGCGTCGAGCTTTTCTGGGCCCTGGATAATATAGCCTTCTCACACTTACGTTGTAACCGGCCACATCGTTACGTTAGCGGTGGGCCCAGCAAACGCAAGGTCGGGCCCGAAGGTACGGCTTGGTGCGTCAGGTGCAAAGCTTTTCGTGCCGTTTCCAAATTTAGTCGTAACAGAACACGCTGGAACGGATTACAAAAGTGGTGTAACGATTGTTTGCATCAGCACAAACATTCGACATTTTAACAATGAAGAGCGAGAGGCCGGGGGAAGATTCCACCGGCCTCTCGCGGAAGCTGTTCTCTCTCTTAGCGGCGCGATTTCCTGGTCGTCTCAAAAGAGAAGGTCGTCGCGCGGTCGCGGGAGATTTTCTTGAGGTCTTTCATCAGAAAGCCTTCTTTGCCTGCGTCCGCCTGGGCGAGCGCTGTCTTGAGTTTGGGCGGGATGGGTAGAAGGATGCCGATTTCGGTCAGAAATTCGCGGCATGGGCCCGCGCCGGAGAGGCCCAGCCGGACGGCAACCTTGCCGTTCTCGATGTGATGAAAGGCGAAGCGCGTCAGCATGTCTTCCGAGACCGAGTAGCAGTGTTTGTCTGTGACGTTTGCGCCGCCCGCGAATTCTTCGATCAGCTTACCGAGTGTTTGAGGGCGGCTGCCCGAGCGATTGAGCGCTTCTTTGACGAGCGGGTCGGCAATGAGTGCGCTCAGGATGTCCGCTCCGTCAAAGATGTCCGTGAGCTTGATGATCTTGCCCGGATTGGCCGTATCAACCTCCATCTCAAGCTCCTTGTAGCCCACATTTCCCGCCTTCGACAGATCAATGGCCGTATAGCGCGTCTCTCCGCCGGGATGGGCCGCCTGCTCGCAGGCCGTGGAGTTGTTATCCCTGAGGCTGATGATTGGGCCGACGACGGAGAGTACCGTGAACGTTCTATCGTACACGCAATGCTCGATCTGGCCGCTCGCAGGGTCTTTGCTCGCTTCGCGGAACGCTTCAAAGTCTCTCTGGGCCAACGATTTTGCCGAGAACAGAACCCCCGTCAGGCTCTCGACGGGACGCGCGCTGATGTCCGCCGCGCTCCATTGAAACATGAAGCCGCCGCTCTGGCCCGTCCAGATCATTCTCTGCGAGGCGGGCGCGCGCATCCTCGCTTTAACGGCGCGGGCGCTGTCACCCGTCGCCGAGACATGTGTGCCGCACACCACGCACAGGCACACGACCAGTGAGCAGATAAGTTTTAGCATCAATGATATTCCTGTTCTGTTTGATTTTATGGGCCGCGCTTTTCCTACACATCAAGCCCTGATAAAAGAGCGCAGGCCGCGCCGCCGCGCACGGCTAATTCGCGCTGGCAGATTTCACCTCGTAAGTGTAGGGAGAGGCATCGAAAACGCAGATGTTACCATCTAAGCTAAGAAATCGGATAACGTTCGTTGTAAGCTTGGCCCCCCTCATCTTGACATTCAATACTATCGTATGTAAAAGTGCGCGTTTTAGTATCGGTAGCACCTACCTTGGCACTTAGGTAAGCAACCTGACCTCGTATAAATAGTCAGAAGGCAAGAGAATACAAATCGTCGCGTATCTCTTCACAGCAATTTCGTTAAGGTGTGTCTACAAAACGGCCCTCGAACGGCTTAACTCGTAGGCTTTAAGCTGTTAAAAAGCCCTTTTCCTCCAATGATATATCTCTTGCGATAAGAGATTTTAATTACCGCTTCCAAGACAAGAAAGGAAATTTTTCCTGTGCGAACTCCCAAGCGCCCGAGGCATAAGAATGCCCCCCTGTCGCCTGCTGGTCTCTTCCCCCTCCAACCTTTCAAATTAGCCAAAAGATATTATCTATTCGTAGCGATTCTGTTGGTCGCGCTGACGCTCACGCTCGTCAACGTGCTGGCGGCGGTCTCGCTTTCGACGACTACGCCTTACGTGCAGACTTTCGACACGATCGGAAGCGGGGCGACAGCCACGCTCCCGGCAGACTTCAAAGTTGACAGGCCCGCCGGAGTCCGCACGCTCGGCAACTATGCCACGGCGGGAACGGCGACCACGCTGGCGGGTGGAACCAATCTTTCCAGCAGCGCCCAAAACGGCATCTATAACTTTGGCGCGACCGCTTCGGCGACCGACAGGGCGATAGGCTTCCTCTCTTCTGGAACGGGTACGACGAGCGGAAATATTTATGCCCAGCTCGTCAATAACACCGGCGGCAACCTGACGGGCCTACAGATTTCTTACGACGTTGAGAAATACCGTAGCGGCCTGAACCCGGCTGGCTTCAGTATTCAGATGTACTACTCGACGAACGGAACGACTTGGACATCTGCGGGCTCAAGCTTCCTGACGAGTTTTCCCGCCGACGCGACGAATAACGGATTCGCGAGCGCGCCGGGCGCGACCGTCCCTGTCAGCGCGACGCTGAGCCAGGCGATTCCCAACGGGAGCACCTTCTATCTGGCGTGGAACTACTCCGTCACCTCCGGCTCGACCACGACCAACGCGCAGGCGCTGGCCGTTGATAACATCAACATCTTAGGTGTCGGCGGCGGTGGCGCAACCAGCCCGACGGGCGTCGGCGCAGCCAATCCGAGTTCTGTCGCGGCGGGCGGCACGACGCTACTGACAGTTGCCGTGACGCCGGGCGCGAACCCGACCAGCACAGGTCTCGGTGTCAGCGTCAATCTCACGGCCATCGGCGGCTCAAACGCTCAAGCCTTCTTCGATGACGGCACAAACGGAGATGCGACGGCGGGCGACAATATCTTTTCGTTCAACGCGACCGTGGCTAATGGAACAACGGGCGGCGCGAAGACCTTGCCTGCCACGATCACAGACGCGCAATCGCGCCTGGGTAATGCCAACATTTCTTTGACGGTCACCGTGCCGACGGCCCCCTCCGGGGTGGGTGCGGCTAATCCGGGTACGGTTATCGCTGGCGGCTCATCGACGCTGACCGTGACGGTCACGCCCGGCAGCAATCCGACCAGCACAGGCATAACAGTCAGGGGCGACCTCAGCTCCATCGGCGGCTCGTCCTCGCAACAATTCTTCGACGACGGCACGAACGGCGACGTGACGCCCGGCAACAACGTCTTCTCATACCTGGCGACGGTTCCGGCCAGCACGACCTCCGGCCTCAAGACCATCCCCGTCAGTATCGCCGACGCGCAGTCCAGAACGGCGAGCGCTTCGATCTCGCTTAGCGTTCAGGATGCTCCCATCCCGCCGGGCGCTGTCGTTATCAGCCAGGTTTACGGCGGCGGCGGCAACTCCGGCGCGACCTTGAAGAACGACTTCATCGAACTCTTCAATCGCACCTCGAACACCATCAACCTGAACGGCTGGTCTGTGCAGTACGCTTCGCCCGGCGGCGGCGCTGGCGCGACATGGACTCGCAAGACGACGCTGACCGGCTCGATCGGGCCGGGCCAGTATTATCTTATTAAGGAGGCTGCGGGCGCTGGCGGCTCAGTTGATCTGCCCCTGGCGGACGACACCGGAACCATCGCGATGGGCGGCACAGACGGCAAAGTCGCGCTCGTCAACAACGACTCCCTCCTGCCGGACGGTTGTCCCATCGGTAACCCGAGTATCATAGACTTCGTCGGATACGGCGCAGCCGATTGTTACGAAGGATTCGGCCCTGCCCCTACTCTGACCAACACGACGGCGGCCCTGCGCGCGCGCTCCGGCTGCAAAGATACGGACAACAACACTGCTAACTTTACGGCGGTCGCTCCGAGCCCGCGCAATAAGCTCTCGCCGCTCAACTTCTGCCCGGCAGGAGACGAAGCGCCGGAGGTCTTCAGCACGACGCCAGCCAGCAGTGGCACAAACGCTCTGGTCTCTACCAACATCATCATCAACCTGGACGAGACCGTCGCTGTGTCGGGTAACTGGTTCCAGATTTCCTGCACCAAGAGCGGCCTCCACACGGCGACGACCACAGGTGGGCCCTTATCCTTCACGCTCGACCCCGACACGGATTTCGTCGGCAACGAGCAATGCACGGTGACGGTCTTTGCAAGTCAGGTCAATGACCTGGACGCCAACGACCCGCCCGACAACATGGCGGCGGACTACTCCTTCACGTTCTCGACCGTGGTCGTGCACGATCCCGCCGAGCATATGGTGATGGGTAACCCGTCCGGCGCAGTGACGGACATCAACAGCCCGCTCAACTACCTGATGATGAAGCAGCAGTACGCGCTCTCTTACAACAATGACAGGGGCACGTCGAACTGGACTAGCTGGCATCTGGATAGCAGTTGGGTGACGAACGTGACCGATCGTCTGAACGATTTCCGCTCCGACGATACGCTTCCGGCCAGCTTCAAACACGTGAGCAGCGGCTATAACTTTGCCACTTACGCGTTCGATCGTGGACACATGACTCCGTCGGCCGATCGCACGTCCTCTATCGCGGACAACTCGGCCACCTTCCTGATGACCAACATGATTCCGCAGGCATCGGGCAACAACCAGGGGCCGTGGAACAACCTGGAGGGCTACATCCGCACACAACTGGTCGGCTCGCAGAACGAGATATATATCGTTTCGGGCGGCACGGGCGTCGGCGGCAATAGCGCGAACGGACACTTTGACCAGATCATTGACACTGCCGGTAACAGCGTCACCGTTCCGCAGTGGACATGGAAAGTGGTCATGGTGCTGCCCAACGCGGACGGCGACGATGTGGCGCGGGTTACGACTTCGACGAGAACCTTCGCTGTCATCATGCCCAACGACGACAACATCAGGGAAGACGATTGGAAGAAGTATCTGGCGACCGTCGATCAGGTCGAGGCGCTCTCCGGCTTCAACTTCTTCTCAAACGTGCCCGAGAATATACAGAACGTCATCGAGGCGCGTCTTGACGAAGTGAACGACACGAATCCGGTGGCGAACTCGCAGTCGGTGACGACCGCCGAGGACACGCAGAAAGCGATCACGCTCACGGCCTCCGACTTCAACGTCAACAACGCGTTGACCTACACGGTTGTGACGCCGCCGTCGCATGGGAGCCTGACCGGGACGGGTAGCAATCTTAACTATGCTCCCGATCAGGACTACTTCGGCCCCGACAGCTTCACCTTCAAGGTCAACGACGGCGCGAAGGATTCCAACGTGGCGACGGTTTCGATCAACGTCACGTCGGTCAACGATTCGCCCACGGCCGTTAACGACAGCAAGGAGACAGCAGAGGACACGCCCCTGACGTTCCCTGCGGCTGACTTGACCGCCAATGACACGGCTGGCCCGGCCAACGAAAGCGCTCAGACGCTGACGGTCAAGAGCGTGACCACCACGCCCGACACTCATGGCGTAGCCGCCCTGAGCGCCGGACAGGTCACGTATACACCGGCGGCCAATTACAACGGGCCCGCAAGCTTCGACTACGAGGTCTGCGATAACGGCACGACGAACGGCTCGCCCGCTGCCAAGTGCACAGTCGCCACAGTCCTTGTCAACGTCACCCCGGTCAACGACGCGCCCGATGCCGTCAATGACTCGGCGACCGTTGCCGAGGACAGCGGCGCAAACGCCATAGACGTTCTGGCTAATGACAGCTTCACGCCCGACGCTGGCGAGACGCTCTCCATCAGCGCGACGACCAACGGCGCACACGGCACGGTCACGATCACAGGCGGCGGCACGGGCTTGACCTACACGCCCGACGCCGACTACTTCGGGCCGGACTCGTTCACCTACACGATCAGCGACGGCAACGGCGGCACGGACACTGCCACCGTCACCATCAACGTCACGGCGGTCAACGACCCGCCAGTCGCCAACGCCGGGCCTGATCAGATCGCGGAGTGCACGGGCGGGGCCATCACCTTGAACGGAACAGGTTCGAGCGACATTGACCCCAATGACACGCTCTCTTATGTGTGGACGGAAGGTGCGAACACACTCGGGACGAGCGCGACTATCAACGTCAACCTCAGTGTGGGCGTACACACGATCACGCTCACGGTGAAGGATTCGGCGGGTGCTTCTTCGCAGGACACCGTCATGATCACAGTCGTTGACAACTCGCTGCCGATCATCACGCTGACGGGTCAGACGATCGTTCTAGGGTCGCCTAACCACCAGTACGAAACCATTAACCTGACCAGTCTCGTCGCGAGCGCCGGCGACGCCTGCGATCCGACCGTTGACTTAAGCGATGTCGTCATCGCGAGGGTGACGAGCGACGAGGCGGAGAACGGCGAGGGCGACGGCGGGACGGACAATGACATCGTCATCGGGCCTGACTGCAAGTCCGTGCAACTGCGCGCCGAGCGTGCGGGCGGCGGCAACGGTCGCGTCTACACCATCACCTTCCTGGTGAGGGATACGGCGGGCAACACTACGACGGCCACAGCCCAGGTGACGGTTCCGAAGAGCAATAACGGAGCCGCCGCCGTGGACGACGGGCCGGAGTACACGGTCAACAGCAATTGCCAGTGACCATTAAAGCAAACCGCGCCCGGCGTGGTTAAATCGACGCGGCTGCGGACTTCAAGTTCCGCAGCCGCGCTTCTTTTACTTCGAGGCTCAGGCGACAGCCGACTCCGGTCAATGATGATGAAGAGCGACGAAGAGATTCAACAGCAGCTTGAGCAAGCCGTCGCGGGCTTGTTGTTTATGAGCGAGGCCGACTATCCGTTTGAGATCGTGCGCTGGGGCGCGACGCGCGAGATCACTTCGGATTACGTTCGCACACAGGCTGGGGCCGCGCCCGGTGCTGCGGTTCAGGTCGTGAGCCCTGAAAAATTCTTTGGTCAGGCCATGTCCGAGCCGGAATGGAAGGGTGCGGATGAGCTTGCCGCCGCCAGACGCTATCAAGCCCTCGTACGGCTGCTCAAAGAGAATCTGGATGAGCTCAAGGTGTACAGGGTCGGAGAAATAAACATCCCCATCTATATCGTCGGCAGAACTCCGAGCGGCAACTGGCTCGGGCTTTCAACCCGCGTCGTCGAGACATAATGCTTCGGGCAGCTTCGCCGCGCTTTCATAAAGCGTCCTACACGATATAGTGCCGGAGGCGCACCATCTCGCATAGCCCACTTACAAACGGGCAGCGTCCGTCAAGGAAAAACCCTGAGAGATAAGCTGTCGGGCGCAGAGGTCTTGCGGCGGGCACGGGCTTTGCTCTCGCGCCCTTCACCAGAAGAACACCCTCGCAAAGTGCTTCTCTTCGGGCGCGCATACTCTTTTTAAATCTTTCCCGTTGTGCGCCTGCACTGAAGCGTCGCTGCTTCCCCAGTCCGTTCCATTCAAAAAGGAGCATACGCCTTATGCGTTCCAACAAAGCTCTCTTTGCCACCATTCTCTTCATGCTCTTGCTCCTGTTCGCGGCTCCGATGCCGGTGCGCGCCGTAGAGGATGAAGAGGAGGCTGATGAGTATGACGTGACGGCGCGCGTCGTGCGCATGAGCCTGCTCACGGGCGAAGTCACACTGCGGCGCGCCGGTAGTAATGAATGGGAGCGGGCGACGCTCAATCTGCCGCTCGTTGAAGGCGACACGCTGGCGACCGGACGAGACGCGCGGCTTGAGATACAGATCGACGCGCGCAACTTCGTTCGCGTCGGTGCGGATTCCGTGCTCCGCATCGTCACGCTGCGCGAAGAGGGCATCGCCCTCAGCCTTGTTCAGGGCACGGCCACGCTGCGCCTCGCACACTTTGACCACGCTAAAGAATATTTCGAGATCGATGCCCCGAAGACGACCATGACAGCTGAGAAGCCTGGCCTCTATCGTCTGGATGTGGGGAGCGATGGCGGGGTGCGTCTGACCGTGCGCGATGGCGGGCAGGCGCGCATCTACTCCGAAACATCAGGCTTCACACTGCGCGACGGACGCAGCGCCGAGCTGATCACAAAGGGTGAGGACGAAGGCGACTGGCAGCTCGACGCCGCGTCCGCCTCTGACGATTGGGACGGTTGGGTTCGGGAGCGCGAGCACGAGTTGGCCGAGCGCCTGCGCTACGAGGCGCGCGAGCGTTACTACGACACGGACATCTGGGGCGCAGAGGAATTGGACGCTTACGGCGATTGGGTCAACGCGGGTGATTACGGCTGGGTCTGGCGTCCCTCTACGACCGTCATCAATAACTATTACAACTGGGCCCCGTACCGCCACGGCCAATGGCGCTGGTGTCCGCCTTACGGGTGGACGTGGGTCGGCGACGAGCCCTGGGGCTGGGCTCCTTATCACTATGGACGCTGGGTCTATTACAACAACAACTGGTGCTGGGCCCCGCGTGGTCAGGGCCATATCGCCGGGCGCAACTGGTGGCGACCGGCCCTCGTCGCCTTCATCAACATCAACACCTCCTCCGACGAGCAGGTCGCATGGTATCCGCTGACCTACGGGCAGCATGACCCTTACAGGCGCAACGGGCGCAACCACCGGCGAAACGACCGCCAACCCTCTACGCCGCGCTCATATGATCGTGATAATCCCAGGCATCGTAATCCGGCCTACTGGCGCGGGGTGACAAGCCTGCCCGCGCGCCACTTCGGCAGAGACAGGGAGCGCCCGCAGCCCGCGAGCGCAGACGTAGCCCAGCGCGCGTTCGCGGGCGAGCCGGGCCGCGCGCGGCTTCCCATCTGGCGCAGGGATGTAGATCAAAACGGCGACTCCAACCGCGACCGTGGCACGCGCCAGCGCCGCACGCCCGAGCGTCCCGTAGTCCCTTCGGCGACCTTACCCGAAAGAGCGACCGGCGCGGCTAACAGAGCGCCGGGCGTTTCGCTCGACGAATCGTTGCGACGCACGCGCTTCTACAACGGTCGTAATCCGCACCCGCGCACGCCCGCAAGCCCGACACAGACCGTCACTCCCCCGACCGACCGAAGCACCGGGGCGGTGGAACGCCCCGAACGTCCCATCGAGCGCCCGTCACGTACAGGCGTGCGCCCGCCGCGTGAGCGGGATGGAGGAGTCGGCGAAGACCGCAGCTACCGAAACAACGGGCCCGCGCCCGAACGCCCCGAGCGCACCTTCAGACCCGAACGTCCCGCCGCGTCCGCTGCCGATTCTACGGTTGCGCCCGTCGAGCCCGAGCATAGAGAAAGAAGGCCGGTGCATGTGCCACGCACCGAAGCCCCTTCGCCGTCCGTGGAAACTCCCGCCCGGCCAGTCCAAAGACCGGACAGGACGGATCGCCCTTCGCGCCCCGAAAGACCCAGGGGAACTGATAGAGAAGCACCGGCGACGCGACCTGAGCGACGCCGGGAAAGAGAGGAAGCGCCCGAACGAAGCGAAGCTGCTCCCACGGAAAGACATGATGCTTCCGCTCAGAGACAGGAAGCGCCCGCGCCAACACAGGAACAGCAGGCTCTTCACACGGAGCCAGCCAGGGTAGAGCCGCCAAGACCGGAGCCCAGACCCGAGCCACCTGCACCCCGGTCTGAAACAGCCACGCCTCAGCCTGAACCTCCTGCATCTACGCCTGAGCCGCCCGCGCCTGCGCCGGAGCCGCCTGCGCCTCAACCTTCGGCATCTGCGCCGGAACCTTCTACGTCTACGCCTGAGCCTGCTGCGCCTCCGGCGTCTGCGCCCGAGCCTCCGGCAGCTGCGCCTGCGCCCGCCCCTCAGCCCGAGCCTCAGGTGGCTACGCCTGAGCCGCCTGCGCCGCGAGAGGAAGCGCCGCCGCCCCCTAGAGAAGAACCTGCGCCTCCAGCTGAGACGCCTTCGTCTCCGCCGTCGTCTTCTTCACCTCCGCCCGAAGCGCCAGCGCCTTCGCCTCCGCCGGAAGCGCCGCCGCCGACGCCCGCCGAGCCGCCGAGAGAACGTGAAGCGGTTCCTGAGCGGCCAGCCGAATGAGCGCTTCAGGGCGATGATCTTTTAGCTGGCAGCGTACGCGCTTCCATAACGAAGATAAGAAGATTGCTTTAAGGATAGTTCAGATCATCAAGGAGAAAACGAAATGAGATTACTACTTGCCATCGCTCTGCTTCTCAGCTTTTCGCTCAGCTTTCAACTCGCTTCAGTGCGGGCGCGCACAGTGGATAACGAGGAGTACAAGGATGGGCTGGGGCTCGTGCAAAAAATCTATGTTGGCGACATGGGTGGGGCTGACGAAGCTGATCGCTTCCGGCTGCTTCTCGAAGAGCAGCTTGCGAAAAAGGGATTCAGGGTTGTCGAGCGGGCCGAGAGCGCCGATGCGATTCTGACGGGTGCTCTTTCGGTGCGTGTCTTCGACGACAAGTCCGAGGCGCGTGCCTTTGTGCGACTGACGACGCCCGGCGGTGAGCGCATCTGGGCCAGAGACTTCGGCAGCCGCCTGCTGACGAATCCCTTCAAGCGCGCAGAGCCGGTCAAGCGTCGCGCCGAGGAGGTCGCCAATCGTCTGCGCGAGGATTGGCGTAAGGCGGGCGGGCGGTGAGCAGAGAGCGGAAGCCCCTTCGGGGTTTTTGAGACAGCTTTTAAGACCCGCCCGAGAGGCTTTGGCGGTACTGACTGCGCAACCTCACGGCCTCTCTTTCCATTGCGATGTCTCGGACTACGTTATCCTCCGACGTGAACGGAGGGACGCTTCTCAGGGTCTTTCTCTGCCTGGCGCAATACTTCGTGTGTCGTCGGCGCGGTGTCCCCTTCTCCGAACGCGATGTATTTTAAGAGATACGAGAGCGGATTGCCCTCGCTCCATCCGAAGTAGA
>DATDFK010000098.1:0-72921 GCA_036522655.1 Pyrinomonadaceae bacterium | reverse complement strand
GCGTGCGGCGCGTATCATGGTAGTTAGTGGTAAAGATCGTCAGCCGTCGCTCATTATAGCGCGGATTGATGATCTGCATCATAGTATCGCGGAGCCGGTCGGTGGATTTCGACGCTCCGAGTTCGTCCCAGACCAACACTTCGGTCTCGTAAACGGTCGCGAGCACTTTGAGCTCTGAGACCTGCGAGACAGGGTTATAGGAATTTTGAATCTCTTTCAGGAGCGCACCGAATTCATAGAAGAGGCACGGTATGCCCTTCTCTATCAAGCCACGTAAGATGGCCGCTGATAAACGGGTCTTCCCTGTTCCTACCGTCCCCCTGAACAGTAATCCGCGACCAACCGCTTCGAGCAATCTCTTCGGCTGCTCTTCTGTCCGACAACGGCAACGACATGCGCCTTTGCCCTTGACGACTTCCATTCCAGTCCCGTAGCAGAAAGAACAAGGCCCCGGGGCGTTTGCCGTAGAGCCTTCCCGTGCGGCTTCGGAGTTAGCAATGAGGGCAGTGACAGAGCGCGGATAATTTTTTAATTGTTGTGCCGACATAGTTTACAGCGACCTCTTTTCACTTCGCTCGCGCAGCAGGGTTTCCGCCGCCGCGCGCACTCTTGGCGCATCTTCCGGCAACAGCCAGCCGCCGCCTTCTGAACTGATCTCCGATAGTGTCGCGCCGATTGATTTGCCCTGCGCCTCAAGAAGCGCCACGCAGGTCTCGGCGATTTCCCGAACCTCTTCGGGTGTCAGCTTGTGCGGAACGGGCGGCTCGTAGGAATCAGAACCGGCACGCCCGACTTCCAAATCAGCGCGCGCACGTCTCTCCCGTTCGTCATGGCTTCCGTGCTTACGAAACAGATCGTAGGTTTCATGCTGCGCCACCCGCACGGCTTTCGGCAGCGCTTTGGTCTCGAACCACTCGCGCGTGCGCGCCATTTCACGGGCGGCGGTCTGTGTGGCGGCTTGCGTCGCTGCCGCTTTCACGCACGGCTCAAGCTCGGTCTTCAGCCGTTCAACGATCTCATCCACCGAGACCACGCTGGAGGGTTGTAACGTATCGACTTCCCTTCCCTCGCCCCGGTTCGGTGCGCGCGGGCGGGTGCTGGGGGGGCGGGGCGGGGCGGGGACTTTTTCATCCACCGTTTTTGTGTCCGCGCCGTTTTTTGGCGCGTGCGGTTTTAAATCTGTGTCTAAAACTTCTGATACAGCGAAGCTGTCATTAAAGGCTGCTTCATCCTGTGAAGCATGGCCCTCACAGGATGAAGCAGGAGCAAAGCGCAAAATTTTTTGTCCCGCCGAAGCCGCACGCAAGCCGATTGATGAGCTTGCCCGGTTGAGAAAAATCCTCAGCCCGACGCCGTTCTTGCCCGCGAAATAACCGATGATGCCGCAGTCGTGCAGCCACGTGAGGGCTTTGTTGGCCGTGGCGCTGGCGACGCCCAGGACTTCACACAGCACGTCCCAGGCTTTGACCTGAACCGCTTCCCTGCACTGAGCCTCGAAGCGCAAAACTCCTTCGCGCTCCCAGTAACGGCCGGGAGCATTGACCAGACGGAGGTAAATTTTGCTCATGAGCGGCGTCACTTTGTCAGCCTCCGTAGAGGTGATCGCTGCGATGATTTCCTCGTCCAGCTTGAAGAAGTTTTTATGATATTCATTCGCCGAGAGCTGGGTCTTACGAACGAATTTTGTTGAGAAATTTGGTTGCGCCGCCATCGTCTTTCTCATCTTTCTGCTCGACAGCAATCAACCGGCGCTATATAATGTGCTCTAGTTGACACACAAATACCGGCTCGCCATCAAGCGAGTTTCTGAGTTGACCCGGAGCGAAGTCGGCAAAACTAGGCGCTTCGGGTCAACGTATTTTCAGGTATGCCGAGCACACCCGCCTTCCGATCCGTACAGATACTTACACTAAAATTGATTCTTTGGGAATCATGCATTTTTCAGTGCACGGTGCACTAATTAATGCACCGTGCACTCTTTAATGCATAGTGCAGTTAATAGTGCACGGTGCACTAATTAATGCACGGTGCACTTTTCAGTGCACGGTGCATTTTTCACTGCACGGTGCACTAATTAATGCACCGTGCATTTTTCAGTGCACGGTGCACTAGAAAGTGCACCGTGCACTAATCACTGCACGGTGCACTAATTAATGCACGGTGCACTTTTCAGTGCACGGTGCATTTTTCACTGCACGGTGCATTAATTAGTGCACCGTGCATTTTCGGTTGGAATTGTTGAAAAGAAACTACTTATTCCATATCCAGGGTGCGCGGTTTGAGATTGACTGTATACTTTGTGCCGAGCCGACTGGCAGGATCGTACTCTTCAAGCCGGTCAAGGAAACCAAGCTCTTCGAGACTTCTAATGACGTACTGGCAGCGCCTCTTTTTCAACTGGGCTAACACTGCAACGTCTTGAACTTTAATGTAACATTGCGAACTACCCACTCCGTGCGAAAGGTCGAACATGACCTTCATCACTTTAATTTCGCCCCTATTTAAGCGGTAAACTTGCTTCCACTTCTGCGCATAATAGTCGGCAGTGCCTGTGGCAACAGGAGTGGCCGTGGATGCTTTTGCAGTGGACGGCCTTTGCTTGGCTCTTCTGCCAGATGCCTGTCCCGCAGGACGGAGATTTGCAATAGAAGCTGGAGGCTTCGCGGAAGGAGTGTCGGCCCTGCTGTCATCTACAGGGGGGGGATTTAAAGGGCTTAACCGGCTATCATTATTAGGTTTAGCGCTCGAAGTTTCAGGAATGTCGGAGTCGGAGGCTTCTGTGGAAGCCTCGCCGGGTGGCCGGGCATCAGGTGCTGGCGGCGTATCATCACGCTTGAGTTTCTCCTGCTCAAGCTGATAGATGGCCGCAAAACCAGTGTACTTTCTCTCTCCCTCGCTCATGCTACAACAGCCTCACCGACCGCATCCTCCAGAAGTTCAAGAGAAACCTGGCGCTCACCCATGGCCTTCATCAATTCAAATGAAACTGAGCATATCTTTAACACTTCACGGGGGACGCCATTCGCAGCCGTGTAGATTCGCTGAATTACTTCATCAGGGAAGGGAATCGATATGGCCGCAGTTTGGCAGCGAAACTCGATCATTGATCTCGTTTCAGAAGGTGAAAGGGGGGCCAGAATAGAGGGGGCGATGATGCGGGAACGAAGCGCCTTTTTCGAGGGATCCTTCAGCTTATCGCGCAACTCCAACTGTGCAGCCAGTACGACCTGTATGAGTTTGTGCTGATTTGTCTCAAAGTTGAGCATGGTTCGCACCATCTCCAACTGCGGCCCCTTCAATCTTTGAGCCTCGTCGATGAAAATAACGACATTGATACTTTCACCGAACTTCTCGGCGAGAAATCCACGGATCTCTTGCTCCTGGTCATAAAGCGAGCGGCGCGGGCGAAGACCGAAATCCTGGCAAATCCCTTTGAGAAAAGCGAAGTCCGAGACAAAAGAGGGCGTCGGGATGAAGCTCGTGACCATATCTTCCCGGGCGGCATACTCGCCATAAAGCATCCGTAAAATGCTGCTTTTCCCCATGCCTACGTCACCCATGATGCACGTCAGCCCTTGACGATTTTCAATCACAAAGCGAACCTTGTGCATCGTCGCCGCAATTCCAGGAGTGACGTAAAGATTGGCTGGATTGGGGCTAATGGAGAAGGGATGAGTATTCATGCTTAGGCATATAACATACGGCGTGTCAAGAGGCAAGGCTTATTTTCGGAGGGGGGTACGATAATAAGAGCTTGAATTAAAGGCATGTTTGAAAAACGCGGCCTAATTAGCATGGAACCCTTTTCAGAAATTATCTATGACCGGGAGAAGGCTTTAGTTCATGATTCGGGCCGTTCCAGGTCTCAAAAACAGCTCGGAGGGGAAGTCCTGTCATGACGCCTGAGAAGATGCTGCCGGATTTACTAAGAAGGGAAGCCGTCGCTCTTAAGCGTTTTAACCCTCGGACGGCCGCTCCTTCTTAGAGTCTCTGAAAGTAGGCGGAGTCGTGCCCCTGAATCCGGCATCTGCTCTCGGGGCCGGACAGGGGAAAGCCTGAAGACGCTGGTGACTATGCGCTGATGTCGGTTCGTCCGTGCTCGAACGCGCAATTAAATCAATGCCCCATCATGTTCACAACTCCGACTCTCTGTGACATTCGCTCTGCTGTATCGAAGGAGCGATGACCCGGACATGTGCGCCCTCTCTTCGGGAAGCCTTCGATGATCAGCCGGAAGTGCATCTCTCTTGTGATCCTGTTAGGCACGTGTTAGTGTAACCGCATAAAGCAATATTTGACTTTTGACTGACGCTGGACTTAGTGCGCCGGATTGGCTTCATCCTCTAACAACTAAATAAGCTTTAACTTGGTCGGCGCCTTTCCCACTGCTTCATCTTTCACAGCCGACTCCATAACAACTTAGCGGAGGTCTTCATCTCGGATAGATGAGTAGGTTTCCGCGAGATTTCATGAAGGTCATTCGCCGGACTTAATCGCGAAATAGAGAGAGAGTTGTACGGCGCAATCCGGCTGCTACTGCTTGACGGCCCGCGCCAGTTGGAGCGCCTTGATGACAGCTTTATTGATTATGTGTGCTGCTCCGTTGCTCCGGCATAACCATAAAGGAGGCGTGCGATGAAAACGATAATCGAGGATATTCGATGCTTCATTGAGATCGAGAAAGCGGCGGTTAAAGAGAACAGCGGCAGGCAACGCGTTTATCCCAGACCGAAGATTCCGGTGCTTGATTTCACCGAGATCGCATACGCTCTCACTCCTCAAACGAAACTCAAGGTCAGGGTGATGCTCGATACGGGCTGCGACCTGTCGCTTGTAAGTCCGCGCGTGACCGAGGAGCTTGACGAGGCATTACGCAAAGAGGCGAGAGCTGATCAATCTCTTCCGAGTGTTCTGCCAATAGAGCGGAGAATTAAATTCTATGAGCGGTGTGTAAAAGAGGATGACCAGTCGTTGCCGGATTATCGTGATGATGATGACGAACTTCTTTACGCTCCGGCTTTCGACCTCCTTCTTTTCTTTACGGAGCATGACAGCTATCGGTCAGGCTACGGCTTTCTTCAACCCTTTGGATGGAATTTTGAAGACTTCGATATCTGGCTCGGTCGGGACATACTCAATCAGCTGGTGTTTTCATTCAACGGCCCCGGCGAGACCGTTTCCATAAGCGATCCCGCCAAGTCATAAACCGGATTGAGCGACGTGGTTTGAGCTTCACAATTGACATCGCACACACGCCGCCGCCTTCAGCCTGGCCGCTGGTTTTCCCGAGGACTATTTTCTAAGAGTTTGCAGTCCGGGTCTGGCCATCGGCCCTCTCGCTTCGAATGTTGGGCCGCCAACATCCACGATGTAGGCGCGGAAAGGCCCCTCAGTCTTCTGCGCTCTGGCAATCTCCTTCATCAACTCGTCGCGGGTAGGGGCAGAAGCAACGACCCTGCCGCAATGGATGGCAATCACGCGGTTGCTATATTCTCGTTCCCACTCTATGCGGTTTGACCGATAGGCTTGTTGTCCTCTGATCATCACGCGATACGGCTCATTGATACGTCTAAAGATCCGTTGCTCGGCAATGTCCAGCAATCGAGTAACACTTTCGGATGAGTATGGCGGACTCTTGCTGATCTGGCGTATTAAATCCAAATCCTTCTCCAGACCATTTTCGATTATCCACCAGAGCGCCTTTACAAATTCCTCCTCGGAACCCGAGATGAACAGGTCGAGCCGCCGCTCCTGCGTCTCCAATTGCAGTGCGACTTCGTTCTTCAGGTCTTCCAGTGTCGGGTCGCCAGCCCAATCGGAATACACTCTTTTGTGATAAAGCATGGCAACAAGGGTGCGCGTCGAATGGGCTGACGCGCCACTCTCCATCTCAATCGCGCCGCGATAGCTCGGTGATTGAGCCGAGAGATCCGATATATTTTCGGTCGGCATTTTACTTCGTCTCCTCTTGAGGTTCTGAGATCAAATTCTTGATCCACTGGGCCAGTTCGTAGGGGTCGTGATCTATCTTTCTGAGGAACCAGCAGTTGTCTTTCTCCATAAACTTCTGCGCGACGCGCTTGTCCGAAACGTTGGTCAGAACTATCACGGGCAAATCCGGTTTCAGCCCCCTGACGACCTCAAAGAAGCAGACCCCTGTTTTCAGGCCAACCTCCGTATCCGTATCCTTAAATGCTTTCCCCGGCGGCATCATTATATCCAAAACGAGAAGATTAATTCTCTCCATATTCTCCTTAAAGAATTCCAAAGCAGTGTCTACGCTCTGAAGGTACTCGACCGTGTGTCCGAGCTCTCTTAAGACCTGGACGTATACGTCCGTGTGCCTTGGCTCATCGTCTACGAACAGGATTGTTAGCGACATAGGGTGCCTCCTTCAGGCTCTTTGGGAGAATCACATGAAATTCCGTGGGCTTATAACGGTTCGCCAGGCGCAGCTCGCCGCCCAGCTCCCGCATCGCCTTTCTTGCGATTGTCAGGCCCAGACCTGAGCCGGTAACGAAACTGTTTATCGCTTCGGGAGCGCGAAAACCTTCGTCGAATACCTTCTCGATATAACGCTTGTCTATGCCGATTCCCCAATCCTTGAATTTCAGGATGAAATCATGCTTGGTCTCGTCGACGGCAATTGTGACGTTGAACTGAGAGGCGTCGTTCTCCGCATACTTGATGGAATTAATCAATAAATTATAGACGACCGAGCTGAGCTTGGGCTTATCGACATGCATGCGAATCCGGCGGCTCTCCCAGTTGTCATATTTGATACGTGATGCCTCGAAACCTCTTTCGGCGACGAGAGGCTTCAGCTGGTTCACAGTCTTGATGATGATATCCCGGTAAACAAAAGTAAGCTCCGGCTTGGAGACCGGAGATTTCCCTCCGAAGATGTGTTCCAGCTCGGCCACCTTGAGCACCAGCAGCTCACAGTCGGTCAGGATGTCGTCCAGTTTCCACTGGATCACGCCTTCGTCGAGCGACTTGCTGTGCTGAAGATAGACGACGTTGTTCTTGATACCGGCAATGGGGGCGTTGAACTCATGACTGATGCGCGGCAACAGACCCCTCCGTCTCTGCTCCAGCGCGCGCACGGCAAAGTCCACGAAAGTCTCCAGTATTTGCACGTCCCGCTCGTAAATATATTTGCGGTAGCGGCGCGCGTAGCCGGCCTCGACCGTGCCGATCACCTTGTCTTGCGAGGCAATCATCGGAATGAAGACACGGATGAGGCGGTGATGAAGAAACCGATTGTAGATGTAAGGGTCGAAGCGCTTGTCGTCCGGGTTCGGAACCTCGATCAGCTTAGACCTCATGATGCTCGCCTGTATGTCGTTGCCGTCGAGCGTGTGATCGGCCATTTTTTTGAACTGATCAACATCTCTCTCCGGTATTCCGATCACGTACTGCGCCCGGATGCGATTCAGCTCGTTGTCGACAAGCGAGATATTGACAAACTCGAAGCCGAGGATATCGGTGATCGCCCGCAGGACTATATCAACCGTATTATCCCAATCCGGGCTGCCGGCGATCTCCCTCTCGATCTCGCGAAGGCCCGCCATCTTGCGATCGAATTCGAGCTTTTCAAAGATGATTGCCGAATGGCTCGCCAGAGATTTCAACACGTCTTCGTCAGTCTGCGAAAAAGCCGCCACCTGCGGGCTCTCCAGATTGATAATCCCGATGGACTTAGACCCGGTGGAAACGCCGTCGCCGACGTGAATCTGCGCGTTATTGATGAAGATGGGGATCGCCAGCTCGCTCCTGGTATCTTCCCAGAAATTCTCGTAAACGCCGCGCCATGCTTTATCACGCACATCGTCCGCTCTGATCGCCGCTTCCTGTTTAAGCGCGAGCCCCGTGATCCCTTTGCCGAGCTCTAAGGCGCGCAACTTCCAGGCATCTCCCACGTGGGCCACGATGTCCAGTTGCCCCGTGTTCGTATTGAACTTCGCTACCCAGCCCCTGCCCGCACCCGTTAATTCGAGGCTTCGCTGTAAGATCAGCTCAAACAGGCTATTGTCTTCCTGCGCCGCCGATACTTCACGGATGACCTCGTTGAGCTTCTCCAATCTCTGCCTGCCGGAGAGATTCTCCTGCCCGTCTCTGAGCAGCTCTGCTTTCTGAATCGCAAGCGCAGCATGATTGGCAAAGGTTGCGAAGAAGGTCTTCTCCCATTCTTTGAAATACATGACCTTCTTCGTGTAAACATCAACCACGCCGATCAGCCGATCCTGCACCCACATCGGGGCCGTCAACAGCGATGTCCACCCACGCGCGCGTGCGTGGTCGCTATGTTTGTAGAACTTCAGATTCGGTTGGGTCACATCGCGTAGATATCCCACCTTGCGCGTAGCGATATGCGATATCGTTGCCGGGTCGAGTTCCTCCTTTTTATATGCGTCATCCACCTCCCCGGAAGTCGCCGCGATCTTCAGTTTCCCGCATTTCTCGTCAAGCTTCCAGACAATACATATCTGTGCGCCCAACAGTTCCCGGGCGCTTTCCGAGACGTGTCCGAGGAACTCTTCTTCCGACATCGAGAGCAGGTGTTGCGATACGGAATTCAGAATCTGAAACGACCTCTCAAAGGCGCGATGGTACTCGAAACGGTCGATGGTGAGTACGGCCTGGCGCGCGAAGACTTCCAGCAGGTCTCGCTCCTGCTCCGTGAACGGCTCAAGGGTGTTCGAGAAATGATTGAAATAACCGATCAGCCGCCCGTTGAGCTTGAGCGGGCGGCTGAGAACGGAATTGAGGCTATATTTGCGCGCCGTGAAAGGGTTGGCGACACCGTTGCGACTGGATTGCAGGTTGTAGCGCTCTCCGCCCTCGCCCTTCATGATAAGCGCGTAGTCCAGATAAGACCAATTATCGCCGGGCTCAAGCTTTATCTTCCTGCCGTTGATACGGCGCTCGAATTCCTCGTCGAAACCGGCGCAGGCCACCTGTGTGAAATAATTGTTCTCGATGTCAACGAAGATGAGCGTGCAGGCGTGAGAGTTCATCGCCTCTTTCCCAAGCTCCGTGATCCGCTTGAGCGCGGCGCTGCGGTCGGTCATTGACAGGGGAATTTCGCTCAGAGAGCTGAAAATTTTTGTCAATTGAGGTGTGGGTAACTGCATCATGACCTTATCTTCGTTTGATTGAAACGGCAGGTGAGACGAATCCCCGCTCATCGACGCGTTTCGTCGTGTCATCCTCTACATCAGGCGAGCCCCGGCGACTCGCGCCCCATTCGCAGCCGTTCGAGCCACTACCCGATGGTCGGTGGGCCCTCAAGCACGCTCCTTATTTTCGCCACCAGGGCAGGGGGCATGTAGTCAACCTTCTTACAGAACCAGCAGTGTTCCTCTTCGCCGAACCGGCGCGTCACCGTCTCTTCGGTAACGTTCGTAAAAATAATTACCGGCAGAGATTGCGACATCTCTCGTACTCGCTCATAAACACTGACGCCGGTTCTGAGCCCATCTTCTGTGTCGGCAAGAGTAAAGCTTTTGCCCGGCGGCATCATCAAATCAAGTATCAACAGCTTAACCGCATTGATGTTGTCTGCCAGGAACAGAAGCGCGTCATCGACATCCCGCTTATATTCGACCGAAAAGTCATTATCTTCCATCTCTTCGATATAAGTTGCGATGCGTCGCCTCTCATCATCCAGGAATAGAATCAACGGCATTTGGCACCTCACGTAAGCTCTTCGGCAAAGTCATGCGAAATTCCGTAGGCTCATGGTGATTGACGAGCGTCAGCTCTCCACCGAGTTCTCTGACGATGTTTCGGGCAATAGTCAATCCGAGCCCCCTCCCGGCAGTAAAACTTTGAATAGCTTCGGGCGCGCGGAAGCCCTCGTCAAAGATCGTCCCGATATAGCGCTCGTCAATTCCCATTCCCCAATCCTTAAAACTGATAACATAGGCTTCGGTCATCTCTTCCAGGCACACTTCAATCCTGAACTTCTGCGGCTCATCGTCGGCATACTTGACGGCATTCTTCAGCAGGTTATCGGTGATCTGATTTAACCGCACCTTGTCCAGGTAGAGATATAATGGCTCGCCGATGGTGTTGATGAAACCTACTTGCTGAGGGCGGATATTTTCGTCGGCTACGAGCGCGCGAACCTGCTCCAGATTTTTAACAATCACTTCGGCCACGATGTCCGTGCGGTCTCGCCTGACGTTGGGCCGGGGCAGCCCGAGGATGTATTCCAACTCTCGCACCTGGCTGAGAAGAGTTTCGCAGTCGATGCCGATATAGTTGAGCTTCTGGCGAAACTTCTTTTCAGGGAACGTGTCCATGCAGCGTTCCAGATAATCAGCATCGTTCCTGATGGCGATGATCGGGGATGTCAGCTCATGGCTGATCTTCTCAAGCAATCCCATTCGTCTCTGCTCAAGCACCTTCGCGGCATAGTCCACGACTCTTTGCAGGATGTGAACATCGTATTCGTAAATGCGGTAGCCCTGCGCCGCTATGTATCCCGCTTCCACCACGCCGATGAGCTTGCCGGACGATCCCGGGATGGGAACGAAGACTCTGGTCAGTTCCATGAGAGGCTGCGTGCCGTTGCGCGCCGGGTCAGGAGCCACATTCTTTGGGCCAATAACAAGGCTGTTATGCTTCTCGATGACGAGCGCCGCAATCTCTTCATGGTTCGTCGCATACTGGTCAACGAGGTCGTCATGCTGCTTGTTCTGAGCAGCTCCCGCAACATATTTTCTCTCAACTCTTGAGAGGTCGAATGATGCCAGGGACATGACGACATAATCGGCCCCGAGCGTCTCCTTGATGACGTTCGCCACCGAGCGGGCTGTCTCCTCCCAGTCTCTGGCTCCGATGATGCGTTTCGCCATCTCGTGCAGGTTCGTGAGCTTGCGCTCAAAATCCAGCTTGTCCAGCATGATCGCGGCATGATGAGATAAGGAACGGATAATGTCTTCGTCCGCATGGGAAAATGCGTCGGCCATCGGGCTTTCTATATTTATGATCCCTATCAGCTTGTCGGCAGTATTGAGCGCGTCGCCGACGCGCACCTCCGCGTCGTTGATGAAGAGCGGCGCTGCCAATACGCTTCTGGTATCTTCCCAGGAGGTTTCGTAAGCGGGCCGCGCATCGGTATTGCGCGCGTCTTTGATCCTGAGAATCTTGCCGTTCAAAAGGGCCGCTCCCCGATCACTCTGCCAGGGCCGTGGTTTCCAATGGGCGTTTGGCGCGCCTTCTACGGCTGCCAGATGAATCTCACCCTTTTTCGCGTCCCACTCTCCGACCCAGCCTCTACTTGACCCGACGATCTTGAGGCCGTGCTTGAGCAACAATTCCATCAGCACATATTTGCTGTTGCTCTGCGCTATCTGGCGGGCGATCTCGTTCTGGTGCTCAAGATTCGTGCGGCTCGTAAGATTGTCTATGGCGATGGATGCCTGAGCGGCGAGCATCTTCAGTTGCCGCTGGTGCCAGTATGTGAACTCCCGGTTGCGCAATGAGTAGACCTCAAGCACGCCGATCAGCTTTCCCTTGAAAGACAGGGGCGCGGCGAGCATAGACCGCCATCTCAATCTCCTGACGGCGCTATAATAGGGATGGGTGGTCTCTTCCGAGGCATCGGGCACGTAGAGCACCTCGCCTTTGCTGAGGAATCTTCTGATCGAGGGAGCATCGAGACTGATGAACAACTCATCGAGGCTCCCGCGCTCATAGCTTGAAGGGCCTTCGTATGCCTGAACGGCAAAGCCGTTGCGGTCTTTATCGAGCAGCAGTACGGTGCAGATGGCCTCCCTCATCAGGTCTCTGGCGATATTGACCAGCTTGTCGAGCAGCTCCTGAAGTGTTTCCGAATTTAAAACAGCGTCCTCTAAACGCAAAGTGCAATCAATTAAGTTTGCCTTCTCGATCGCCGTCGAGACGCTCTCGACGATCTTTTCGAGCAGGAGCTGCTCGTCCTGTCCGAAGCCGTTCTTCATCTTGCTGCCGACGCTGACCGTGCCGATGACAGCGCCCCCGGACTTGATCGGCACGGAGAGGGCCGAGAGGAGGCCGATCTTGTACCACATCTCTCCGACTTCTAAATCCTGTGAAGTGTCCGGGCAGATATAAGCATGTCCGGTCTGCGCAACTTGTCCGGCGAGTCTCGAACCGATCTGAACCGGCTCATGAGGAACGATTCCCGGTGGAATCTCGACTTCCGTATAGAACGCTTTTAGTTGCATGCTCCATGTTTTGGGGTCTAAGAACCTTGTCGCACAGACAGAGGCTTTAGTCGCTTTCGCGCACAGACCTGCGATCAGGTTCAGCGTCTGGTTCAATCCATCATTTCCAACGTTCGTATCAATGCTCGACACCATGCTCATGGCATCGCGGATTTGCTCGACGACGTGATCTAATCGGGCCTGTTCTTTCTTCTCATCAAAAGTGAGAATCTCCCTGAGCCGGTCAGCCTTGTCCAGATAGTGTGCGACGTGATTGGCCAAAGCGCCGAACACTTCCTTGTTCGACTCGGTAAAATTACGAGTGGTGGTCGTATAAACGTCCATGATGCCGATGAAGGCGTCGCCGGTCTTCATCGGGGCGCTCAATAGCGAGACCCAGCCGTGCGATCGAGCTTCATCCCGGTACAAATACATGGGATGGGGCACGCTCACGTCCAGCACGAATGCCCCCTTCTTGTGGCGCGCGAAGTGCTGAACCCCCGTATCGTCAATTCCGAGCTTGATGCGACGGTACTCCTTATTCACCTTGCCTCTGGTCGCGACAATTCTGAACTTCCCGTCATCAGGATTGAATATCCAAATGATGCAGACGGGAACCTCCAGTAGGTGACAGACTCTTTTGGCCACGCGCTTGAGGAAGGCGGTTGAGGATGTCGAGAAAATGTCCTGTGATAAGCCACGCAGAAACCTGAGTGATAAATCTTGCTTCAGACTCTGATCGAAGCTCTGAATGGCGGCGACGGCGTGGCTGGCGAAGACTTCACAAAGCCGCTTTTCATGCTCCGGTAAGGAGCGGGATGTATGATAATCGAAATGCAGGTAACCAAGCGTTTCATCTTTCGCCCTGAGCGCGAAACTGAAAGTGCGTTGCGGGCCCGGCAGAGCGGCTCTCGCGTGGTTGGATGAGGATTCGATATTGAAGGCCGGGGACAAGGAGTTGACCGCGCCCTCAGCGGAGCTGGCCTGCCCCGTCGGGAATTCTCGCTCCCCGACGCATACCAGCGCACCGCTCGCGATCTCCTCCGAAGCCTCTCCATCAATGCAGTTGAGGACGAGATAGCCTTCTCGTTCATGAGTATCAATGAGAACCAGCGTACAGGCATCGGCCTGCAAAGCTTTGCGTGCAAGCTCGATGATCCTCTTCAAAGCATCCTCTTTGTTCTTCGACAGCAGAAGGGCGGGGCCGATCTGATTGAGAGCTTCGAGAGCTTCTTCTAATTTGAGCGAGAACGAAGTCATAACAACGGTACTCGGATGCGATCTACGAAGAGCGGCGATTCATCCCTCGATAAGTATGAATGACCTGCGCGCGCGCCGCCTTACTCCTTATTCTGGAAACCCTGATCTTGCGTCAGGCGTGCCCTGATACGCCTGATGCGCCCCTGTTGCCCAATGGCCGTCAAATGCTGGTCGCCTCCCATTCTACTCTGGTAGAAGCGGCGTGCCTCATCCTGCTGACCGCCGCGAGCAGTGTGAAGGACTATTTTTTCCATCAAGTCGAGCACTGCGTTGCTCGTCGGATAAGCGATCGGATTACCGTGCGGCGCGCCACCGGCCCGGCGCGTGCGCATCGCGCCGCCCGTCCTCGCCTCCGCAGGCCCCGAATTATAGCTTGATCTCCGAACGGCATTGAGGCTGCGCTCGTAGTGTCGCGCCGCGCCGAGGCTCGCGGCTCTGGCGTCCGAGGTCATGGCTAAACTGAAGTACCGGGAAATGGAAGGGTGCGCGGCATAACGCACAACGCCGTCCGACCCGGTGTGAGCATTTAACAACCGGCGCGAGCGAAGGGCGTCGAATGATGCCTGTAGCTCATTGACGGGATAGCCTGCCGCCCTTGCCGCGACGTGCTCGACGGGCGCATGGGCAAAGACCTGTGAGAACTCCGGCGCTGTCAAAGGCTCGCCGACCAAGGCGACGCCCTTCAGTACAGCTACGTCATGCTGGGGCAGATGCTTTTCGTAATGCTGGAATACCTGATAGAAGCTCGCGCTGGCCTCGTCGAAGGGAGCAGCGAGACTGCCCTTGACAGGCTCGTCATGAAGCCATCCGGCCGCGACGCTTACGTCGCCCTGGTAAAAGTCCCCGATCAAGCGGCCCATGTGATAAAGCGCCAGGGGTTGAAAGCCGAATCTTGCCGCCAGTTCTACGAGGTGGTCGTCGTCACTGATGTCCCCGCAAGAGCGTAGAACCTTGCTTGCCTGCTCCGGCGATAGACCTCCGAGGCGCAGATGGAAGTACCCGTCGCCAAAACGTTCCTCCATCCCGGCGGGTATTTCCCTCGTCGTCACAACGGCAGTCACCGGCCAGTCTCCACGGGCGATCCGGTTCAGGAGCGCCAGGATGGATTCATCCTGTAGGCCCCTGCCCGGAACGCCCTCGTGACCCGTTTGCTCTATCGTGTCAAGCCCGTCGAGCACCAGAAGCACGCGCCGCAGATTCCTACTTTGCAGAGCGTCGCCGATATAGCGCAGCCATTCCTCTGAGCGAGCGGGGATGGAGATTTCGGGATTGAGGTATCCGGCAAACTCTTGCAGGAATCTCTCCGTGAACGGCTCGGCATAGAAGTCCCAAACGAAGAGCGCGTCAGCCGAAGGAAGGGTTCCCATTCCTTCTTCGTCAGGGTCTCGCCGTTCAATCGTCAGCCTGAACTCGCTGATGAATTGTGCCGCCAGTGTGGTCTTACCGATACCGGCCTCCCCTGCCAGGAAGGTTACACAGGGAAGCCCACGCTTCCATGTGTCTCGTAGCGTTTCAAGTTCCGGTCTCGGCTCAGAGTTCCTGATCGTGGGGAGACTGTAGAGGTGACGGCCCAGAGGACGTGTGACCCACACGGGCAGGACTATTTCCGGGGCATGCGCCGACCAGAGCGCAATCACCCCGGCCCTCTCGTTCGTGCGGGCGTGCTGAGTTTCAGGAATATAGCCGGACAACGGCAAGCGCTCGGCATCTTCTTCCAGGGCGACTACCCAGATTGAATTAGTCCACCTTTTATCAATCACCTCAAACGATTCCCGGTCACTAAAGACAATATCCGGGTCTTCGGGCCATTCCCAGATGCCGCCGGAAGAGTTGGCGCTGTCGGCCAACTGAACAAATGAAAGCCATGATCTATTCGCACCGGCCAGAGAGCAGGCGAGCTTGTGGCGCAAGCTGCTACGCGCTATGACCAGCGCGTGGGGGCGACGAGGATAGGTGTGCTCGACTATACGGCTCAGGAGTTGCTCCAGAGCGACGGCCCCGGCGTCCGAGGTAATGTCTGGATGATTCGCCGGGCGCGATTCGTCTGTGACGCTCTTGGTCGGCGACAGGTTTCGAGCGACCGCTGCAAGCCAGCTTGCGGCTACGTTTAGACCATCGAAAGCCCATGACCGCTCATTTCCTCCAGCGCTTCGCCCGTAAAACCATCTGGTAGCCAATTCGTGACAAGCCGCCGCCGTCTCTGGAAAGTCTCGGGGCGGGAGTTCCAGCGTTACTTCGTTGGGCAGGACGCCGGGGTCGCAATCCCACAGTAAGTGGCGAAGCGATTCTGTGACCGCCCTGTCGTCCGGCATCGCACGACGTACCTTGACGTTGCGGATGGAAAGGGAGCGCAACGCCTCTTTGACGATAACTTCCAGGCTTCCGTCCAGGGACGTGTCCAAAACATAATTTCGCAGATTGAGTCCCGGAGCAGTGTGTGTCAACTGGCGTATGAATGTGTCCCTGAAGCAAGCCGGATCCTGACCGATATAAATGCGACGAGCGTCCCAAAGCACAGGCTCTGAAAGCTCCGGCTGAATCTGTTGCGGCTCTGTTGTCATAAATGTTCTCCGATTGAAAAAGTGCTGGGCTAGCCCCAGTGTGCCTTAGCGTCCAGGAAGTTGAGGATTCCCCTGCGGCTGGCGGGGCTGGTTACTGAATAGGGATAAATGATGCGAGACTTGCGGCGTTCCTCGACCAGGCGCTCGAAGATAATTGAGGACAGCCTGGCGGATGCCTCGATGGAAGGGAAGTATCGCTCGTCGAGCGCGTCCGGCCTCCATTCGCTTCTGACCAGAGTGTCGAAGATACCCTCGTATTCCCAAGCCTCGCTCGGCACGCCGGATTCAAAGGGGTCTCTCAGCGACATCTTCGCAAACGCCAGGATAAATCCCCTGCGGTCATCACGAACCGTCAGACTGTTGTCCGCCAGATTGAAAAGCAGGCTCATCTCGGAGCCCTGCTCATCGTACTCCGTATCAATCCGAAGACTCTTCCGTTCATACTGTAGTCCCTTTCCCGTACGACAGAAAAGCGGGATGGGCGGGTATCCGTCGAGGCGCACCCGCGCTTCAAAAGCTACAAATGTTTCCGTCTCGCCGGTGAGCGGCTGGTAGTAGCCCGGCTCATAGCTGAAAGGAATGCCGACCGGCGCTGAGAATGAACCGGGAAGCGGCGCGGTATCGTACCGGCCCCAACAAAATTTGTCGGTAAACTCGATCTTCAGATCATCCGTCTTGAGGCCGAGAATTGCTCGCACCGCCTGAAGCAGGTGTGGAACCATGTCGCCGAATGCCCCTCCGGCCCCGACGTAAAAGTCGCAACGACTGAGCGGTAAGGGCGCGCTTTCCATTAATTGAACAACAATGCGTTTAATCCTGGCCGGGAAGAGCGGCACGTCTAAAAGATGGTAGTCCCTCAGGCGATCTATGAGGCGTACAACCGACTTTGAGTTGTAATGATCGCTGGTGACGATTTGGACGGAATCAGGCGCGTCTCGGCACTCGTCGATCAGCGCCTGAGACCCTGCATAGTCAAGCGTTGTGCGGTCTAAGCCGCAAGCTGGTTTCTCCAGAACTATCCTATCGGCGAGATACTTCCACCGCTTGATAATCTGCGGATATGCGTGCGGTGGAGTTGCAACGAAGAGCACAACGCGCCAGTTCTTGTCCCGGAGTCGCTTGATTTTGCTGCCAACCTCGTCAAGATCGGAGGCGTAACGGGGCAGGCCCGTGACGAGCGAGTCGGTCGAGAAATATCTCACCCAGTCGGCGACAGAGTTGTGAAGTCTCTCCCTTTCGGCAGCGACGGCCTCCGGGCTGCCCTCGACAAAGTTCTCTAAAAAGTCTTCAACCTCCCACGTCAGCGGTCGGTTATCCAGGCTGAACTTTAAACGCAGCCCCTCCACTTTACCGCTGCTGATCTCTTCAGCCCTAAGCTCGATCAGGCGGCGTCCGATACGCCAGCGTAACTCCTGCGCCAGCGACAGCCTGTCGGAATCTTTCCAGGGAAGATCAATCAGAAGAAGCTCCACGTTTGAGTCTCTGCCAGCCAGCCTTCTGGCCGCCGCGATGATCTTCCTCCACGAAAGATCACCCAAGGCTCCGGCACACACAAGCAGCACTCGTTGAACAGACATCAGCATCCTCCCCTCCGACGAGTCCTTTATCAATCGCTATCGGTCTAAGGTTGACCTGGCCACATGCCAGCCATGCGCATGGTCAACTTTTCCGTCCAATAGCCGCCCGGAGATTGCCTTAACACTTATTGCCGTGAAGGCTCGCCATCCGGCGAACTGCCGATCAGCCGGGTCGCTTCACCGAGCGCCTCTCCTATATCCTGCCGCACGCCTCTCAATTCATAGGCCATGATATTGTTCGCGCCCTCCTGCCGTAGAAGCTCCAGCGCGGCGGTTAGTTGCAGAGGACGCTCCGGCCTCTCTTTCAGTCCACGCAGGCGACTAAAGATCTTTGGCTGAAGCAGGTAGCGCCCGACTATGCCGCGCGCGCCGGGAGCGCGTGACACGGCGTAGTTAGGTCGTGGCTTCTCAATGAGTTTTGTGACAGGATAAGTGTGCTCGGCGATACTCTCGGAGCCGATCAGGGCCACACCATATTGCGACATCTTGAGCCGGGGCACTTGTGTCACGGCTATCATGTTGGCGTCGGGTAGTTGCTTGAAAGTCTTGAGCATTTGCCCGAGACTGCCGGGGCGTGAGTTTTGCCTGGAACTCTCTCTCACCGTATCGTCGGGTAAAAGCACAGCGAATGGCTCATCGCCTACAAGGCGTTCGGCCTGTAGGACGGCATCGCCAAGACCTTCTGCCTGCACCTGCACGCAATAGTCCAGTTCCACAGAGGGAACTAACGCCAAGCCCATCGCTTCCTTGATTGGGCCGTACAAAGATTCAATCATGCCAGCCGACAATACTAAGATGATCTTGGAGATGCCCAGATGTGCGGCCTCGCCGATGGCTCGCAGCAAGAGCTTCTGAATCACATGCGGTGCTATCAAGTGCTGTTCTTTAGCGGCAGGAATAACCGCCGTCCGAACTGGTGAAGCCAGTTGTGTGATCGCATGGGAAAAAGCTTGAGAAAGCGGAAGGGTCACTTGTTGACGGGCGGCCGGGCCTTTGCCTTCTAACCCGCGCAAAAGTTCTGCCACTGTAGACTCACTCAAGCCGACAGCATCAAGCCATTGTGCCCAGCGGTCTAAGCTGCGGCCATGCGAGGCTTCCGGCCTTATCAGGGGATGGTGGATACCACCGCGAGCCCTGACCGCGCCGCTCATCATGTTGAGGAGTTGTAAGGGCGCAAATCCGGCCTCGACCATCCATTCGTTCAGACGTTTCCCCTGAACGTGCAGAGCCTCTGCTAAGGAGAGCACGGTTGCCCGGCTGGGGTGACGTTTTCCGGTCTCCAGGCGCTGGATGTAACTACCATCCAACTCTACCTTTTGCCCCAGCGCGCTTAGACTGAGCCCCGCCGCCTTCCGGGCTTCGTGCAAAAGTCGTCCAAATGAGTTCGGTGAACCCTTCATCGCCCAGCAGTCTAGCTGGCCGCATTTGCCTTGTCAACAAAATTATAAAAGTTTCATCGATCTTGCCAAATTGGCAAGATTTCACGATCTCCTCTTCGTACTCCAGATTTAGAAGAGATGATGCGCGAGCGAGTCCGGGGTATCGCTCATTTGATACGGCGGGGCGAACGATCCAAGTGTCGAAGCTGTGAGGTATGATAGGGAAGGGGCAAGTCAAAAGATTGCCGGGAGGCGATGTTCATGGCTATTTCGCACTCCTGAAAAACAGGCAAGCCGAACAACGAGGTCAGACCAGCCGCTTATGAAACTAATGACACGAATGGTTTCGTGCGTCGCGACGATTTGTCTTTTACTGGCGACGTACACATCCGGGCAACAGGCTCAAAAGCCGTCTGCTATCGCCGAACGACGAGTTGAGGAAATTATTCAATTGATTAACTCCGGCGACCGTAGAGCAGCGCGCAGCTATATCGATCAAAATTACACGGCTTCCGCGCTTAAAGAAGAGTCTCTCGAAGACCGCGTTGACACAATCTCACTACTGCATGACATGACGCGCGGCGTCGAACTGCAATCCGTTAAAGAACCGAAACCGAACTCGGTGAGTGCGCTTGTCACCTCGAAGCTGACGGGGCAATGGCGGGAGCTGATCATCGAACTGGAGACCGAGCCGTCGCACATGATCAAGGGCTTTGACTCGGTGATCCGCCCGACGCCCGTGGGTAAGCTGCCGAATAAGAAGTTGTCGGAAAAGGAGGTGGTGCGTGAGCTTGACGCCTTTATGCAGCAGTTGGCCCGCGCGGATATTTTTTCGGGCACCGTTCTGCTCGCTAAGGACGGAAGAATTCTCTTCAGTAAAGCTTACGGAGAGGCGAACAAGGATTTCGGCATCCCGAACAGGACGGACACTAAGTTCAACCTGGCCTCCTTAAATAAAATGTTCACGAGTGTTGCCATCGCGCAGCTGGTCGAGCAGGGGAAACTTTCCTACGAGGATACGCTCTCCAAATATATGCCTGATTTTCCCAACAAGGAGGCGGCGGAGAAGATCAAAATCAAACACCTGCTGACTCATACTTCCGGTTTGGGCAGTTACTCTATCGAAGCGTCACGAAAAGGGGCGCGGACGGTTGACGAGTTTCTCAAGTTAATTACGGACTATAAGCCGGCGTTCGAGCCGGGCACTGACCAATCCTACAGTAACGCGGCCTTTCTTATGCTCGGCAAAGTCATCGAGAAGGTGACCGGAGGGAGCTATTACGACTACGTCCGGGAGAATGTTTACAAGCGTGCCGGAATGATGAACACGGACGCTTACGATCTAGACCTGGTCAATAAGAATCTGGCGGTCGGCTATGAAAAGGATTACACCGATAAAGGGATTGTCTTCCGCAACAACATCTGTGAGGTGGGTCACGGCGGGCCCGCAGGGGGCGGCTTCTCTACCACCGAAGACCTGTTCCGTTTCGCCAACGCTTTGCTCGCGGGCAAATTGGTCGGAAATAACTACGTACAAATCATCCTTTCGCCTAAACCGGAGTTGAAGTCGCCGACCTACGGGTACGGGTTCAATATTTATAACGGAATCGCCGGGCATAGCGGCGGCGATACGGGCGCTAACGCGAATCTGGAAATGCACCTCGGAGACGGCTATACGAGCGTCATCCTGACAAATTACGGGGGGGCGATGAGGCAGGTCGAATTCAAAATTCAAGACCTGCTGAGAGCTGGCAAATCATCAACATCGGCCTCGCGCTGAGGATTTGCGATTTACAGAATAAAGTATGCGATGGCGGCTGATAGTAACACGCCGCCGTAAAAAGCGACGGGCCGGGCGGCGAAGTTATTCTCGCCCATCCGGCCGGTGGCGAAGGGAATCAGTGAGAGCCGGAAGAGCAGATGCAGGTTCGCCCACAGGATACGGCCGTTACCCGAACGAGCAGAAGAAAGCGATCGCCGCGCCTCCCTTAGTGTGACCAGACAGATGCTTTCATGGCCCACACGCTGTCCGAATATTTCTCTTTGAGTTGCTCCGGCACGTCGCCCAGTACGGTGTGATCGTTCGTCTGTTTGTAACGGCTCACGCCTCTCCAGTAGATGGCTTCGGGCGCGACCTCGGAGTCCGGGTAGCGCTCTATGACTTCGGCGTAGCGGCGCTCGGCGTCGTCCCATTTTTTACGCATGAAGGCGATGCGAGCGAGCCCCATCAGGAGGTTCGCGCGAAACTCCTCTTTCGTCAGATAGCCCTCTATGCGAAATCTCTCCGCGCCATCCGAGTCCATGATGAGCACCGTGGGCGTCCACACGGCGTCGAAGCGGTGGAAGTAAGTGGGATGCTCTTTGATATGTGCCTCCAGGGGCACGAAATTCTCGTTGATGAAGGTCGACACCTCCGGGTCTGCGTAGGACTCGGCCTCCAGCCGAGCGCATGCGCCTCAGGCCGGGGCGGCGCTGAAATCGATCAGCAACGGCGTCTTCGCTTCCTTGGCTTGTGCCAGCGCCGCGTCGGCGTCCTTGTTCCAGTTCACGGCCATCTTGCTTATCCTCCTGAATTAGAAGTGAGAGTAGATTCTGTTACCGCTCTCCAGTCGGCTTCGCATTATCCCTGATTTGTGGGTTGAGTTGCAAAAAAAGCTTCACAGTCTTCGCTTCAATCCGTTTCACGGGCGAGGGCGAGGGCTTTTTTCAGGTGCATTGATTGTCCTTCGCGGTAGGCGGCTGCAAACGCCGCGTCGCCGATTGCCGACAGATCGATGAAATAAACGCCGTCCGTAAATTCGTGAAAGATTCATGCGCGACCGACTGCGCCAGTCTCGTCTTGCCCGTTCCGCATCGTCAAATAGCGGATGAACGACACAAGTGCTGTGCGGCTCACCTTCCTCTTTTGCTTCCGGCACGGGTGAGCCGCCAACATTCCCCGAGGGTGGACACCTCTCGCTCAATTTATCGCTGACAGAAGAGTGAGAGATAGCGATAACCCGGCTCTCGGCCAGCACAGGCGAAGTTTATCGCCTCGCTGTTTTCGATTGCTGCCTGACGAAAGACGTTTGAAGAACTTTCGCATCTCAAAATAATTCCGGCAACATCACGAAACCCCCCTCGACGACAGACCTCAGCACAACTTACGAAATCGCAATCTTTGCCGGAGACACGTGTTGCTCATGCCTCTATCATCTAAGTTATAATGAGCCGTGATTTCTACTAGCCCAACACTCCGGTATGATTGCTGAGACTCAAATTCGACTCTCTTGAAACTAAATAAAAGATATGGGCGGCGCGCCGTGAAAATTTCCACCGGCCGTCCCGGTTACGTGCAACCGATCTATCTCCCGGGATGAGGGCTGAGCGAAGGAGGCAATTTGCTAATGTCTGATGTTGATGTCGAAGCCACCTTGCGAGAGATACGCGAGCGAGTCCGCGCAGAGACGCTGGCGCAATCTCCACGTTCAGCGAATAGTATCTCCGGCTCGTCGCCCTCTATCCAGGCGGCCAACGCCCTGGCCCGGCTAAGGGCCAACCTCGCGACGACCGAGCGCACCTGGAGCAAGCTGCCTCCGGTCACAAGCTTTCACCGTCGCGGATGGAAAGCGCGCCTCGAAATCTGGATGAAGCGTCAATTCAAGCGCGCCACACACTGGTACATGTTCGAGCAGATTAATTTCAATGCGGCCGTCAACGGCGCGCTCCATGATGCGGCGATCGTCTTGGGGGCTCTGCCTGAACAGCGTGCTTACCTCAAGCAGTTGTCGATCGAGATGAGCGAACAGGCGCTCATGCTCGATCGCACCAGACGAGCCGTCGAAGCGCGCATGGACGAACTGGCATTCAGCCTGAAAGAGCTTCAGGGCCTCAAGGCGGAGGTTGACCGGCTGAGGGATTCTCTGGGAGCAAACGGTCAAAACTTTTGACACTCAACCGGATTAACAGCTTTTCCGCCACCCAGAGGCTTCAAGCGAGATGACTGCCAAGAGAGACCTTTACAGGCGCGCCGGGATCACAGACGAGGCGGAGTTCTACCGCACCAAATTTGTTTCCGAAGAGATTCTGGATGCCCGTTATTTTACCGCGCTGAACCGCTTCGACATGCGCTTTGCGCGCACGATGTGGGTTTACGACAACATCCGCCCGCGTACCTCTGTCCTTGATCTGGGCTGTGGCGCTGGCGTGCTGGCCCTGCTCAAACGCAAAGGCGTTGCGCTCGCCGGGGTCGATCTCTCTGAGGAGTGTGCGCGCGCGGCGCGGCGTAATGGCTATGACGTGACATGCGCGGCGCGCCTCGACGTGCTCCCATTTTACGACGCGACCTTCGATTACGTCGTCAGCTTAGACGTGCTCGGCCACATCCCTTTTGAGGAGAAAGACGGCGTGCTGGGTGAAATCAAGCGTGTATTGCGCCCCGGCGGCGTGACCTTGCATGGTATCGAATGCACAGATCGCCTTGTGCAGAAAAGCTACGACGAGATGAGCGCAGAGGAGCTACAACGCTTCGTGGAGATCGACGGCCACGTCGGTTTGGAAGAAGAGGAGGAGCATGTCGAACGTTTCCGGCGCTTCTTTGTGCATACCAAGTGGGAGCCGCGCTACGCGCTTTGCCTCAGCAGCGAAGAGTTTCTCAAGCAGGCAGACCGTTACGGGTTACCTTTCGAGACGGATTTTTTAGACTATCTGCGGGGACTCTCTTTCAAAGAACGGCGGGCCTTCGACATGGCGATGGGCTATGTCTTCGGCAAAATATCAGACCTCGCCATCCGCCTGCCAAAAAGCGGCCTCTACATGTTTTTAAAAGCCTCGAATCTCCCGCTCGGCCCCTTCTACAACGAGCACCGTGATCGCCGCGCCCTCTTTCAATCGGTGACGGGCGAGGATGATCAGGAGCCACGCGGCGTCTGCCTTGACCGCCAGCCATCGGCGGTCTTCGATGACGGGTGGTATGAAGCGAATCTGCTCCCGCCGGTGGCGCGCTGGATGGGTACGGCCTCGCGCCTGCGCTTCCCTGCGCCGTCCCTCTCGAAAGTAACGATGGACGTGACGACACACATGCCCGGTCTGGAGGAGAGACCGCTCAGATTGGAATTCTTGTTGAACGGCCAGCCGCTCAACTCGTTCTCTATCTTCAGACCGGAATGGATCGAAATAGAGATTACCATCCCGGACTCCATCCAAGCGGCGATTGATCTTCCGCATGGAATGTACGAGCTTGAGATTCGCGCCGACCGCACATGGCAGCCGCGCCCCGCCGATGGGGAGAACAGGGATGATCGGGAGTTGTCCGTGGCCGTCTGTAATATAGAGGTCTTCCCCTGACCGGCCGCCGGTCAACCGAAAAGCATTCATTTCAACGCAGGAACAGACCCCTTCTCTCTCATGACAATCCGCAACATCCTGATCTGCACCACGCAAGTGCCGTTTACCACGGGCGGTGCTGAGGCGCATACGACGGGGCTCCGGCGCGCCCTGATCGAGGCCGGTTACAGCGCCGAGATAGTCGCCGTTCCTTTCAAGTGGTATCCGCCGAGCGAGATTATGCGCGGTGCGCTCGCCTGGCGGTTGCTGGACTTCAGCGAAGCTAACGGAAAACAGATTGACCTGCTGATAGGTATGAAGTTCCCGGCTTATCTGGCCGCGCACGCCAGAAAGGTTTTATGGATAATGCACCAGTACCGCTCGGCATACAATCTCGGCGGGACAGCCTTCGACGATCTTTCGGGCCACAGTGAAGGCCCGCGCGTGCGCGAATTCATACGCCAGTGTGACGAGCGCTTTATTCCCGAAGCGCGCAAGGTTTTCGCCAACTCGAAGCAGGTCGCCGAACGCCTGCTTCGTTACAACCGCATCCGTAGCGAGCCGCTTTACCACCCGCCGCCGCGAGCAGAACATCTACGCTCGGGCGAGCCGGGCGATTACGTTTTTTACCCGAGCCGCTTTGAACCGCAAAAGCGGCAGGAGCTTCTTATCGAAGCGATGCGCCATACCAGCACACCCGTGAGAGCAGTCTTCGCCGGGGCCGTGAGCGAGCGGTCGTACTACGAATCGTTAATCAGGGAGTACGGCATCGGCGATCGTGTGGAGATACGCGGCTTCGTCCGAGAGCCGGAGATGATTGATCTTTATGAGCGGGCGCTCGCGGTCTGCTACCTGCCCTTCGATGAGGATTATGGTTACGTGACCTTGGAGGCCATGCTGGCGGGGCGACCCGTGATCGTTTCCGTCGATAGTGGCGGCCCGACGGAGTTCGTCGAACACGACAGGGATGGCTTTGTCGTCGAACCCGAGCCGCACGCCATCGCCGACTGTCTAGACAAACTCTTTCATGATCGCGACCGTGCCCGCAGGATGGGCGCGCGCGGGCACGAAAAAATAGAGGCCATGAATCTTTCCTGGCAGTATGTCGTCGAACGCATCATCTCTGCGGCAAGTTAAGCCAATCTCAACATAAAGGAGAAGAGGCTCAGATTACCTGACCTGAACTCTGAGCCGCAGAGGCGTCCCACCCTTTTCATGGAACCATGTGACATGCCGGTGCGCCACATCGCGCTCATAAATATATTCGTGCAGATCACGCGGGCGGACGAACCATGAAGCATTGCTCTGCGCCAGGTCTATTTCCAGTATGTGGTCGCCGGGCGTGTGAGGCGCTGTGATCTCAAGCGGGATGGAAATGCTATGGCCCGGCTTGAGGTCTGCGGGCAGTGTGCTTGCGTCGTCCCGATCAGATGATTTCTCTCCGGTCGGTCGAAGCCAGGCGCTGCGCAACGTAATGGCATACCTGCCGTCACCTTCACCTTCGGATGACCAGGCCGTCTCACTGGTATTCTCAACCAGAACGTCAAGGGTCTGCTTCTGCCCTGCCTGAATCCACGTCATGGGATTCAATAAAGAAAGTTTCGCGCGGTACTGGTCGTCGGGCAACGGCGCGCGGCGTGCGGTAGCCTCACCGCTCCCGGAAAGATAGACGATGTAATTAATGGACTTGAGGAGAAGACGGCAATCTGAGCATTGCTCGTGGGTGCTGATGACCAGCCCATTATCGGGAAGGCGCGTTTCAGGAGGCAGCCGTATGAACCGCGCGCTCTCTATCCCCGACAGCGCTCCGTACCAGTAAGCCTGTATGTAACCGGGTGCTCCCGGACGATCCGAGAGGTAAACCGGACTGCTCGCTGTGGCCTCAACCATCTTCAGGACTCGCGGGTAATGGGAATCGAATATGTAGCCGCGCCACTGCCCCCTTTGATGATACAAATATTGAAAGATCGCGCCTTGCAAGACAGTTGAAATCAACAGCACGATCATCGCTACTCTCTTAAAAGTAGAGTGAGAATAATCTCGCGTTTCGGAGACGATCAGCGAATCGGCCTCTGCGCGACACGGCCATCTTCTCTCTCCGACTTTCCCCCGGAGCCAGACCCAGGAGGGAACCGTCAGCACCAGAATGAATACCGGAAACGCCACGAGGCGCAGGATGGGGAAGTCGTTATCTGTGAGCGCTGCGGGCACGAGTGACACGGCCAGGCCATAAAGGACGAAGCGCCACCAGGCATCCGACAGCTGATCGCGGACGATCAGGAAGATTCCCGGGAGCGCAAGCGCAGCCGTGGCAACCAGCAGCATGCCCATCACCGGCACATGATCTCTCAGGTCAAGGCCGCCGCTGACGAGCAGTTTCCAGGGGCTCAAATTCGCGAGGTAATGTCTAATGAACTGACCGGCTATCTCGGGCGCGGTGCTTTGTCGCTCAATGTAGGTCAACGCTTTGAACCTGGCTGTGAGAGCTTGAGGGTTATGCCAACTGAAAACGAAGAGGGGAATCAGCGCCACGAGATATACAAGCCAGGCTTGACAGATATTGACCCAACGCGTGCGCGTCATAAAGAGCGCCAGGCCGAGCGCCAGCAATGGGCCTAGTAATCTACCGATGCTGGATGTATAGGTGAGCAGCGCCAGTATTACTGCCGGACTTATAATCTCGAACGCCGTCCAGCTCGCCTTCGTGGCTGCGCGTTGAAGCGCGAGCAGGAGAAGCACTATGAGGAGCGGATACAGAGCGACCTCGAAGACCGTCCGGCTATTCTCAAAGAGCCAGGGTGTTAGCAAAGCGCTCACTGTCAAGAGACTTCCCATCCCCTCTCGCCTGGTTAAGCGATGAGCCAGAAGACCCAACAAGAGGGCCGCCGTCACACCCGCAACGGCGCTCAGGAGGCGTGCTACCAGAATGCTCGGGCCGGAGAAGTAGAAGAGAGCGGCTAACAGATAGATGTAAGTTGGATTCTTATATTCGCCGAAGGCTCTGAAATAGAGCGGCCACGCAGTACCGTACTCATCACGCCCGTGCCGCGAGATGCAATAAGCGTTGTAGGCGATGGAGGATTCATCAATATAGAAACCCGGCGGATTGGTCGTCGCACCCGCCGTATAGAGAGCGAGTCCAAGCGCCAGGACAAGCGAGGCGGCCAGCGCCCGTTGTCGCGTCGCCTTCGATAGAGACATCGTCTTCAAGACTCTCATCCTTCGGCCACCAAAGCTGTTTTTAAAAGTTCGCCGGTATTGCTCGGCCTCTTATTTGATCTGATCCCGATACTCACCTGATTCTATAAAGGCGCGACTCAGGCTGCGATAGTCACCTGTTTGATTCAGTACATCCAGCCAGAAGTTGAATCCCGCCCAACTGCTTTCAGGCGGGTCGTCAGGATTGCGCCGCAGGTAGCCGAAGTAGTGCGCCAGCACGTAGGCCGTGTTGTATTCTCTTCTGTAAAGTTTCCGGTCAGCGGCGACCCGACGAAGCGCTGCGGCGCGCGTCAGTGTATGGGTGTTAAGCGCCGTGATGGTCTCGGCACGCTCCCCCGAGGGCGGTTCAAGCCCGGCGTTGGCATAGAGCGCATCCATGTATTGCTCATTTGTTCTAGCATCGTAAAGCGTCCTGAAGTCGGTGCGGCTCGTCAAGGCTTCAACCATGGAGGCAAGGTTATTCTCCAGCACCTCTTCCCAACCGGGCGCACCCACATAAACGCCGCGCCCGACAGTTCTCAGGTCGTCCAGCATCTCCCGGTACTTCGGCGCGCGACCGAAGGAGACCTTGTAGTATCGATAGACGGCGTAGCTCGTGCGCGGAAATTCTACGAGCCATTGATAAGGGTCTTTCTCCACTCTTGAGGCGAACTCGCGCGGACGAGCGCCACCGGCGAGTAAGCCTGAGCCGTCAGAGTTTTCCGTCAGCGCGCGCGTGTCATAGATAGCGATGTTGGCGCTGCGGAAGAGAACCGGGAAATTTTGATCGAAGAAATCTTGGCGGGCGCGCAGTCCGTCTCTTTCCTGCTGGCCGAGATAGACGTACTTGACGCCGTAGTAGCGCAGCAACGCGAGCGCCTCAACCCCTCCCTTATAGATCGTTTTGACATCGGCCTCGCGTTCTTGAAATTCATAGCCATGACTCCACAGCCAATCAGTATTGGCGCGCAGCACGGGCTGACCCGCGAGACAGAGAACGGGCTGGTTAAAGGCCGGAGCGGTCAGGAAAAGAGCGCGCGGCGTTGTGTGCTGGCGGACAAAGGCGGCGGCGGCCAATTCCTCGTCGCTGAAGAGCAGCCGCCGGTCGAGTCTCTCGTATTGCAGCGCCAGCACGCCCGTGGCAATCGATGCGATGAAGAGCAGAGCGGCGAGCAGTCGTTGACCGTGCGCGCTCGCCAGACTGACCAGCCAGCAGGCGTTGAGAATGCACGTCATCGCGTACCAGTAATAGATCAGCTTGATATTATCAAAATCATTTGGCGAGACGACGATGAGCAGACTAAAGATCAGCAGTGCGACGAAGGCCAGATAGAATCTTCGCCAGTGGGCGGGCGCGGCGAAGTAGGCGGGGAAGATAAGTAAGAGAGGCAAGCCGATATTGCGAAACCAGTAGAGCGGCCAGATGGCCTCGTTGTGCCCCTTCCATCCGGGCTGAAACCGTAAGAACCCTGCGCTCATGTGGCCGAGCAGGGAGATAAGCTGCGGCAGCGCGAGCAGGATGGCGGGCGCGAAGAAGACGAGCCACACGCGGCGCGGGCGCAGTAGAAAAAGCGCTGTGCTGATAAGGCCGATGGCGATGAAGGAATGGATGTGGAAGAAGGGCAGCGCGCTCGTCAACACACCCGCTCCGAGCAGGCTGCGCCATCCGTCCCAGTTCCCCCTCATCACGTCGCCGCCCGTAGATTCTTGCCAGTCAATGGCGAACAGCGTCAGGCAGATCAAGGTGAGAGAGATGCCGTAGAGAATCGGACGCTGCGGGAGAAGGCCGTCGCTGATTAGATTCGCCCAATGAACCCCCCGCTGATCCATGTTGGCGTAGTTGGTTTCCAGATGTGACCAGAAAGCTAAGAGACTCTTCCCGCTCCGCCGCCAGTCCCGGAAGAAGTAGAGAAAACCGAGACCCCCGTTCAGGAGAAAAAGGAGCGTCGCCAGCGCTGCGCTCCATTGCACGCGCAGGCTCGGCTTTTGTCCGCGCGTTTTTGCAGCCTCAGCCTGCGCCAACGGGGTGCGCTCCTGCTCTCCGGGCGACGCTGGCAGAAGGGTCTGCGCGATGCGTCGCGCCAGCGAGTAAAAGAGACCTGTGACGGCGAGCGCCAAGGCCACGCCTGTAATCACCAGCGCGCCGTGGAAATCAAGGCCCGCACGGACGAGCAAGGCCGTCTGGAAATCCGGCAGAAACGGATACACAAGCGGTGCGGGAGGAAACGGCGTGTAGATGGGAGGATAATTATGCCCGTCAAGAAACGATGTGCTGATCGCAAGATGCAGCCCCATGTCGTACCATGTGCTGCCTCCACCGGAATAGATGCCGCCCGCCCCCCTTTGCAGCATGCGTGTTCGGAATAACTCAAAGTAGACGGGAGCGAAAAGTAAAAGCACGAACAGCAACCCCTTGTTCTCCGGGCGCGATAGCGCGGGCACAGACGTGCGAAGGTGGCGCAACCGCCTGAGCTCGCGAAACCAGAGAAGAAAGGCGGTAATCCATACGAGGCCCGTGAGCACGAGGATTAATCCGAGAGTCAGGTCGCCGAGGACACGCGCCGTCGCGTAGGCTGCGACCGTCGAAATCGTCCATCCGAGCACCAGTCCCCAGAGCGCCTGCTCCGCATGACTGAGCAACCGGCCCATCAAGAGACGAACCAGGCCGCTTCCCAGAATGGCCGAACCGCTGAGAAAAAGCAGGGCGATCATGGTGTACGGGCGCGAAACCGCGAAACCTATAATACAGTAAGCCGTCTCTTTTAAAAGCTGGGCCCATCCCGACGCGGTGCAAAAATCAACTCAAGCGGCAGGCATCACAAAGCAGGACGCTCTTCGTATTGACAGTTATACTTTTTCTGTCCATCCTACTGCCACGCCGCCATCTCAGGTAGTCGCCCACGCCGGGTCGCGCGCGCGTGCCATGTGTGTGAGGTGACCGACCTGCTTGACCAGTGAACCGCTGCCATCTATGAGACTAGCTTTCTTCAGCCCGCTCAATCCGCAAAAATCCGGCATCTCCGATTACAGCGAAGAACTGCTGCCGCACCTGGCGGCGCGCGTACAGGTTGATCTCTTTATAGACGGGTTCAGCCCCGCTCACAAAGGGCTGCTTGAGAGCTTTCATTGTTTCGATTACAAAAGCGATGCGGCAGTGTTGGGGCGGCTATCGGAATATGATGCGGTTCTGTACCACATGGGAAACGATCCGCGTTATCACACGGGTATCTATCAGTGCATGCGCGAGCATCCGGGCATCGTCGTTTTTCATGATTTCGCTTTTCAGTTCTTCTTCTTTTACCTGGCTTATGAACGCGGTCGGATGGACATCTACCTCGATGAGCTGGAAGCCTGTCACGGTACTCAGGCGCGCGGGCAGGCTGAAGCGGCGCTGGCCGAAGGACTGAAGCCGTCGCACCTGGCCGAGCCGCTTTCCTTTCCGCTCAACAGGCGACTGGCCCAGATGGCCGAAGCGATCATCGTGCATTCGGAGTGGAGCCGCTCGCGCTTTCGGGAGATTGTTCCCACCACCCCGATTGCGCATATCAATCACCACGTCTTGCCCGACGACGCCGGAACCCATCTCCCGGCATCAACGGGCAAAGCTGAAAGAGAGACGGTGCAGATAGCATCTTTCGGACACGCCACGCCTGAGAAGGGGATTGAACGTACCTTGCGTGTGCTGGGAGGACTCAGACGCGAAGGATACCTCTTTCATTACACGCTGGTCGGTGAACCGAGCGCCTTCTTCGACCTCGGCGAACTGATCCGCTCCTACGGCCTGAAGGGCTGTGTGACGATGACGGATTACGTCTCGCTGGAGCAGTTTAAGCAGAGCATCGAGGCGACGGACATCGCCATCAATTTGCGTGAGAGCACTGTCGGCGAAACATCCGGCAGCCTGTGTCGCATCATGGCCGCAGGTGTGGCGGCGATCGTCTCCGATGTCGGATGGTTCTCGGAGTTGCCCTGTAACGCCGTCATCAAAATCGAGATGAATGAGAGCACGGATGCGATGCTCACAGCCTTTCTGAAAAGGCTGATCGAGGACGCTCCGCTGCGTGCTCGGATCGGCGCTAATGCTCGTCGCTATGCGCTCTCGTCGCACGCGATTGAAAGAAGCGCCGACGCCTACATCTCTTTCATAGAGGAAGTCATGAGGGGACGCCCGAGGCGTCGATTCGTTAGGGGCATCTCGCTTGAGCTTGCGCAACTCGGTCTTAAAGAGAGTGATGAAGAGTTCATGCGCGGGCTGGCGACGACAGTCGAGGAACTGTTTCCGGCCATGACATCAGAGGTCGCCGCCGTCGAGGACAAGCCGCCTGTACAGGCAAAGACAGCGCTAGAAGCGCGTGCGATAAACTCTACGGCCCGACCAGCGCCGCGACCACCGCAGGAGGGGCGCACGCGCAAGCTTGAAGGCATTGACTACAAGCGCGCGGCCCTTGCATATCCGCACAAACTGGAGGCTGACCAACGCCATTATCTACTGACGAAACCCTTCTATAACCTCGCCAGAAGACTGCGCAAATATCCGGGCGATGGGATGGATGTGGAAACCTATCGTCACTTCTGCGACTTCGCCAACATCACGCAGACGATGGCCCTTCCGTCCGGCAGCCGCATTCTGGATGTCGGGTGCGGCTCGGGCTGGCTCGCGGAATACTTGGCGCGGCTCGGGTACGACGTGACGGGCATAGACATCAGCCCGGATTTGATCGCGATGGCGAGGGAGCGTCTGCGCCGCGTGCCCTACCCCGTGGATCACGAAACTCCTCTGCGCTACCGTTTTCAAACGCACGATATAGAGACGGGGCCGCTTCCCGGCGAAACCTTCGACGCCGTTATCTGTTACGACACGCTGCATCATTTTGAAGACGAGCACGCGACCCTCAGTCATCTGGCGAAGATGCTCGGCCACGGAGGCTTCCTCTTTATCCTGGAAGGCGACAGGCCCAGGGAAGGCTCCGCCGGGGAAAGAGAATTGCTCGATACGATGCGAGAGTACGGGACGCTTGAATCGCCTTTCAGCCGCAATTATCTGGACAGTCTGTTGAAGAAGAACGGCCTCGTCATCGTCGGAGATTATGTGAGTGTCAACGGCCTGTTCCACAGGGAATTGATGGAAGAGCAGCGAGTCATGGTCGCGTCGCCGGAAGTCAACTACCTGCTCTGCAAAAAGGTCTCTGCACAGGATTCGGCTGGGCCCATGCGCGACAGCCGCCAGGCGGAAGGGCTGCGCGCGCGCCTCACGCTCGATAACGAGTGGCCGGGGCAGTCCGCGCCCGGCGCACCGCTCAATCTACGGCTGACGGTCGAGAACACGGGCGATGCGCTCTGGCTGACGGGCCCCGCAACCATCAGGGGGGCAGTGATGATCGGCGTCCGCATCACAGACGCGGCGGGCGATACGGTGTTCGAGTCACATGGCGACCCGCCGCTCGCGCGCGCTCTTGTTTCCGGCGAAAGCGCGCACCTCTCGCTCGAACTGCACGCACCATTGAAGTCCGGCTCCTACACCGTCAAGATAGACCTCGTCTCACAGCATGTGTGCTGGTTCGAGCAGAACGACTCGCGCCCGCTCGTTCTGCCGCTGCATGTCAAATAAGAACTCGTCAGTCATACTGAAATGAGCATGACGCCCAAGGTAAAGGAAAGAGGAATGACGCGAGAAGAGATTCTGGCCGGGGTCGCGAGGCTTGAGCCCTGGTTTCATAAGATAGAGCTGGGGCAGGGCTTGACAACCAAGACCAGGAGCAGCGCCGGAGAGGATGCGGATCATCCGCTCGGTTTCTGGAAGATCACGCAGCGATGCCTGCCGGACGATCTTTCAGGCAAGAGCGTGCTGGATGTCGGCTGCAACGCCGGGTTTTACTCGATCGAAGCCAAGCGGCGCGGGGCCGCTTCAGTCCTCGGCGTTGACGCCCAGCGTCATCACATTGAACAGGCGAAATTTGTCCGGCGCGTCCTCGGTCTCGACATCGCGTACCGTCGAATGTCCGTCTATGATCTAGACCCGCGCGTGATCGGAACGTTTGACCTCACGTTGGCGCTCGGGCTGATCTATCACTGCAAGCATCTGGTACTGGCTCTGGAAAGACTCTACCTCGTCACGCGTGAACTGCTCATCATCGAGACGGCGATCATCGCGGCAGAAAAAGAGGGCCCACGCATGCGCTCCTTTCTGCGCTGGCTGGAACGCGTGGAACCGAAGCTTCGTCCGCTGGCTTACCTGGAGAACTCGCGGGATGCCAAGGAGCCTGTCTTCAACTGGTTCTATCCGAGCGTGGGCTGCCTGGAAGCTTTACTGCTCAGCGTCGGGTTTGACGAAGTCGAGTTGTTCAATCGCACGCCCGAGGGCCGCGCCGTTTTCCTCTGTCGTAAGCGGCAGCTTTACTCGGACAGCACTACCTTGAATTATCTCGCCGCCGCGCTCGCGCTCGAAGAAGGGCCAACCCATTGCGCTCCTGAATCGGAACTGCGCTTTCGTCTACGGGTCAAGAATACCGGCCTGGCACGCTGGCTCGCCGCCGGAGAAGCCGGAACGGAGAAGGGGGCCGTTCGCCTGACGGCACATCTGCTCGACGAAAGCGAAGATGAGCTGTTCCGGTATTATGCCGGTGCGGTGCTGAAAAAAGAGCTTTTGCCTGATGAGACCGACACGCTGGACATAGCCATGCGCGCGCCGAAGCAGCCCGGCCGGTATTTCCTCGAATTCGATATGTTGTCGGAGCATCTGGCATGGTTCGATGATCTGGGCTCGCCCACGCTCAAACACGAACTTCACGTCGTCGCATCCTGATCTACGGGGACGCGGAAAGCGAGACCCGTTCTTCCTCACACGAAACAGCGCGCCCCTAGGTTCGGACGGCGACGATCGTGTGCCTCTCTTCAAAGCGCTTTCCGTACTCATGATAGAACTGCGAGTGGGTGATACGAGCGATGCGGAATCCGAGCATCGCAAAGACCTCTCGATAAACTCCGACCGAATAAGTCCACCAGGTAAAATCCGCTTCCGGCGCTGAGGCTCTGGGCTTGAAGCTGGCGATCCGCTCCTCTGTCTGAAGCAGAGGCGTGACGATAACCATCGTCTCTCTTGTCAGGCGCGAGATGGACGCCAGCGCCGACACCTGATCGTTCAGGTGTTCGAGCACCGATCCGACGATGCTCACGTCGCGTGGGCCCAGTTCCTCCGGCAGCTCGTAGATATTTCCGTAATAAACCTGCGCCTTAGATTCGAGCAGCCTGTGGCAGAGCCAGTAAGCGTTCTTCCACTGTTCGATCTCAGCGCCGTACACCTCGGCCCAACGCTCTCGATCTCTGAAATAGAGCTTGTCTTTAAAGGGGAGAAACGCCTGTTGCCTGACATCGCTCATGTCGAACGAGAGCACGCTTGATGCGCCACGCTTTTCCGCCTCGAAACTGAGGAAGCCTGTAGCGCTTCCCACGTCGAGCACGGATTTACCGGCCAGCTCAACGCCCCCTATGTACTCGTCGAACCTTCCGCGCAAGTCCCAGTGCCCGCGCACGACGCCGAAGCCCGGCAGCTTCATCGTGTGATAGAAATAGCAGTCGTCCAGCTTATCAATAAAGCGCGGCTCTGCCAGCAGTGTCGACGGCGACATTACTTTACTCCTGTTGGGTGTGGGATACGGCGTACACGCCACTTTGACCAGAGACGCACACGCCAGAGCACGAGCGACGCGAGCACGAGCAGCGAGATGATGAGGCCGAGGAGCACAGAGCGCGGGCGATAGACGAACTCTACCGTGTGCTCGCCCGCCGGAAGCAAGACGCCGCGCAGGTTATAGTTGACTCGCAGGACTTCGACCTCGCGCCCGTCAACGGTCGCACGCCAGCCCGGATAATGATTCTCGCTCAGGACAAGGATCGCCGGAGCCGTCGAAGCAGTCTTGACTGCGACATGGTTCGGCCCGTGCCGCGTGACATCGGCCTGACCCGTGGGCGATCCCCCGGCGAGGTTGATTCCCGTCGGCGATTCGACCAGCGCAGTCTGAAGAGGGTTCCAGGGTTGTCCCCCTGTCAATGTGCCTGTATGAATGATCTCAAGCTCCTGCTGTTCACCCGCAACCAACTCGCCCGAAGCCAGCCACGCGCGGGGTAGAACCTGCGTATTCTCAAAAATCTCTACCTCCTGCACCTGTGCGAGCCGTCGCCAGCGCGTCAGGTTAGGGCCCCTCACGGGCTGCGGCTTCAAGTATTGGCCCATCGACGGTGTGGCCTCCTTCCTGAGCCATTCGCGGCGCAGCGGATAGCCCTTACTACCATCCGCCAGCGAGACTCTTTGAATACCCAGGACGAGCCTCGGCGACTGCTCCGACCGCGCCACAGAGATTTCCACGCCCGCGATGATCTCGCGGCGTGGAAGCGTGAAGGAGGAAAGATAAGTGTGCGCCTGGTAGCTGCCCTGCGCATCTACGACCTCGTAGCTGGTCGCGACCGTGGCGCGCCTGTGACGAATTTGCGCACGCACGTCCGGGCGATCATAAGACCATTCAGAAGTATGCTCACCGGCGCGCAGTGCAAAGTCGTAAGCGCGCCCCTCATTCGTGTACAGCCGCACGTGCCCAACCACCGTGCCGTCGGAAATCTCCTGCGACCAGGCGAGATTCGTCAACAACGCCAGACGGTCAGCCTCTACCGGCGGAACGCTGAATGAGAGATGCTCTTCCATCTCAAGGGTCGGCGCGTTCAAGTCCTCAGCGGCGAACGGCTGGCCGCCGTAAGTCTCCGTGGCCGGAGGATAAGTGGGCAAGGGGAGTTGAGCGGAGCTTGATTGATCCGACTTGAGCGCTAAAAGGTAACGCACATTGAGCAGGTCGACCGCACGCCCCGGCCCACGCAAAGTGCGCTCCGGGTCGGGCAACTCGCCCCAGACCTTCATGTCTCCGGCGAGGCGGCTGTAGCGTGCAAGCCCGAAGCCGTCGTAACCGGCGGCGTTCTCCACGCCATGCATCATGTAAATGTCCGGTTGAAGAGAGAGCACCGATTCGTCCCTCCGCATGGGGCGGTCGGGATTGAAGGAATGCTGAGTGGTCAGAATTCTATAAGGCGCACGGCTGCCGCTTTGGGCTTCGCGCTCGTGTAGAAAAGAAATCGTCGCGGGCGTGCGCCACAACTCCGACTGCATTGTCGGGCTGTGCGTGCGCCAACCGCTCGCCTGTCCCCACACGGCGAGGTCGAGCGCCAGAACCGCGAGCAGCCAGACAATCGCAAGTTTCCCGCGCGCCGCTCTACAGAGCGCCCACCCGCTCACCAACGCAACAAGTATCGGGAGGAAAAGCTCCGGCGCGCGAAGGAGGCTGACGGGCGCGCGCCTCCCCAGTTGAAACTCCTGTGGCCGCCCCCATATCACCACCACGCAGGTCAGCAAAATGAAGATGGCCGCGATCAGCGCGGCGCGACGCCGGACTCCGGCGTCGCCGTGCGCGGCAGCGACTACTGTGAGCCCGCGTCCGGCGAGGACGGCGAGCGCGAACTCGACTTCCATCAGATGGCGTGCCGGGACGCGAAACAGATTGAGCACCGGGATGTAGTAAACTAACCTGTAGAGATCAAAGGGCAGAAAGCGCCCGCACGCCAGCGCCAGGCAGACGAGGGATACGACCGCCCAGAACTTCGTCCGCGCATCAGGCTTTTGCAGAACGGCGACCACCGCCAGCATCAGCGTCAAGAGGCCGACGTAACCGACATACTCGGCGTAAAAGGGTGGGCCCACGTAAGGCGCGCGGAACAGATGGCCGTCTCCCCCGCCCATCAGGTAAGGCGCGACGAGCGTCAGCACAAAGCGCCTCGGCATTGAGAACGAAGTGAAAAAATCGTAAGTGGCCGTGGCGCGCAAGCTATTGCGCAGCAGCTCGAACGTCGGTAGGATTTGCACTGCGGCCAGCAGCCCTCCCGCCGCCAGGAAAGCGAGCGAGCGCAGGTAAAATGTCCGCGTGCGCTTAGCCGCGAGCGCCATGCAGACGGCATAGGCGGCGGCCAGTAGCATCGAGTAAACGAACGTTTGCTGATGGCCTGTGAAGGCTTGGAGCGCCACCAGCGCGGCCAGCCATAAGCCGCGACCGCGCGTGCCCATCATGCCATACCCATCGACAGCCCAGAGCACCCACGGCAGCATGGCCGCCGTCTGAAGAATATTAGTATGACCGATTTGATTGACAAGGAAGGCGCTCAACTGCCAGACGATGCCGGTCGCCAACGCGCCCGCGAGAGTCGTCCCCGTGCGCCGCGCGTACAGGTAAGCGCCGAGCGCTGCGAGCGCGTAAGACGAGAGCATCATCAGGTTGGTGGCGACCGGCGGCGAGAAGACTAGGTAGAACCAGTTAAGGGGAAAGAGCAGTCCGGCCTGAGCCGCGCCGTGCAGCGGCATCCCGCCAAAGAGATAAGGGTTCCAGAGCGGCAGGTGTCCCGCGCGAACGAGCTCGGCGGCCGCAACTCTGAGAGGAACGTTGAAGATCACTCCGTCATCGGGAGAGATGACGAGACGCCCGCGCACCGCCGGAAAGAAGTAGACCAGAGGCAGAAGCGTGACCAGAGTTGCCGCCACATGGTCTGGCGTCAATCGGGAGCGAAGACTGTATGGACGAATCATTGAAGCCGGAACAGGTCTTGACCGATGCGAAGTGGCCGACTGTATCACTCTCTTCTGCGCTCGCCTACGCCCGGCAGACTGCGGGCGCACACAAGGCCGAAGCGCTTGCGGGATGCCTGCTGCTCTTGATGGCAGCTAACCTCTTGACGACGATTGCACGAAAGACGATCACCAACGACGAGACGGTACTGATACCGGCAGCATACTACCATCTGGCCGCCGGTGACTCCCAACTCGTCCACGAGCTTCCGCCACTCTGCAAACTGATCGCGGGCGTTCCGCTGCTCTTTATCCAGCCCGATGAAGTGAAGCCTGAAAAGGTCGCTCTGTTGACCAATCCTTCAGAGCGCGGCTGGGCGTATCAGGAGAACTTCTGGCAGGACAACAGCGCGCGTTTCCAGACAATCTCCTTCTGGGCACGCGTCCCGGCAGCGTTGCTTACGCTCACGCTCGGGGTGCTCGTCTTCTATTTCACGCGCGAGCTTTTTAGCGCCCGCGCCGCCGTCCTTGCCGTCTTTCTCTTCGCCCTGGAGCCGACAGTGCTCGCGCACGGGCGCGTCGTGCAGACGGACATCCCGGCGACGTTTGGTTACCTGCTCGTCTGCTACACGCTCTACCACTACATCCGTGGGCGAACGTGGCGGCGCGCCGCACTGGTGGGCGCGGCTGCCGGGCTGGCGCTGCTCGGAAAGTATTCGATGCTCATCGTCGCGCCCCTCCTCGTCGTCGTTCTGCTCTGGCTGCTCTGGCGCGCGCCGCAGGGTGGCGAAAGGCGCGTGGCGCTCGCCTTCCATGCCTGTCTTGCGGTGCTTGCCGCGCTCTTCGTCGTCAACGCGGCCTACTACTTCCACAGTCGTGCGCTGACGGATGCGGATGCGCAGTGGGTGGCCGTCTCTTTTCCCACGTCGTTCCGTGCGGTGTGGCTGAGCGTCCGCGTGCTCAAGCGCCTCGTCCCGACAGACTTCGTGCTTGGCATCTACTGGCAAGTGCGGCACAACCGGGAAGGCCATTCGGCATCCTTGCTCGGAATGTACAGTCAACATGGCTGGTGGTACTACTTCCCGGTCGCGTTCGCACTAAAGACGACGCTCCCTTTCCTCCTGCTTTCCCTCGCTTCAGTGGGTTGGGCCATCTACAGGTTGATCGTCAAGCATGAGCGCCTGTTTCTGGTGCTGATTATTCCGCTCGTCGTCTACACGGCTTTCGTCATGATGAGCAATATCAATATCGGCGTCAGATATTTTCTTCCGGCTTACCCTTTTCTGTTTATACTTGGCGGCGCATTTCTGGATCGTCTACCGGCTCTCAATCACGGGCGAGGCGCGGGCCTTCTGCTCGGGCTCCTTTTGCTCTGCTCGGTGGGTGTCGAAGCGATACGTGCATATCCCAATTACATGACGTACATGAATCAACTCGCATCGCCGCGCCCGCACTGGTATTACCTGTCGGATTCCAACGTCGAATGGGGCGATGAAGTGGGCGAGCTGGCCGAGTACCTGCGCGCGCACGGCGAAACGAAAGTTCGCGCCGCCCTTCTCGGCGGCTACGCGACAGTCGGTTACAGCGGCGTGGAATATCAGGATGCGTTGTCGCTGCCCGATCCTGAGAAGCCTGGCACGCGCTACGTGGCTATCGGCGCTAGCTTTCTCAACGGCTCGACAGTGCCGGGGCGCGCGGGCCTCTCGGACGAGCAGCGCGTGAACTTTTTCGATGCCTACCGCCGTCGCACGCCTGAAGTCGTCTTCGGCGGTTCAATCTACCTTTATCGCATGAATGAATAAAGGTTTCTAATCGGTTGTGCTTCGTCCTTCGCCTGAAAGGTGATCCTGCTTAACGGATGCGAGCTATCGTCCTGATCCCCACTTATAACGAGCGCGCCAATCTACAGGAGCTCGTCGAGAAGATTGACGCTTATGCCAACGATCTGCATATCCTGATCGTTGACGATAACTCGCCCGATGGCACGGGCGAGCTGGCCGAAGAGCTGAGCCGCAAGCACCCGTCCAGACTCTTCGTGCTTCATCGAGAAAAGAAGGAAGGATTGGGCAAAGCCTATATAGAGGGTTTCAAGTATGCCCTGGAGGGAGATTACGATTATATCCTACAGATGGACGCAGACCTCTCGCATGATCCGCAATACCTGCCCGACTTCTTCGCCCAAATTCAGACGGCGGATCTGGTCGTCGGTTCCAGATACCTGCACGGCGTCAGCGTCGTCAACTGGAAGCTCAGCCGTTTGATTATGAGTAAGATGGCAATCAATTACGTGCGGACGGTGACACGCATGCCGCTCTCGGATGCAACGAGCGGGTTTAATTGCTGGCGGCGAAAGACGCTTGAGGCAATCGGCTTTGAAGACACCTTTGCGAGCGGATACCTGTTCCTGATCGAGATGAAGTACAAGGCTTACCGGAAAGGTTTCGCGGTCAGGGAAGTCCCGATCATTTTCGTCGAGAGGAAGAACGGAGACTCTAAGCTAGACTGGAGGGTTTTCCTTGAAGCCTGCTTAGGCGTCCTGCGGTTGAGATTCAAATACTGATTGTGGCCCCTTTCATCATCCGACACAAACGGTCGCTTGCTGTGGCCTTCTCCATTTTCGCCGTCGCACTTTACAGCGCCGGTGTGCCGGATAATCCGCCCGGCTTCTACATTGACGAATCGTCGATCTCTTATAACGCCTACACGATCTCCCAGACAGGGCGCGATGAACACGGGACGCCGTGGCCCCTCTACTTTCGGGCCTTCGGCGATTATAAGAATCCCGTCTATATTTATTTGCTGGCCGGACTGTTTAAGCTGACTGGCCCCGGTATCCTCGCCGCGCGCCTGTTGAGCGCCACGGCGGGAGTGGCGGCGGCGCTTTTGTTGGGTCTGCTCGCGGCTAGAATCGCACGCCGGGGAGAGGTCGGATACCTCTGTGCCTTAAGCGCGCTGCTCACGCCCTGGTTATTTGAAACGAGCAGGGTCGTGATGGAAGTGGCCTTCTACCCCCTGGCCCTCGCCCTTTTTCTGTTCTGCCTGCACCGGGTCTCCGCAAAGGCTAAATGGTCGCCGCCGGACATTGGCAGCCTCGCCGCCTCGCTCGCGCTTCTTACTTATACGTATTCGATCGGAAGGCTCCTCGCGCCGCTGCTCGCGTTCGGTCTACTCCTTTTCGTGACACGTGAGCGATGGCTGAGCGTGGTGCAGACTTGGTGCGCTTACCTGCTGACGTTGGTTCCACTGTTTCTGTTCAACTGGCGTCATGAGGGCGCGCTCGTGGCCCGCTTCAAGATCATCACCTACATCACACCACAGAGTTCTTACGGAGAGATCATTCAGGATTTCATCGAGCACTTGATGGGGAATCTCAATCCATGGCGGTTGCTTGTCAGCGGAGACCCGAACAAGGATCAGGTCGTACACATCTTCGGCACTCCTCATATGTTGGCGGCCACGGCGGTCTTCGCCACGATCGGCGGCTGGCTAGTCCTCTCTGATCACAGGCATAGCACGTGGTGGCGTTTTATCCTTTACGGCCTGATTGTATCGGTCGTCCCGGCTTCTCTCACCAAAGACCATTTTCACATGCTGCGCCTCGTTGCTCTTCCGGTCTTTATTCTGGTCTTGAGCGTCCCGGCCTTCGCCTGGCTGAGCGAAAGGGCTACTGTGCGGCGAGAGTGGCGCTTGGTCTTTGCGTTCCTGATCGTCCTCACGCTGCTGCAAGGGGCGTTCTTTCAATGGAAGTTCCATCGAAGCGCGAGGACGCCGCGCCAACTTCATCTATTCGATGCAGAGTACCCGCAGACGATTTTTTCACAAGCCCTTGCAATCCCTTCGAGGCCGATTTATCTGGCGGACGCCCTGTGGATTCCGGGTTATATACAGGCTTACTGGTATGCGACACTTCGGGGAATCGAGCTTTCGCAGTTCGTCCGACTGCCTCCGGCGCAGTCCCCTCCGCTCGGCGCGGTGGTGATCAGCACCGAAGAGAGCTGCCTTCGGTGCGAGACGGTTGCGGTGAGCGAGCCGTACAGGCTCTACATCGCAAACGCCCCGCCCAGACGCCTGACGCCGCTCCCCTCAGAGGGCTTTCGCGCTGAGATTCAGTTGCCCCGGCTGCCCGAGCGTCTGCCCGCCCGTGAGATGCAGGTCGTCAGGGTTCGCGTTAAAAATGCGAGCGCGCTGCCCTGGCTTGGACGCGAGCGAAGCGGTGAGGAATATCAGATCAGTCTGGGCAATCACTGGCTCGACCCGAGCGGTCAGGTCATAGCCAACGATGATGGTCGAAGCCCCTTGCTCAAAGACCTTGAACCCGGAGAAGAGGTCGAACTCTCTCTGACGATCAATACGCCGAGGAAAGCAGGAGACTACATCCTTGAGATTGATATGGTGCAGGAGGGAGTGAGCTGGTTCGGGCTGAAGGGCTCGCCAACACAAAGGCTGAGAGTGAGAGTAGATTGACCCTTCGCGTTGTGACGAAAACGAAAATAGTCGAGCTGCGTGGAATGCTCATGAACGACAGGGGAGTCCTGTCACTCCCAATTGCAGCATCGCGCTCGTTGCGTAGACTTTGGGCCCACCGGCGCGCAACCGATTTTCGTCAAATCTTGTTCTATGACGAGAATGTATGGCACAATACATAACGGTCGCTAACTCTTGGTATCTTGCCCTTCATGCCCTGTAGTTCAAAGGCAATTGTGAACTACGCACTGAAAATTCTTATAAAGGATTCAAGATAACGGAGATGAGTCATTCGGGAGCGAGGCCGCATGCGTTGGTGCTGTTCCCGGCTCCCCGATCAACACACTTCTAAGCTCTCATCACGGATAAGCGCGCAAGACAACCCATCCATGGCAACAGGAAAGACAGAACAGTCCGAAGCCTTTATACTCCACGAAAAGGTTCTCAAGGGGCGGGATTATCCTTTATTTATCCTGCTCCTGAGTTTGAGTCTGGCCGCGAGCCTGTATTTTGTCCGGCACTGGATTTCGGATGGAGTGCGCGCGGCCTTTCCCCTCTTTTTTTTCCTGACGACCCTTGTCCTGACGCTCAAGTTGATCGAACATTTTGCGCGCTTGTTGATGCTGCCCTTGATGCGTAGGCCGAGGCCACTAGCGGTGTGCCCCGGCTACAAGGTGGCCGTCGTCACCACGTTCGTTCCGGGCGGAGAGCCGGTCGAGATGCTGGAACGTACCCTTAAAGCCTTGCTCGCGCTCAAGTATCCGCACGATACGTGGGTCTTGGATGAAGGGGACGATGAAGGAGTCCGTTCGCTTTGCGTAAAGCTTGGAGCGCATCACTTCAGTCGAAAAAAAATCTCCCGCTACCAGGCGGAGAGCGGCGTGTTCCAGCGCCGCTCGAAACATGGAAATTATAATGCGTGGTTCTACGAGCTTGGCTTTGACCGTTACGACATTATTACGGGGTTTGATCCAGACCATATTCCGCAAACAGACTTTTTGATGAAAGTGCTGGGATATTTTGCCGACCCGAAGATCGGTTATGTGCAGGCTCCTGCGGCTTACTACAACCAGCAGTCCAGCTTTATCGCGGGCGGCGCAGCCGAAGAGACCTACTCTTACTATTCATGCACACAGATGGCGGCCAACGCCTTCGGCTATCCATTCGTCACAGGCTGCCACAACACGCACAGGGTACGGGCGTTGAAGGATGCCGGTGGATTCGCCCCGCACGATGCGGATGATCTGCTCCTCACGCTCGTTTACAAAAACCGTGGGTGGCGCGGAGTCTATGTTCCAGAGATTCTTGCCAGGGGACTGGCCCCGGTTGATTGGGCCGTGTACCTCACCCAGCAGCTACGATGGGCCCGCTCCATCATTGATGTGAAATTGCGCCTGGCTCCGCGCCTCACAAAAAACATTTCGCTCAAGGATCGTCTGATCACTTTGCTTGACGTGGTTGTTTATCTCCAGAGTAGTATGACTTGGTTGTTCTGCCTCGCTCTACTGTCACTGATGCTGGCGATGCAGGTGAGGCTCATGTCGCTGTCCTCCGGCACGGTGTACGGGTTTGTCGGCCTGTGTGCGATCTTGCAGCTTTGCGTCTTCTACCGGCAGCGCTTCTTTTTAGACCCGCCGAGCGAGCGGGGCCTTTACTGGAAGGCCAGAATCCTGCGCTACGCGAAATGGCCTTATACCCTTTTGGCTCTGATCGATGTCGCGCGAGGCCGCCGCGTGCCGTACATGCTGACGCGTAAGATTAAGAGCGAAGGGCGACAATTCTTACTCTGGCCGCACGCCCTTGTGGCGCTACTGATTTCCGCCGCCTGGATGATCGGCGTCTTCAGCGGCCACACTCTGCACCCCTCGCTTCATTTATTCGCGGCTGTGATTGTGATCGGTTCATTCGCGCTCCTTTTGTCAGAGCGTATGAGCTTTCCAGACCCCTACGGTAAATCGCCCGCCTTATTAGTAGAAGAGGGCGCAGGCTCACTCTGATAAGCTGAATCCCGGCTCCGACGGCGAAGGTGTTCGACGGTTGCGAAATTCGCTGAATGGCTCGGTCAAAAATAATGATGGCTTGTCTCGCGACCCCAACGGCAGTCCCGCTATCAGTCGTGATCGGCACGCGCGATCGGCCGGATGACCTGCATGACTGCCTGAGCTGTCTCGCTCGCCAGGAGACAAACAGGAAAGTGGAGATCATCGTCGTCGATAACAATCCCTCTTCGGGAATGACAGCACAGGTGGTCGCCATGTTCCCGGATGTCCGGCTCATGCGTGAAGAGCGCCGGGGAGTAGCCTGCGCGCGCAATGCCGGCATTCTCGCCAGCCGTGGCGAGATCATCGTCACGGTTGACGATGATGTAAGGATGCCGCCCGACTGGCTCGAAAGGCTTGTTGCTCCCTTCAGCCGCAGCGATCTGATGGCCGTCACAGGAAACGTCCTGCCGCTTGAGAGTGAAACTGTCGCCGCCCGTCTCTTTGAAGCCTATGGCGGTTTAGGCAGGGGCACGGAGTCTTTCGACGTTGACGGAGAGTGGTTCAAGAGCTTCCGCTTGCGCGCCGTGCCGACCTGGATACTGGGCGGAACGGCAAACGCGGCCTTTCGCCGGAGCGTGTTCAGCGATCCCCGGATCGGATTGATGAACGAGATGCTGGGGCCGGGCATGCCTGCCGGGGTCGGTGAGGACACCTATTTATTCTACAGGGTGCTCAAGGCGGGCGGGCGTATCCGTTATGAGCCGTCGGCTTATGTCTGGCACAGGCATCGGCGTGAGCTTCGCGGCCTGCATCGCCAGATTTACGCATACAGTAAGGGGCACGTCGCTTATCATCTGGTCACTCTGCTTTGGGATCATGATCTGCGCGCGTTGACGCGGCTCGTGGCGGCCTTGCCCCTGACGCATCTACGGCGAATCCTCAGACGCACGGCCCGCAGTGCCGAGCGGCAAATGCTGCGGGTGACATTGATCGAGATCGCGGGCAATCTCGCCGGGCCGTGGTCATTATGGCGGTCATACAGGATAGGCAAGCGTCCGAGTCGCGACTGAAAGCATTCCCGATTCTCCCGGTAGATAAAGGGTGAGACTTGAAGACGGTCGTTTATCAATCCTATCGCAGCACGGAGGAGCCCGTCTGGATCGCGCGCTGCATGCAGACGGTGAAGCGCTGGTCTGCTCTCAAAGGGTTCGATTACGTCTTTATTGACGACCGCCTCTTCGACTATGTCCCGCCGTGGTATCGGGAGAAAGTAAACGGGCAGGTGCAGCTTATCTCCGACCTGGCCAGGCTGGAACTAGCCCGCGAGCTGCTCTCAAGCGGGTATGAGAGGACGATCTGGGCGGACGCCGATCTGGTCGTCTTTGATGCCGAGCGCTTCGAGATCGCGATCAGTGAGGAATACGCCTTCTGTCGTGAAATCTGGCTGGAAAAGCTGGAAGTTCTGCGGGCACTGCGGCAAGGATTGACCGGCCTCAGTTGGCCCCAAAGAGTGCAGCCCCTGTTCAGGGTCAATAATTCAGTGACGGTCTTTACAGAGGCCAATAGCATGCTTGATTTCTACGTACACGCCTGTAAGCTGCTGGTCAAAAATAAACGGGGCGCGATTCCCAAACAGGAGGTGGGAACTTTTTTCCTGACCAGACTCTACAAATCCCTCCGCTTTCCCTTGTTGACGGACGTTGCGCTTTTCAGCCCCGTCGTGATGCACGACATCGCCGGTGGAAGAGGGGATTACACCAAACTCTACATGGAGGAGTTCGGCTCTGCTGTCCATGCGGCCAACTTGTGCGCTTCCTACTCTGGGGAAAAGTATAACGGCCTCAGGATGGATGAGCGACTTTATGATCTGGTTCTGGACAGGCTGGTTGAGACGAAGGGGGCGGTGGTCAACGGCTTTCTGGATGCGAATAAGATTGAGCCGGGTTTGATCCCACGACAACATGAGCTGAGCGAGCATTAAAATTCGATGGAAGATCACGACGAGAAACGAGTTGTCATTATCGGCGGAGGGCCTGCGGGCCTGACGGCGGCCTACGAGCTTTGTAAGGCTGGCCTCGCGACCGTCGTGCTCGAAAAGGATTTAATAGTCGGCGGGCTTTCGCGCACGATCAACTATAAGGGCTATCATTTCGACATCGGCGGCCACCGCTTCTTCACCAAGGTCAAGGCGGTTGACGACCTCTGGCGTGAAGTCCTGCCCGGCGGCGACTTCCTTCGCCGCAAAAGGCTTTCTCGCATCTATTATAACGGTCGTTTCCTGCATTACCCGCTCCGTTTCTCTTCCACACTCTTTCATATCGGAATCCGCAATGGCCTATTGGTTTTTCTGAGTTACCTGCGCGCGCGCGCCTTCCCGGAAACAAGGGTGGAGACCTTTGCGCAGTGGGTGACGAACCACTTCGGCAGACGTTTTTATCAACTCTTCTTCAAGACCTATACGGAGAAGGTCTGGGGCATTCCCTGCGAGCAGATCACTGCTGACTGGGCCGCGCAGCGCATCAAAGACCTTTCGTTGGGCGTCGCTATCAAAAATCTCTTCGTCAAGCGGCGCGGCGGAGATGGGCGCGTCGCCATCAGAACTCTGATCGAAGAGTTCGACTATCCGAAACGCGGCCCCGGCATGATGTGGGAACGTGTGGCCGCGCTCGTACGGGAACGCGGGGGCGTCGTTCGCCTCGGCACAAAGATCAAAAAAATAGAGTGGCGCGACCGTGCCGTCGAACGCGTGGAAGTCATCCGCGACGGACAGAGAGAAACCCTGGAGGGCTCACACTTTATCAGCAGCATGTCGATACGCGCGTTGATCGGGTGTCTCTCGCCGCCTGCCCCTCCTGAGGTGCGACTGGCCGCCGCCAGCCTTAATTACAGAGATTTTGTGACGGTCATACTGATCGTCAATCGCCGCGATATATTCCCCGATAACTGGATCTATATACATGACCCCGAAGTGAAGATGGGGCGCATTCAGAACTTCAAGAACTGGAGCCCGCACATGGTCGCAGACCCCGAGAAGACCTGTCTCGGCCTTGAGTATTTCTGTTTCGAGGGTGACGGGCTGTGGACGATGACAGACCGAGAGTTGATCGAACTGGGCAAGCGCGAGGTGGAAAAGGTCTGTCTGGTGAAAGCCGGTGAGGTGGAGGACGCCGTGGTCATCAGAGTCCCCAAGGCTTACCCGGTTTATGACCTTACCTATAAGCAGGCGTTGGAGGTCATTCGCGGCTTTCTCAGCCCGATCGTTAACCTGCAACTGGTCGGGCGCAACGGCATGCACAAATACAACAATCAGGATCACTCGATGCTGACGGCGATGCTGGCCGTCGAAAACATCCTCGGCGCAAGCTACGATCTGTGGGCGGTCAATACGGAACCGGAGCACGTCGAAGAAAGAGTCGAAGTGGAAACTGTGGAACAGTACAAACGGCTCGCCTCGACCCAGCCGCTTGTTCCCGAGCGTGTCACGCAATTGAGAAGTACCCCGGCGGAGTCGGAGATTTGAGATGTCCGATCGGTTACCGAGAAGAGCGGTCAGTTCGGGGAGCGATCCATACATCTCTGTCATCATCCCTGTGCATAATGGGGGCGAGCATCTGGCCCAATGCCTCAAGGCGCTCTTAGCTGCCGGTGGGGATTTCGAGATCATTGCGGTAGATGACGGCTCGACTGACGAGAGCGCGGAGGTGGCGCGCAGGCACGATGCTGTCCGTGTGCTGCAACTCGAATCGCGCCGGGGCCCGGCGGCGGCGCGCAATCGCGGTGCTCGGGAAGGGCTTGGAAGAGTTCTTCTCTTTATAGATGCGGATGTGCTCGTGCCGCCCTCGACGGTCGCGCGCGTCGCCAGCCGCTTTCAAGAAGAGCAGGGAATGGCAGCGCTCTTCGGCTCTTACGACGATGCACCGGCTGCGACGAACTTTATCTCGCAGTATAAAAACCTGCTTCACCATTTCGTTCATCAGCAGGCGAGCCGCCAGGCCGAAACTTTCTGGGCCGGGTGCGGAGCCGTCAGGCGCGAGACGTTTTTCCGCGTCGGGGGATTTAACGAAAAACTTTATCGGGAGCCTTCGATTGAAGATATAGATTTGGGCTACCGCTTGCGCGACGAAGGTTTTGACATCCGGCTGGACAGGCACTTGCAGGTTCGACACTTGAAGCGCTGGACGTTAACGGGCATGCTGCGGACGGACATCTTCTGCCGCGCCGCGCCCTGGTCAAGGCTGGTGTTGGAAAGAGGGCGAATCACTAACGACCTCAATCTGCGCGTAAGCGAGCGCGTCGCCGCACTGGCCACCGTCTCAGCATTCACCCTACTGGCTTTAAGCCTGGCCTTTCCTCTTCTGGTCGCTGCTGTTTTGTTGCTCTTGGCGATAGTCTTTCTGCTTAACCGCAAGCTATACGCCTTCTTCTGGCGGCAGCGCGGCCCGCTTTTTCTAGCCGGAGCAACAGCGCTTCATCTACTCTATTACTGCTATAGCACTGTCGTCTTCGGCTGGTGCTGGCTCTCTCGTATATTTCGGCGAAAGAGCGCGGGCGCAGCTTGCGATAAGGGAAGCGAGGGCGCAAGAGCTTAAGAGACAGATGAGCGGCAGGGCATACAGCAAAAAGCGCCCGTCCCAATCAGCATAAGTGGCTGCGACCACTGCCAGATGAGCGGTAATGGTCAAGACGATGAGCCGCGTCAGCGCCCGGTTGCGATTGAGCTTGAGCCCCATGAGGGCGAGCAGGTAAATCACAGGCAAAGTCGCCAGCAGGAGCGCATTATGTTTGAACGAGAAAAAGGGTCGAGCGTGTACGAGTTCGATGGCGACGCGCGTCGCACAGAGACGTAAAGAGGCTAGTGGATGGCGGGCGACATAACCTATCAAGTCAGTCCATTCACCTGCAAAGGGCCCAGGCTCAGAGGGCATCAAGACGCCCCATTCGCCGATCCCTGTCGTCCCGTAACGTAAGGCTATGACCGGATTATCGCTGTACTGCAATGTATAGAAACGCAATACGACGAGTGCGCCCAGAATAGAAGCCAGAAGAATCGCCGAGATGACCAGCCACGACCGAGTTCCGGGTTTGAGATAACTGCTGAGGTAAAGCAAACTCACGAGGATAAGAACGCTCCCATTGGGCCTGATGAGAGTCGCTGCGACGAGCACGGCTACAGCCAGGACGTACCAGTGGCGTCCGAGCTCGAACGCCTTATAAACAGACCACACGGCCAGGGTGACAAAAGAGATATAGAGAGAGTCTGTCAGTATGTAAGCATTCCAGCGGGCAATATCAGGATTCGCTGCGAAGAGCCCGGCGGCAAATAGCCCTGCGCTCTCTCCATGTAATTTGCGTCCAAGGTCATACAGCGCGAACGCGGCCAACCCGGCCATGAGGAGCTGTATCGCAATCACGCCCGGCAGACCAATCCCCGTCACCCGGCAGAAGGCTATGAGCAGCAGGTAACCTGTGTAATGTGACTGCCGCTCCTGAAGCGGTGAACCCCGAAGCAGGTTTTCAGCCCCACCCACATACCGTAGAGAATCTCCGCCCATATGAATCCCGACCGTCAGGAGGATCGCCACGTTAGTGAGCAGAAAGAGCGAGATGAGTACAAAAGCGGCCACCCATCCCCGACGCTCGGAGAAGCTGTAACCTTGTCCCGGCTGTTCCTGTCGAATCATAGAAATGGTTTACGAGAGACCAACCCGACGCCGAACCTGATTATTGCTTTGCCGGCAGCAACCTTGCAGCTAAGGCGTGGACTGCCAGAAGCAAAACCATCGGGATGACCGGCACGATCATCCTGAAACCGTAACTCGTGATATTGATCAAAACGATCAGCGGCCCCAGATACAGGATAATGAACCCGAGCGCGAGCGCCTCCCAGAACTCTAAACGCCGTCTCTTGAAGACACGCCACGCGAAGACAAACGTACCGGCCCACATCAGAGTCCAATGTGGACGCAGCCAGCGCAGCGGTAGCTCAAGAAATGTCAATCCACTACAGAAGAGAATCAGTCTTGCATAGAGCTTGATGGCGCTGAGCGCAACCGTGCTCGGCGCGGGCGGCGTCGCGGGCTCGTAGATGCCCAGTGCCCTACGCATGTTATGGCTCTTATACGGGTCAATGGGCACACGCACCTCATGCGCGACCAGGTAATTACGCAGCGGTAGTAATGAGATGACCAGTAAGAAACAGACGAGGAATGTGAGGATGATCGCTCCCTGACGCGGTTGATGTCTGAGATAGAAGAAAAGCAGTATCACGGTGGCCGGGCCCATCAAAACGATATTCGGTCGGCAGAGCGAGCAAAGGCCCAGGGCGAGGCCAGCGCAAGCAGCTTGAAGCACGGATTTCGTCTCAAAAGTTCTGAGGGTAGTCAGGTAAAAGATTGGCAGGAGGAAAAGCACCAGATTCTCGCTGAGCAGCCTGAACGTGTAGACGAGGAATACGTCAAGAAAGAGAGTCAGCGCCAGTCCTGCCCAGAAAATGAATACAGCCTGTCCGGGCAGGTATGGTTTGAAGGCGATGGTCATCAGCCCGACCGACAAGGCAAGCATCGCCGCCTGCACACAGTAGACATAACTTGAATTCTCGCCGGTCAGCCAAAAAACAGCGGCAATAAAATAGTTATAGATGAACCCGGCGGGCTCGTAATATGTGCCCGGATGAGCCGGAATCAGCAGTCCATCGTGGAGGATGCTGCCGGCATATTGTTTATAGAGAAGCCAGTCGTCGCCGGTGGATGTCGCGGCATTGACATTATCGATGAACGGATAGGCTCTGTAGAGCGCAAGCAGCAGGAAGAGAAGCAGTAATATAATCGTCGCCAGTGAAACGGCGCGGATGGTCGAGAGACGCGCAAGTGTCTCAATCCATTTCTCTCTCATTGGGCAAGCATTCAACTATGACAACCAACGGCGATGATTTCATCCGCAGTTGGTTGAGACTATAACCCGGCTTCAGTCTATCGCGGAAGCCCCGTCCGCGTTCCGCTGCGCGGGACAACATGGAATTCAGTCTATGAGGTTTTTAGAGTTACTTCTTCGGACACTGATCTCTATCGAGGGTCGCTTATCGATATTAACTTCGGGCATACCGGAATACTCATTTTCGGGCGACTGAGCGCCGCCAGGCGAGCGAGAGACCCGTGTAGACGAGAAACGCCCCGCCCAGCGAGGCGAGCGAGGCGACCGTCTGCATTGCGAGTCCACTTCGTCGGCCACCAGAGATAGAAGCCGCTCGCCACGATAAAAAGGAAGATGAGATTCGCCGCCCCCGTGACCGCACGTGCGGCGGCGCGGTGCGCGCCGCCCGCGCCTAGCGAGCGATGCCAATCGGTCACACTGCCCTCGAAAGGCCGGGGAGACGCCGGAAGGGCTGCTCGACAGCTTCCTCGCCTTCTACGCGGCGGGCATGAGCGCGCCGCCGCCCGGTAAGGTCAGTGCGACGAAGAAGGCTACGCGCCGTTGAAAATCGTCTCGGAGCAGCCTTGCGCCTTTGTCTCGATGGCCGTTGCATGAGCAGGCTTTACCGCAGGTATTTGTTGAACCATTCGAGCGTGCGCGTCCATGCCAGTTTGGCCGCCGCTTCGTCATAACGCGGCGTCGTGTCGTTGTGGAAGCCGTGCTGTTTGCCCTCGTACATGTAAAGCTGATAGACCTTCTTATTGGCCTTGAGCGCCGCTTCATAAGCAGCTATCCCAGCGTTGACGCCCTGGTCGTTGCCTGCGTAATGCAGAAGGAGTGGCGCGGAAATTTTGGGGACATCTTCTGCGCCTGCCTGACGACCATAGAACGCGACCCCGGCATTCAGGTCTGCGCCAAGCCGCACGGCCAATTGATTCACCATCCCGCCGCCGAAACAAAAACCCACCGCGCCCAGTTTGCCTGTGGAGTCGGAGCGAGCTTTGAGCCACCTGGCCGCCGCGACGAAATCTTCTGTCATCTTCTTTCCATCCACCGTGCGAAAGGCGACGGCTCCTTTCTCGTCGCTGCCCGGATAGCCGCCGACCGAAGTCAAACCATCGGGCGCAAAGGCGATGAAATTGGCGAGCGCCAGCCGCCGCGCTACGTCTTCGATATATGGATTGAGTCCGCGATTTTCGTGAATGACGAGCACGACCGGCCGCTTTTTCCCTTGCGCCGGACGAGCCAGATAACCTTTGATCGAGCCGTTTCCGGCCGGGGATTGCACGACTTCGTAACCCACCTTGATGCGTTTGTCTTCAGGCTGAACCTGCTGCGCCCAGGCGTAGTTGGGCGTCAGGCTCTCGAAGATCGCCGCGACGGTCAGGCCGCCGACAGCAAACTTGACGGCGCGATCCAGGAAAGTGCGGCGATCTATGTCGCCGTGCTGGTATTCGTGAAAGAGGTCTAACAACTCTTGCGGATAATCTGATGCTACTTTACGTTCCATTCCTTCTCCTTGCATGGGATGTAGAGATGATGCCGGCTAACAGTTATAAGGATTCCGTTGCGAAAATTATTTTAGCGCACAAGAAGGCTACGAGCTACTTTGGTCTATATAGCAAGTTGAAAGAGCCCCATTAGAAACCTTCGAGGTACGCTTGATGAAAAAGCCAGACCTACAGCACAGCGCCGACATCGTGCGCTATGCTTTGCATGAGGGATGGCTGCAAGACATATAATCGTTACCTGAGCGGGGCAAAACGTTGTGCTGCCCACAGCAGTAGAGCCATAGAAAGGGTTTTTAAAGTGAAAGAGAAAGTTACCAAAACCGAAGAAGAGTGGCGAGCAACACTGACGCCTGAGCAATACCGTGTCGCGCGTCAAAAGGGGACGGAGAGACCTTTTACGGGCGAGTATCACGACTCGAAGGACGAGGGCACGTACAGGTGTGTCGCTTGCGGTAATGAGCTGTTCATCTCCGATGCCAAGTTCGATTCGGGCTGCGGCTGGCCCAGTTTCACAGAACCATTGGATGAAGAGAACATCCGCACGGAAGTTGACACGAGCCACGGGATGAGACGCATAGAAGTTTTGTGCAGCAGTTGCGATTCTCATCTCGGGCACGTCTTTGACGACGGCCCCGGCCCAACGGGCCAGCGCTACTGCATCAATTCCGTCGTGCTCAAGCTGGATAAAGAAGAGAAGCAAGGCTGACGACGGCAGAAGCGATTCCCGAACGCAACTCCGATCAAGCCGGAATGAACGCGCACGCCGCCTGCTATGAAACGACGGCGCGCGGCTGTCGGCTTGTATAAAAAAGCCGGTTGACAGATGCACAGGCTATAGCTCGACCGCGCTAGCGCATCTAACTCGTCGAAAGTATGATTGCTACGTCCGTTCGTGTCCCGAGCTGAAGCGATCAGGCTGCTATCTATTGGAGGGTAATGCTGATGTCCGGCCTGCTGTTAAAAACTCTTGCCATCTTCCTGCTTGGAACCACTCTGGCTTGCAGTGCGGCCAAAGCCAGGGTTGTCGTCGTCCCGGAGCCAGCCCTGGACACCCCGCTCGCCGCCACCAGGGGCGAGCAGACAGCAGTTCTCGCGGGCGGCTGCTTCTGGGGCATCGAAGCCGTGTACGAGCATGTCAAAGGAGTGCACCGCGTGACATCCGGTTATTCGGGCGGAGACGCAGATAAGGCTCATTATGAGAGCGTCAGCGAAGGTGGGACAGGGCACGCCGAATCCGTCCGCATCACTTATGATCCTTCACAAATCACATACGGCCAGTTGCTCCAGGTCTTCTTCGCGGTCGCGCATGACCCGACGGAGCTAAACCGGCAGGGGCCGGATACGGGCACGCAATATCGCTCGGCCATTTTCTACGCCAACGAAGAGCAGAAGCGCATCGCGCTCGCCTACATTAAGCAGCTCAATGAAGCTAAAGTCTATGAGCGTCCGATTGTCACAGAAGTCACTGCGCTCAACTCTTTTTATGAGGCCGAGGCATATCATCAGGACTACGCCGTTCATCATCCGAAGGACGCTTACATTGTCATCAACGACCTGCCGAAGGTAGCCAACCTTCGCCGGCAATTTCCCAAGCTATACATCGCCCGATAGCTTCCTTCGCAACAATTTCAGAAGAGACCTCTACCCGCGCATGAAGCCCTCAAACGCCTGAATGCCAATCATTGCGGGCTTAACCCTTATTCCGTGCGGAATCTGAAGGAGCCTCGCTGACGACCAATGATTCCCACATGTTCGGTAGTCGTGTGACGATTACCGGAGGTGCTGTCCAGCGGCAGAAAATTCTTTTCATTCAATTTTCATAATGCTTTCAGAACTAATTCAGCGAACTCTAAAGACGCTTGGCCAGCCCGCCCGGTAAGCTTCGGTCTGTGAGCAAAACTTCAATCCTAAAACGTCGACTTGGTTTGGTATCGCCTGCCTTGAGGAGTCATGGAGAGGCAGAGAAAGTGTCTGAATGCTTGAAGTCTTACGCCCTAAACCTGTTAACCCTCAGCCTATAAGGAGATTCGCTATGAGTAAGGTCAGTTTTATCGGTAGTTCTACGGTTAAGAGCATGGTTTGTGCCTCGATTCTGGCGCTCGCCCTGCTGAATTTTGTAACGCCACGCTCGAACGCTGCGGAAAGCAGCGGGACGGCTGACGGTAGCATCAGTTTTACATTAGATGATGGCTTCACGAAGAGTCTCAAATTCACCGCCGTCGCAAACAGTGACGGCAGCGCTTCGGGCCGTATGATCTTTAGCGGCCCGGCGGAATTTCCAGATCAGGACGTGGACGGAACGGGGAGCGCGGGCTATAGCGGCAAAATCGAAGATCTCTTCATCCAGGCCGAGTTTGACAGCATGGTGGTCGAGCGCAACCGGGCTGTGATGAGCGGGGTTGTGACGGGGGCAACCCTCTCGGACTACATCGGGCAGCGCGTCTTGCTCGTGGTCGAAGACAACGCCGATGGCATAGGGGAACGAGGAGATAAATTCACCTGGGGAATTTACAAACCGGCGGAGAAGGGGTGGATACCCGCCGACGCCGAGCTGAAGGAAGACAGCGGGTGGAGTATGACCTGGCTCGCAACCGATGCAGAGCGTCGAGACGATAAGGGTATACAGATCACTAGGGATTGGGTGCTCAATTGTCAGACCTTTCCGCTCTCGTCCTACGACTTCGTCAATCCCACGCAGGGCGACGGCGATATTCTGGTTCAGCCGTAGAATTTTTCAGCACGAGACCGGGAAGCCTGTATCGAATGTCATCGCGCACAGCGTACAGGCAGTCCCAGCCAGGCATGGATGCGGAGGTCTCCCGCACATTTTGAGGGCGACGCGGGCGTGGGGGGCACGCCCGCGTCGCCCTCTCAGGCGCAAGCCTTTACTGTGCGCTCATTTCTGAACGGAGGCCGAGCGCTCCACCTTGTATAGCTGCCACGCGCCCGGAATCTTTTCAAAAACCTCCGTCCCACATTCACCGAACTGCAAGCCGGAACCGGCCACCAAATCCTTGACAGTGTGCGAGACCAGAACTTCGCCTGCCCGAGCGCGATTTCTGATCTCCCTGCCGATCTCGACCGCCAGACCGCCCACCTGCGTTCCGTCCAGCAGATCGCACTCGCCCGTGTGCAGGCCCGTGCGTATCTCTATCCGAAGTCGCGCGGCATACTCGTTGATGGCGCAGGCGCAGCGGATGGCGCGCGCCGGGCCGTCGAAGGTCGCGAGCGGCCCCGTCCCGGTCATATCAACTTCGCGCCCCCTGAACCAGGCGATCTCTTTACTGATATGCGCGCGAAAGCGCTCGATGAGATTCTGCCAGCCCTTTGTGCCGTGCTGTGCGACGTGCTGCGGGGAATCGACGATGCGTGCGAAGAGCACTGTCGCAAGCACGCGCTCGGGCTCGGCTGTGTGGCGTACGCCCGTGAGGAATTCTTCGATCTCGTCGAGCATTGTGTCCTGATCGCCGACGAACGGGAGATGGTCAACGCCGGGTAGCTCGACATACTTCGCGTTCGGTATACGCTCGGCCACGTAACGCCCCTCCTCGACCTTCAGACACATGTCGCCCGCGCGGTGCAGCACGAGCGTCGGCACGCGTATGGTCGGCAACACATGGCGGACATCGACCTCTGCATTCATCTTCGTCAACGCCACAGCCGCGCCCGGGCTCGCCCCCATACGCAGGTACGTCGCCCACCATTCACGAAACTGCGGGTCATCCACTTTGCTCGGCGCGCGTTCCTCTATTCCGACGGGGCCGCCCCAGTGCTCACGCATCTCCTCAAAGAAGTGCTCGCGCTGCTCTGCGGTCGGAGCCCAGGGGTAGTCCGGGGCCCAGACGCGCTTGGCGTACGTTCCGATCATCACGAGCGCGGCGGTGCGCTCCGGGTAGGTCGCGGCAAAGAGCGCAGACATGGGCCCACCTTCCGAGACGCCGCACAGCGCCGCCCGCTCAGACCCGACCGCCTCCATCACCGCGCGCACGTCGTCCATACGCTGCTCAAGCGTCGGCAGCTCGTGGAGCGGGACGCGATCAGAGAGCCCCGTGCCGCGCTTGTCAAACAGGATAAGGCGCGAGAAGGAGGCCAGGCGGCGCAGAAAGCGCGCGAAAGAGGGGTCGCGCCAAAAATATTCGAGATGCGAAATCCAGCCCATCACAAAGACCAGATCGAGCGGCCCGTCGCCGATCACCTGATAGGCTATGTTGACCTCGCCGCTTTGCGCATACTTCGTCTCCGGCACGCGCATCAACGCGGGCGGAAACTCATCTTCAACCGGGCTGCGCGCGCCGCTCTCAATCTCTCTCCTTTGTTCATGCGTGTCGGCTGAATCAGCCGTCCTCGTCGCCTGTTCGCCCGCCTGCCGGTTCTGATCTTCGTCCTCTTCGACCAGTATGCGCGTGCGCGTACGCTCTCGTACTACGACTGTCTCGAACGCGTCTTCCTCGCGCACGGAGACCTGCGCCTTAAAGCGATAACCGCGACGCGGGACGGTCTCGATATAGTGAGCGGCTTCAGTCCCGGCGCTCTGCAAGGCCCTGCGCAATTGAGAGATGTTCTGTGAAAGATTGTTTTCCTCGACGAAGCTGTCGGGCCAGACCCTTTTCATCAACTCGTCTTTACTGAGGACGTGGCCGTTGTTCTCGACCAGCACGACGAGCGTTTCAAAAGCCTTCGGCGTCAAAGGCACTGGGACGCCGTCGCGCAGCAGCAGTCCCTCGCGCAGGTCAAGCAGGAGGTTGTCGAACGTGTAGGCGCGGACGGGCTGTCTCAACTCCATCTCTTGCCTCCCGAAGAGCGCCCTCAAAACTCTTTCAGAAAAATCTCAAAAGCCTCTAACGACTTCAGGGGCGCTTTGCAGTTACTTTCCGCGTTGAGGGTGGTCGGGCCCGCCATGCCGGTCGAGTCCCCGGCATCTTGCGGCGAACAGAGTGAAGATGGCGGACATTATAACCCGAAGCCCTCGACCCGATGAAAATGTTTTTGAGGGCTTTGGAAAAGCGCAGCGCACGAGAAGAGGGGCCTCACATGACAAGGAAAATAATTGAGATCACGGTCGAGACCGAGCGACTCCTGATATTTCACAGGCAGTTTAGGATGTGGCGTGCCTGGTGCGTGAGCTGCGCCTGCGATGTCGAGATGGTCTCGCCCGTCGAGGCCGCATCCCTCGCGGGCGTGAGTCCGAGCATCATCCACCAACGGGCGCAGGCAGGAAAGCTTCATTCCGGCTGCACGGCTGAAGGAGAGGTTTTTATCTGCCTCAAATCACTATGCGAAGCCGAGCACGCCGGTCTTTGAGAGAAGAGCCGCGCATGCCCATCGTCAGCGCAGCACGGACGACAGTTTGCCGGGGACGATCTTCTTCTTCAGAACTCTTTCAAAAAAAATTCAGTTGCTTCTAAAGACCGCATCTCGCCTACAGCCCTATCATCCCCCATGACGAAGAGATAAGGATGAGGGAGATACCATGATTAAACGAAAAGTTTTAATTGTGGCCCAACGCTCGCGCCGCTGCTTCAACGGGCCATTAAAAACAGGCCCATCAAAAAATGACTTTCTTCTTTAGGAGGACGCAGATGAAAAGTATTCGCCCAATCTACAACTTGATAGCCATAGTAGTTATCACCATCACGGCCAGTTCTTTCGCGCATGCACAGGCGACCCGCACCTGGGTCTCAGGTGTCGGCGATGATGCCAACCCCTGTAGCCGTACTGCTCCCTGCAAGACCTTTGCCGGCGCGATCTCCAGAACGGCCAACGGCGGCGAGATCGATGCCCTTGACCCGGGCGGCTTCGGAACCGTCACCATCACCAAGAACATCACCATCGACGGCGAAGGGACGATGGCTTCGATCCTCGCCGCCGGAACCAACGGCGTCAACGTCAACGACTCGGCGACCGCCACTCCCAATACGATCGTCGTCAACCTGCGCAATCTTTCCATCAACGGCGCGACCACCGGCCTCGTCGGCGTCAATATCACTGCCGGCCGAAACGTCAACATTGAAAACTGCGTGATCTTTGGATTCCGCTCCGGTAACGGCAACGGTGTGAGGGATGCGCGCACGGTCAGCACCAACCCGGCTGGACAACTCTGGATCACGAACACTTCCTTCTATAACAATTCGGGTTCGGCCGTGAACGTCATTGGCGCTGCCGCCGCGCAACTACGCGCCTTTCTCAACAATGTACGCATCAACGGGAATTCCTCGCACGGCGTACAGGTGCAGAACGGCAGCACGGCCCATATCAGAGAGTCAGCGATCAACGGCAATCTCGGCGACGGCGTGAGAGCCGAGACCGCAGCGAAGGTCAACATCATCAGCTCGATGCTCAACGGCAACCTGACCGGCGTCAACAACGTCGCCGGCACAGTCAACCTGGCAGACGTGACGATGATGAACAACGCCAACGGTGTCGCAGGCGTGGCAGTCGTCTCGTTCGGGAACAACAACGTGCGTGACAACGGCGGCGGCAACACGCTACCGGCAGCCGTCGGCCAGCAATAACTTATCTTCCAAACAATCAAACGTGCGCAGCCGTGGTGAAACAAACCATCACGGCCGCGCACGTCTGATTCCTTACCCTCAGGCTCTCAAACCTTAAACGGGCAATACCGAAAGAGGGGCATGTAGCTCATCCTTATCTCTCTATTTTATTCCGTGATTTGATTGTTCATTCATGGCGCAAGGCCACGAGCGGATCGACGCGTGCCGCACGGCGCGCAGGGATGTAACAAGCCAGTAAGGCAACAACGGCCAGTAAAACGGGAACGCCGACGAAGGTGACCGGATCAGTCGTGCCGATGCCTAACAACAAGCTTCCCAGGACGCGCGTCAACCCAAACGCGCCAATCAATCCCAGCACGATGCCGATCAAAGCCATGCGCATCCCCTGGCCCACAATCAGCCGCAACACATCGCGCAGAGTCGCGCCGAGCGCCATCCGAATACCTATCTCGTGCGTGCGCTGGCTAACGTCATACATCATCACGCTGTAGAGCCCCATCGTCGCCAACACCAACGCCAGCACTCCAAACGTCGTCGCCATTCCCGCCGCCACACGCGGCCCCCAATACGCTATCGCCAGATTCTCATCAGCCATCATCACGCCCACCACCGGCAGTCTTGCGTCCAGTTGCGCGATGACGCGGCGCGCACTTTCCACCACCGTTTTTAAATCCCCCGACGAGTGTGTGCTGATGAGCAGAGTCATGGCTGTTCGCGGGTTCTGATAGACGGGCAGGAACACGAAATGCTGCCGGGCTTCGTACAAAGTGTTATAGCGTCCGTCCTGTGCGATGCCTATGATTTCCATCAACGGCGTACCTTGCCCCAGGCGAAACCGTTTTCCCAAAGCATTCTCCGCGCTGCCATAAAACCGGCGGGCAAATTCCTGATTGACGATCACGACCGGGGGCGCATCTGCCGTATCGCGGTCTGTGAAGTCGCGTCCATGCAGCAGCGCAATCCGCATCGCGTCGAAATACTTCGGCGTGATCAAACTGCAACCGGAGTTGATGCCCTGATTCGGCGGCGGCTCAATCTCGCCCTCCTTCACAATGGGCCCACGCTTCAGGTTTTCGACGTTGAGCGGCATCTCGTTAATCAACGCCGCCGCACGCACGCCCGGCTCCGCTTCCAGGCGATGCTGTAGCTCCTGGAAAAACCGGCGGGTGGTCGGCTCGTCGTATAACAGCAAGCCCGGGTTAATCATCATCGTGACCAGATTTTCCGTCTCAAACCCGGGGTCTGTCTGGCGTGCCTGGGCCAGGCTGCGTATAAATAGCCCCGCACAAATGAGCACGACCAGCGAAATAGTGACCTGCGCGATGACCAGCGCGCCGCGCAGATTCAGGCGACGACGTTTTTGCGACGGCCCCGCCGCGCCTCCTTTGATGACGGCGACCAGATCAACACGCGAAGCCAGCAAGGCCGGAGCCAGGCCAAAGACCACGCCCGTCAACATCGTAATCAACAGCATCCATTTCAACACATAACCGTCCGGCGAATAATCGAAACTGACAGGGTAGGGAACCGGCGGAAAACTAGCCCGCATCATGTCCGCTCCCCAATACGCCAACGCCAAACCCAGCACGCCGCCCAGCAAGGCAAGCAACACGCTTTCCGTCAGCAGTTGCCGCACAATACGTCCACGGCTCGCGCCTATCGCCAACCGAATCCCTATCTCTCTGGCGCGCGTCGCCGCACGCGCCAGCATCAGGTTCGCCACGTTGGCACAGGCCAGCAGCAACACCAACCCGGAAACACACAAGGCCAGAAAACCGCCGTACTTGATAATCTTGGTTGCGCCCGTATAACGCGAATCCAGTTCCGTCGTGAGCTGGATTTTGGTGTCAGCATTCTCTTTGGGATAACGCTGCCCCAGCGCTTCGGCGACCACATTCAAATCCGTTTCGGCCTGCGTCATCGTCAGCCCGGGTTTCAGCCGCCCGTAAAGATTGAATAGAGGATAACTGCGATCCGTCTGCCATTCCGCGCGTCGGCCAAACTGCTTCGACATCATCAGGGGGGCCCAGAACGCATAGCGTAGATAAAAGGTCGAGCCGAGAAATGATTTCGGCATGACGCCGATGATGTTGAAGGGCTGGCCGTTCAGATAAACCGTCTTGCCCACAATGCCCGGGTCTGCATTAAAGCGCTGCTGCCACAACGAGTGGCTGATCAACGCCACCGGATGCGCGTCCGGCGTGAGATTTTCTTCCGGCAACATCGTGCGCCCGAGCACGGGTTTGACGCCCATCACGTCAAAATAATTGCTGCTCACCAGTTCGCCCCAGACGACCTCCGCGCGCTCGCTGTCGCCCGAATTACGGCTTTCGCTGGAACTGATGCCCGCCGAAATCTCCTGCGACGCGCAGAGCTCGGAAAAGCTTTTATTTTGCTCGCGCAAATCCAGGTAGTTCGGATAGGAAAACTTTCCCCAGACTTCCGCGTCAATTTTTTTGCCCGAATGCAGAGCTATTAATTCCTCTGGATTTTCCACGGGCAGAGGGCGCAGCACGAAGCCGTTCACCGCACTCAAGATGGCCGTATTCACGCCTATTCCCAACGCCAAAGCCAACGCGGCCACAGTCGTAAAGCCAGGGTGTTTCGCTAATATCCGCGTGCCATAACGCAGGTCTTGCAGCAAGTCTCCCAACCAACGCGTCCTGCGCTCATCGCGGCACATCTCCTTCACCTGCTCCGGGCCACCCAGATCAAGACGAGCCTGTCGTCGCGCTTCCTCCGGGCTGTAGCCCTGTGCGATCAGGTCACTCGTATGTTGCTCCAGATGAAAGCGCAGTTCCTTTTCGAGTTCCTCTTCATTCTTGCTTCCGTGAAACAGGCGTTGCCACCACCGCATCACGCACCTCCTTCAGACATTTTGAGGATCAGACTGACGGCTTCCGTCAGTCGCTGCCAGCCTGCGGCTTCGGTTTCGAGCTGTGCCTGCCCCTTCCGCGTCAGGCGATAGAACTTGGCCTCACGTCCGGTCTCGGTCGCCTTCCAGTCCGCCGCCAGCAGGCCACGGTTTTCGAGCCGGTGCAGCGCCGGATAAAGCGAGCCTTGCGGAACCTGAACCACACCGCGCGACACCTGTTCCAGGCGCTGCGCGATCGCATACCCGTGCACAGGCCCGAGCGCGACCACTTTCAAGATCAACAAATCCAACGTGCCCTGCGGCAGGTCTGATTTCGTCTGCTTCATCACTGTTACCTCCTCCTTCTACATATTAGCGCAACACGTGTAGAAGCACAAGGTATATTTTCAAGCCACAGACATTTCAGCACATGAGAAGAGAAGGCGTGGGAGTGAAGGCTTCGGCAGCCTTTCTTTTATCTACAATCCTTCCAGGGCATCTTTCTCCCGAGATTCTTTGCATTAACGAACATCTGTTATATATATGGTGCGATGTTCGACCGACTCCTCTGAAAATCAAGCGCTTCTCGCAGAGACACCCGCAGGGAAATAAAGAAATGCCCACCAAATAGGAGAACGTTGCGGGAGAATCGAATGAAGTATTACTGTGTTGCCGAACTGGACATAACTGACAGAGCCTGGGTTTCCGATTACGTGCAGAACGTCACGAAGCTTGTCGAAAGGCACGGCGGAAGATACCTGGCGCGCACCTCCCGCATTGAAAAGCTGGAAGGCGAGCGAAAGGCCCCGCAGATTTTTCTAATCATCGAATGGCCTTCGAGAGACGCGGCGCTGGCTTTCTACGAGAGCGATGAATATAAACCCTATCGCAGTAGTCGTATGGAAGGAGCCAGCAGCGAGTTGGCGCTCGTCGCGGGCGAAGACATGACCAATGCGGCGCAGATGGCGGATTAGGATGGTCACATCCTTGTCCGACCACGCGCTTTCAGTGGCATGTCTCTTATGATGAACCGTCCCATTACATTTCTCGCTGACAAATACATGGAGTGTCTTATGTCTCTGATACGAATTCTGATCGTCACCTTCATCCTTTCGGCAACGGTGCTGGCCCAAAACCCTGCCCAGCGGGGAATCGAAGTCTCTGATCTTAATCGCAGCGTCTCCGCTTGCGACGACTTTTACGAGTTTGCCAACGGAGGCTGGAGGGCCGCGAATCCCATCCCGGCTTCGATGCCGCGATGGAGCAGGCGTTGGGCGGCTGGCGAGACCACGAAGGACAAGCTGAAAGAAATACTCGAAGAGGTTTCGGCGGCCAAAAGCAGTCCCAAAGGCAGCGTCGAACAGCTCACGGGAGATTTCTATAGCGCCTGTATGGACGAGGCGCAGGCGAATCGCCTCGGAGTCAAACCCGTCCAGCCCTTGCTCGCAGACATCGACCGCATGAGGACGCGCGCGGACGTACAACGAATGATCGCGCGCTTCCACGAAATCTCTATTAACGTGCCGTTCGGACTCTTCGGCAGGTCGGACAATCACAGCCCCAGGGATGTGATCGCGCAAATCTATGCGAGCGGATTGGGATTGCCGGATCGCGACTACTACGTCAAGCCAGAGCAGCGTTTTAAGGAAGCGAGAGAAAAGTACCTCGCCCACGTCGCGAAGATTTTTACTTTGGCGGGCTACGATGAGGCGCGCGCGAAAGCTGCGGCCAATGCGGTGTTCCAGATGGAGCTGCGATTGGCCCAGGCATCGCTCGACAATGTTCAATTGCGTGACCCGCAGGCGACAGACCATAAGACATCCTTTGCCGCGCTACAGAAGCTCACGCCGGATTTTGACTGGACGAACTATTACCGGCAGCTAGGGCTTCGCTCCGGCGACTTGAACATTAATGAGCCGAAGTTTCTGGAAGAGTTCAATCGCCTGTTAAAGGCCGCGCCCGTCGACGACTGGAAGACGTATCTGAAGTGGCACTTGCTTAATTCCGCCGCGCCATCTCTGTCGGACGAGTTCGTGCAGGCGGACTTCGCTTTCTACGGCGCGTACCTGAGCGGCGCGAAGGAGATCAAGCCGCGTTGGAAGCGTTGTGTGGAAGAGACGGACAACCTGCTCGGCGAGGCGCTCGGCAAGAAGTACGTGGAAAAATATTTCCCGCCGGAGGCAAAGGCGCGGATGCAGGAGATGGTCAAGAACCTGCGCGCCGCGATGGGCGAAACGATTCAGGGGCTTGAGTGGATGAGTCCGGCGACCAAGCAGCGCGCGCTCGAAAAGCTCTCCACCTTCAACCCGAAGATCGGTTACCCGGACAAATGGAAGGACTATAGCCGTGTTCCCATCACGCGCTCTTCCTATTGGGAAGACGTGGTCGCGGGCCGCAAGTTTGCCGTCCGAGACAATCTGTCGCAGATCGGCAAGCCTGTCGATCGCAGCCTCTGGGGCATGACGCCGCCGACCTCCGACGCTTACTACGACGCGAGGCTCAACGAGATCGTTTTCCCGGCGGGCATCTTGCAGCCCCCAGCCTTCAACATAGAGGCCAACGATGCCGTCAACTACGGCGCGATCGGCGTAGTCATCGGCCACGAATTCAGTCACGGCTTCGATGACGAGGGCGCGCAGTACGACGCACAGGGCCGCCTCAAAAACTGGTGGACGGATGAAGACCTTAAAAAGTTTCAGGCCAGAACCTCTTGCGTCGTCAACCAGTTTGATAATTACTTCGTCGAGCCCGGCCTGCATCACAACGGCAAGCTCGTACTAGGCGAGAGCATCGGCGATCTTGCGGGCGCAAAGATCGCGTTTCGTGCGTTTCAAATATCCAGACGCGGCAAGCCTCCGCTTCAGAGCATTGACGGGTTTACGCCCGAGCAACAATTCTTCATCGCCTGGGGACAATTTCGCGGCGATGCCGTCCGCCCGGAATTTGCGCGCACGATGGTGCAGGGCGATCCCCATCCGATAGGCAAGTATCGCGTCATCGGGCCATTGTCCAACATGCCGGAGTTTCAACAGGCGTTCCAGTGTCGCGAGGGCTCACCAATGGTGCGCCCACCCGCAGAGAGATGCGAGGTGTGGTAGCACCACCTTTCGAGATCAAGCGTGGGCCCATCGTCTGATGAATGATTGCTGATGGGCCCACATGACCTGATCTAACCTTGGAATTTCCCACGCAGAGTCCGATAACGTCTCTTATGTGAGATGTCGGACGACGAATGAAGCTGTGATACTGATGGGCCCACATGGATGGGCGTTATCGGACTCTGCGCTTGATCGTCCGTGTATCTTCCACTCACACGAATCACTTGAACAGAGATTCTAAAGAATCTGGAATAGGCCACTGACTGCGCTGCTGATCGCTGCCTTCTCTTACTATCTTTTTGCAATCTTTTTACATCAGCCCCGTGGGAGCATCGTTATAATGAGCGCCTACCTGAAGGGGCGAATTCTCGTGCCGGTCAAATGTTTCGGAGTCGGCTTTCGTTATTCCAAATCAAGGGAGGACGGGGCCGCTTAAAGCGCCGTGAAGGAGATGGGTGCTATGAAGAGATTGAGCGTCAGGGCCGTGTTGGGCGCAGTCGTTATGCTGTTGTGCTTGGCGGGCGGGGCCGTTTCACAGACGGCGGGTGATTGGCCGCAGTGGCGTGGGCCCAATCGCGACGGTATCTCGCAGGAGACGGGTCTTCTCAAACAGTGGCCCGCCGAAGGCCCGCCGCTCGCATGGAAGACGACGGGCGCAGGGCGCGGCTACTCTTCTCTGGCCGTCACGGGCGGGCGCATCATTACTATGGGACTGCGCGGTGATAGAGAGTACGTCATCGCTTTCGATGTCGCGACGGGTAAAGAGCTGTGGGCGACCGCGCATGGGAGCGCCTATCGAGACAGTCGCGGCGACGGCCCGCGCGGCACACCCACGGTCGAAGGCGAGAGGCTCTATGCGCTCGGCGGCAACGGTGATCTATCATGCATTGAGACGCGCACGGGCCGCATCGTCTGGGCGATGAATATATTGAAAAAGTTCGGCGGCGAGAACATCGGCTGGGGCATCAGCGAATCGCCGCTCATCGTCGGCGAAAAGCTGCTGGTCAACGCGGGCGGCCCAGGAGCTTCCATCGTGGCGCTCAATAAAAAAGATGGCGCGGTGATCTGGAAGACGCAGAGCGACAAGGCAGGATACTCCTCGGCCATGACCGTGCAGGTCGGAGGTAAAACGCAGGTCGTATTCTTTACGCAGGAGCGTGCCGTCGGCCTCGATCCTAATGACGGAAAACTTTTGTGGGAATACTCGCGCCCGGCAAACGATGTCGCCAACGTGGCGACACCCGTGGTGCGCGGCAATCGCATCTGGATTTCATCGGACTACGGAACGGGCGGCGGGCTCGTCGAGATCAAAGCGGACGCGAAGGGCGTCACGGCTTCCGAGGTCTATTTCACAAAGGAGATGCGTAATCACCATAGCAGCTCCGTGCTCGTCGGGGATTACCTATACGGTTTCTCAAGCAGTATCCTGACGGCCATACGCTTCGATACGGGCGAGGTCGCATGGCGCGACCGCAGCGTCGGCAAGGGCTCGCTCGTCTACGCTGACGGGCATCTTTACTGCCTGAGCGAGAATGGCGTCGTCGGGCTAGTGGAGGCCACACCCGCCGGGTATAAGGAGAAAGGTCGATTCCGCATCCCGCAGGATTCTCTTCCTACCTGGACGCACCCGGTCATCAGCGGCGGGCGACTCTACCTGCGCGATCAGGACACCATCTATGCTTTCGATGTCAGGCAGAAGAAGTAGCAGCAGCGGACGACGCGCGCGCTCGCGTCCCTGACAGAACACAGCAGCCTTTTGAGCGTCTATCATTGAAAACTAAAGCACGTCCATTTCTCATTGTTGCCGTCGCGGCCCTCTATGCCCTGCATCAGGACTTCTGGTTCTGGCGCACGGCGCGGCCTTTCGTTTTCGGCTTCATTCCCATCGGCCTTTTTTACCAGATCTGTTTTTCCGTGGCGGCGGCGCTCTTGATGTGGCTGCTGGTCAAGTTTGCGTGGCCGTCTCATCTGGAGAAGGAAGTCGAGCAGGGTGCGGCGAGCGAGGAGGACGAAGCGCCTTGATTCCTGCCCTGGTCGTCTTTATATATCTTGCCATCGTCCTCTACATAGGCATCTTCGCTTTCCGGCGCGCGAAGAGTCGTCACGAGGCCGAAGACTATTTTCTGGCGAGCCGCTCGATCGGCCCGTTCGTCTTTCTGCTTTCGCTCTTCGGGACGAACATGACGGCCTTCGCCATCCTGGGCTCTTCGGGGCATGCTTTCACGAACGGCATCGTCACCTTCGGGCTGATGGCATCATCATCCGGCCTCGTCATTCCACTGACGATCTTCTTAGTCGGCACGCGCATCTGGGCCCTGGGAAAAAAGCACGGCTTCATGACGCCCGTGCAGATGTTCCGCGACCGCTGGGAGTGCGGGCACATCGGAACCGTGATCTTCGTCGTGCAAGCAGTCCTGCTCGTGCCCTACATCATCATCGGCATCATGGGCGGCGGGACAACTCTGTCAGCGATCAGCGGCGGGGTCGTGCCTTACTGGTTCGGCGGGGCGATCGTCGCGCTGGTCGTGATGAGCTACGTCTTTTTCGGCGGGATGCGCGGCACGGCATGGGTGAACACGTTTCAGACGATTCTCTTCCTGCTGTTCGGAGCCATCGCGCTGGGCGTGATCGGGGCGGGCATGGGCGGCTTTCGCAACGCCGTCGAGCAACTGGCGTCATCGCCCGCGACTTCCGCTCTGCTCACGCGCGAGCGCATCTCGCCTTACTACTTTTTCAGTTACACCTTCATTCCGCTTTCGGCCATCGCCTTCCCGCACATACTCATCTTCTGCCTGACGGCGCGGCGAATGGCCCAATTCAAAAAAACCGTCATCTTTTACCCGCTGTGCATTCTGGCGATCTGGCTGCCGTGCGTCTTCCTCGGTGTGGTGGCCAATCGCGTGCAGGACGTTCCACAGATTCGCGCCAAGCAGGAGGCGCGCAAGGTGCTGGCGACGCAGGGACGCACGCTATCAGCGGAAGCGCGCGAAGAGGTACGCGAACAGGCCGCCGGTGACGATGTGATCCTGCTACTGCTTGAGCGCTACGCGCCGCTCTGGCTGGCGGGAATTCTCGGCGCTGGCATTATGGCGGCGGTGATGGCGAGCGACTCGCAGATACTTGCGCTCTCGACCATGTTTACGGAGGACGTGTTCGCCTACTACGGCGGCAAGCGTCGTTTCGGTGAAGCCGTACAGGTGCAGACCGGAAGAATCTTCGTCATCCTGCTGACGGTCTTCGCCTATGCCGTCGCGCTGCGCGCGCCCGAGACCATCTTCGAGCTTGCCATACAATATGCCTTCTCCGGTTACGCGGCTCTTTCGCCGCTGCTGGTCGCGGCCCTCTTCTGGCGCGGGAGCACGAAATGGGGAGCGCTCGCGACGACAGTCTGGACGATCTGCGCCGTCATCGCCGTCGCCGTTTACCAGGCGATCGTTCCGGCCCCGGCTCCCGGCCAGACGACGATCTCATGGGCCATCGCAGGAGCGGAAGCTCTCACGCGCACGCCCGGCGGCACAGCCGTCTTTGGCTTTATGCCCGTCGTGCCGATGGTGATTATCTCCGCGTTGCTGATGCTTCTTGTCTCAAAGCTCACGGCCAAGCCCGCAAGCGACACTTTGGAGAAATACTTCCCCGTCAGGAAACCCGAAGCGGCAGACACGCGAGAAACTATAGCGGCCTGAATTCTTCCTCACTCTATCCGAAACAATAGAGCCGCCCGTCCTGCGCGCCGACGACGATGCGCCCTGCGGCGATGGCGGGCGAGGCGGAGACGGGCGCACCCGCGTTGAACTCTCCGAGCTTGGCCCCGCTGTAAAAGTCCAGTTCATAAATCCGCCCGTCATTGGAGCCGACGAAGACGCGGCCACTGGCGAGCGCCGGTGAAGACTCCACACGCGCACGCGTCGCAAACGTCCAGAGGCTCTTGCCAGTCGTCGCGTCGATGCAATGAACCAGCTTGTCACGGCCTCCGACGACGACGCGGCCTTCAATCGCGGCGGCGGACGAGTAGTAAGGAAACCTGCGTTCGGGATGCCTGTAACGCCACCTGATGCGCCGCGTTGAAAGGCTCACGCTCAGGACTTCGTTATCGAACGTGCCGTAGAAGGCGTTCCCCTCCATCAACGCGGGCGAAGCTCCCGTATAAGCACCCGACGCCACAGTAAAAGCCTCGCGCCCATCCGAGATACGCACGCCGCGAAAAATCTCGTCGCAACCGGCGATAAAGATGAGCCCGTTTGCGACGCCGCCAGTGCTATGCACAGGGCCGTTCGTCTTGAGTTTCCACAAGAGTTCCCCGCGCGCCGCCGTCAGGCAATAGAGATGCTGGTCGTACGACCCAATGAGCACACGGTCTCCGACGATGACGGGCGACGATTTGATCTCGCCTCCGGTCTTGAACGTCCAGAGCCCGCGACCGTCGCGCACGCTCACGGCATGAAGCACACCCGAGAGGTCGCCGACGTAAACCACACCGCCACTGACGCCCGGCGACGATTCGCCTATGCCCTCCCTCGCCGCGTTGTACTTCCAGCGCACCGCCCCGTTCCCCAGATCGAGCGCGATCAACTCGCCCTTCTGCGTGCCGACGAAAACCGTTCCATCGGCAATCGCCGCCGAAGACTCGATCGCCTCTCCAGCCTCGTACGTCCACAGCAACCTGATGTTTTTCGGCACATCCGTTTTTGATACTCCCGTCAGCAGCGGATTGCCGCGAAACTGCGGCCAGGCATCCGGCGCGGCCCACTGTGCCAATGCAACGCCGGATGAAAGATGAAGAAACAGCAATAGGAAGAGTGACCAAATGCTCGTCCGATACTTCATTCATGAACCTCAAAGTGGATTCAAACGGGAATGGACAGAATAAAGCAGGTCAGTACCGCCGGCTTAAGCCGCGCGGGTACTCAACCTTGGACACCCGCCCGAGACCTTAGGCGGTACTGACCTGTCAATGCTTTTAGTTTAGTCTTTATCCTGACAATCGCTGTCCATCCCTGTTAATTCTTCTCTTAGTATGCGTGCTCGTAAATCTCCAATGCTCCGGCCCTGTCGAAGGGCCTGGGATTGAAACGGCCCGTCCATTGCGCGGCGGCCTCTGTGGCTAATGTGGGGAGATCGTCTTTTGGAATCCCCATCTCAGAGAGGCGCACGTTGAGCCTGCCCGCTGCGGCCAGTTGCTCCAGCCGCACGGCCAAGCCTTCACCCGGATTATTATTCAACCGATAGCCAGCGAGGCTCGAAAGCTCCGCGTAACGCGCGCCGACATGCGTTGCGTTCCAGCGCACGACCGAGGGCAGGAGCACGGCGATGCTTAAACCATGTGACGTGCCGTAGCGCGCGGTCAGTGGATTGGCACAGGCGTGTGTTGCGCCGAGCATGGAATTCTCTATCGCGACGCCCGCGAAATAAGCGCCCAACTGCATCGCGCCTCGCGCTTCCAGATGACAGGGCTCCGCGAGCACGCGCTCGTAGTTCGCTTCCAGCAGCCGCCAGGCTTCGCGCGAGAAGATTTCAGACAGCGCGTGGCGTTTCGTCGTGACGAAGGTTTCGACCGCGTGAGCGATGGCATCGAAGCCTGCCTGGGCCGTTACGCTCTCGGGCTGAGAGACAGTCAGAGTGGGGTCTAGAATCGCCGCGCGGAAGGCAGCGCCCAGAGCGCCGCAGGCCATCTTCGTATGAGTTCGTGCGTCGGCGATCAGCGCGTAGGATTGCGCCTCGCTTCCCGTCCCGGCTGTCGTCGGAATCCCGATCATCGGCAGCATGGGCCCAGTCGCTTTGCCGTAGCCCTGGTAATCCTCCATGCGCCCGCCGTTCGTCAGTAGAAAGTTGATGCCCTTGGCTGTATCCAGTGAGCTTCCGCCGCCTAAGCCCACGATGGAATCGATCTGAAGCGGCGCGGCGAAACTGCGGCCCGCCTCGATCATCGACGTGTCCGGGTTGACATCGAAATCATGGAAAGCGAAGACCTCTATGCCTTCGCCCGTCAAAAGCCCGCGCGCACGATCGACGTACCCGGCCATGAGGAGCCCGCGATCTGCGACCAGCAACGTGCGATTGAATTTCAGCTCGCGCGCCAGAGCGCCCAGACCATCCAGAGCGCCGCCGCCGAAGAGGACGCGCGTGCGGGATTGGAAATCGAAAGCTTCAAGCACTGTTTTTTGGTTAACGGTTGCTGCCCGGTTTCGCTCGGGGTTTAGCCTGCGTGTGCTCTGCCACGGCGTAGACGTAACCCTGCGAGCGTAGGATTATCGCTCCGTCGGAGATGGCGGGCGTCGCCATCAAAGCCTGGCCCATCGGATTCGTGGACAGCAGCTCAAACTTCGGCCCGGCTTTAACGACGAACACGTCGCCGTCTTCGCTCGCCAGGTACAATTTTCCATCCGCCGCGACGGGCGAGGCGCTGAACGTGCTCGGGAGTCTCTCCTGGTAGACGCGCGCGCCCGTGCGCGCATTGTAGGCGCTCAGGACACCGTTGTCGGATGAGATATAAAGATAATCGCCGTAGACGAGCGGCGTGCCCGTGTAAGAGCTTCCGCGCCCGAGCCGCCAGGCTAAGTAAGGGTTCGACTCTTCTCCCTTTTTCAGAGAGATGTCGCCGCTCGCGCCCGGACGAAAAGCATAGATCGGGCTCCCGGCAGGATTACCGCCCGTAACGTAGATCAGATCATGTGCGATCACAGGGGCGGGCATCTTCACTTCGATGTTGTTTTGAGAGAATCGCCACAGCTCTTTCCCCGTCAACGGGTCATAGCCGCGCAGGTAGCGTCCCGCGTCGCTGATCAACTCCGTCCGAGCCTTGCCTTCGTAAATGACGGGCGTGCCCCAACTGGGCAGTTCGCCCCGCTCCGTGCGCCAGACCTGCTTTCCATCCTTCAGATTATAGGCGGCGATGAAAGATTGTTTCTGGCCGTCCGCCTGCACGATGACCAGATTCCTGTAGATGATCGGCGAGCTTGAATGGCCCCACTCGGAAGTCGGGTCGCCTGCATAACCCGGATTGAGAATTCCCAAGTCCTGCTTCCAGAGCAGCTTGCCGTCCAGGTCAAAGCAGGCCAGCCCTTCCGAGCCGAACAGCGCCACGACATACTTGCCGTCGGTCGCAGGCGTGGCGTTGGCCTGACTCGCCTTAAGATGTCGCCTCGCGCGCGGCACGCCTTCATAAGCCGTCTTCTCCCAGATGATGCGCCCCGTCTGTTTATCCAGACAGTAGATACGCCAGGTGTGCTTCGCGTTATCGTCGGCCGAGTTGATGTCCCTGTCTTTAGGGTTATAGGCAGCGTTCGTCTCGCTGATCGCCGTGATCACGAAGACGCGATTGCCCCACACGATAGGGCTTGAGTGCGAGAGTCCTGGGACGGCAGTTTTCCACGCGATGTTCTCGGATTTTTCCAGGTTCCAACTCGTCGGCGTGCTGTGCCCCTCGGCGACGCCCGAAGCATTGAGACCGCGAAACGACGGCCAGTTCTGCGCCTGCGTTGTGACAAGCGCAAAGCAGAGACAACAGAGTAAAGATAGTATGCG
>DATDFK010000097.1:0-17269 GCA_036522655.1 Pyrinomonadaceae bacterium | reverse complement strand
ACCGATAATGTTGACATTGAAACAAAGACTCCGTCGGAAAATCGTGTCAGCAGTATGAACGCAAGCGAAGATAGTCTGGACAGAGGTTAGCGTCAAGTGTGAGGCGGAATAATCGAATCACAGCACATCGAGAAAGCCCCCTGAAAGGGCGAAAGAATAAAGCCCCTGTTAAGGGGCGAGCGGAATGTAGCCCATGACGCAAGTCATGGGTTATAGAGCAGGCAATTATAGAGAGAGCCCCGGAGGGGCGAAAGGAATTCCAGTTGAGTTTCTTACGCCCCTCCGGGGCTTCAAGACATTTGGTTATCGTCTGCCCACTGGCCCAGCGCCGTGGGCTACATTCTTGCGCCTCTTAACAGGGGCTAACCGGATTCAATTGCCGAGCTTCTTCAAGGTCTCTTTGATCTGGCGGAAGTGGCGCATTTCGTGATGGCCGACGAAGGAGATCGCGCCCACGCCGTCGAACGTGCCGAGGAATGGATGTTTTAGTCCGAGTTGCCGGAGGCGCTGCTGACCATGCGTGGCGCTGAACTCTTTGAGGCTCCGGCGCACGCTCTCGTAGTTGGCGATGGTCTCTTCTTTGGAGGGCGGGTTGAGCGGCTCGACCCTTTTCGGCGCTTTGACACGAACCATGCGGCGGCCTACGAGCAGGCCGACCGGCATCACCTTTTGGAGCAGGCCCACCCGCACAGGCGGTTTCGCAAGCGAGCCTTCAAGCTCGTTGATGACGGCCCGCTCGACCAGGCAGAGATGATGCAAGATCTCCGCGATGCTCCACTGGTCAGGCGAGGGCCGACGCGCAAACCGCTCGTCCGATAGAGGCTCGACGGCATCGAGCAGCTTACGGTGGACGGCATCCAACTCCGCGATCGCTTTCTCCATTTTCACTTTACGGTGCTCCTGTCAATTCACTGGCGGTTCCACGCGCCGGGCTTCAACTCACCTGACTCTTTCTCGCTCGCGTTCTTTCAGCACGCGGCGCAGGATTTTACCGGACGGGGATTTCGGAATCTGCTCGATGAACTCGACGTGGCGAATCTTCTTATGCGGCGCGACGCGTGCGGCGACGAACTCCATAATATCTTCGGCGTCCGCTTCGGCTCTCAGGACGACGAATGCTTTCGGCACTTCGCCCGCTTCCTCGTCAGGGCTCGGGATGACGGCGGCGTCCGCCACGCACGGATGCGTGACGAGCACTGCCTCAAGCTCTGCGGGCGCGACCTGAAAACCTTTGTACTTGATCAGCTCTTTGAGTCGATCGACGATGTAGAAATGGCCGTCCTCATCCGCGTAGGCGATGTCGCCCGTATGCAGCCATCCTTCTTCGTCGATGGTCTGGGCCGTCGCCTCCGGTCGATTGAGATAACCCTTCATCACCTGCGGGCCGCGAATCCAGATCTCGCCTTTGCCTCTCAATCCCTGCACCGCGCCGTCGTCAGGGTTGACGAGCTTGCATTCCGTGTTGGGAAGACAGATGCCGACGGAGCCGGGCTTGCGCTCGATCTGCTCCAGTGGCGTGAGATGTGTGCAGGGGCTCGTCTCCGTCATGCCGTAGCCCTGTATGATGCGACAGTCCAGGCGCTCCTGGCAGGCGCGCGTCAATTCTTCGCCGAGCGGCGCTGCGCCGGAGAAGACCGTCTTCAATTTCGAGAGGTCGTACTGCTCGACGACGGGGCTCTTCGTCAGCGCCAGCACGATCGGCGGAACGAGATGGGCCAACGTCACGCCGTGATCCTGGGCCAACTGTAAGAACTGTTCCAGCTCAAAGCGCGGCATGGTGACGATCGTCGCCCCTGCATGAAGGCCGAGGTTCATAATGACGACCATGCCGTAGATGTGAAACATCGGCAGCACGCAGAGCAGCGTGTCCTCGTCGGAGACCGTCTTGAAGACTTCGAGCTGGCACAGGTTGGCGACCAGATTGCGGTGCGTGAGCATCACGCCCTTGGGCAGTCCCGTCGTCCCGCTCGAATAGGGGAGCACCACCAAGTCATGCCGCGTGTCGATCGAGACGGCGGGCACAGCAGCAGCAGTATGTTCGTCAGTTTCGAGCAGCCGTGCGAAAGGAGTCGCCCCTTCGGCTTCACCGAAGACGAAAAGCTCACGCACACCGGCGCGGCTGGCCGCCTCCTGCGCCCTATCCATCAACTGCGGAACCGTCAACAGGTACTTCGCCCCGGCATCCTTGAGCTGGTGCGCGACCTCTTCGGTGGTGTAGAGCGGATTGATGGTGGTGTTGATGCCGCCGAGGCTGGCGACCGCATGAAAGGCGATGGCATACTCCGGGCAGTTGGGACTGTAGACGGCAAGCACGTCGCCTTTCTGAAATCCGCGAACGGCGAGACCGGCGGCCACGCGCCGCACGCTTTGGGCCAACTCGCCGTAAGTGATGCGGCGACCAGTTGACCCGTCTATCAGGGCGGGCTTTTCAGCGCGACGGCCTGCGCCTCCGAGCACGAACTCCGTCAACGTCGTCTCGGGAATCGAAACCTCTTTATGTGAACTCAGAAAGATCATAGAATTAAGGGGTGAAGGCGGAAGGATGAGCGATGAAACGGATTGAGTGATCGATGCAGTTGGACTGTTAACTCAATCATTCACCCACGATGCCCTCCGCACGGCTCTTACGCTTGGTTTGCCGACAGTGATACATTTGTCCGAAGAAAGGTACGAGATGGAAAAGCAAAACGGATTTTCGTCCGGTGAACAAAACCGCCCCGGCGCGGAAAGTGCGGGCGCGGGCGAGGCCGAAACGCGTGCTGAAGAACAGGGTGATGTTGCCGAGCCCGATGCGCCGACCGCCGCCGAAGAGAATGCCGGGATGAGCACGGTGCTTGATGCCGAGCCTCTCTCGGGCGTCCAGGATGATGCCAGCGATCAATAAAAGAACGGGACAGCCGTTCGTGCGCGTGCGCCATTCTAGCATACAAGCGCCGCCCGGGTTTCATCTTCTTTTCTTTGCCTCGCCGGGGTAAGCATCCATGACCGACTCGCCTTCAAGACCTGTCTATCTCGTTTGTCTCGCCAGTTTTTTCAAGGGCGGAGAGTTTATCCGCGAGTGCAAGCGGCAGCATTGTCGCGTCGTGCTGGTGACGAAGGAAAAGCTGCTCGGGGAAGACTGGCCGCGAGCGGAACTGGACGGCATCATCTCCGTCCCCAACGATGCCACGCCCGAAGTCTTCATACACACCGTCACGCAACTGGCCCGCCCGCTCAAGCTCGATCTGGTCATCGCCCTCGAAGAGTACGATGTCGTGACGGCGGCGCTCATACGCGAACACCTGCGCATCCCCGGCATGGAGGGCACGACTGCTCGCCGGTTCCGCGACAAGCTGGCGATGCGCTCGCTCGCCAGAGACGCACAGATTCGCGTCCCCGAGTTCGTTCACCTGGTCAACTACGACGAGATAGGGCAGTACATGGAGCGCACGCCCGCGCCCTGGGTGCTCAAGCCGCGCTCTGATGTCTCGGCCATCGGTATCAAGAAGATGCACGATTCCGAACAGGTCTGGCGGGCGATAGATGTGCTCGATGCGCGCGAGCGTCTGGGCGAACGGTCTTCCCATTACCTGCTCGAACGCTACGTGCCGGGCGAGGTCTATCACGTGGACTCGCTCGTTGAAGAAGGCAAGGTGATTTTTGCGGGCGCGAATCGCTACGGGCGTCCGCCGATGGACGTGGCCCACGGCAGCGGCGTCTATATCTCCTACACCATCGAGCACGACTCGGACGACGAGCGGCAGTTGTTCGAGATCAACAGCAAGCTCGTCGAGACGCTCGGCCTCAAGCGCGGCGCGGCGCACGCCGAATTCATCAAGAGTGCGGAAGACGGCCAGTTCTACTTTCTAGAGATCGCGTCGCGCGTCGGCGGCTCCTACATCTCGGAAGTCCTGGAAGCCGCGCGCGGAATCAACCTCTGGCGCGAGTGGGCCCGCCTTGAGATAACGCGCGGCGACGAGCCCTACCGCATTCAACCGCAGCGCAATGAATACAGCGGCATAGTGCTCTCGCTGGCGCGACAGGAATGGCCCGACACGAGCACCTACACCGAAGAGGAGATCGTCTATCGCGTCAAAAAGCGTCATCACGTCGGCCTCATCGTGCGCTCGCCGCAGCTTGAGCGCGTCCAATCGTTGCTCGATGCTTACGCGCAGCGCTTCAATGATGAATTCTCGGCGGTCGTCCCGCCGCTCGAAAGGCCGGAGTAATACGGAACAGGAATCGAGGAATGAAAGATGAGTAGACTGCAAGGGAAAAACATTCTGATCACGGGAGCGTCGCAGGGACTCGGACGCCAGCTTGCGATCGTGTTCGCGCGCGAGGGCGCGGCGGCCCTTTCTCTGGTCGCGCGTAGCGGCGACAAGCTCGAAGAGGTACGAGAGCGCGTGCGCGAGTCGAATCCTGCGACACGCGCCCTCGTCATCGAAGCAGACCTTCAACGGCAAGACGAGATCGAGCGGGTCATCGCCACGACCTTGAGCGAGTTCGGCGGTCGTCTGGATGTGCTCGTCAATAACGCATCGGCCATTGGGCCCACGCCTTTGCCCTACCTGCTCGATTATCCGCTTGAGGATTTTCGCAGCGTGCTCGACACCAACCTGATCGCGCCGTTTCTCCTGATTAAGAAGGCGCTGCCCGCGATGATCGAGCACGGCGGTTCGATCATCAACGTCACGAGCGATGCCGGTGTCACAGGCTATCCGGGCTGGGGCGCGTACGGTATCTCTAAGTTCGGCCTCGAAGGCATGTCGCAAACCTGGGCGGCGGAGTTGGAAGAGAGCGGCGTGCGCATCAATGTCGTTGACCCCGGCGAGATGAACACGGCCATGCATCGCGCCGCCGAGCCCGAAGAAGACCCCGACCAGTGGGCCAGCCCGGAAGAAGTCACGGAAGTCTTCATCTATCTGGCCTCAGACGAATCCCGCACCGTCAACGGTCAAAGATTCCAGTCCCAAGAAGAGAACTGGGGCCGGAAAGAAAGGATGAAGGCGGAAGGATGAAGGATGAAGTAAAAGCTTTCAAGACACGGAAGCATTCCTTTCATCCTTCATCCTTCATCCTTGCTTTTAGGTATGTCGTCTCCTTTTTCTTTTACGTTGCCGCCGGAGCTTTCGGCGAAGGAGCCGCCGGAGCGGCGCGGGCTGGCGCGCGATCATGTGCGGTTGATGGTGATAGAGCGTGCGAGCCGTAAGGTGGAGCACACGCGCTTTGACAGGTTGGGCCAATATCTTCGGCGCGGCGACCTGCTCGTCTTCAACACGAGCCGGACTCTTCCGGCCTCGCTACAGGCTTGCGCCGCACCCGTCGGCCCGTGCATAGAGATTCGACTGGCCGAGCATCTGCCGGATGATTCATGGCTCGCGCTCCTGCTGTGCCAGCGCGGCGACCCCTTCTCCTGCGGCCTGCGCGCAGGGATGCAGGTAGTCTTCGACGAGGGCCTCACCGCGACCGTCGCCGAGCGCGACGAGCGTATCCCAAGGCTCTGGCGTTTACGTTTCTCCAAGACCGGCACGGAGCTTATCAATGTGCTCTATCGTTTGGGGCGTCCCGTTCGTTATGAGTATGTCTCAGCGCCCTGGGACTTGGATTATTACCAGACGGTTTACGCCAAAGAGCCGGGCTCTGCCGAGATGCCCTCCGCCGGGCGCGCCTTCACCTGGCGACTGCTCTTCGACCTCAAGCGGCAGGGCATAGAGATGGCTTACCTCGTGCTTCACACGACCATCTCATCTTATATGGACGACGAGTTGGACGCGCTGCATCCCGCCTCCGAAGAGGAATACTTCATCAACCAGACGACCGCCGAAAAGATCAACGCCGCGCGCGAGCAGGGCGGGCGCGTCATCGCCGTCGGCACAACGGTCGTGCGCGCGCTCGAATCCGTCGCGGACGAGCAGGGAAGGATTCAAGCGGGCCACGGCTATACGCAACTACGCATCACGGCTGCGCATAAACTCAAGGCGGCGGACGGACTGCTCACGGGATTGCACGAGCCGGAAGCCAGCCACCTCGATTTGCTCGCGGCCTTTCTTCCGGCGGAGCAGATACGTGAAGCGTACGAGGAGGCCGTGCGCTTGGGCTACCTGTGGCACGAGTTCGGCGATCTTAACCTGATCGTCTGACTCTGCGGCTGATGAAATTGATGCTGTTCAAAAATCGGTACAAAATTTTCCGCAGGCGCGTCTTCACCGCCCACCGATTATCCAAATTTAGTTAGCTCTTCATTCCTCTTTATCCAAATTCGTGAACTTTTCCCTTCGACGACTCAACTCTCGCCTCAACACTTCAACCGCCAATTCAAGATAGTCCGCGCGTGCAGGACGGATGGCACATCGGTTGCGCTTTTGACTATCGAGAAAAGCGCGGATGGCTCTCCCCACGTTCCAATTATTGAACGCTCCGCGCGACTCGGATTCTTACTGCTTCGCTTTGATCGTTTTGGTCAAAGCGACACTGAACGGAAGTGAGTTTCGGTTGCAAAGTTCGCTCAAAGGCCGGTGCTGATGATCTACGGGTAAGCAGTGCGTGGATGTCAACATCCCGGCGATGAAACGGTTGGCCCAGCAACTCTCGCAACAGAGCCCATCTCGAACATAGAAGGAGATTTGATATGTCATTCCACTTGCAACGCTTTGTGACGCGCCGCCTGTCGCGTGCCGTCACGGCCTTGTTTGTTCTGACACTGTTCTCTGTCGCCGCGCTCGGGCAGACGGAGACGGGCCAGATTACCGGGAAAGTTACAGACCCGAATGGCGCTGTCATCGCCGGTGCAAACGTCTCGGTCAAATCCGTTGACACGGGACGCGAAATCTCGGCGACGGCCAATGAAGAGGGTGTCTACACGATCACTAATCTTCAGCCCGGCAACTACGACGTGACGGTGCAGGCCGGTAGCTTCGAGGCCAGAACACAGCGCGTCAATATCACCGTCGGCGCGAAGCTCTCGCTCGAATCGCAGCTCGGCATCGCTGCCGTCGGCGGCACTGTCGATGTCGTCGCCGGTGCCGGCGGCGTAGAGGTCAACACGCAGACGCAGGAGTTGTCCAACGTCGTCACGGGAACACAGATTCGCGAACTGCCGACGCTGACGCGTAATCCTTACGATCTGGTCGGCATCTCGGGCAACGCCTCAGCAGACCCGGGCGGCTCAGCCGATCGCGGCGCTGGCTTTGCCATCAACGGGCAGCGCGCGTCCAGCACCAACGTGCTGCTCGACGGCGCAGACAACAACGATGCTTTTACGGCCACCGTCGGCCAGGCCGTGCCGCTCGATTCCGTGCAGGAGTTGCGCGTCATCACGAGCAATTTTTCGGCGGAGTACGGGCGCGCTTCGGGCGGCATCGTCTCGGTGGCGACACGCGCGGGCAGCAACGAGTTTCACGGCACGCTCTACGAGTTCAACCGCGTCTCGCGCCTGGCCTCCAACGGTTTCGCCAACAACGCGGCGAACACTCCGAAGGGCGTCTTCGCGCGTAACCAGTTCGGCTATTCGGTGGGCGGCCCCGTCCTGAAGAACAAGCTCTTCTTCTTCAGCAGCACGGAATGGATTCGTGTGCGCAGCACTGGAAGCGTCACGACTGTCGTGCCGACCGCCGCTCTGATTAACGCTTCGGCGGCGGCAACTAAAGCGTTCTTCGCGCAATATCAGCTGGAAGCGACGCCGACCAGCAGAGTCTTCACGGCGGCCGAAACAGCAGGGCTCTTCAACGTCGCCGCAGGCAGCACCTTCGGTCAGTTCGCGGCGGCGAATCCTAATCTGCCTGTGTTCCAAGAAGTTCAATCCGTCGTCCCGACGGACTTCGGCGGCGGCAGCCCGCAGAACTCTTACCAGACGGTCAATCGCATCGACTGGAACCTGTCCGACAGGACGCAGATTTACGGTCGTTACGCGATTCAGAAGCAGCTCTTCTTCGAGGGCTCGAACGCCTTCAGCCCGTACAAGGGATTCAACACGGGCGTGCTCAACTTCAACCAGAATGCGCTGGTCTCTTTGACGCACACCTTCTCGTCGAATCTGGTATCGCAGACCAAGCTGGTCTTCAACCGCTTGACCAACGTGCAGCCGCTCGGCGAGAACCCGGCCGGGCCCACGCTCTACCTGAGCGGCACGGCGACCACCACCTTCGGTAATCTTCTGGCTCTGCCTGGCTACCTGCCTTTCAATCCCGGCAGCGCGATTCCTTTCGGCGGGCCGCAGAACCTGGGCCAGCTATACGAGGATATAAACTACACGAGGGGTAATCACCAGTTCCGCTTCGGCGGCCAGTTCGTCTATATCCAGGACAACCGCGCGTTCGGCGCATTCGCCAACTCGGTCGAGACGCTGGGCACAAACGCGACGCAGGGACTAGACAATTTTCTGCTCGGTCAGTTGTTCACCTTCCAGGCGGCGATTGACCCGCAGGGCAAGTTCCCAGGGCAATCCGTGACCCTGCCGGTGAGCCCGCCGTCATTCCAGCGCAGCAATCGTTACAAAGAGTTCGCGCTCTACGTCAACGATGCCTGGCGCGTGACGCCGAGGCTGACGCTGAACCTCGGTCTGCGCTACGAATACTTCGGCCCGCAGAAGAACAAAGACCCGCTCCTCGATGCCAACCTGTATTTCGCGGGCGGCAACTTCATGGACAGAACCGGCAACCCGCAGGAACTGGCTGCGGCGCTCCGCAACAGTACGGTGCAGCCTTCTCCGAACAGCACGACGGGCGGCCTCTGGAAGGCTGACTGGAACAACTTCGCACCGCGCCTGGGGTTTGCCTGGGACGTGTTCGGCGATGGCCGGACGAGCGTGCGCGGCGGTTACGGTATGGCCTACGAGCGTAACTTCGGCAACGTCACCTTCAACGTCATCCAGAATCCGCCCAACTACGCGGTGATCGCGTTGGAAGCGGGAACCGATATTCCGCAAGCGCAGTTGCCGGTCTTCACCAGCAACTCGGGCCCGTTGGCCGGAACCGGAATCACAAAGGTCTTACCGGCTGTCAGCCTGCGCGCCGTAGACCCGAACATCAGAACCGCCTTCGCTCATTTCTGGAGCGCGGCGCTTGAGCGTGAGTTGACCCCGGGGACTGTCGTGAGTCTCGAATACTCCGGGTCGGCGGGCCGTGATCTATACGGCTTGACCAACATCAACCGTCCGGGCTTCGGCAGGCTGTACCTCGGTGATGCTTCATCCACGAGCCGTCTGAACACGCAGTACACGGACATCAACTTCCGCAGCAACGGTGGCAAATCCAACTACAACGGTTTGACCGCCTCCATTGACAGCACGGGCTGGCGCGACATGGGCTTGCAGTTCACGGCCCGCTACACCTACGGAGTCGCGAAGGATAATCTGAGCGCGACCTTCGGTTTCTCTGATACAACCAGAACGGTCAACTCAGGCTTCCTCGATCCGTTCAATCCTGATCTGGACTATGGCTATGCCGACTTCGACGTACGCCACAGATTCTCCAGCAGCTTCAACTGGCAGATACCCTTCGCCAAGAATTACACGGGTGTCGCCAAGCAATTGTTAGACGGCTGGGCGATCACCGGCCTGGTTCAGGCGCAGAGCGGTGGGCCCTATTCGATCTTCGATTGCACGAACAAGGGACGCTTCGGCAACTACTGCGCGCGTCTGGTTCCGTCGGGGCCGATTCCCGGCAGCGCCTCGAACGTGCCCGACCCGGCCATCGCCAATCAGTTCATCTTCGTGGACTTGAGCAATCAGATTCCGGGCAACCAGTTGTCAGGGCCGTTCGATAACCGTTCCTACCTGCCGCCATTCCCGGCGGAGATGACCAAGCGGAACCAGTTCCGTGGCCCGGGCTACTGGAACGTCGACGCCGCCGTCCACAAGAACTTCAAGTTCGGCGAACGTTACACTCTGCAATTCCGCGCAGAGATGTTCAATATCTTCAACCATGCGAACCTCTATCTGGTGGCGTATGGCAATGAAGTCAACAGCGGCTACGTCCCTGCGGCGCGCGGTTTCGCACCCAACGCGACCACTGGGGAACGTCGCAACATTCAACTTGCGCTCAAGTTTATCTTCTAGCTTCAACTCGCACGGAAGCTTTTTAGGGGAGCCCTCGGGCTCCCCTATTTTTTTGCCGCGCGAACGCGCAGGCTATAAAATGGCTCGCCCATTCTGAAAGGTTCTTCATGAAAGAAGACCTCTCAGACTTTTTGCAGAGGCCAAATATCAACGGCGAGCGCTTCCGCGTAATGAAGCAGTGGATCGCCCTCCGGCGTCGGCAGCCCCTGCGACTCGATCATGGTCGAGCGCAGGGATTCGAGCGCGGCTTCCTGCAATGGCCACGGCGCATGGTGTATGCGCGCGCGGTATAGCTGCTCGCTGCTGTCTTCTGAATAGAGGCAGTAACGCTCTGTGAGAAAGAAGGCGAGCGAGCCGGGCTCGGATTCGGGAAGCGGGTCTCCTATCGTCCAGCGCGCCTCCAACTCAGCATGTGGCTCATCCCTGCGGCCCAGCCGGTAGTCGATCGTTTCGTCTTCCTCTTCCAGTTCGATCTCGGCGTTGAAGTAGGGAAGATGATAGAGCGTGCGTGCGCCCGTGACCGCGAGCGCGCTGTTGGCGTCGAGCGAAAAGAACCACACGCCCGGCACGCCGTCCAGATGCACATAGGTGCGGACGTTCGTCTCATGAAGCTCGCTTAAGAAGGGAACGGGCGGAGTAAAGACCGGGCGCACGCCCCACATCGTAAAAGGCGTGATCGCAATCCAGGCTTCGCCTTCGAAAGTATCGATGGTCAATCGCTCAGGTATCAGCGGGCGCAGCGCCTCTGCTTCGATGGGCCAATGCATGAACAATAGCTTGCCCCAGTTCTGATGCATGATCGGCATACTATCCGGGCGCTCAAGAATCGAGAGCCTGTCAACGCCGTCCTCTTTCGTCTTCGCTCTCGCCTTTCCCGATTCTCTTTTCTTCATCACAAGACCCTTATTCAATTTTGGATCTTAAATTTTGGATTAACGCTTCGGCGACCTTGAATTTTGGAATATACAGGTCAAGTCCCGTAGCTCATCAATCCAGAATCCAAAATGGTCTCATTGCGACCATGGTTTCGGCTGGCGATCCCAGCGGTGCTGGCGTAGCTGCTCGTGCAGTTCCGTGGGCAGCGGCGCGGCCTCGCTCACAGACGTGTTGGACTCGACGTGCGCTACCTTGCGCATGCCGGGAATGATGGTGCTCACCGTCGGGTTGTCCAGGATAAAGCGCAGGGCCATCTGAGGCATGGTCATGCCATCGGGCACGAGAGGCTTGAGAGCATCGGCGCGCTCGACGCTCGGGATGAGGTTTTCCGGGACGAAGTAGGTACTGCGCCAGTCGCTTGCGGGCCAGGTGCTCTCTTTCGTGAGCGTGCCCGTCAGCGTTCCCTCATCGAAGGGGACGCGGGCGATGACGGCCACATCCATCTCGCGGCAGGCGGGAAACAACTCGTCCTCAGGGTTCTGATCGAAGATGTTGTAGATGACCTGAACGCTGTCTATCAAACCACTGCGGACGGCCTGCACGCCGTTCCAGGGCTCCCAGCGATTGAGGCTGATGCCGACGGCTTTGACGAGCCCGAGGGCGCGCAACTCCTCCATCTTATCTGCCCAGCGACGGTCATCCGTCCATGAGTCTTCCCAGACGTGAAACTGTATGAGGTCGAAGCTTTCGAGACCGCTATTGTCAAGACTGCGGCGAACGTACTCTTCGATGTGGTCGGGCGGAAAGGCATCGTCGAGCGAGACGCCGCGACGACTCGGCCACTGTCGATTCTTGGGCGGAATCTTCGTCGCCGTGTAGAGTTGCTTCTGAGGGTTGGCCCGCACGAGTTGGCCCAGCAATCCCTCGCTGTGACCCTCGCCGTAGACCCATGCAGTATCGAAGAAATTACACCCGAGGTCTACGGCGCGTTGCAGAGAGCGCAGTGATTCTTCATCATCCGAACCGCTCCAGCTTCCCATCCCCCACATGCCGTAGCCGATCTCGCTCACCATCCAGCCCGTCCGGCCAAACCGCCTGTATCTCATCGCCTTGTTCCCCCTCAAGAAAGGATGAAGGATGAAGGATGAAGGATGAAAGAAATGCTTAATAGCTTTACTTCATCCTTCATCCTTCCGCCTTCATCCTTTCTTTATCCCTGCTATTTCATCTTTGCTTTGCCATCTGCTCTTTCGGTTTGAGGTACGCGTCGAACCAGTTGAGGACGGTGGTGTACCAGAGCTGGGAATTCTGTGGCTTGAGAATCCAGTGGCCCTCGTCCGGGAAATAGAGGAGCTTCGATGGGACGCCGCGACGTTGAAGCGCGGTGAAGAGCTGTAGGCCCTCGCCGACGGGGACGCGGTAATCCAGCTCGCCGTGTATGACGAGCATGGGCGTCTTGAACTCCTTGACGAACATGTGCGGCGACCAGCGCGTGTAAACTTCGGGATTGTCCCAGGGCGTTCCCTTGAACTCCCATTCGGCGAACCAGAGCTCTTCGGTCGCGCCGTACATGCTCGTCAGGTTATAGACGCCCGCGTGCGAAACGAGCGCCTTGAACTGGAATCGCGGGTCGTTGTTGTGTCCCTCGATCCAGTTGACCATGTAGCCGCCGTAGCTTCCGCCCGCCGCGCCTATGCGCTCCTTATCAACGTAGCCGAGCGAGATGACCTGGGCCACGCCGTTCATGAGGTCTGTGAAGACGCGCCCTCCCCAGTCGCCGGAGATTTCGTCCGTGAACTTCTGACCGTAGCCGGTCGAGCCGCGCGGGTTCGGCATGAAGACCACATAACCGGCTGAGGCGAAGACCTCAGGGTTCCAGCGATAGCCCCAGTTGTTATTCCAGGCCCCCTGCGGGCCGCCGTGAATCAAGACCAGAAGCGGCCACTTGCGAGAGGCGTTGAAGTCCGGCGGCTTGATTATCCAGCCGCCGACCTTCGCTCCTTCGGCCCCTTCCCAGGTCACTTCCTCTGCGGGCTTGAGACCGAAACCGGCGATGAAGGCATCGTTGATCTTCGTGACGGCTGTGACGCCTGTGCCGTCCGAGGCGGCGCGGTAAATCTCAGTCGGGCTGGAGGCGCTGTTGCGCGTAAAGACGAGCCACTTCCCGTCAGCAGTTATTTTAACGTCGTCGTTGAAGCCGTCGGCGATGAGCTTGGTGATGTTGCCGCCGCCGACCGCGACAGTGTAGACGGGCTGGAGCCCGCGCTCGCCCGCCGTCAGGTAAATCTTCTTGCTGTCGGGCGAGAAGGCTATGCTCTCGACCTGTAGGTCGAAAGGCTCTGAGAGCGAGCGCGACTTATTCGTCTGGCGATCGAAGAGCATCAACTGCCAGCGGTCTGCCTCGAACCCGGCGCGCGGCTGCGAGCGATAGGCTATGTAGCGACCGTCGGGCGAATAGACGGGCGTGGAATCAGCGCCGCGATTATCGCCGGTGATGCGACGCGCCTCGCCGCCCGTGACCGCGACCGTGAAGAGATCGTTGTTGGTCGAGATGGCTTCGTCCTTATCCGTATTGCGCGTGAAGGCCAACTCTTTCGAGTCCGGCGAGAAGGCGTACTCGGGCGGGCCGCCGAGACTGAAGGGCGGAGCGTCCCAGTCTCCCGGTGTCAGGTCGCGCGCCGCGCCGCCGTCAATCGAGACGACGAAGATGTGGCTGCGCTTTCCCTCCTTCCAGGTCTTCCAGTGACGGAAGAGCAGGCGGTCGGCCATCTTCGCCTTGACCTTGCTCTCGTCGGCTGCCTGCGCGCGCTTACGGTTGCAATCGTCGTTGGTGCATTCCGGGTACACGTCCGAAGTGAAGGCGATCCATTTACCATCGGGCGACCAGACGGGAGCATCCGCGCCCGTCGCAACGTTCGTGACCTTCTTCTTCTCGCCGCTCGCAACGTCGATCGTCCAGACCTGCGAGTCGGAGATATAGGCCAGACGTTTGCCGTCGGGCGACCAGCGCGGCGATTCCGACGATTGATCGCCGCTCGTCAAGGCTCTGGGCTCGCCGCCCTCCATCGGAACCAGGTAGATTTGTGTTCTGGGCTTGTTTGCCGCCACATCAGGGTCGGTGATAGTAAAAGCGATGGTGCGTCCATCGGGCGAGACCTGCGGGTCTGAGACGCGATGCACCTTGAGCAGCTCGTTGACGGTAAGGCGGCGACCTGTTTGCTGCGCCAGCGCCGTCGTGACCAGCGCAAGCAGGACGATCACAGTGCAAGTGACTAGACGCTTCATATAGTCCTCGAAATTATTTAAAAGGGTTTTGGAAAGCGAGACCATTATCGCACCAAGCCACTTTCTTTGCATCTCTGTAAATGCCGGGAAGGGAATTAACAGGGATGGACAGGATAAAGAGACTTTGGATTTTAGATTTTGGATTTGAGATTTTAGATTTGAAATCTCAACTCTGCTCGATAAGCTTTGCTTTTATCCTGTCCATCCCTGTTAATTTTTACTGTATGATTTGACGAGCACTGAAAGCGGAGGTGGCGGCTATTGTTGGTGAGGCGGATGATCTGTGTCGTGCTGGGGTTGGCGCTGCGCGTCTTCTTTCGTCGCATAGAGGTCGCGGGGCTTGCCGGAATCCCGCCGAGAGAGCCCGTGATCTTCGTCCTCAATCATCCCAACGGGCTCGTTGATCCGGTCTTTATTCTCTGTCTTGCGCCGCGCAACGTCTCGTTCCTGGCGAAAGCGCCGCTCTTTCGCATGCCGGTGATCGGCTATCTCGTGCGGGCGCTCGATTCGCTGCCGGTCTATCGACGCCAGGACGAAGGCGAAGACCCTGCGCGCAATCGAGAGACGTTCGAGTTGGCCCACGCGCTGCTGCGGCGCGGCGGCACGATCGCCATTTGCCCGGAAGGCGTCTCGCACAACGAGCCCAGGCTCAAGCCGCTCAAGACGGGCGCTGCGCGCATAGCGCTCGGCGCGGCCTCGGCAGGAGACAAGCTCAATGTTCATGTCGTGCCCGTCGGGCTCTACTACACCGCGAAGACGACGTTTCGCAGCGCCGCGCTTCTCTATTTCGGCGAGCCCATACGCGTCGAGCCCGTCGCGCTGGACGACGCGTGCGACCCGCCGCGTGAAGCCGTGCGCGCGCTCTCCAGGCGTATCGAAGACGCCATGCGCGAGGTTATTCTCAACGCCGAACACGACGAGGCGCTGACGACCATCAGTCGTGCCGAGCGAATCTTCTCGTCCGAAAACAGGAGCGCGCAGGATGAGCCCAGCCTTGAGCGAGAGCTTCAATTGAGAAGGCGCTTCATCGAAGGCTACACGCTGTTGCGCGCACGCGCGCCGGAGCGGCTGGCCGCACTGGACGCGCGCATACGCCGCTACGAGGAAGAGTTGAGACAGGTCGGCGTCGATGCCGAAGACCTCGCCCCGCCTCGTTCGACCATGGCCGTGGCCGCACATCTCATCTCGCGCTCCCTGCTCTTCATCTTGCTTCTTCCGCTCGCGCTCGCGGGCACGCTCCTGCATTATCCAGCCTACCGCCTGGCCGGTTACTTCGCCCGAAAATTTTCCCAGAACTCCGACGACGTGGTATCGACCATTAAGATCATCGCGGCGATGCTCCTGTTTCCGCTGACGTGGATGACATTGGCCATCGCTTGTTATCTAAGCTGGGGCGGGCTCGTCGCGTTAAGCGCGCTCGTCTTTACTCCGCTCGCAGGCTATGCGGCGGTGCGATTTTTCGAGGAGTTCGACCAGTTCGTCGGCGGGGCCAGAGCGCTCCTGTTCTTCATCACGCGGCGCGGGTTTTTCAAGCGACTGCTGGTCGAGCGCCGCGCCATCCACGACGAGATCGTCGCGCTCGGAGACGAGGCGTGGAGCGAAGCCGTCAGCGCTCCAACGTCAACCAGTTAGCTTTCTGTTTTTATCCTGTCCATTCCTGTTAATTCTGCTGTGAGCTACGACGAAGATGAGAGTAAGGAGTTCCGCCCGGCTTTGTCACTTCGACGATGTTGGAGGCGAAGGCGACGCGGCTGCGTTGGCGGGCGGCTCTGCCTTGGCGAAGACGATGGGCGCGGCGCTCGTGATGCCTTTGCCCTCTTGAATCGTGAGGGCCTGATTGGGTTTGACATCGGGGATTTTGTCCAGACCCCCGCTGGGCCAACTGATCTCGATCGTGTAGGACTTGTCTTCGGCGCGGCCCAGACCGAAGGTGAGCGGCAGCTCGCTCTGCGAGCAATAGCTCGATCCGGTCTTGACCATCGCAGAGAGCTTTGCGCCGCCTGCGGTCTGCACGCTGACTCGCGCGCCGATGCCGTCGCGGTTCGAGCGCGTCCCGGCGAGCTTGATGCGCAGCAGGTCGTTCTGATTTCCGTTGTCGTTGCGCAGAAGGCGTGCGGGGCCGTTGTTGGTCGTGAGCAGCAAGTCCAGATCGCCGTCGTTGTCGAAATCGCCGTAGGCCGCGCCCCGGCCCACTATCGCGCGCTGTAGCGAGCGTCCGAGCTTCGCCGTCACTTCCTCAAACTTGCGCTTGCCCCGATTGCGGAAGAGGTGCGGAAGCTGCGCATACTTCACATTCGGCTGGACGACGCTGATATCGTCGGAGACGTGGCCGTTGGCGGCGAAGATGTCCGGCAGTCCGTCCAGGTCGTAGTCGAAGAAGAAACAGGCGAAGGTTAAGGATTGCGCGGACATCTTACCGATGCCGGAGGCTTGCGCTTCGTCCGTAAAAAGGCCCGTGCCCTCGTTGCGATAGAGCGCCATGCTTTCGTTGGTGAAGTTGCCGATGATGATGCTCTGCCGCCCCGATGCATCGTAGTCGCCCGCATCGACGCCCATGCCTGCGCGCGGCGTTCCGGCTTCACTGAAGGCGACGCCCGCCGCTATGCCTTCGTCTGTGAACGTGCCGTTGCCGTTATTCTTGTAGAGCTTGTTAGGCTCCGTGTCGTTCGCTACGAAGAGGTCAGGCCATCCGTCATTGTTGTAATCGAAGACTGCTATACCGCGGCCGCCGCTGGTCTTATCGAGTCCAATTTTTGCCGCAATGTCTTCGAATTCCACCCTCGGCTTTTCAAAGCCGACCTTCAATTCCATGTGGTGGCGTGGCGGAATGTAGTCGGGATAGCCGCCCATCTTGTGGGCGGTAAGCCAAAGCCACGCACGGGCGCGTTGGTTTCCGGGATTGATGGCCAGTGAATCGCTCGCTGCTCTGGCTGCTTCTTCCAGTCTTCCGGCGCGGAAGAGAGCCACCGCCGCATCATGCAAGGCCTTTTCACGCACCGACGGATTGTCAGCGGCCTGCAACAGATTTTTGGCCGCTTGCTCGTATAATCCGCATTTAATTTGAGTATGGCC
>DATDFK010000096.1:0-14677 GCA_036522655.1 Pyrinomonadaceae bacterium | reverse complement strand
GATGTTGGGCGGACTGGGATTGGTACTGGGCACGTTGGGGCTCGGGGCAGTGCTGCTCAGGAATGTCCTGGAGCGGCGGCGCGAGCTGGCATTGCTGCGCGCCGTCGGCTACAACCGCGCGCACTTCTCCCTGATGGTCATTGCCGAGAACGCCTTCCTGCTCTTCTGCGGCTTAATGACGGGCACGACCTGCGCCCTAGTGGCGATCACCCCCGTCATCTTTTCGCGTGGAGGTCATCCCCCGACCCTCGCTCTCGCGCTACTGCTGCTCGCCGTCTTAGCCTCTGGACTCGCCGCCTCCCTACTGGCAACCGCAGTCGCACTGCGCGCCCCGCTGCTCTCCTCACTGCGCGCGGAATAAAACTGTGCGGGCTCAAGTAAGAAATTATCTCTAAAGCCCCTGAAAGGGGCGGAAGAATGTAGCCCACGGCATCAGCCGTGGGGAACATGTTCGTCAAGAATAACAAGCCCCTTAGGGGCGTAAGAAACTCAACTTGAATTTCTTGCGCCCCTAAGGGGCTTAATGACGTTCGGTTATTTCATTCCCACGGCTTGCGCCGTGGGCTACCTTCTTGCGTCCCTACGGGACTGAAAAAACCTGTCCGACAAGCTCTCAGATTAAACGTCTGAATATTCTATAAGCTACGATTGCGGCTTGAAGTAGAGAACCAGTCCTGCGCCGAGCGAGACGAGAAGGAAGCCGAGGTAGAGCAGCGGGTTGGGGGAAAGTTTGGGCGGGTGCAGCCACATGGAGAAGAGCACGTTGACGAGCGGCGCGCCGCCGAAGACGAGCGGCATCACGTAGGTCGGAAGCCCGCCATATTTGAACGCGAAGATGATACAGATCGCGCCCGCCGCGCCCAGCGCTCCGCCGAGCGTGGCCGACATGGAGCCTTTCATTGTAAACCCGCCGAGCTCTCCCTGATACCACAGCCCGACGAGCGGAACTAAAACCCCTATCAGAAAATACGCGATCCCGACACACAGCAGCGCGCGTAGAGGACTGCCGAGCGCGACCTGCCCGCGATGAAGCGCGGGCCCATACAAACCCCACGAAAGCGCGGCCAGCAGAGCGAAGATTATCCAGGTCATGGAAGGCTCCTTAAAAAGTAATCCGAAGTCGGAAGCTGCTATTCAGTCTTTGAATGGCGACCGTCACTGACCGCTGATCGCTCTAAAAAGTAATTCTCAATCCGAGTTGAATCTGTCTGGAAGAGGTTACGGTCGAGCGTATCAGGCCGAAGGTCGAGACGGGCTGCTCGTTGTCGGTCGCGCCCGTGAAGGCGGTCAGCAGCGGCGGCCCGAAGTTCGTTCGGTTGAAGACATTGAAGGCTTCGACGCGAAGCTGTAGATTGGCGCGCTCTCCGAGCCGCGTGTTCTTGATCATCGCCAGATCGAAGGTGCGCAGGTTGGGCCCGATCAGGGAGCCGCGCCCGACGTTGCCGAGCGTCCCGGCCGGTTGAAGCAGGAAGGCCGCCGGGTTGAAATAGGAGCCGGGGTCGCCCGTGACAGCCGATTCATGCGTAAAGCCGGGCGCAAAGCTCGCGCGATCCTGACCAATGCCGGGGCCGAGCGAAGGCGACCATTGCGAGCGCGAGCGATTGCGCTGCACGAAGACCGTTAAGGGATTGCCGCTGCGCATCTGGCCTATGCCAGCCATTTGCCAGCCGTCCAGAACTTTGCGCGCCGCGCCACGCATGTTTCCGGCGAAAGGGATTTCCCAGATGAAGTTGAAGACAAAGGTGTGCTTGGCGTGATAGTCCGCGAGCCCCTTGTTGTACTCAAGGCCGAAGGGCTCCGGGTAAGCGGAGGTCGTGCCGTTGGTCGCATCGGAAAAGAAGGTGGAAGCCTGCGTCGTGTCGATGTTACGCGAGAGCGTGTAGGAAGATTGGACGCTGAAGCCGCGACTCCAGCGCTTTCTTATTTCAAAGATCAGCGCGTTGTACCATGAATCGCCGTCGCTGCTCTTGAGCTCGATGGCCGTGAAGGCGGGGTTGGGCCGCGCTTGGCCCAAGGGATAAAAGAGGCTGCCGTCGGCGCGCAGTTGCGGCGTCGGCACGTTGACATCACCGCTCCTGAGCAGGTGCACGCCGCGCGACCCGGCATAGCCGACCGTCATCACCGTGTCGAACCAGAGCTCGCGCTGGACGTTCAGATTCCAGACCTGCACGTACGGATTGTCCAGATTGAATTGCACGGGCCGAACAGAGATCGAGCCGCGAAACGATGGAACGGGAAAGGTCGGATTGTTGATGACGGGGCGCGGGGTCGTCGGTGGATTGGTGACCGTGACGATCAGGTTCTGCTGGTTGTTCGTGTTGAAATAGATGCCGTAGCCGCCGCGCACGGAAGTCCTACCGTCGCCGAACACGTCCCATGCGAAACCGACGCGCGGCGAAATATTTTTGAGCGTCGGGTTACTGTACAGTGGGCCCACGGTGGGCGCGGGGTCTGTCAGGTTGGGAAGCGACGAGTCGTAGCCGTTGATGTCGAGCGGCATCGTCGAGAACTCGTAGCGCACGCCCAGGTTGAGACTCAGGCGCTCGGTCGCCCTGTAAGTGTCCTGCGCGTAGAAACCGAAGAGAGTGAAACGCCAGTGGCGATCGAACACGCCTTCGGGCGTCAGACCGATGAAGCGTTGCGGGCTGTTGATGAGGAATTCGCGGAGGCCCGAAAAGGTGAAGATGCCGAGGCTGAACGTCGGATTGTACATGTTGTCGCGGTAATGCTCGGCGAGCGCACCGGCCTTGATCAGATGACGACCGCGACTGTGAATCAATGCGTACTCGAAATTATAGATGTTCTGCGTCAGCCGAAGGTTAGCCGAAGACTGCGGGCCGAAGCGCGGGACGCCGCCGATGTCTATGTCGCCGACGAGGTCGCGTCCGGGCACAAACGGCTGTAGGCTGCGCGTCACGTTCGCCTCTATGTCCTGGCCGATGTGCGTGCGGCTATAGCCGATGCGAAAGGTGTTGAGCGTGCGCGGCGTCAAAGCCTGCCTGTACTCGCCCGTGAAGAACTGGTTGCGCGAGAGAAAGGTGCGCGGAAACTGCGGAAAGTCAGTCGGCAGGCGCTGGTTGGCATCGTCAAACGTATAGCGTGCGAAGAATTGGTCGCGTGGGCTCCGGTTGTAATCGATGCGGAACTGTGTGAAGTTCTGATCGAGCTTCTGGTTGAAACCGAAACTGTACTGGGCCAATCCGCCGCCGAGGTTGGGCCCATTGGGCAGCGGGAACTCGTCCAGATAAGGGCGCACGGCCGGGCTCACCGTCACAGTCCCGCTCGGGAGAACCCCGCGACGCGCGTTCTCATCGGGCACGACCGTCGAGATCGTGCGCCCCAGATTCTCTCTCAAGCCTTCATAGCCGAAGAAGAAAAAGAGCTTGTCCTGACGGATGGGCCCACCGAGGCTCAAGCCGAATTGATTGCGCTTGAACTCCGGCTTGCGCGCCTGATCGAAAAAGTTGCGGGCGTCCAGATTATCGTTGCGATGGAAATAGTAGATGCTTCCCTGGTAACTGTTCGTCCCGGACTTGCTGACGATATTGATCTGCCCGCCGGAGTTGCGGCCATACTCGGCGCTGTAAGCGTTGGTCTCGACGCGAAACTCGCGAATAGTTTCGAGCCCGAGCGCAGTGCCCGCAGCACTTCCCGCCGGGCCGTTGGTGAAATCGTTCTGCGGCGTGCCGTCAAGCAGGTAAACGTTCGAGCGCGGGTCTTGACCGTTGATGCTCATCCCCAAGCCGTGAGCCACGACCGAACCGCCGTCGCGATGGGAGTAGGGAAGCACACCGGGTTGAAGCGAAGCGAGGTCTGTGTAGTTTCTGCCGTTGAGCGGCAACTCCTTGATCGCCCTCTCGCTGACAAGATAACTCAACTCCTGCGTCTGAGTATTGACGATGGCCTCTCCGCCGGAGACTTCAACGTCCGCCGTCACCTGCGCGACGAGCATCGTCAAGTTGATCGCCAGCGTCTCGCCGACGGCGAGATGCACATTCCTGTGAATCAACCTCTGAAAGCCCGTATGCTCGGCGGTGATTTCGTAATCGCCGAGGGGCAGACCGGGGAACACGAAACGCCCGTCGTCCGTACTAATGGTTGTCCGCACGAGCCCCGTTTCGTTATGGCGCGCAGTGACCTGCACTCCGGCCAGCACCGCGCCGCCTTCGTCCTTGATCTCGCCCGTGATCGTGCTCGTGGTGGTTTGCGCCAACGCCGACACGACCGCGCAGAGGATGACTAACGTCAGACAGAGGATGCGGCGAAACGAGCGATAAGAGTTCTGTGAAGAGCGCATGATGGTTTTGATTGCTCCAGTTAGATTGCGGGACTGAATATTATCAATACTTCGCATTCTAACAATTAGTTCCGGGGTTTTATACAAGTCGTTTGGGGACTTTTACAAACTGTTGACATCCGGCGAGCTTCTTTTACAGTTTTTTACAACAATTACCCCGTACGGCTGTCATAATACGCCCACTTGAAACCGAGACGCCTGAGCCCGGAACTTCGGTCGGTGAAGGAGAATTCATCTTGAAGTCGAACGCTCCCCTTTATCTCATACTGCTTCTCCTATTATTTTCATCTGCGCATACTGCTCCCGCTCAAACCCATCGCGCGACAGTTCGCGGGCGCGTGACGAACATCACGGGCGCGCAACTGGCCGGAGCAAGCATCAAGCTCGTGCATGCGGCGACCAACGAGACGCGAAGCCTGCGGACGGGTGCGGAAGGCGAGTTCAGTATCCCGCAGCTTCCGCCCGGCGCATACCGTCTTGAGATCGAGGCAAACGGTTACGGAAAATACGCCAGGGAATTCGAGCTACAGGTTAACCAGACGCAGCAGCTTGATGTCACGCTCGAAGTCGGGCCGCTTGCCGTCGAGGTCGTCAACGTCACGGACTCGCTGCCGACGATTCAGAAGGACACGGCGGCGATCGGCACTGTCATTGAGAATCGTCAGGTCGTGGGATTGCCGCTCGACGGGCGAAATTTTTATGAGCTGAGTTTGCTTGTTCCGGGCGCTGTGCCCGCCGCGCCGGGCTCCGCCGGGAGCGTGCGCGGCGACTTCTCTTTCAGCGTCAACGGCGCGCGCGAGGACGGTAATAATTTCCTGCTCGACGGAGTCTATAACGTAGACCCCAAGCTCAACACCTTCGGCGTGCTCCCGTCCGTCGATGCCATACGCGAGTTCGAGATGCTGACCAGCACCTACGATGCTTCGTTCGGACGCAACGCGGGCGCGCAGGTCAACGTCGTGCTCAAGTCCGGCTCGAACCAGATACACGGCAGCGCCTACGAATTTTTCCGCAACGGCGCGCTGGATGCGCGCAACTACTTCGCGCCGAGTGATCAGCCCGCGCCGCAATACCAGCGCAACCAGTTCGGCTTCTCCCTCGGTGGGCCCATCCGCCGCGACCGCTCCTTCTTCTTCGTCGATTACGAAGCCACGCGCGCACGCGAAGGCATTACGCGCGTGACGAACGTGCCGACGCTCGCCGAGCGCAACGGCGACTTCTCGCAGAGCGCCTTATCGCCCGCACCACTAGACCCGCTCACGGGGCAGCCCTTCACAGGGGGCGTCATTCCGACCGCGCGCATCAACCCCATTGGCCGCGCGCTCGCTAACCTTTACCCGTTGCCGAATCGCGCCGTTCCGTTTCAAAACTTCGTCTCCTCCCCGACGCAGCGCGATCGTAATGATACTTTCGACGTGCGCCTCGATCACGCCCTGAGCCTGCGCTCCAACCTGACGTTCCGTTACAGCTTCGGGGACAGAAATTTATTCGAGCCCTTTACGGGCGCGACGTTTTCTTTAGTTCCCGGCTACGGCGCAACCATTCCGCGCCGCAGCCAGAACATCATGCTCAGCGAGACGCATGTCTTCACGCCCGCCTTCATCAACGACGTGCGGCTGGCTTTCAATCGCGTCGCGCTCAGCGTCATACAGGAGAACGCCGGGACGAGCATCAATCATCAGGTGGGTCTGCCGGAGCTTTCCTCTAACGCGCGCGATTTCGGCCTGAGCCTGATCAACGTGACGGGATTCTCGCCGCTCGGGCACGAAGGCAACAATCCTCAAAACAGCATCACCAACACATACCAGCTTCTCGACACGGCGACATACGCGCGCGGCAGCCATCTCTTCAAGTTCGGTCTGGACTTTCGCTTCGTCCAGCAGAATGCCTTTCGTGATGTTCAATCGCGCGGCTTTCTGACCTTTTCCCAGAGCGCCGGGCTGACGGGCAACGCGCTGGCAGACCTTCTACTCGGCAGCCCTTTCATCACGGGCGGCGCGCGTGTGGATAACGCTCAACACCTGCGCACCAATAGCTATAACTTCTTCGTCAACGATAGCTATCGCGTGACGCCGCGCCTGACGCTCAATGCCGGGCTGCGTTACGAATACAATTCGCCGTCCGTCGATACGGAAGATCGGGCCAACATTTACGATCCCGCGACGCGCGCGCTCGTCGCCGTGGGAACGAACGGTGTGCCGCGCAGCGGTTACACGCCGGACAAGAATAACTTCGCGCCGCGCGTCGGTCTGGCATGGACGCTCGGGGCGTCGGGGCGCACTGTCTTGCGCGCAGGCTACGGCGTCTACTACGACCAGTCCGCCCTGGCTCCAGGCGAAGCGCTCTACTTCAACGCGCCCTATTTTGATTTCAATCTTTACTTCTCCCTACCGGGCCTGCCCTTGTCTGTCAACGACCCTTTCCCGAGTTTCTTTCCCGTCCCCTTACCGGATTCGGCGCTGGCCATTCAAAGAGACCTGCGCACGGCCTACATGCAGCACTGGAGTTTCGGCTTGCAGCGCGACCTGGGCGGAAGCCGCGTGCTCGAAGTTTCCTATGTCGGGTCGAAGGGGACAAAGCTTCTGGCCGGACGCGACATCAATCAGGGACAACTGACGACGCTGCCTTTCGTCATACGGCCCGTCCCGCAGTTTGACGACATCAACATCCTCGAATCGCGTGCCAACTCCAACTACAACAGTCTTCAGGTGCGATTCCAGCAGCGCCTTGACTTCGGCCTCTCGTTCCTCTCCTCTTACACCTGGTCGAAGTCTATCGACGACGCTTCGGGCTTTTTCACGAGCGCGGGCGACCCGAACTTTCCGCAGAACAGTTTTGATGTGCGGCAGGAACGAGCCCTCTCGAATTTCGACGTGAGGCATCGCTTGTCGGTGAGCTACTCTTACGACCTGCCCTTCGGACGAGGCCGCGCTTTTCTCTCGGACGCGGGCCTGCTCTCGAAGGTCTTCGGCCGTTGGCAGATGAACGGCATCTTGACGTTGCAGACGGGCAGACCGTTTACGGTCGCGCTGCTGCCGGAGATCGACAATAGCGGGACGGGACGCTCTACGCTCGGTTTTCTGGGGAATGATCGCCCCAATGTCGTCGGCCAGGCGACCTTAAGCCCACGCACGCCGGAGCGTTGGTTCAATATAGATGCCTTCGCTTTTCCGCCGCGCGGGACTTTCGGCAACGCCGGGCGCAATATCCTGACGGGGCCGGGCACGGAGAACGTCAACATCTCGCTCTTGAAGAACATGACCCTCAGAGAGCGGCTTGACCTGCAACTGCGCGCCGAAGTCTTCAATCTCTTCAATCATCCGAACTTTAATCTGCCGGACAATTTTCTAGGCTCGCCGACATTCGGGCGCATCCTCTCGGCGCAGAGCCCGCGCCACATTCAATTCGGGTTGAAACTGCTCTTTTAATACGCGGGAGGAATCCTCTGTGCTCTCTTTACGCGAATGGCTCGTGACCTTCCTGCTCATGTCGGCCCTGTTGGCCCAACCGTTGGGTGCTCATGCATCCAGCGATTGGCCGCAATGGCGTGGGCCCAATCGCGACGGCGCGGTCGAGGGCTTTACAGCGCCCGCGACATGGCCTGCCGGGTTGAAAGAGCAATGGAAGGTGACGGTCGGCGTGGGCCACGCGTCGCCGCTCTTCGTTGATGGCCGCGTTTACGTCTTCGCGCGACAGGGCGAAGAAGAAGTCCTGCTCTCGCTTGATGCGGCGACGGGCAAAGAGCTTTGGCGAGCGGGCCAGTCGATCGCTTACAACATGCACCCGGCGGCGCGCGCTCACGGCAAAGGCCCGAAATCCACGCCGCTCTATAGCAACGGGAGAATCTATACCCTGGGCATCTCGGGCGTCCTCTCCTGCCATGATGCGCGCTCTGGAAGACTAATCTGGCGCAAAGAGTTTTCCGGGCAGTATCCCAACACCTCGCCGCTTTACGGGACGGCGATGTCGCCCGTCATCGATCGCGGGCTTCTCATCGCGCACATCGGAGGGCCGGACAAGGGCGCGCTGACCGCATTCGACGCCGCGACGGGAGAGGTCAAGTGGGCTTACGACGCCGATGGGCCCGCTTACGCTTCGCCCATCGTGGTCACGCTCGTGGGCGAGCGTCAGGTCGTCACCTTCACGCAGAAAGAGTTCATCGGAGTCGCGGCGGCCAGCGGAAAATTGTTGTGGAAGCTTCCGGCCAAGTCTTCCTATGACGAGAACGCAGTCACGCCCGTCGCATATAAAGACCTGCTCATCTTCTCAAGAGAGGGCAAGGGAATCACCGCCGTCAGACTCCTGAAGCAGGGACAGGAAATCACGACGCAGGAAGTCTGGAACAATCTGGAGAACCAGCTTTACTTGAGCACGCCGGTCTTACAGGGCAATCTGCTTGTCGGCATGACGGCGCGCAACAAGGGGCAGGTCTTCGCCATCGACGCCGATACGGGAAAGACTCTGTGGCAAAGCGCCGGAAGGATGGGCGAGAACATGGCGCTGCTCAACGCCGGAAAGGTGCTGCTGTTGTTGACGAACGATGCCCGGCTGGTCGTGCTGCCGTCGAACGCGAAAGAGTACAAGCCCGTCGCCGAATACACGGTCGCCTCAAGCCCCACGTGGGCCCACCCGGTCGTCATGGGGAATCGCATCCTCGTTAAAGATGAGACGACGCTGACTGCGCTCGTTATCTGAGCGTTGGAGCGCGTGTTTGAAGTTCACTGGAGCGGTTTTCGATTGGACGTAAGGTCAGTAGGGCCCAAGGTCTCGGGCGGGTCTCAAGTGTCGTCTACAACCCGCCCGGCTTAAGCAGGCTGTGCTGAACTGTGTGTCAAAGTGTCTTCTCTTCACTGCGCCGCGATGTTGTAGGCGGCCATGTGCGTCGCGTTGCGTACGAGCAGACGCCCGCCTGCGATGGCAGGGGTGTTCCAGGTTCTTCCTTCGAGCGCAGCGAAGCGGGCCACTTCCGTATGAGCCTCGGGCGTGGCGCGAACGAGCACTATCTCTCCCTCTTCCGTCGTGATGATGAGATGACCGCTGGCTAAGAGCACCTGTCCGTAGCCGTAGCGACCGCCCTTCCACTTACGCTCGCCCGTTCCCACTTCGACGCACGTCAGTATGCCTTCGTCCAATCCGTAGACGTAACCGTTCTGAAGAACAGAGCTATTGAACTTGTTCTTCATGGCGTTGTTCTCCCAGACCTTGCGCGCGCTGAAAGATTTGCCGGAGCCGGTCACTTCGACGAGCGCCGCTCCCCTGCCGTAGCTCGCCGAGATGAAGAAGCGATTTTGATCGACCGGGATGGGTTGCGCGACGTTGATGTGTGCGGTGTTCTCCCAGGGCGTCTCCCAGAGCAGAGCGCCGTCTTCGGGTGCCAGCCCAATGATGCGGCTGGCCGTCACGACCAACACCTGCCGCCTGCCAGCGAGCGTGACCAGCATCGGCGAGGTGTAAGACGCCTGATCGTTGAGTGCTCTCCAGACGGGCGCGCCGCTCAACCTGTTATAGGCCACGACCGATTTACCAGATTCTCCGCCCGGCAACACAATCACCTTATCGTCAACGACGAGCGGCGATGCAGCCATGCCCCAGGATATATTCTGCGCGCCGTTATCGCTCAGGATGTTGCGATTCCAGATGAGCTTTCCGGTCTTCGCATCCAGACAACGAAACTCGCCCGCAGCACCGAGCGCGTAGATGCGCCCGTCATGCCAGGTCGGCGTGGCGCGCGGCCCGTCGCCGCCAAGGGATTCACGAAACGACGCGTCCCAGCCGTGCGTCCAAAGCTCGCGGCCCGTCTCCGTATCATAAGCGGCGACCACTTCCTGATTGCGTCGCTGCTCGATGGTGTAGGCGCGACCTTCGGCGACGACGAAAGATGCATAGCCGCCTCCGACCGGCTGTTTCCACAATTGCGGCAACCCGCCCGAGGGCCAATTGGTCTTGATCGCCACTTCATCGTAGCGACCGTCACGCATGGGCCCACGAAAGTCCGTCCAGTAATTCCTGGCGGGCCTCATTGCTTCGTCCTTGTGCGCCATGTCGGCTGCGGGGCTGGGGGCCGCGCCCGGCTGTTGAGTATCAGTGGCAGCCGTACCGGCGGCGGTTGTCGGCGCGTTCGTGTTGGAGGGAGCGGCGACCGTTTCCTGCATCGCCTGTTGACGCTGTTGGGCGCGGTGGCGTTCAAGCTCCGCATAATGATCTTCGTCTGGATTCCTGCGAACGAAGATGAACAGCGCGACGTATCCGATCAGGAGCGCGGAGATGACGACCGTGAATTGACCTTTACTCTTCAAGCTCAAATCGGAGCGCCGCCAGAGCAGTGCGAGGCCGAGCGGCGGCAAGAGTATTGATGCGATGACAAGAGCGGTTGAAGTGCGATACCAGGGCGTTGATTCTGTTTGCTCGAACATCTCTCACTCTCTTTCCCGGCCCGCGTGCGATGCTCGTCCGAGTTAAGATCAGACCATGAGGCATCGCGGGCTCATTCCGGCAATTCATCCGTGCCGTTACGGTGTGGGCTCAACGCTTCCGGCGCGCGCGTGAGAATCTACGATACGGGTCGGCACGGATTGTACCTCTCAATCGCGGTAGAATGTAGATGGAATGGCTCTTTTTACTATTTTTTTACAACACTTTTCACGCGAAGCGCTCATAATACCGACTACACAAAACAGGAGTAGCGAAAGCAAAGCGGAAGGCGGAAGGATTGATGATGAGTAGAGGACAGTACGATGCGGGCGATCACACATTCACTCCTCACGGCTTCGCTTTTCGTCGCGCTCTTCGCGTCAAGGCGATGATGACGACGAAGGCTCTTCTTCTTCGCGCACTGGGCCCGGCTCTCATAGCATTACTTTTAAGCATCACTGCGCAGCCCGCGTCTGCGAGCGATTGGGCGGACTGGCGAGGGCCCCGTCGAGACGGCATTTCGCAGGAAAAGAATCTCCCAACGAAATGGTCTCCGGCGGGGGACAACCTGCTGTGGAAGGCTCCCTTCGGCGGACGCTCAGCGCCGATCGTGATGGGCGATCGGGTCTACTTGCAGGACGCTGCGGGTCGTGGCGAAACGCTGCAAGAGCGCATCGTGTGTCTCAGGGCCGACACGGGAAAATTGCTCTGGGAGCATCGCTTCAACGTCTACATGTCGGACGTACCGCCGCACAGAGTCGGGTGGGCTTCGCCTGTCGGCGACCCCGCGTCGGGTAACGTGTACGCGTTGGGAGTCGGCGGCACGCTTCTGTCTCTCTCGAAGGAAGGGAAGCTGCTCTGGGAGCGCTCGCTCGGCGAAGACTTCGGGTTGCTGACGACGCACGGCGGGCGCACTGTCTCGCCGATCATAGAGGGAGAGCTGGTGATCGTCTCGGGCGTGACCTTCGGCTGGGGAGATCAATCGAGGGGCGCGCACCGCTTCATGGCCTTCGATAAGAAGACGGGAGAGACGATGTGGGTCAGCTCTCCGAACATACGTCCGTATGATACGACGTATGCCCCGCCGATCGTCGCCGATGTCGCGGGCACGCGTCTTCTCATACAGGGCGGCAGCGACGGGCACGTGCATGCTTTGAAGCCGCAAACAGGCGAGCTGGTCTGGAAGTACGAATTCAGTAAGCGCGGCATCAATACGGGCGTCGTCCTCGTGGGCACGACCGCCATCCTGACGCACAGCGAAGAGAACTTGGAATCGAGCGAGATGGGCATGATCGCCGCCGTCGATGCTGCGGCCCGTGGCACGCTCGGCAAAGAGCAGCTCAAGTGGAGCGTGAAGGGATGGCAGGGCGGTTTCTCTTCTCCTGTGATTGACGGAGATCATTTCTATCAGGTTGATAACGGGGCTAACCTCGCGGCCTTCGAGTTGAGCACGGGCAAGCAGCTGTGGCTTCAGAATCTAGGCACGATTCAGAAAGCCTCGCCCGTGCTGGCCGACGGCAAGCTCTACGTCGGCACGGAGAACGGAAAGTTTTTTATCCTCAGGCCGTCGGCGACCGGCTGCGAGATTCTGGACGAAGATCAACTCGGCACGGCGGCACAGCCGGAAGCCATCATCGGCTCGGTGGCCGTCTCGAACGGTCGCATCTATCTGGTGACGGACGCCGCCATCTATTGCATCGGTAAAAAGTCAGCCGCCAATGTTTCTACCACTGCTGCTGCATTGAGTAGTGCGACGGAGAATGCGCCCGCCGGTGCGACCGTCTCACACGTACAGGTGGTTCCCACCGAATTGATGCTCAAGCCGGGCGAGAGCGTCAACCTTCGCGTGCGCCTCTTTGATGATCGCGGGCGTTTTATACGCGAGGAGCATGATGCTGTGTGGTCGCTCGAAGGTCTTCGCGGTGAAGTTGCCAAAGGCAGATTCACGGCCGCTGCGGACGGGAGCGCGCAGGCCGGGGTGGTGAAGGCGACGGTGGGCCAGGTGTCCGGCGCGGCGCGCGTGCGCGTCATCCCGCCTTTGCCCTGGAATGAGAATTTTGATTCTCTCGCCGTCGGAGGCGCGATTCCCCCTACCTGGGCCAATGCTACGGGCAAGTACGTCGTGCGCGAAATGGACGGCAGCAAGGTGCTGGTGAAAACGACTGAGGGGTCGTCCCTGATGACGCGCGCGCGCTCGTTCATGGGCCCTGTGACGTGGGCCAATTACACGGTCGAGGTTGACGTGCGCGCGACCTCCAAGCGCAGGCAGATGGGCGACGCCGGGGTGATCGCGCAAAGGTACGCGCTGGTGCTCTTCGGCAACGCACAGAAGCTTGAGATAGAGCCCTGGCAACCGGAAATCGCGCGCACCGCTTCAGTGCCCTTCGCCTGGAAGGCAGACATCTGGTATCGGTTGAAGCTTCAGGTGGAAAATCTTCCCGACGGCAAAGTCCGTGTGCGCGGGAAGGCTTGGCCCGTCGGCGAGACCGAGCCGACGGCATGGACGATAGAGCACATCGACCCGATTCCGAACCGGCAGGGAAGCCCGGGCATCTTCGCCAGCGCACTGGCCGAAATCTTTTTCGATAACCTGAAGGTTTACCCTAATAAATGAGCGAGAAGCGGCAGGCAGGTGGGCAAAGGTTGAATGATTATGAATAGAGCACAAATGAAAACGGCCAGAGGATTGTTGACGGCCATACTATTAAGCGCGACGTGTGTCTCGCTGCTCACCGCTTATGCCCCGCTGCGTTCGGCCCACGCTTCCGACCCCGGGACGGGCGATTGGCCCATGTGGGGCGGCTCGCCTGATCGCAACATGACCTCGAACATGAAGGGCTTGCCGACGACCTGGGATGTGCAGAAGAAGACGAATGTGAAGTGGGTGGCAGACCTGGGCTCGCAGACCTACGGGAACATCAGCGTGGCGGGCGGCTTCGTTTTCGTCGGGACGAATAACGAGGGCAAGCGCGACCCGAAGGTCACAGGCGACAAGGGCGTGCTGATGGCATTCAGAGAATCTGACGGCGCGTTCATGTGGCAGATGGCGCACGATAAGCTCGCGGCGGGACGCGTCAACGATTGGCCGTTTCAGGGCATAGCCTCTTCGCCGCTCGTCGAAGGCGATCGCGTTTACTACGTCTCAAACCGTGCGGAGCTGATGTGCGTCGACGCGCAGGGCTTTCGTGATAAGGAGAACGATGGGCCCGTGACGGACGAGGCGTTGACGGGCGAGTTTAATGGCGATGTCGTCTGGAAGTTTGACATGATGGAAGAGGTCGGCACGCTCCCGCACAATCTGGCCAACTCTTCGCCAGTCGTTTACGGCGACCTGATCTACGTCAGCACTTCAAACGGGCAGGACGAAAGCCACGTCAATATCCCCGCGCCGAAGGCCCCGGCCATCATCGCCATCAATAAAAAGACAGGCAAGCTCGTCTGGGAAGACGCCTCGCCCGGCGACAGGATTCTGCACGGGCAATGGTCTACGCCGAGCGTGGGCAAGATCGCCGGAGTTGACATGGTCGTGATGGGGCAGGGCGACGGCTGGGTGCGCGGCTACGAAGCGGCGACGGGGAAAAAGCTGTGGGAGTTTGACACCAATCCGAAAGACTCCGTCTGGCCCAAGACACGCAACGAGATCATCAGCACGCCCGTTATCTACGAAGACAAGATTTATCTGGCCAACGGTCAAGACCCGGAGCACGGCGAAGGCGTCGGCCACATGTACTGCATTGACCCGACAAAGCGCGGCGACATCACGAAGACAGGCTTGGTCTGGCACTATGACAAGATACGGCGCTCGATCTCTACTCCGGCGATTCGTGACGGGCTGGTCTACGAGCCGGACTTCAGCGGTTTCCTGCATTGTCTTGACGCCAAGACGGGACAGGTCTACTGGACGCACGACATGTTCGCCGCCGTCTGGGGCTCGCCGATGTTAGTGGACGGTAAGCTCTATCTCGGAGA
>DATDFK010000095.1:0-46941 GCA_036522655.1 Pyrinomonadaceae bacterium | reverse complement strand
GGATTACACGCTTGAGGTGTACGTCAACGACGAGCCGGTCATCTCGCGCCACATCACGCAGGCGGATGTCCAGACGGCGCAAACCTTCACCATCGAGCGCAAAGGCCGGAGGGTCGGTGGCGCGAATCGCGTGCGCGTGGTCAAGCGCGGGCAAGGCGTCCTGTATCTCTCAAGCACGCTCGAATATTTCACGGGCGATGAAGAGGTCGCGCCGCAGGCTGCAAACGATTTGAAGCTTGCGCGCGAGTATTTGCGCCTGCGCGTGACGGCAAACACGGACGGCACGTCCAGTTGGAAGCTTGAGCCGCTCGTGGGCGACGTTCACTCGGGCGATCTGATCGTCTCGCGCCTGCGCGTAGAAGGAGCGCGCGCGCAGTACCTGATGATCGAAGACCCCATCCCGGCGGGCTGCGTGCAGGTCTCAAGGATCGACGGCATCAACTTTAGCTATGTGGACGGGCGCTGGAGCGATTGGTACAGCGCGCGCGAGTTTCGCGACTCTCGCACCGTCTTTTTCCTCGATCGCTTCGACGGCGACGCGACCTTCCAGTATGCGATGCGGGTCGAAGTGCCGGGCGCATTTCGCGTCGCCCCGGCGCGAGCAGAGCAGATGTACCAGCCGACCGTGCAAGCCAACACGGGCAACACGCGGCTGAATATTCTTGATAAAAAGTGAAGGGCAATGCCCTGACTGGCTGCGCCGTGGGCCTCTCCCGGAGGGATGGATGATGAAGGAAATGCTCAAAGCGATAAGGGCGGCTGTGCGTGGGGTCTGTCCAAACCGACGCGTTGGGGCGCTGTTGGTCGCGCTGTACGTCTCGCTGCTGGCGGTGCTCTACCTTTTCATCTCGACGAGGGAGGCGAGCGCCGGGCAGGTGTTGCTGACGCTGATCTTCGCGGCGCTCGCGCCCGCGCTCTTCTTCATTCTTCAGGCGGTGGCGGTGGGCTACGCGCAGGGCGAGGCGAAAGCACGGGTCTTGCTCAGACGCTCGTTGGGGGATTCATGCAAGCTGGCGCTCGTCAGCCTGCCGCTCATTCTACTGGCGTTGCTCTTCGTCTACCTGCTCGACAGGTTTCAGCTACATTCCCAGCTCATTCTCAAGCTCATCCCGCCAGCCTGGCCCCTGCTGGCCGTGCGGTTGCTGGCCAGCGCGAGCGAGACGCGGCAATGGTCGCCCGTCCTGATGGCGACCTTACGCCTACTGATCTTTGCGATCATGCTGCCGCTCCTGGCGATTCACCTCTGGAGCGCCACCGTGCGCGATGGGCTGCTGCCGACGCTCAGGAGAGCGCCTCACACCCTGGCCGTCGCCTTCAGCCCCTCCTCCGTGCTGACCTACACGCTGGGCCTGACGCTCTTCGCCCTCATTCCCTACTTCCTGCTCTTGGGCCACACTCATGCCGAGCAAGCCTGGCTTGAGATGTCACTCTTCGTCGCACGCCTGCTGCTGATCTTCCTCTTCACTCTCTACGGCTGGACGATCACGTTGCGGGCGCTCAATCAGAGGATGAAGGAAGACAATTAACCGGGATGGACAGGATGCACAGGATAAGAGCGTTTGGGTTATAGTGAGCTCGTCGTATTCAGTAGAGAACTGATTTGGATAATCATGACAGCGTTCTTGAATGAAGCTCTGCTGGCGCGGGGCTTACGCTTTCTGTCCGCCAGCGACGCGGACATGGAACGGATTCTGACTGAGATTGGCCCACCGCCGATGTGGGAGCGTGAGGCGGGCTTTCATACGCTCCTGCACATTATCCTCGAACAGCAAGTATCGTTGGCGTCTGCGAGAGCGGCCTATGAGCGTCTCCGCGCAGCTTGCCGACCGCTGACGCCCGCGCGCTTTCTTCAATTAGACGACCGGACGCTCAAGAGTGTCGGCTTCAGTCGTCAGAAGACTGCGTATGGCCGCAACCTGGCCCGGTCAATTCTTGAAGGCCGTTTAGATATTGAGGCGCTCGGCAGCATGGATGATGCGGCTGCAAGGTCGGAGCTAATCAAGATCAAGGGCATCGGCCATTGGACGGCGGATATTTATCTGCTGATGGCGCTGCGGCGTCCTGACATCTGGCCGTCGGGTGATCTGGCGTTGGCCGTGGCCGTGCAAAGGGTCAAGGGATTGGAGTCGCGCCCCGGGCCGCAGGAGCTTGAGGCGCTCGGCGCGGCATGGCAACCTTGGCGGGCCGTCGCCGCGCGGCTCTTATGGCATTACTATCTCACGTCACTACAGCGCCGCCGGAATCCTCCGGCTTGAAGCTCACAAAGACAACACGCCTGCGCGTCTTATCCTCGACGGCACGATGAATGAAATTTACCGTCACGATGAAAACAATGAGCTTGATATGCATGCTCGCTCAACTTAGAGTAAGCGCTGAATCTTGAATGGCCGGGGCGCTCTCTTAAGATCGACATCGCCCGGCGATAGCGCTTGCGGACGATCTTTGATATACCCGATAGATGATGCGGTCGATTTTGCCGGGAGGAGACAAAGGGGAATGTCAGAGATGTTGGCCGAAGAAGCGGGTCTTGATCTGGCGCGGGCGCGCAGAGAGACGCCGGGCTGCACACGCGTTCTGCACTTCAACAATGCCGGAGCAGCGCTGATGCCGCAGCCCGTGCTCGACGCTGTCATCGATCACCTGCGACTGGAAGCGTTGATCGGAGGCTATGAGGCCAAAGAGCGCGAGCATGAAAGGGTCGATCACGTCTACGCGGCGGCGGCGCGGCTCATCAATTGTGCGAGCGATGAAATAGCCATCATCGAGAACGCCACGCGGGCCTGGGACATGGCCTTCTACGCCATCTCTTTCAAGCCGGGCGATCGCATCCTGACCGCGCAGGCCGAGTATGCCAGCAACTACATCGCTTACCTGCAAGTCGCACGGCGCACGGGAGCGTTGATCGAGGTCATTCCCAACGACAAACACGGACAGGTCTCCGTCGAAGCCCTCAAAGAGATGATGGACGAGCGCGTCCGGCTCATCAGTATTACTCATGTGCCGACCAACGGCGGGCTGGTCAACCCGGCGGCGGAAGTCGGCATGGTCGCGCGCGAGGCCGGCGTGATCTATCAACTGGACGCCTGCCAGTCTGTCGGTCAAATGCCGATCGACGTGGGCCGGATCGGTTGCGACATTCTTTCGGCGACGGGTCGCAAGTACCTGCGCGGGCCGCGCGGCACGGGCTTCCTCTACGTACGGCGAAGCCTCCTGGCGGAGCTTGAGCCGCCGTTTCTGGACATGCACGCGGCGAGGTGGGTGGCGAAAGATCGTTACGAGGTGCAGCCGGATGCGCGGCGCTTCGAGAATTGGGAAGCCTACTATGCGGGCAAAGTCGGGCTCGGCGTGGCGATTGATTATGCGCTTTCGTGGGGGCTGGATGCGACCTGGGCGCGTGTCGAAAAACTGGCCGCGATGCTGCGCGCTCGCCTGGCCGCGCTTGCCTTCGTCACGGTGCACGACCTCGGCGCGCGCCCCTGCGGCATCGTCACGTTCAGCGTCAGGGGCCTCGATGCGGCAGAGGTGCAGCGCCGTCTCGCTCAACACAGCATCAACGTCAGCGTCTCGCAGGCCGAGGGCACGCTCCTTGATATGAACGAGCGAGGGCTCGAAGCGATCGTGCGTGCCTCAGTCCACTACTACAACAGCGAAGAAGAGATCGAGCGGTTCTGCGAGACGCTCGCGTCTCAAGTCTGATTTTACGAGCCGGAAAGGAAATGGGCCGCTGACCGGGCCCCCAAAGAATCCATGAAGAACGAAACTCTGGCCGAGGCGTTTGCGAGTCTCTCCACGCCGCTCGTCGCCGACGCCTGTATCAAACAGGGCATCCCTCTGCGCGTCGCCCCGGCGGGCATTCGCCCGCTCATCCCGCGAACGAGGCTCGCGGGGAGAGTCCTGCCAGCCAAACACTACGGCAGCGTGGACATCTTTCTCGAAGCCCTTGAGACGGCGGAGCGCGGCGACATACTGGTCATCGATAATCAAGGGAGAACGGATGAAGGATGCATCGGAGACCTGACGACGCTCGAAGCAAAAGCGGCTGGCATCGCAGGCATCATCGTCTGGGGAATGCATCGTGATACGTCTGAGTTGATAGAGATAGATTGCCCGGTGTTCAGCTACGGCTCCTGCCCGGCGGGGCCGCAGCGATTGGACGAGCGTGAGGCGGATGCGCTGGAAAGTGCGTCCTTCGGCGGCCTCGTTGTGGGGCGAGATGATGCGGTCTTCGCGGATAGCGACGGCGTTATCTTTATCCCCCTTGAGGCGAGCGAGCAATTGTTGATGACGGCGCGCACGATCTGGGAGAGGGAACGCGATCAGGCCGAAAGCTTAAGAGCGGGAGCGAGCCTGCGCGACCAGTTCCGCTTCAAACGCTATCTGGAGAAGCGCGCGGACGATCCGTCCTACACTTTTCGCCAACACTTGCGTGAGATGGGCGGCGCGATCGAGGAATAAAACCCGGCATCAGCATTACTTTCCCGATGACGAGCGCCTGTCACCCGCCATGCCGTACAGTATCAGTCCGACGACGAGAGACGCAATGCCCAGGAACAGGATGATCGTGCTTACGGGGCGCAGCGTTGCCGTCCGCGTATATAGCGAAGAAAGAATGTAAAAAAGCCCGCAGACTATACCAATGGTCATCAAAACCTGACCCGAATTCCTCCGGCTCATCTCTTCCAAACCCCCTCGGCTCGCAATCTGTTGATGCCAACTGTGCTTTCATAGATTATATGAATCGGCAGCGAAGAGGGAAGCGCGCCGGAAGTGTACAAGCGCGCCGCATCGAAGCCGGGATGCGGTAAAATACTCTCATCCGGTATTGAACGGTTTTGAGATCGATGCGCCAGACCATTCTCAGCTTTCCGGCAGATGATGCAGGCAAAGGGGCGGCGTTCGCACACTGGCGCGGCCTGAGAGTATCGGTCTGGCCGGGCCCGCTGGTCTTTGAGACGGCCCGGAGATTTGCGCGCGAGCTTGAAGCGAGAAAGATCGGCAAGGGAGACCGCGTGCTGTTTGTGGCCGCGAACAGTCCTCAATGGGTGGCGGCATTCTTCGGCTGCCTGCTGCGCGGCGCGATCGTCGTCCCGCTGGATGTCACGAGCGCGCCGGATTTTCTTGAGCGCGTCCTTCGACAGACGGACGCGAAGCTGTTGCTCTATGGGCCGGGCGAGCGTCCGCGCGTCGATGAGAAGTTGCCGGGGCTGAATCTTATGGAGTTGGCCCAACTGGTCGCGCATCATCCGGCGACAGGCTACGCGCCGGAGCCTGTCGACGAGAATGATATTGTCGAGATCATCTATACTTCGGGCACGACGACCGAGCCGAAGGGCGTTATCCTGACGCACGCGAATCTGCTGGCGAACCTCTCGCCTCTGGAAAAAGAGGTGCGTAAGTATCTCAAGTGGGAGCGACTCGTGCATCCGCTGCGTTTCCTCAACCTGCTTCCGCTGAGCCACATCTTCGGGCAGTTCATGGGCATCTTCGTGCCGCAGCTTCTCGGCGGCGAAGTCTTCTTTCAGGACTCTCTGAATCCTTCGGAGATCATCCATACGGCGAGGAAGCGCCGCATCAACGTGATCGTCACAGTGCCGCGCCTGCTCGAAACGCTGCGCGAGAAGATAGAGCGCGAGTGCGAGACAAAGGGGCGCGATGGTAGAGCGTTGCGCGCGAAGCTGAAGGCGGCGGAAGGGCGACATTTCCTCAGGCGCTGGTGGGCTTTTCGTGATGTTCATCGTCAATTCGGATGGCGGCTCTGGGCTTTTATCGCGGGCGGCGCGACCCTCTCGCCCGAAACGGAAAGCTTCTGGCAGCGCCTGGGCTTCGCCGTCGTGCAGGGCTACGGGATGACGGAGACGGCCTCCCTCGTCAGCGTCAATCATCCCTTCAAACTCAGTCGCGGCTCGATCGGAAAAACTCTTCCGGGCCAGGAGGTGAAGCTGGACGAGGGCGGCGAGATTATGGTGCGCGGTCGTAATATCTCGCCGGGTTACTGGAACGGCGACGCGGCGCGAGCCCATGACAGCAGCAGCGAGGAAGGCTGGCTGCGCACGGGCGACATGGGCGAGCTGGACGACGCCGGAAATCTATTCTTCAAGGGACGCCTCAAGGATGTGATCGTCACGGCGGCGGGGTTGAATATTTACCCCGAAGACCTTGAAGCCGCGTTGAATGCCCAGCCCGAAGTGCGCGCCTGCGCCGTCGTTCCCTTTGAGACGGCGCGCGGGCCGGAGCCCTTCGCCGCGCTCATCATGCGCGAGGGAGGGACGGAGCCTGCGACTGCGGCGGCAGCAGCAGCGGTCGAGCGTGCCAACAGGCGACTTGCCGAAGCTCAAAGGATACGCCACTGGATAGTCTGGCCCGAGCCTGATTTCCCGCGCACGGCGACGCAGAAGGTGATGAGAAGAAAGGTGGCCGAAGAGTTGAAAGCCCGCCTGTCCGGTCATCTTCCGGCCACGCAAGTCGGCGCATCCTCCCTGGCCGAAACCATCGCTCGCTTCACAGGAGGGGCGCGCGCGCCGCTCGATGCGTCAGCGAATCTGGCGACAGACTTGAAGCTGGACTCGCTCGGCAGGGTCGAGCTTCTGAGCGCGCTCGAAGATCGCTATCAGGTCGAGATTGACGAGGCTGCTTTCACGGCTGCGACCACGCTCGGCGACGTGGAGAGGATGATTCAAGAGGGGCCGCATGAACAATCGGCAAGACCATATCCTTACCCCGAGTGGGCCATCGGAGCGCCCGCGAGATGGATTCGACTCGTCGCGTTTTATCTGCTTCTGCTGCCACTGACGCGCCTCATGTGCTGGGTTAAGGTGTCGGGCGCGGAGCACCTGAAGGGGTTGGATGGGCCGCTGCTGTTCGTTTCCAATCACATCACGATGGCGGATCACGCGTTGATCTTGTCGGCGCTGCCCGGAAGATTTCGTCGTCGGCTGGCGATCGGCATGGAGGGCGAGATACTGCGTGATTGGGTGCATCCGCCAGAGGCGACCGCACGGCTGCGTAGAATTCTCCGGCGCTTGCAGTACGCGCTGGTCGTCACACTCTTCAACGTCTTTCCCCTGCCCAAGAAGAGCGGCTTCCGACGCAGCTTCGCTTACGCGGGCGAAGCAATGGACGACGGCCAGAGCGTGCTCGTCTTCCCCGAAGGCAAGCGCTCGGAAGACGGGCGCATGAATCCTTTCATGAACGGAATCGGAGTGCTGGCCGCAGAGCTGCGCGCGCCGGTTGTGCCGGTCAAGATCGAAGGGCTGTTCAGGCTCAAGCGACAGAAAAAATATTTCGCGCGGCCCCGGGAGGTCACAATCTTATTCGGCGCGCCCTTGAGGTTCTCCGAAAGCGAAGAAGCCGCGCGCATCGTCGAGGAGTTGGAAAGGCAGGTCGCAGCGCTCAAGGAAGGATGAGAATGACAGACGCGGAACAGAAGGTGATCGAGGCGTTGCAGAAGCTCGCGGTCGATTACGAGATTATCGAGATCGACCCGGAATTCTCCGACACCGCAGCGTTCTGCGAGCGATACGGTTTCCCGCTCGCGCAGACCTGCAACACTATCCTCGTGACCTCTAAGAAGGGGCCTTCGATGCAGGCGGCGTGCGTCGTTCTGGCGAGCACGCGGCTGGACGTGAACAAGCGTGTCAGGAAACTGCTCGGCGTCCCCAAAGTCTCTTTCGCCTCCGCCGATGAGATGCGTGCGTTGACGGGCATGGAAGTAGGCGGTCTGACGGCGCTCGCGCTGCCGCAGGAGTTGCCGCTTTATGTGGACGAGCGCGTGATGCATCCACGCTGGATTATCCTGGGCGGCGGCGGGCGCTCGATAAAGATCAAGGTCGCGCCGGATATTTTGACGGCGCTCGGCGCGCAGGTCGTTGACGGGTTGGCCTTCGAGCAGAGCGATATTTAAAGGGCGAAGAGGAATAATGCGATCAGGACTCAAGGGCGTTCGAGCGCCCCGGATAAAAATGCATTCGCAAGATCACTATTACGAGGTCGCAATAAAACTGCAACCATTAAATTTAGGGCGGGCTGTATAGTCTCTCTCCAGTAGGGGACTTTTCCTTTGCAGTGAAATGGGGTCAAGTGAAAGCGCCGGACTTGGGGCAGTCCGGCGCTTTTTTATTATGCAGTCAGTGGAGCCTGCGAAGCTGACCTTTTAGAAGCTAAAGCGCAGCAGCAGTTCAACACGGCGATTGCCCGCCGATTGATTCCCGCCGCCACCGAAGCCGAACCTGCCAGCTGTCGAATTCGATTGACCGAAAAGGGGCGAGCTGAGATTGCCGATAGGTATTCCGGCATTCGTGTGATTGAGAAGATTCTGCACGCTCAGGGAGACGGTCAGGTTATAACGCTTCGGCGTTTCCGACCCCTCGCCGAAAGTTCCGCCTTCTGCTCCCCCGAATCCACCACCGCCACGGCCACCACGACCGCCGCCGCCGCCACCGCGCCCGCCTCGACCACCGCGACCTCCGCCACCGCCTCCTGCTCTTCCAGATGCATCATCGGGCAGGTCGCCGAAGCCGAACGTTTTGCCCAGCCGCAGATCGACCGTGAAGAAAGAGGGGCCGGTTCCGTAGTTGCGCGGGATGATCAGAGACTGGCCCGGCACAGGGTTCGGGTCGAAAGCGCCGAAGCGTGTCTGGACGACGCCGGGCTTTGTCAGGTCAGTGGCGAAGGCCGGGCGCTCGTTAAAGAGCGTGTCGCCGTTGGTGTCGCGCCCCGTGGTGATATTGAAGGGGCGTCCAGAGTTGGCGCTGATGACCGGGCTCAAACGCAAGCCCCACGGCAGAGCGCTGATCGTGCTGCGGATGGAGAAGGTGTGTCGTATGTCCTGCGCCGCCCGCCCATATTCGCCGCTCGTGTCGTACTGGTTGATGGGGAAAGTGCCGACACCATCCGTATCGCTGCGCGCGCGATTCCAGGTATAGGTCGCAAAGACCGTGAACCGGTTGCTGAGGCGATTGTTGGCGCTGACGACCAACTGCGTCTGATTGAAACGCCCGCTCGATTCATACTGAAAGATATTGCCGACATCTCCGAAGGGCCGCACGGGGGGGAGACCCGTGCCCGGCACGGGCGCGTTGATGTTACGAGAGCGCAGCGCGTGCAGCGTGCGCGCCGCGATGAAGTTAATGGAGAGCGTCGTCCTGTAGGGCAGTTGATGCTCAAAGCTGATGGCGGCCTGCATCGTATAAGGCGCTTGCAGATCGTCGGCCACGACGCGCCTCGTCTGCGGAATACGGAAGGCCGAGAGCTGCGCGACGGTGGGCACGCTGGGGAAGAGGTCTAGAATCGCAGGGCCGCCAGCCGTCTGTGTGGTGATGACGAACTGCTGCTGGTTCTCGCCGTTGAAGCGGTTGGATTGCAGCGTCAGGTTTTCGGCGAAGCGTTGATAGAAGATGCCGAAGCCGCCGCGAATAACGGTACGTTGCTGCCCCTGCTGTCCGGCGACGCGCGGCGACCAGGCGAAGGCGACGCGCGGCGCGAAGTTGAGGTTGCTATGAATATTGCTCTGCGTCTCGTAGCGAAGCCCCATGGAGAGGGTCAAGTCCGGGCGCACTCGCCAGTCGTCCTGAAAGAACGGCCCGAAGTCCACCTGCGAGACATCCGCCTCGGGGTCGCCCCCGGCAATCGAGAATTGCGTGGGCCCACCGCCAAGCGCACGCACCTGTGCAGGCGTGAGCCCGAATTGCGGCTGCTGGAAAAAGAGCGTCCGGCGATAGCGCTCGATGCTCGTGATGGGAATGAGCACCGGATTCCCGCCCGCATCGTTGACGATCCGGTTGTCGGCATCGAGTTGCGGCGCGAGGCCGCCCGCGAAGGTAAACGTGCCGCTGAAATTCTGCGGCGAGACATCTCGCAGGCGCACGCTGCGCAGGCGCGCGCCGGCCTTGAGCGAATGTTTGCCCATCGTCCAGGAGGTGTAATTCGAGAGCTCGAAGCGGTCTTGATTATTGAACGAGAGCCCGACCTGCGCGCCTCCGCCCGTGAAGGCTTCGAGCACACGTATGGTCGGCTGCTGGTTGCCGCCCGTCTGTCGGCTGCGCTCGCGCGCGTACTGAAATCTGGTCTCGTTGATGACGCTCTGATTGATGATCGCCGTCTCCGTCAGTTGCACAGTCTGTTCCGTGCTCTCCGTATTGTAGGCGCGCGAGAGAAGCGAAAAGTCGCCAACGCCGGAGTTAAGCGCCGTCGCACGCTGGTACGTATAGCGCGCCATGAGCGTGTTGTTCTTATTCAACTGGTAATCGATGCGCGGGCTAAAGGTAGTGCGCCGCGCAGGCGTCAGCACGGTCTGGCCGAATTGCTCCGGCAAGAGCGCCGGGTTGAGAATGATGGCATTGATAACGTCGTTATCATCCGTCTCGTTGCGCTGAAAATCGATGAAGAAGGAGGCGCGGCGGGCGATGATGGGCCCACTGAGATTACCGCCGAAGCGGCGCGCTTGAAAGGGCGCGCGGGTCGGGGCAAACGGGTTGCGCGAGTTAAGGCTCTCGTCCGAAAAGTTGAAGAACGCCTGGCCGCGAAACTTATCCGTGCCCGGCTTGGTGAAAATCTCTATCCGACCGAAGCCGACGCGATCGTACTCGGCGGAGAAAGGATTACGGTTGATGCGAATCTCTCTGATCGATTCCTTGGGCGGCAAGCGCCCGTTCGAAAAACCGTCGATGAAAAACTGGCCGCCCTCCTGACCGGAGCCGGGCCCGGCCAGCGCCTGCAAAGCCTCCGCCAGATCATCCGGGTCGTCCGGCAGCGTATCGAGGTCTGCGCCGCGAAGGACGACCGCGCCAGCATTGTTTTCAGGGTCAGTGCTCAGATCAGCCTCGGGCGCGACCGTCACTTCGACCTGCTCTATGGTGACACTCAGGGCGATGTTGAATGGCTCTGTGCGACCGGCGGAGACTTCGACCTCCGTATTCTCAAAGGCGGCGAAGCCGGGGGCCTGTGCGCGCAGCGTGTAGCGCCCGGGAGCCAGACCCGTGAAAGCATAACGGCCCTCGTTGTCCGTCGTCGCGGCCCTCTCGACGCCGCTCGCGTCCGCCACCGTCACGTTTGCGCCGACGATCAGGCCGCCGAACTCATCCGAGACCTGCCCGCGCAGTGTGCCCAGAGATTGTTGTTGTGCGTAGACGCCTTGGGAAGAGAAGATGGCTGCGAGTAGCGCCAGACCGATAAAGCGCCAGACAGATTTTTGAAGCATGAGCATAAACCCCTGGTTCGTAGACCTTTCATCTTTCAATGGATGATTCAGGCTACCGGAGATTGGTAGCCGGAATCACGAATATGTTTGTCGCCCGGCGACGCATCTCGCGCGCCGAAGGCTCAGGGCTGTTCACGAGTATTTGTGCCGCCGCCGAGCACGTCGCCCGGCAGTCCCGGATTCATCTGCCCGTCGCGGTTCGGGCCTCCCTGCATACGTCTCAGGAATTCGGCCTCGCCCGTCAAAAGCGAGATGGCCGTCATGCGATTGCGGTCAGTGGCGGCGGTCGTGCCGTTGACGAGCACCATGTCGCCCTTCTTCAAATCCGCGACCGTGATCGCCGGAAGATTCTCAAGCATCTCCTGAAAATTCCTGCCGCCCGCGCGCCCCTGCCGCCCGCCTCTGCCTTCAGCGCCGGCCGCCCTGTCGTCGCCCGCTTGCGTCTCCGCGCGCGGGGTTTGCGCACTCGCCGCGTTGCTCCCCCTGGACTCTCCCCGCCCGGCTTCGTCGCCGCGCCGTCTTCTTCTTTCGCCGAGCGATGCGGCCACCTCGGGAGTGATGCGACGCAGCGACGATTTTGGGCCCATCGTGATCGTCAGAGATTTTCCCGTCTGCTCATTACGGATGGTGATCTCATTCGTCGCAGGGTTGACGGCTGTGATGATGCCGCCGACGCGCTGGAATGCGCCAGAGATAATCTCTTCCGCCGTAAAGCGCTTTCCGTCTGCGCTCCTGTCGCCCTGCGCGCGGACTTGATCGCCGACGGCCAGCTCGGCGAGCGTGCCCGGCCTGGCATCCTTAGGATTGAGAGAATCCGGCGCGTAGCGGAGCAGCCGTACGTTCTCAGGGGCGACGACCGTGATCGTCTCGCCGCCCTCGCGCGAACGCACGAGCAGCGTGATCTCTCGCGCCTGCGGATTGATCGCCGTCACGCGGCCAACGACTCTGCGTCGGCGTTGTTCCTCGCGGTCGCGCTCCTGTTGCCGGGCGATGGCGGCCCCGTTCATAACCACTACCTGACGCGCAGCGATAGATTTCCCGTCCGCCGCGACAGTGCCGCGCGCGAACAGGCGGTCGCCGACGGCCAGCTCAGCGAGCGTAATCCGCGCGGCCTTCGCCGGGTCTGTTTCACCGGGAGGCACGCGCAGGAGAGCGGTCTTCGCGTCCGTCGTGATCTGGACGCCAGCGCCCTCGTCCGTCCTGATCGTCACCTGTCCGGCGGAAGCATCGATCGCCGTCACGACGCCGACCAGGCGATTCTGCGCCGGGCGCGCATCTCCCTGCGCAGCAGCGTCTGTTGGCCCAAAGCCGTTGAGACCCGCGACGAGAACGAACGCAACAACCATCGCGCGGCCGAATGAAATCATCTTCTTCATCTTGAAACCTCTGCTCTCAAAGCCCGGTTGCCCTTCGACTGATTTGCCTTTTGACGGGCAAACCGGACGGCCCCCGCACATATTCCGGTCTCAGGCATCCTTAACCTTTGGATGTCCGTCGCCGGGTCGCTCGCAAAATAATCAGGGGAAAGTTGTGATGTATTGTATATTAGAATGAAGACGACGCATAACGGTGTGAACATCACGCGTAATGCTTAATCGCGTTTCGGCTCAACGTTTTCGCCGGTTATTCGCCAAAAATCCCTTCGGGCTTTCGATCAGATTTATGTGCGAGCTTCATTCAAAGACCAACACGATTATCTTAGACGGGCGAGCGGCGCTCCTGGTCTGGAAAATCTGCTGCCCGCGAGCATGGCGGGGATGAGCGTGGCTTCCTCCAAAACCCCTGAGAGCGCGATCGTCATTAGAAATATAGAGACGCTGGCGGAGATGCGCGCCGTCGAAGAACTCCAAAGGGAAGTGTGGGGCGACGAAGATGTAGTTCCGCTGACGCACCTCATCGCGGCCAGAGAGGTCGGTGGCATCCTCGTCGGAGCATTCGACGGCGAAGTGATGGCCGGATTCGTTTACGGCTTCATCGGACAGGAGGGCGCGCACGGCGTTATCCATTCGCACATGCTGGCGGTCAAGCCCGGATTCCGCGACCGATCCCTCGGCTACAGGCTCAAGCTGGCCCAACGCGAGCAGGCGCTCTCCGCTGGCTTTGAACGCATCACCTGGACTTTCGACCCGCTCCAGAGCCGCAACGCTCATCTCAACTTCGGCAGGCTGGGCGTCGTCGCCGACAGCTACAGGATCGACTTCTACGGCGCGGAGAGCCCGAGCGCGCTTCATCGTCATATAGGGACAGACCGCCTCTGGGTGACCTGGCTGCTCAAGAGCGAGCGCGTCCGTCGCCGTCTCGAAAGTGGGCCCACGCCTGAACAACCAGCGCCCGCAATGGCAAGGCCCGTCACGCTCGTCGAAGCGGACGGCGCGGGCGCACCCGTCTTGAAAGAGAGGGCGGAAGGGCTCAAGGGCGAGCCGGCGTTGATAGAGATTCCCGGCGACATAGGCTCCTTGCAGCAGTACGACCCGGGACTGGCCGTCCGCTGGCGCGAAGCTACACGCCATGCTTTCACAGAAGCATTGGCCTCAGCTTATATCGTCGAAGAGTTCTATCGCCTCGATCGCAACGGGCAGAGGCTCGGAGCATATCTACTGAGACGCGTGGAGAGCGGTGAGACCGGCTGAAACAGTTGAGGTCAGCTTAATGACTACGTACTGAATCCGGCTACGCGGTTGCGGCGAAGAACTCCGCGAGCAGACCGTGAAAGTGATGCACGCCGTTTTCGCGCTTGACCGAATAGCGCCCGCGTTGGTAAGTGCGCGAGCGCAGGCCGCGTTGCACGGCCTCGCAGATGCGTATGTCTTCTTCCTGAATCTCGTCGCTAAAGGCGATGGTGCGGCTGAGCGCCTGCTTCACGTCGTCGCGCTCGGGCGCGCGGAAATACCACTCGAAGATGGTCAGCGTGCGCTCGGCCGAGAGGGGCACGATCAGGTTGGTCGAATAATTATCGGGATAGACGTTGAGCATCAGGTTGGGGAAAATCCAGAAAAACTGTGCCTCGTCGCCGCTCTCGCGCGCACGCAGGCGGGATGAGCCCGAGCGCTTGATCGGCGAATGCTGGATTGAATAGTAGCGCCGCGTTTCGGTGCGATACTGCGCGTAGTCAAGCTCGCGATTGAGCGATGGGTGAACGATCGGAATGTGATAGCCCTCCAGATAGTTATCGACGTACACCTTCCAGTTACATTCGACCTCCCAATCCTTGCGCGCGGCCCAGCGCATGGTCGCCAAATCAAGATGGCCGAGCCGGTCGGGCAGGTCTTCGAGCATCGCGACGAGAGGCGCTGAGCGCGTGTCCGCGTTGACGAAGACGAGCGCGCCCCATGTTTCCACTTTGAAACGGGGCAGAGCGTGCGCCGCTTTGCTAAAGCATTCCACGCCGTCGAACTCGGGCGTGCCCGTGAGCCGCCCGTCGAGCGCGTATGTCCAGCCGTGATAGCCACACTGAAACGCCTTGCGATGCCCCGCGCCTGCGGCGACGGGCCCGGCGCGGTGACGACAGACATTTGAAAAAGCGCGCAGCCTTTGATCTATCCCGCGCGCGACGATGACCGGCTCGTCGCCTACGGTCGCGGTGAAGTAATCGCCCGGTCGCGCGACCTGTTCGGTGCGTCCGACCAACTGCCAGGTGCGCGAAAAGATTCTGGCCTTCTCCGCTTCGAGCATCGCGGGGTCGCTGTACCAGCGTGACGGCAGCGTGGAAGCCGTCGCCAGTCGCTCGTCGAAATGGAAATCGATCTCGCTCATGCTTTCATCCGGGACACTTCGCGTCCTCTCCACTCAGTCCCTTGCCGCGTGCCTGAGTAAAAGAAAGGCCGGGTAACTAGCCGCGAGCAATAGCAGCGCGTAGATGCTGTTAAGCGTATCGCTCGCCACCGCTCCCGCGAGGAAAGCCACCGAGCCGAGGAGCGCCAGGGCGGTCGTCCAAGGGTAGCCCCACGCGCGATAGGGGCGCGGCTTCTCAGGCTCGCGCCGCCGCAGAACAAAGACGGAGATGAAAGAGATGGTGTAGTTCGCCACGAAGAAGAAGGCCAGCACCGTGATGACGCGCTCGAAGGTCTTGCCGAAGACGATGAAGAGCACCGCGATGGCCGTGCTCATAAATAAGGCCGGGGTCGGCGTGCCGCCTTCGTTGACGCGCGCCGTGAATGTGGAGAACAGGCGATCGCGGCTCATGGCGAACAGCACGCGCGTCGCCATCAGGTGATAGGCGTTGATGCAGCTCAGCATGGAAAGGACTGTGAGCGTTCTGAAAATGGTATCGCCGTGCGCGCCGAAGATGACAGTGGCGGCGAGACCGGCGGCGAATTCCTGCCCGGCTATACGCGAGAGCGGCAGCACGTAAACGAGCGCGAGATTGACCAGCAGATAAATCCCTATGATCGAGAGCACGCCGCCGAACAAGGAGCGTGGAATGTCTCGACCGGGATCATGCACCTCTTCGGAAAAGTAGACGACGCCCGCCCAGCCATCGTACGTATAGATCACCGGCTGAAGCGAGAGCACCAGCGCCCCGAATAGGGCGAGCCCCGGGGGCATCGCCTGGACGGCTGGCGAGGTTGCCGTCGAACTGCCGCCGCCGCCGAGAATAAAACAGGCGGCGACCAGCGCGATGAAGGCCAGCGCCTTGAGGAAACTGGTCAGGTTTTGTATGCGGCTGCCCCACACGATGCCGCGCCATTGCAGGACGGCGAAGAGAATCGCCACCGTCGAAGCAATGGCGACCGCCTGGCCCGAGAGCGCGGGAAAGAGCGCGCCCGTAAACTCGCCGATCACGATGGCGACGGCAGCCGTCGTGCCGCACGTCGAAATCCAATCGCTCCAGCCGACGATAAAGCCGACGTAATCGCCCATCGCGTAGCGCGCGAAAACGTACTGCCCGCCCGAGCGTGGCAGCATCGTCCCCAACTCCGCAATCGACAGCGCGCCCAGCAGCGCATAGAGCCCGCCCGCGACCCACACCGCGAGGAAGAGCCGGGTGTCAGGCAGCAGCGCGGCCACTACGCCCGGCGTGCGAAAGATACCCGCGCCGATGGTATTGCCAATGATGACGGCCAGACCGAAGCCGACCCCGAGAACACGAAGCAGCCGACCGCCACTCGCGCGCGACTCTATTGGAAGGACTGTTTCCTGCAAGCGTTCAAGACGATTCATAACGTCATTGGGCCCAAAGCGCTGCGGCGTCGTCGTCGCCGGATTTCTTAGAGGCTTCAGCCATCTTGCCTGTGCGAGGAATGCTGGTCAGCCTTTGTCGTCGCCTGTCATCTTCGTCTTCACTTCCATTCCGCGACGGCCCACTTCTTCGACCATCCGCGCGGCGTTGACGGCCCGTTCGAGTGGAATCGCGCCGCGCTCTGTCTCGCCGCGCGCCATCATCTGTGCCACGATCGCCGCGTGAAATCCCGTCGTGCGCTCCATCGCTGTAAAGCCCGTCGCCTCGTCGTAGAGGTCTAACATATCCAGCGTCAGGCTCGTCCGTTTTCCGCCGACGAGGCCGCGCGCCCTGATGTGTATAACCATCAAGTCCTGATCGCCGGGGCGCGGAGCGAAGCGCGGAACCAGCAGGGCGTGTAGCAGCCTGCGCGGCGCAATGCTCGCATCGTCAATGCTGACGGGCTCAGTATTCAACAGGCCGAGATCGGACATGCCCTTGAAGAGCGCGTAATGGCCCGGATAGCGCAGCGTTTTATTCTTGAGCGTCCGCAGCCGTCCCTCGAAGGTCGTCACCATCGTCGATAGCGCGCCCGAGGTGGTGAACGCTTCCAGTTGGCCCAAAGAAGGCACGTCGATCAACTCATACTCGGTTTCCTCGAAGCACTTCACGTGCTTCGGTGCGCCGTCCTCAAGATAGAGCGCGTCACCGGCATATTCGTTCGTGAGCCCTTCGATGTTGAAGAAACAGGCGTAGTTGAAAGGCGGGCGCGGATGCTGCGGCAAGCCCCCGTCGTAGATCAAGACCTCCTGCGGCGCGTCGAACTTTTCGATGGCGAAGACCGCAAGGTTCGAGATCAGGCCGGGGCCGACGCCGCAGTCTGGAATGACCGAAACATCAGCCGCGCGCGCCTCTTCGTCGAGCGACAACTCTGCTAAAACCACGTCCGTATTTCCGCCGAGATCGCAAAGGGAACAGCCCGCCGCAATCGCCGCGCGCGCCACGCCGACGTTGAGGTAATAGGGCACGGCGCTGACGCAGGCGTTCAGCCCGCGCAGGAATGGGCCCAGGCTCTCCGGCGCGCGCGCGTTGACTTCCACTGGCCGCGCAACGTTTCGGCCCATGAGCGTATTGACGCGTGCGGCGCTTTCGCTGGCCGCGTCCATACTGGCGTCGCCGAGCAGCACCAACTCCGCGTCGCCGAAACGCGCGATGTCATAAGCGGCGGCAGTCCCTTGCCGTCCCGCGCCTAGAACTCCGTAACGTAATGTCATCTCGGTCTGGTTCCAATCCGGGTATAGTTATTAAGAGCAATGTGGTCGGATAATAGGACAAAGCGCAACTCAGGTATCACGGCCATCGAATGAGTGTCAAGCTTCTCTTCGATTGAAACGTAAAATGTAGGAGAATGATTGCTCCTCGCGCGGCCCGAATAAAAATTGAGATGTAAAAATCGACGCGCCTGAAATTATCATGCGGCGTCCGGGGTATAATCTAAAGCCGGATAATCAATAAGCCGGTGAAGGAGGCGAGAAGGATAGTGATGATGAGCAGCAACGCGGTCAAACCCGCTCAGACGGATTACGCGCCGTACTACGGCAAATACGTTTCTCTTGTGCCCGAAGGCGACATCGTTGCCACCTTGGGCCGCCAGCTTGATGCGACACTGGCTGTCATTGGCGGCATCTCCGAGTCGCAGGCCGCGCACAGGTATGCGCCCGACAAGTGGAGCATCAAGGAGTTGGTCGGTCACGTCATCGACACGGAAAGAATCTTCGCTTACAGGGCGCTGCGTTTCGCCCGCAACGACAAAACGCCGTTGCCCGGTTACGAGCAGGACGGCTATATCATCAATGCTTCCTTCGATGCTTATCCTCTCGGCGAGCTTGCCGAAGAGTTCGAGCACGTGAGGCGTTCGACTATCTTCCTCTTTAAGCATCTGGACGAAGAGGCATGGGAGCGCAGGGGCGCGGCCAACGATAGCGAGGTGAGCGTCCGCGCGCTGGCGCATATTATCGCCGGGCATGAGCTACATCATATGGAGATACTGCGTAGCAGATACCTGTCGGCGGCGTAGTCGCTGAAGGGACGGATGAGGCCCGATGATCCCATCGAGGGATGAAAGGAGATGTATATGTCTGAAGAAAACAGGGCTTTGATACATCGCTGGTTTGAAGAGGTCTGGAATAAGGGACGCGAAGAGGCCATCGATGAGCTGTTTGCCGAAGAGGGCATCGCCAACGGCCTGGCGGACGAAAGCGGCGCTCCCCTTCGCGGGCCGACGGGCTTCAAGCCCTTCTTCCAGAAATTCCGCGACGCCTTTCCCAACATAGAGGTGATCGTCGAGGACACGGTTGCCGAAGGCGATAAGGTCGCCGCGCGCTGCCGTGTCCTCGGCACACATCAAGGCGAAGGTCTGGGCTTGGCCGCGACGAACAAGCCCGTGGAGTTCACAGGAATCTCCATCGTGAGAATCAAGGACGGAAAGATCGTCGAAGCCTGGAACAACTTCGATTTCATGAGCATGTTTCAACAACTCAACGTCGCCTGAGAAAGAAAGGATGAAGGATGAAGGATGAAGGATGAAGTAAAAGCTTTAGAGCGTTTCTTTCATCCTTCATCCTTCATCCTTCATCCTTATATACGAAACCGGGATGGGCAGTCCCAATGTACCCATCCCGGCTCGCGCTTGGCCTCGCACTTAAAGCGCGTGTGCGTGCCAAATCCTGTCAGAGAGCGCTGGCGCTAAAGTTTCATGAGGCTCACATCGCCGGAGGCTGACGTGATCTGTAGGTTGCGAGTTCCGCTGCCGAGCCTGCCTCTGGCATTGCTGCCGGGGCCGTAGCGCGGCTGCCGCACTTCGATCGGGAAATCTGTTCTGACCGTTCCGCTGATGGTTGACATGCGCACGTCGGCGTCGAGGTTGGCGGGCATCCTGACATGCACGTCGCCGCTCGCCGAAGCGAACTTCATATCGCCCGTTCCCTCCAGGCTGTTGATCTCGACCTCGACATCGCCGCTGGCGCTGCGCGCGCTCACTTCACCCGCAACGTCCTTGACCTCCACGTCGCCGCTCGCCGTGCTGACGCGCATCTGTCCCCTGACACCGTTGACGTTGATATTGCCGCTCGCGGTCGTGATCTGATCGAAGTTGTAGCTTGCGCCCCTGGGCACGCGAAGCTCGAAGCGTACGTCTACGTTGCAGTTGCAATTTGAAGGGTAACGGGCTTCGATGTCTATGCGATTGTCGCTGCTCATGTCTACGACCTCGACCAGCTCGCGGTCGCTGCCCGTCTTGATGGCCGCAACTGTAATGGCATCGCCGTCCGTGCCCGTGATGGTGATGTTGCCTGAGACGTTGCGTATGTTGATCGCGCCGCCGGACGTGAGGCGGTAGGTTTTCTGAAAGTCCTGCGCCGTCGCCGTCGTGACGAGCAGAGTGCCGCAGCACGCCAGCAGAAGGGCAAGACGAAAGATTATCCCGGTCATAATGTCAATAGCTCCTTTTCTCAATCGTTGATGTTTTCGTCGCATCCTCCTGCGCTCCGCTCTGGACTGACTGAAATGTGAACCAGCGGGTGCGCGTCTATAGCGCGACTATCGTTCTTCTAGCAGGAGAACACCGCACGCGCGCCTTTTATGGCAAGAATTTTTTTGGCGCGCGATACACGTTCGCTCCACAGCGCCCGGCCCGGCCTTTTGTGGGCGGATTTCTCCCTTCGCGTCCCGGTCTGTTAATCTCCGCTCATGGGCAGAGACAAACAGTTGAAAATCCGTATTCAACCGAAGGAGAGACGGCGATGAGGTTCGCTTCGCGTGCGCTTTGGCTCAAGGCGCTCTTGCTAATAATGGTCGCGTCGGCGGCTGCGCAGACTCAGGCCGAGCGCACAGCCGAGGGACTCCGCGCGCAGTTGCGTGAGACCGAAGCGCAGGAGACGCAGTTACAGGAGCGGGCGCGGCAGTTGGACGAAGACCTCAAGCCTGAGAACATCGAGCGCTCGCTGGCCCTCACGGGCTCTACGCGGCCCGAAGAGCTGCGCGAGCAGCGCCGCAGGGAGTTGGAGAGAGAAAAGGAGAAGGTGCGCCAGCAATTGGAACAACTCGCGGCCAGCCGCACGCGCCTGCAAGCGGCCATCGCCACCGCCGACGCCGAAGCTTACCGGCAGAGCGCGAGCCCCGCGTCGCCCGCTGCTCCGACACAGGCGGAGACCAGTGCCGCTCAATCTACCAATCCCCCACAATCACCCGCCGTCCAGCCAACCAGACGAGCACGACGGCCACGCCGCAGAGCGTTGCGGCGTCCCCGCCAGCTTCGCCGTCGAACGTGAAGAGTCTTCGAGCCTTGATCGGTCGTCGCTTAATCTAAATTCGCTCGGCTATTATTTCGGTCTCGCGGTTTTAATTGGATGCCCTTTGCTGTAAGGTGTATAAATCGAAATGGAGGGTAACGTCGATGATGCCTGAGCAGGAGATACAGTCTAAGGCAGGGAATCGCCTGCTCGGGAAATTGCCGGACGAAGAGCTGGAGCTTCTGCGCCCTCATTTGGAGACCGTCTCGCTCGGTCACGGGCATACTCTCATTCAGCCACAGGAGCCTATCCCGTACATCTATTTCCCCATCAACGCGCTGGCTTCTCTGGTCACGCTGCTCGAAGACGGCTCGACCGTAGAGGCAGGTTCGGTCGGGCGTGAAGGGATGGTCGGCGTGCCTGTGCTGTTAGAGGCCGCGACGACTCCCATGCAAACCCTGATACAGATTCCGGGCGATTTGATACGCGTCAAGGCGAGCGTCTTAAAGGAAGTTTTTGACCGGGGCGGCGCGTTGCATACCCTGATGCATCGCTACATACACACGCTCTTCGTCGTCGCCTCGCAGTCGGCGGCCTGCAATCGTCGTCATCACGTGGACGCGAGGCTCGCGCGCTGGCTGCTGATGAGCAGCGACGGCATCGCTTCAAACCGTCTCGCGTTGACGCAGGAGTTTCTGGCGGCGATGCTGGGCGTGAGGCGCTCAGGTGTGACGGAGGCGGCCATCAAGCTTCAGAGCATGAACCTGATTCACTACTATCGCGGCTACGTCGAGATACTCGATCGGGAGGGGCTCGAACAATTCACATGCGAATGCTATCGCATGGTTAAAGACGAGTACGACCGCTTGCTTCACTGAATCCAACGCCTATACGTTTGATGCCTTCCTGCCCAGTCTCTCTCGCAAAGCCTTTCCCTCTCAATAGCCGCTCTCTCATCTACGCTTTACAAATGAGCACGCCCGAATCTTGCGCCAAGCCGGAGCGAAGCATTCGGCGCTATGGCTTGCCGAGTACGTACTTGACGATCTTGTGGCGATTGCGCTGGCTGGCGAAGATTTCGTTCTGATCGTTAATGGTGATCTCGAAGATCACTTCATTGCCGCCGAAGGAGTCCAGGTAGCGACCGTTGGCGTCGAAGACCTGTACGCCCCGGCCAACGTCGCAGACGTAGACGCGTCCCTGCCCGTCGACGGCGATGCCCGTCGGCGAGCTGAGCTGACCGGCATCTTTGCCCTCGCCGCCGAACCTGTTGATGTACTTGCCGTCGGGCCCAAACTTGAAGACGCTCTTTTCGCGCCTGTCCACGGCGTAGATATAGCCGTTGCCGCTTACGGCCAGCCCGTCGAAGTTGAGGTCTTCGCCGGTCTTCTCCTTAACGTTGATGGTGCTCCTGATCCTGCCGTCCGCGCCGATGCGGATGATGTTGTAGTTACTGCCGATGGCGTAGAGGCTGCCATCCAAAGCGACGTAGACGTATGAATACTGCTCGTAACCATTCGCGCTCTGCTTGCCGACTTCGCCCAGCGCGCGCCCCGTCTCGCCTTCATAACGAGCGATAGAGCCTCTCTGCACGATGTAGACAGTCCCTTTGCGATCAGCCGCCATGCTCAAGAGCGGCATCTTCGGGTCAACCATCCACTGCGTCAGAAATTTGCCATGCGAGTCGAAGACCTGCACGCGCCCGCCCGTATACTCAGCCGTGTAGATGCGGCCCTCGCCGTCCACCGCGACGCTTCGCGCGTCCTTGAATTGTCCAGCGCCGATGCCCTCGCTTCCGAATTCGAGAGCGACGCCGGCGAAGCCCGACGCATTAGACCCTTTGCCGGATGCCGGCGACTTGCCGCCGGGCGCGTTCGGCACTAACGTCTGCACCTGCCTGTTGAAGAAGTAGGCCGCGCCGCCTCCGAAGAGAATGACCGCGCCCGCCAAGGCGACGATGAGAACGATGCCGAGGATGAGGCAGCGCCCGCCGCCGGTCTTCCCCTGATTCATCGCCTGCCCCTGCATCAAAGGAGCCATGCCGGGTTGTTGCGGGTAAGCGCTCCCGCCTTGGACGCTCATCTCCGTGAGGGAGATGGGCTCGCCTCTCTCTATCCTCTCGACAGCATCTTTGGCTTCCTTGAGTCCGCAGCCGAACGTCTCGCGGTAGAGCTTGATGGCGGCGATCTTATTGCCGGAGCGTGCGAGTTGGGCCACCTCCGCGATTTTCAAAGCCTGATTGATGACGGGTGCGAACCCGCCGCCCGCCGACTGTTGCGCATGGCCGGCGCTCGCGCGCCCGCCGCGCAACTCCTCCGGTATGATGACGCTGTTTTCGCAGTAGGGGCAGCGCATGGTGACCGCGCCGCCGCCGGGGAAATCGAGCGGAGCGGCGCACATGGGGCATTTAAAGGAGGTCGGCATCAATTATCCTTTCATGACGAGTTTTCGGCGCTCGTGGACAAAGCATTCGGGCCTTGGGCCATTATAGCCCAGGGCGCTATCCAACGATGGACGGCGACGCGGGCACGCTATTGCCTTGGGCCAGATATGCTAGGATGATCTTCATGAGATGCCTTGCAATCCTTTCCTTTTCGCTCCTCCTCTGTCTGGCCTGCGCAAGCGCCGCCGCCGCGCAGGAGACGAAATGCGCTCTGACCACCGCACAGTCGCCGGAGTTGCGCGGCCTGCGATTGGGGATGACCACTGAACAGGTGAAAGCCCGCTATAAGATTCTCGAAACGGAGCCGGTGGACGAATTCCACGTGACGCGCCTGCGTCTTGAGACGGGCGGCGACCAGCTTGCACCCGAAGCCGTCAGGGACATCGCCGTCGAATTGATCGGCGAAAAGGTGATGACCATCCGCCTCGTCTATAACCCGACCGAGACGTGGAAAGATCAGAGCGAGTTTACAGGCTGGCTCTCGAAATCCCTGAAGCTGCCGCCGACCTGGAAACCGGAGAAGGTCGGAGTCCTGGTCACCGGAATGTTGATGGAGTGCGCGGGCTTTAAAATCAGCGCCACCCTGATCGGCGGGAAGATTCCCGTCGTTTACTTCTCGTCCAGTGATGCCGAGACGATTCTCCTCAGACGCCAGGCGGAGAAGGAAAGAAGGCTGCGCGAATTCTTCAAGCCTTGAGCAGGATGCCTTCGATGTTCAAGGATTATTGAGCTGGTAGATCGCTTCCATGATCGCTGAGCGGACTGCTATGGGGAGCGAATCGCGCGTCGCCAGGTAACGAAAGGTCTTGAGGATGTCGGGCTGCCCGCTGAGCGCCAGGAGCTTGACGAGGGCGAGGCGAACATCCGTGCTCGGGTGATCTTCTATGGTCTCTATGAGGGACTGAACCTCACCGGCTTTAGCCATCAGCGAGAGCACCAGCAGGGCATCAAAGGCGCGCTCGCCGCTCTGGCTCGAAAGATCGCTGATCGCCTCGCCAGCCATCCCCGATGAGGCGATCGCGGCCCCTATCCGGCGGCGACGCTCAGGCGACGACGCTCTCATGATGCGTTTGAAGGAGGCCGCGCGGTCTTCGTTGATATTGAAGAGCGCACGCGCCGCCGCATCTCGCACCTGCTGCACGGGGTCGTCAAAGGCCGCGCCTATCCTGCTGTACGCGTCATCGTTTCCGAGGTCGGCCAAATTCAGCACGCCCGCCGCACGCTCGTTCGCATCCTCGCTCCCCAGATACTTTAAAGTCGTGCCCGGAATACGCGGGCCATCCTGCTCTGACGGGGCTGGCTCTTTAAAGACGTGCGCGGGCGTGTGCGCTGCTACTGCTGCCGCGCCGACCAATGCTTCGACCGGCTTTGATGGGGCCGCTACGACCTCGACTGTTTCGGGCACGGGCATCGGCTTTGACTCTTCAAGCTCGGTTGATCGATGCGCGCCGTTCACTTGATCGCCAGGAGCCTCTAAGGGAATTGGTTCGACCTCGCCTGTGACGGCGGGCGCGTTCTCCGGCGCTTTGTCGCGCTCTGGCGCTTTGCCGTGCTCTGTCCTGCGGCGTGCGGCGATGACGGCATAGGCGCTCAGGAGCAGTAGCGCGGCTATCAGGAGCGGGAGCCAGTAGCGCGTCAGGGTCGTCCCGGGGGATGCTGCCTCGGTCGAGGGCGAGACGGCGGCGGGCGTCGGTTGTGTCGTCGCGTCAAGCGCGCGCCGGGGCTGCGTCGCGGTGTTGTCGTTTGAAGGCTTGAGCGAAGAATCGGCTGTCGTGACTTCATGAGCGGCGTTCGCGTTCGCCTCGACCGTAGCGCTCGCGCCTGTCTTTGCGTTCGGCTGCTGATCAGCATTGTCCGCTGTAGAGTTGTGATTATTGAGGGGTGTCTGCGGCGTGTTGACGGTCGCTGGCTTCGACTGCGCAGTGTTGCTTGCGGGAGCCTGCGACGAGGTTTGAGCGGGATTGGAGGCGGCTGGGTTCGGGGCGCTGAAGACCACTTCGAGCTTGTTGAACTGCTGGTCGACGCGCGCTCGTGCTCCCGGTTGAATGCGAAAAGAGAGGATTGTATCGTCGCCGCGCTTTTCCACCTGCATGCCGTCAAAGCCGCGCCCGCGCATGTTTTGTCGCACGCGCGGCGCATCGGCCTGCGGAATAACCACCACGAAACGATCGCCCTGACGATAAGCCGAATAATCGCTGAGCGGCTCGTTATACGTGATCGTCACGCGCGAGCCTTCCGGCGCTTCCTCATTACGCACCGGGGCCAGCCCCTTCTTCTTTTTTTGCGGCTTTTGACCGGACGAAGACTCCGGCCCGCTCTGGGCCCGTAGCCCCAGCGCCGGTAACATCGTCGTCTGCTGCGCGCCAATCGCGCACGCCGCGAAGATAAGGATAATGAAGGTGGCGGAAATAATACCGGGAAGGCCGGGGGAGATGGGGAGCACTAAGCGTCTCATTTAACTGTTTTCGGAAAAGGTCGCATTGCCGCCTTGCACTTCACAAAACGTTCTCAGTTGCGATGCGATTATACGTAGCGCTCGGGGGAATTGAAAGAGAATTCGCGTGAGCCGTCACTCATTCGTCGCGGCTTGAAAGGGTGTCAGGTCTTCGAGACTGCGGTCGGCGTAGAGCCGTCAGTTGGTTCCGATAGGCTGCCGGTTGGGAGTGTGAGCCTGCGCGAAGAGACCTCTTTCGATGACCGTTCGCAGATTCCGCTCGTGAAAGATGCGCTCGAAGTCGGAGCCTGCGACCCCCGGTTTCAAACACTTGTCCAGACCGATCTCAAGGATAGCGTCGTCATCGCCGGACGAGAGGCGCGCCGCCCCGACGTGCGTTGCGAGGGTTTCAAGATAATGCAGCGCGTTAGCGACGGTCTCACCGCCGAGCACTCCCTGATGGCCCTCTATGATGTGAGCGCGCCCACGCCTGAGCAGGCGTACGAGCGCGGTTTTCAGCAGGGCGGGCGTCGAGTAGTAAAGGTAGACCAGGTCGCCGACGATGTTATCGCCCACCATCAGCAGGTCTGCGCCCGGTATGTCGATATTGAGCGTGCTCATCGTGTGCCCCGGATTGTGGAACACCTCCAGCTCGTAACGTCCCCAGCGCATCAACATCCGATCGGAGATCAGAATGTCGGGCTCGACGAAGTTCGCCTCCTCCTCTTCGCCGCGAAAGCTCTCCGCGTCGTAGGTGTGCGTGTAATTTTGATGAGCGATGATGGACGCCGCCGGAAAGAGCTTGAGCCCCGCCACGTGGTCTCTGAAAAAGTGTGTGCAGATGATAAAGCGTACGCGCTTGCCGAGTTCTGATTCGACGAAGGAGCGCAACTCTTCGGCGTCCGCGAGGCTCGCCGTCGTGTCAACCAGCAGCGCCTCCTGATCGTTCACGATGACGGTTGAATTGGAATCCAGAAATGCTCCGACCAGATTGTAAATGTCCGGGGCGACCTGCTCGACTCGCATCTCTTCGCGCTCCTTCACGGTAATCGTAAAACGTCCGAGAACAATTTGTTTTATCCGGCCGGCGGATATGCTATGCTTCAATCTTTGAGAAATCAAGTCAATTGTTTTCACAGTTTTGATGAGATTCATTCATGAACGGGAAATGAGGTGGGGGAAGCGATGAAGCTGGAAATTCGTCACCTGAAGCTGATCAAAGCGATTGCCAGGGAGGGCAGCGTGACCAAGGCCGGAAACAAGCTGCACCTGACGCAATCGGCGCTCAGCCATCAACTGCGTGATGCCGAGCAGAAACTGGGCGTGCCGCTTTTCACGCGACTCAATAAAAGGATGCTGCTCACGCCCGCCGGAGAGCGGCTGCTGCTTTCCGCCGACAATGTTTTGGAAGAGATCAAGCGTGCCGAAGAGGACATACGCCAGATCGCCCTGAGCCGCGAAGGCATCCTGCGCCTGAGCACGCAATGCTACACCTGCTATCACTGGCTCCCATCCATGCTCAAGCTCTTTCAGCAGAAATTCCCGCGCATAGACGTACAGATCATCGTTGAAGCGACGCGCCGCCCGCTGGAAGCACTGCTGGACGGCAAGCTGGATTTAGCCATCGTCAACTCGCCCGTGCGCAACAGCAAGCTCGTCTACAAACCGCTCTTTCACGACGAGCTGGTGGCGGTCGTAAAGCCGGATCACCCGCTCGCCTCGCGCCCCTTCGTCAAGCCGCAGGATTTCGCCGACCAGCACCTGCTCGTCTATCACGTCCCGAAGGAAGAGAGCATGATCTTCCAGAAATTCCTGATGCCCGCAGGGGTTTCGCCGCGCCGCGTCTCGCAGGTGCAGTTGACCGAAGCCGTGATAGAGATGGTCAAGGCGGGCTTGGGCGTCAGCATCATGGCGCGGTGGGCCGTCGCGCCGCAACTCGCCGCAGGCACGCTGCGCGCCGTCCCGCTTCTGAGCCGTGGCTTCCATCGCCAGTGGAGCGCCGCGATGTTGAAGAACAAGTCCGCGCCGGCCTACCTGCACGCCTTCGTCGAACTGCTCGCGAACAACTCTCTGCCCGTCGAGCGAAAAGACGGAAAGAAGCGCGTCAAAGCCGGTGGCCTCCCAGCCTGGTACGAACTGGCAGGATAAACGAAAGGATGAAGGATGAAGGATGAAGGATGAAGGATGAAAGGAATGCTTCACTGTCTTGAAAGCTTTTACTTCATCCTTCATCCTTCATCCTTGCTTTTAAGGAGAAGTCATGGCCCAACATATCGGTATCGTCGCGTGTAGCGCGGAGGGAGCGGCGCTCTGTTATCGCACAATCTGTCTTGAAGCTCTCAGCGTAATGGGCGAGCACAATCATCCTGAGATAACGATGAACTCGATGCCGATGGCCCGTCACATGGAGTTCATCCGCGCGGATGACTGGAAGGGGGTCGCGGGGTTGATGCTCGAATCGGCGCACAGGGTAGCAAGCGCAGGGGCAACCTTTGCGATCTGTCCCGACAACACCTGTCATCAAGCCTTGCCGTACCTGATACCGGAATCTCCCATCCCCTGGCTGCACATCGCCGAGACGGTAGCAGCCGAGGCTGGCCGACAGGGCTTCAAGCGCCTGGCAGTTCTCGGAACCAAATACCTGATGGAGGGGCCCGTCTACAGGGAAGCCCTCTCGAAGTACGATATAGAGAGCGAGACGCCTGACGCGCCCGCGCGCGAGAAGATCAATACGATCATCTTCAAAGAATTGGTCAACGGTCTCTTCCCGGAAGAGTCAAGGCTCTATTTCAACGAGGTGATGTCGGAATTGAAGAGCCACGGGTGTGATGCCGCCGTGCTCGGCTGCACGGAGATACCTTTGATCGTTCGCCCGGATGACGCCCCTCTGCCGACGCTCGATTCGACGCGCCTGCTCGCACGGGCGGCACTACGGAGGGCCATGAGCTGAGCCCAAACTGACGCGAGCGAGGAAACGAATTTATGAAACTGAAAGTGTGCATCGCGGGTGCGACCGGGTGGGTCGGAAAGCCTCTGTGCTTGGCGGTGGCGAAAGCGGAGGATTTAAGTCTCGTCGGCGCGGTTGCGCGCAGAAGCGAAGGGGCCAACCTCAGAGATGTGGTTGACGGTGTAGACCTTGATTTAATCATCAGCGGCTCGGTGTCAGAGGCTTTGAACAGTCCGACTGACGTGCTGGTCGATTACACCCGGACGGATGCGGTCAAGGCCAATGTGCTCGCGGCCATTCGACGGCGCGTGCATGTGGTGATCGGCACTTCCGGCCTGACCGAAGAGGATTTTGCGGAGATCGACAGCGCGGCAAGGGACAATGGTGTGGGCGTCATCGCCGCCGGTAACTTCGCGATCACTGCCGCGTTGTTACAGCGTTTCGCCTGCGAGGCGGCGAAGTATCTTTCGCATTGGGAGATGGTTGACTACGCCTCCGACAGGAAGGTGGATGCCCCGAGCGGCACGGCGCGCGAGCTGGCCTTTCGCCTCTCAGAGATCAAAGAGCCGGAGGTCGCACACCCGGTCGCAGAGACCGTGGGCCCAAAGGAGAGCAGGGGCGCGACGCTCGGCGGAAGCCAGGTGCATTCGCTTCGCCTGCCCGGCTACGTCATCGCTCTCGACGTGATTTTCGGCGAACCTGACGAGCGCCTCACCCTGCGCTATGAAGCGGGCACAGGGGCCGCCCCCTACATCCCGACCACGCTTTTAGCCATCCGCCGCGTCAAGGATTACGTCGGACTGATCAGGGGCCTCGATAAGATAATGGAGTAAAAGCATTTTGGATTTTAGGTTTTGAATTTTAGATTTTGGATTGGCGCGCCTGTATTACTTGAAAGCTTGCTTACAGGATTCAAGGTTCTCGACGCATCAATCAAAAATCCAAAATCTAAAATCCAAAATGGTCTCATTCGCTTGCGCGGCGCTCGCTAATAACTTACCTTTTCGGGCACAGGAGGAACTTTCTATGCGCCGAATTCTGGCTTTGATTACAGTGCTGGCGATGGCCGCCATCCTGAGCGGTTGTGGCCGCTCCGACACTGCAAACGCTAATAATAGCAATGGCGACGATGGCATCACCGGCCAGGGACAGACGGTGAGTAACTCGAACATGGCTCCGACGGGGGGGCCGGGGCCGGAGCCTGAGAACGCCGGTTCCGTCGGCAAGAGCAGCGGTAGCGGCGACAAGTCGGACGCGACGGCAAACAGCAAGAGCGCGAACAGCAAGACGACGGAGAGTAAGAAGCGATAGACAATGGGCCCAAGGGTCGCAGCAGTATGGCCCGCCCTGACATTTACGGCTCACCCGCACGTTCTTTCATCAACTAAAGTATCGAGACCAAATGAGAGCACGTTACCCGTCCCGAACGCTTTTTATTCTCGTCTCTATCGCGCTCCTGTCCTTACTGCTCCTGAGTTGTCAGGGCGCGGGCACGGACGGCGCAAAGCAGCTAACGCTCGCCGTCAACTCCGGCGTTGAGGGCGACGCGCTCAAGCAGGCCGCGCAGGATTACGAAGCACAGACGGGCGTTCACATTCAGATCGCGGAATTCCCTTACGCCAATCTTTTCGAGAAAGAGCTGGTCGATCTGGGCGCTGGCACGGGCGCTTACGATCTGATCATGCTCGATGACCCCTGGTTCCCGAAATTCTCCACGCAAGGATTTCTGACAGACCTTCAGCCGCTCTACGCGAAGCGCGGCAAGAGTGGGCCCGATGAAGACTTCGTGCCCTCTTCGATCGCGCTGTGTCGTCATCCTTACTCCACCGGCGCGCTCTACGCCTTGCCCTATGTCGGCAACTCGCAGCTCTTCTTCTATCGCAAAGACCTCTTCGAGAAACATAACCTGAAAGAGCTTAAGACGTGGGATGACGTGCTGGCGGCTGCGCGTACTATCAACGAGCGAGAGGCGACGGGCGCGCCGGGCGGAGGCCCCGTTTACGGCTACGTGATGCGGGCGGCGCAGGGCAACGCCGCCGTGGCCGATTTCATGCCGATCTTCTGGGCTTTCGGCGCGGAGATGTTCGATGCAACGGGACGCCCCACGGTCAATAGCACTGAAGGCATCAACGCGCTCAAGTTTATGCTTGAGCTCGGAAAGTATTCTCCGCCCGGCTATGCCAGCTTCAACGCCGACGAGGTCTCGGCGCATCTGCTACAGGGCACGGCGGCGATGTCGATCAACTGGCCTGCCTGGATCAGCTCCTTCAACGATGCGGCGAAGTCCAAAGTGATCGGCAGGATGGGTTTCACGGACATGCCCGGCGCAAAGCTCGCGGGCCGCGCAGAGATAGGCAACTGGTTGATCGCCATCCCGCGCGACGCGAAGAACGTCGAGGCTGCCTTCGACTTTCTTCTCTGGGCGACGAGCGCAGAGCAGATGAAGCGCTCGGCGCTGCGCGGCAATCCGCCGACACGCCGCTCGGTCTTTACCGACGCGGAGCTGCTGTCGAAATTCCCCGCCTACACTGTCCAACTGCGCTCGCTGGAAAACTCGCGCCCGCGCCCGCGCACTCCGCTCTGGAACGAGATAGAGAATACGTTCGGCATCTTTCTCTCGAAAGCCAACACGGGCGAGTTGACGCCCGAAGAGGCGATGAACCGTGCCAACGCCGAGATCGCAAAGATAATCGAGAGCGGACGATGAAACGCCGTCAAACCTTTGCCGCCGGGTACGAACGCGCCTTGCCGTATCTGCTCGTTGCGCCGACGCTCCTTGTGCTCTTCACGCTTTCGATCTACCCGCTCTTTTATGCCGTCAGGGTCAGCCTTCAAACAGGTGTGGGCCCGGGCGCGCGTTGGACGCTACAGAATTTCACGCGACTGACCTCGGACAGCTTCTTTCTCTCGGCCTTCGCGCACACGCTCGTCTACGCCACCGTCGCGCTCACTTTCGAGTTCCTGCTGGGACTCGGGCTCGCGCTGCTTCTCAATCGAGAGATGCGCGGGCGCAGCATCTTTCGCGCGACCTTGCTCGTCCCGTTAATGCTCCCTCCGGTCGTGGTCGGCGTGGTGTGGCGATTGATGCTCAACCCTAATTTCGGGGCCATCAATGGGACGCTCAAAAGCTTCGGGCTCAACACCGAGTCGCTCCTTTGGACGGCCTCGCCAAAGCTTGCGCTCGCTTCCGTCATCGCCGTCGATGTCTGGCAGTGGACGCCGTTCGTCTTCCTCGTACTGCTCGCGGGGTTGCAGGCCATCCCGCAGGAGCCCTATGAAGCCGCGTTGATTGATGGGTCGAGCGCGTGGCAGACTTTTCGTCACATCACGCTGCCGCTACTCAAGCCGGCCATCCTGATCGCGCTCCTGCTGAGGACGATGGATTTGCTGAGAGTCTTCGACCAGATATTTATCCTGACGGAGGGCGGCCCGGGCTTCGCCACCGAGACGATCAGCCTCTACATCTATCGCGCGGCCTTTCGCTTCGGGAATTTCGGTTACGCCGCCGCGATGTCTTTCGTCCTTCTCCTGCTGACGAACATCATCAGCCTGACTTACATACGCCTGCTTCAGCGACAGGAGGCCGCATGAGGCCCATCTCGCAATCGAACGAGGGAAGAGGGCGCATGAGTGCCCGGCATGCGCGGCGCAGAGTCGCGGCGCGTTTATTAAGATACGCGCTCATCTTCGTGGCTCTGCTGGCGACGCTTGCGCCCGTTTACTGGATGGTGACGATCTCGCTCAAGACAGAGGTCGATCAATTCGCCGTGCCTCCGCGCTGGCTACAGTTTGCGCCCACGCTCGCTCATTACCGCGACGCTTTCTTCGCGCGCTCCTTCGGACAGTACCTCGTCACGAGCCTCATCGTCTCGGTTGCATCAACCGCGTGCGCGATCGTTTTGGGAACGCTCGCGGCCTACGCACTGGCGCGCTTTCGCTGGCCCTACCGCGCGGGCACGCGGCTTTCGCTCTGGATACTTTCAACCCGCATGTTCCCGCCCATCGTCACAGCCATCCCGCTCTTCCTGATGATGCGCGATCTCCGGCTGCTCAACACGCGCGCCTCGCTCATCATCGTGTACACGGCCTTCAATCTTCCGTTCGTGGTGTGGATGATGCGCGGGTTTTTTCAGGAGATACCGCGCGACCTGGAAGAGGCCGCGCGCGTGGACGGCGATTCCAGAATGGGAGCGCTCAGGCGTGTAGTCTTGCCGCTGGTTGCGCCCGGACTGGCAGCGACCGCCATCTTCTGCCTGATCATCTCTTGGAACGAGCTGCTGTTCGCTCTTATCCTGACGCAGACCGACGCGGCGATGACGCTGCCGGTCGGCATCGCGGGCCGCGTCACACAATACGAGATCAAGTGGGGCGTGATGAGCGCCGCCGGAGTCGTCGCGATGATGCCCATACTGGTCTTCGCCCTCTCCGTGCAACGCTACCTCGTGCGCGGTCTCTCGCTCGGCGCAGTAAAATGAGAGCAGTGACGAGTGATAAGTGACCAGTTAAAGACAGCATCGCTCTCGTCACTCGCCACTGTTTTTGCTCGTCAGTTGCCACTCGTCACCGTCTTATGGATGTGAGGTTCGAGAATATTACGAAGGTGTTCGGCCCGGCGGTGGTGGTCGATGATCTGAATCTCGCTATCGACGACGGCGAGTTTATAGTCTTGCTGGGCCCATCGGGCTGCGGTAAGACGACGACGCTCAGGATGCTCGCCGGGCTTGAGGAGGTTTCCGCCGGGAACATCTACATCGGTGCGGAGCGCGTCAACGACATCCCGACCCGGCACCGCGACATCGCGATGGTCTTTCAGAGCTATGCGCTGTACCCGCACATGACCATCGCGGAAAACATCGCCTATCCGTTGCGCGTCAGAAAGACTGACCGGGAGGAAACGCGGCGGCGCGTGGAAATGGTCGCGGGGATGCTCGAAATCACGGGGCTGATGGGGCGCAGGCCGCGCGAATTGTCGGGCGGGGAACGCCAGCGCGTCGCGCTCGCGCGCTCTATTATCCGCGAGCCGCGCGTCTATCTGATGGACGAGCCGCTCTCGAATCTGGACGCACGCCTGCGCGTGCAGATGCGCGGCGAGTTGAAGCGTTTGCAGCACGAGCTGGGGACGACGACCGTGTATGTGACGCACGATCAGGCCGAAGCCATGACGCTCGCGCATCGCGTGGCCGTCATGCGCGATGGTCGTCTACAGCAGTTCGATACGCCGATGAACATCTATCACCGGCCCGCCAATCGCTTCGTCGCAGGCTTCGTCGGAAGCCCTGCGATGAATTTCATAGAGGGCCGCGCGGACACGGGCGCGCGCGTGTTTCGCAGCAGCAATCATGTCGTGCTGCCACTCTCGGAGTCTCAACTGGGCAGGCTCGAAGGGCGCGAGCGCGTCACGCTCGGCATACGTCCAGAACATATAGGACTGTCGACTGTCGCGCGCGACAACTGGCAGCCCGCCAGCGTCTACGTCACGGAGTTGATGGGCAACGAGACGCTGGTCTTCCTGCGACTCGGCGACGAGAAGATCATCGCCCGCGCCGGAGCGGATTTTCGCGCCGAGCCGGAAACGCCCATCTGGATCGGCTTCGAGATGGAGCGGGCAGACTTCTTCGACGCGGAGTCGAGCGAAGCTTTAAGATAAGTAATCAATCGAAGTCAGAAGGAGAGCGGATGAAACTGGCACTCAACGGGGCGACGACGATGAAGGCAGAGCTGGCGGAGGACGTTCGCGCGGCGAGCGCCGCCGGGTTCGATTGCCTTGAGATATGGGCCGCGAAGCTACGCAAATTTCTGAAGTCGGGCACGAGCGCAGAGTTAAAGGGTCTGTTTGAAGAGCATGGGATAGAGCCCTACAGCATCAACTCTATCGAGCGCGTTACGTTCCGTGACGAGGCGGGACAGGCGAAGCTGTTGGAAGAATGCGAGGAGCTGTGCGCCGTGGCAGCGGAGATCGGCTGCCCTTACGTCGTCGTCGTGCCGGGGCGTTTGCCTGACGGCTTCGGTTGGGATGATGTGGTCGAGGAATCGGTTCGCGTGCTGACGGAGCTTGGCCGTATCGCAGAGCGGCGCGGTGTCGCGCTCGCCTTCGAGTTCCTGGGCCAATCCGATTGCAGCGTGCAGACGCTCCGAGAGGCGGACGAGATCGTCAAGCGTGTGGCGCGGCCCGGCGTCGGACTCGTCATCGACAGCTTTCATTTCTACGCGGGCGGCTCAGACCTTTCATCCATCGAAGAGCTTGACCCCGAAAGGCTCTTTATCTTTCACATCAACGACGCTGAGGATCGCCCGCGCGAGCAGCTCGAAGACAGCCACCGGCTCCTGCCGGGACTCGGCATTCTTCCGCTCAAGGATATAGTCGCGGCGCTGCGAGGCATAGGCTATGACCGCGTTACCAGTGTGGAAATATTCAGACCCGAATACTGGGAGCGGAATCCGCAGGAGTTGGCGCGCGAGGCGCACGCGGCAACTCTCAGGGTGCTGGACATGAAGTGATCGTTCGGGAAAATCGGAAGAATGCCGGGGCTGATAAATGGACAAGATCAATCTGGGAATCATCGGTGCGGGATACATCGGCGGAGTTCACGCGGACGTGCTGGCGCGCGACGGGCGCGTCTCTCTCAAGAGCGTTTACGACGTTGACGCGGAGCGCGCCGCCAAGCTCGCAAGCTCTTCCGGCGCTGTGGTCGCTCGCAGCGCCGAAGAGTTGATGGAAACGTGCGACGGCGTCTATATCACGACGCCGAATACGCAGCACACGGCGCTCGCGATTGCCGCCGCGACGGCGGGCAAGCATGTCTTTTGTGAAAAGCCCATGGCGACCGGCCTCGTCGATGCGCGCTCCGTGCTCGATGCGGCGCAGTCGAGCCGGGCCGTCTTTCAGGTCGGGCACAATCGCCGCTTCGCTCCCGTCTACCGTAAGCTCAGGGAGTTGATCGCCGGAGAGAACAGGCCGCACTCGGCGCACATCAAGATGAATCGCGGCGAGCTGCTCAACCCCGCGTGGGTCGGGGATGCAAACATCACCGGCGGCTTTCTCTACGAGACGACCATTCACATGTTCGACATGATGCGATACCAGTTCGGCGAGGTGGCGGAGCTTTACAGTGTCGGCTCAAGGCATGAATACGCGGAGGTGGATGATTTCTCAGTGCTCCTCAGTTTCGAGAGCGGCATGCATGCCACGCTCTGCTCTTCGGCTGATGCGAGCTGGCTCTTCCCCTTCGAGAGCATGGAGGTCTTCACGCATCACGCGACGATTGTCACGCGCGAAATGGAGACGATCAGCCACAGCAAGGGATTGGCAGGCGACCACACGACGCACTCCATGCACCAGCTTTCCAAAGAAGAGAAGTGGGGATACTTGCAGGAAGACCGTGCGTTCGTCGATGCGATCGTGACGGGCGGGGAGGCCGTCGTCACCGCGCTCGACGGCTACAAATCGGTTGAGCTTGTAGACGCCTGCTATCGCTCCGTGCGAACCGGAGAGCATGTAACTTTTAGTGAGCAGCCCCGTGAGGGGCGCTAGAATGTAGCCCACGGCGCAAGCCGTGGGTCATTCGTAACCAAACGCAGTTAAGCCCCGGAGGGGCGTAAGAATCTCAACTTGAATTTCTTACGCCCCTTCGGGGCTCTCTCCCTATTGGCTGCTCTATTCCCACGGCTTGCGCCGTGGGCTACATTCTGACGCCCCTTGCGGGGCTGATGGGGTTGCGTCTCTTAGCCTTACTTTCTACTGGGCGGAACTGCCGAGGCGTTGCCGTTGATGAAGCGGTCGAACCAGTAGAGCTGCCAGTTGAGGCTCTCGACGAGATGACGCGGCTCGCCCGTGCGCGTGAGGTTGTGATTCTCGCGCGGGAAGACGACCAACTCCGTCGTGACGCCGAAATGTTTGAGGGCGCGATACCACTGCTCGCCCTGTTCGAGCGGCACGCGCAGGTCGTTGTCCGAGTGAAGAATCAAGGTCGGAGTCTTGACGTTCTTCGCGTACTTGAGTGGGGAGCGTTCCCAGTAAAGCTCGAATTTCTCGAAGAGGTCGCCGCCGAAATCGGGCTCGTGACCGTAGGCGTAATCGCGCGTCCCTTCGTCGCTGATGAAGTTCGAGACGCTGCGCAGCGTGACGGCGGCCTTGAACATATCCGTATGGCCCACTATCCAGTTGGTCATGTAGCCGCCGTAGCTGCCGCCCGTCACGCCCAGCTTGTCTCTATCAATCCAGGGATACTTTTGGAGCGCGGCCTCGACCCCGTTCATGATGTCCGTGTAATCATTCCGGCCCCATTCGCCTGCGATGCCGCGCTCGAACTTTTGCCCGTAGCCGGTGGAGCCGCGCGGGTTGGTGAAGAAGACGGCCCAGCCGCGCGCAGCGTAAACCTGAAACTCGTGGAACCAGTCGACGCCGTACTGCCCCGCCGGGCCGCCATGAATGCTGAGGATCATCGGATACTTTTTGCCCGCCTGCCATCCGAGGGGGCGGACGAAGAACCCGTCCACATCCCAGCCGTCAGCGCCCTTGTAGGTGAAGCGTTCCACGTCCTGAAGCTGTAGCTGTCGCCAGAGCGCCTCGTTCAGATTGGTGAGCTTGCGCTCGCCCTTGGCGTTGAGGTCTGCGACGTAGAGATCGTCCTGATGCTTGAAGTCGTTGACGGTGTAAATCATCTTGCCGGAGCGCGCGCTGATGTCCATATTACGCACGGCGCGTGGGCCCGTCGTGATAGCTTTCGTCTCCCCGGACGCGAGGTTGACGCGGAACAGTTGATACTCGCCGCGCACCCCCGCGTTGAAATAGAGCGCGCGGCCATCGGGCGACCATTCGAGGTCGGAAGGAATCAAGTCCAGGTCTTTCGCCGCCAGGGTCGAGGGCGCGCCGCCGGTGCTCGGCGCGAGCCATATCTTCGGATGGTCTCGCTCGTGGATGCTGCCGGTGAAGGCGATGGTCTTACCGTCCGGCGACCAGCGCGGCGAATTGTCTTCCTCATCGTGATCGGAGATTTTCACGAGCGCGCCGCCATCAGCCGGAATCACCCACACTTCCGTATTGCGGCTGTCTTCGTAGGCGCGGCCCGTGCGGTCTGAGACGAAGGCTATACGCGAGCCGTCGGGCGACCATTGCGGGTCGCGGTCATCCCATTTGTCACCGGACGTGAGCTGCGTGGCCTTGCTGGTCTTCACGTCCACAATCCAGATGTGCGTGCGCTTGTCGTCGAACCAGCCCGTGTCGTTGAACTTGTATTGCTGCTCGGAGTAGTGGCGCACGTCGCTGCGCTCCTTGTTTTCCGGGCGGCTGTCGCTTGGGCCCATGCGGCTCAGGACGGCCATGCGTTTACCGTCGGGCGACCACTGAAAGCCGTCCGCGCCGTTCTTGAGGTCTGTCACGCGGCGCGCCTCGCCGCCGCTCATCGAAAGGACGTAGACCTGCTTTCGCTGTCGATTGCCGGTGCTCTCGGTCGTTTCCGTCGTGTTGGGGCGCGAAGAGATGAACGCCAGATATTGCCCGTCCGGGCTCCACTGCGGGGAAGATGAGTCCTGCGGGCTGGTCGTGAATTGCCAGGGCGCGCGCGTGCCGTCGGTCGTCGCCATCCAGATCGAGGAGTTGCGGCGATTCTGCTTACGATCGATGGTGGTCAAGACATAGGCGACCAGTCGCCCGTCGGGCGAGATGCGCGGCTCTCTCAAAAATTCAAAAGCGTAATAGTCCTCGGGCGTGATGCCGCGCACGGGCGCAGCCTGCTGTGCCTGCGCCATCGATGCCATGAAAAGCAGCACGGCCAGAACGCCACATGATCTGATCAAAATCCTCATGCTCAATCTTTTTCGCTCCTTAAAGTCTCTAACAAAAACAAAGTTGCAGGATGACTTAACAGGGGTGGACAGGATGAACATGATAAGAGAGAGCATTTGAGATTTGTAATTTCAGAGTTGAGATTTGCAATCTCAGATTTAAGATTTGTAATCTCAGAGTTGCGATTTGCCGCTCAATGCTCTCATCCGGTTTTTTATCCTGACAATCGCTGTCCACCCCTGCTAAGCCTGCCTTAAGCGTATTGTCCGGCGGCGTAGCCGGAGGCCCAGGCCCATTGAAAATTATAGCCGCCGAGTTGGCCCGTCACGTCAACGACCTCGCCGATGAAGTAGAGGCCGGAGGTGCGCTTGGCCTCCATCGTGCGCGACGATAGCTCGTCGGTGTCCACGCCGCCCGCCGTCACCTCAGCCTTTTTGTATCCTTCAGACCCGTCCGGCATCAGACGCCAAGCCTCTAGCAGTCGCGCGATCTCTTCCAATTCTTTGTTCGAGTAACGATTCAGCGGCCTCGATGGAGCATACAGGCTGCACCAGGCTTGAGCAAAACGACGCGGTAAGTGCTGCGCGAGCAGGTTCGCCAGCTCGACATCGGACTGACGCCTGGCCGCCAGCATCTCCCTCACACTCTCGTCCGGCAGGAGGTTGATCGTGATGGCGTCACCGCGTTTCCAGTAGGAAGAGATTTGCAGGATGGCAGGGCCGCTCAAGCCTCTGTGCGTGAGCAGCACGTTCTCCCTGAACTGCGCGCCGTTGGTGGAGACGAGCGCGTCTATGGAGAGGCCGCTCAACGCCTTCAACTCTTCGAGACGGTTCGCGGCGAAGATTAAGGGGACGAGCGCCGGGCGCGTCTCGCGTATGCGAAGACCGAACTGTCTGGCCAGGGCATAGCCGAAATCCGTCGCGCCGATGGGCGGGATGGAGAGCCCGCCCGTCGCAATCACCAGAGAAGAAGCCCGCAACTCTCCCTGATTCGTCTCCAGCGTAAAGAGCGAGTCCTTAGAGACCTTCCTCACTTTGCAGTTGAGACGTATGGAGACCCCTGCGGCGTCGCATTCCGCGAGCAGCATCCCCGTGATGAGGCGCGAGCTTTCATCACAGAAAAGTTGGCCCAGCTTCTTTTCGTGATAGCGTATGCCGTGACGCTCGACGAGCGCGATGAAGTCCTGCGGCGTGAAGCGTGCGAGCGCAGACTTGGCGAAATTCGGATTGGCCGAGAGAAAATTGTCCGCCGTCGTCAGGACGTTGGTGAAATTACAGCGGCCTCCGCCCGAGATGGCTATCTTCTTTCCGACGCGATCATTGTGCTCAAGGACGAGCGTGCTGCGCCCGCGCTTGCCCGCTTCGATCGCGCAGAAGAGCCCGGCCGCGCCGCCGCCGATGACTATCACATCCCATAGTCCGCTACTCATAATAATTCCGTTTTAGATTTTGGATTAATACTTCGAGCGCCTTGAATTTTGGATGAGAGCATTCGAGTTCCGTCGCGCGCCAATCCAGAATCCAAAATCTAAAATCCAAAATGCTTTTGATAATGCTAGAATACGGGCGCACTGTAAAACTAACAAATCGGAATAAAGGAGAAAGCATAGACATGCTGAAGGAAGGCGATACTGCGCCGGATTTCCAGACGAAGGATGAACAGGGACGAGAGGTCAAGCTCTCTGACTTTCGCGGCCGGAAGGTCGTGCTCTACTTCTACCCGAAGGACGATACGCCGGGGTGCACGAAGGAGGCTTGCTCTTTCCGCGACTCTCATTCCGTCTTCGAGGATAAGAATATCAAGGTGCTCGGCGTCTCGCTCGATGACGAAACGTCGCACCAGGCTTTCATCTCCAAATACAATCTTCCGTTCACGCTCCTGAGCGATACCGATCACACGGTCGCAGACGCTTACGGCGTCTACGGCGAGCAGACCTGGGGAGATAAGAAATATATGGGCGTGGCCCGCAAGACTTTTCTGATAGACGAGCAGGGCGCAATCAAAAAGGTGTTCGATAAGGTCAACGTCGAGCAGCACAGCGACGAAGTGCTTGAGGCTTTCGCGGCCTGAGAGAGAGGAGAAGAGAATGGCGGAAATCGATGACAACAGGATACGCACGCTGGTGCGCGAAGAGCTGCTCGGCATCATCAGCGATGCGCAGGAAAATCTGGGCCTCACGCGAGACCCGACCGGGATGGCCAAAAAAGCCCTCGAAGGCTTGGCCAATGTCATTCGCAGACGAGAGCCCAACGGACAGAGCAACAGCCAATAGCACGGGCGACCCAAGCCGACATTAACAGGGAGGGAAAGAAAGGATGAAGGCGGAAGGATGAAGGATGAAATGAAAGCATTCAAGCACGAGCAGCATGCCTTTCATCCTTCCGCCTTCCGCCTTCATCCTTGCTTTTATCCTGTCCATCCCTGCTAATTGTTTATTGAAATTTTCGACAGGGAGACGAATGAATGGCACTGATCGGAGCCAATGAGCTGAAACGAAAAATGCTGATCGCAGTTGACGGACAGCCCTTCACGGTGGTCGAGGTCTTCTTCGCTTCGCCGACCGCGCGTGGAGCGGCGACGATGGTGCGCACGAAGCTGCGCCATCTTCTGACGGGCGCGGTGCAGGAGCGTAGTTTCAAATCGAGCGAGAAGTTCGCGGAGCCGGACGTGCAACTCACGCCGGCCTCTTTTCTTTACAGCGATGCGGACGGCTTTCATTTCATGGACGAATCGACCTATGAACAGTTCGCATTTTCGACGGAAGATGTCGGCGACGATCGCGGCTATCTGAAGGAGGGCGTCACCGTGCAGGTCTTGAAGTATAACGGCGCGGCTGTCTCTTTCCAGTTGCCGCAGTACGTCGAATTGAAGATCGCGTCCACGGAACTCGGCGCGCGCGGCGACACGGCAGCCGGTGGCGCAACCAAGCAGGCGACTCTTGAGACGGGGCTCGCCGTGCGCGTCCCGCTCTTCATCAAGGAGGGCGAGACGGTTCGCGTCAATACGCAGAATGGCGAAGTCGCCGGACGCGCCTGATGCCGTTCTCTCTTTTTTAGCACACGGGCGGCATGAGCTTTTTAATGAACTCGGGCCCCGGCGTTGATGGGCTTAAGGAAACGAGGCGACATGGAAAAGGAAGATATTACGCGGGCGGCTGAGGCGGCTGTCAGTGACCTGCAACTGGATTGCACGATCACGGAGATCACCAGGCCGATGGGCAAGAATACCTGGTGCATTCAGTTCTCCGGCAGCTACGGGCAGTTCTGCGACGAGTTTCACGACAAGGCTGGGAAGGAGAACAGCAGCCGCGTCGTGCGGGAAAAGATCAAGCGATTTTTTCTCAAGCAACGCAAGCCGACGCGTATCGTCAGGGGCAGGCCGTCTTCCACGCGAAGCGTTACCGCCGGAGGCGAAGAGAATCTGCTCGGCACGCTGATGCGTATGGGCGAGCAGGCCATCAAGCAGGCGTCGCGCATCACGAGCGAGGTCGTCGAGCGTGCGACCAATCTCAACCAGGCAGTGCTCAAGTCTCAGGCCGATATGCTCGAAGGCATCAGCCCGACGGCGGCTGAGATCATTCGTCCAGAAACGGGCGGCGCGCGCCGCACCACCGGGCCTCCGCCGCAAAGAATGGTCGAGCCCGTCTCGCATGAAGTCGAGGTCGAAGCGAGGAGCCGGAAGCGAAAGCGTGCGATCGAAGATTCGCGCTCGCGTACGACGAAGAAGGCGGCCACGAAAAAGGCCGCGACGAAAAGTGCGACGGCCAAGAAGACCGGAAAGGGCGCAACTGGAAAACGTGGCGCGAAGGCTAAGACCGGGAAGGCGAGCGGGAAAGCGGGCGGGAAAAAGAGCGCGAGCAAATCCAGACGATAAATCGGAATACGCTACTTGATGAGTCCTTACCGGATGATATTTCGATTGCGCCCGATGTGTGTCTTCCTCAAGGGCGAGGAGGCTTTTGTCAGCAGGCATACTTTCTTCTGGCTGCTTTCCGCGCTCTTCATCGTCATGCTTATCGTCGGGCCGGTCAGGCATCTGCGCTCGGGCGTGATGGAGTACAGGAAGCGGCATTGGGGCGAGAGCCGGAGAAGACTTCTTCGCCGCGACGAACCCGAAAAATTTTATCTCTACGTGGCCGTCGAAACCCTCATGCTGATTTTCTTTCTCGTCATGGCCTACCTGTTTATCTACAGGGGCTAAGTTGTCGAAGCGTTCGATTCCGAACAGCCGCGTCCCGAAATTGGGAAAATATAATCACTGCTCACGCGTTCACCTCTCGATTTCACTCGGCGGGCGGCCCGTCGCGCCTCTGCGCGCGCACGTGGCACGGTATTTCCATAACAGGAACGAGGCCCGCATATCTTCAATAGACAGCTCAGGAAAGAAAAAGAGCGAAGATGGGAACTCTGCTGTGAATAGTTCGTTCTAGTCCTCAAGAAATGTAGACGGCGAAGGGAGCGCCCTCCTTGTCATGTTGATCCAATTAAGAAACGTAGAGAAGTTTTACGAGCACGGTGTACAGAAGACCTATGTGCTGCGGCGCGTCGATATGGACATCGAAGAAGGCGAGTTCGTTTCCATCATGGGGCCGTCGGGTTCCGGCAAGTCAACTCTTTTACATATCCTGGGGATGCACGACAGCGCCTGGACGGGCGAGTATTACTTCATGGGCCATCCGGTTCATAAGCTCGGCAAGAAGGAGCGAGCCGCGCTTCACAAACAGTATATGGGTTTCGTCTTTCAAAGTTATCACCTGCTCGATCACCTGACCGTGTACGAGAATCTTGAGATACCGCTCTCCTACAAAGACATTAAAAAGACCGACCGCGACTCGACGGTCGCAGACACGCTCGACCGTTTTCAGATCGTCGGCAAAAAGGATTTATACCCGAACCAGTTGTCCGGCGGACAACAGCAGCTTGTCGGCGTGGCGCGCGCCGTCATCATGAGCCCGAAGCTGATTCTCGCGGACGAGCCGACGGGCAATCTGCATTCGAGCCAGGGCAAAGAGATCATGGAGTTGTTCAAGCGGCTCAACGATCAGGGAGTGACGATCATTCAGGTGACGCACTCCGAGCAGAACGCGTCCTACGGCAATCGAATCATCAAGCTACAGGACGGCTGGGTCGTGAAGGAGTAGGAGGGCGCGCGGAAGGTGCGGCGACGGACATGTCGCGCCTCGCTTGTCGCGCCTCGCTCCTGCGCCCATTTGACTGTGAGCGTTTCCTTTAGCCGCGCCAGCGTCACAACGCGTTGTTCGATTCCGAACAGGCTTTTCCCGGAAGCGAGAATCCGGGCTCGTCCCGTCATCCAAGGGCTTTGGTTAAGCCAAGCTATTCTTTAGTTTAAGCCGTCTCGTCGGGGATGGCACGTGGTTCGCTCTGTAGAGGAGCGGAAAGTAAGACATGGATATACCTCGTCCAGATAAAAATAAGAAGAAACGCAATCGCCGCTTGCGGCAGATACTGTTCGCCTCGCTCGCCATCGTCGCCATCGCGCTCATCACGCTGGGCGTGTCGCGTCTCAAACCGGCTGCGCCGAGCATTGATCGCGGAACCGTCCTGATCGATACGGTCAAGCGCGGCCCGATGCTCAGGCAGGTGCGCGGCCCCGGCACGCTCGTCCCCGAAGAGGTGCGAGTGATCGCCGCCGCCACCGAAGGCCGCGTCGAGCGCATCAACGTTCAAGCCGGAACAGAAGTCACAGCCGGAACCGTGCTGCTTGAGCTGGTCAACCCAACGCTGGCGCAGGAAGCGCAGGATGCGGAATTCGCTCTGCGCGCGGGTGAGGCCGACTACAATAATCTGAAAGTTCGTCTTGAGAGCGAGCGTATGACGCAGGCCGCCGCCGCCGCCACGATAAAAGCGGACTACCAGCAGGCCAAGCTGCAATCCGACACCGACGAGCAACTGGCGAAGGACGGATTGATTCCTGCTCTCAACCTCAAACTGTCCCGCGTCAGGACAGAAGACCTCGCCAATCGCTACAAGATCGAGCAGCAGCGGCTCGAAGTCAGCGCCAAATCCGTCAAGGCCCAACTGGCCGCGCAACAGGCGCGTCTCTCGCAGCTTCGCGCGCTTGCGCAACTGCGCCAGAGCCAGCTCGGCACATTGAAAGTGCTGGCGGGAACCAACGGCGTGCTGCAACAGATGGTCGTCGAGGTGGGCCAACAGGTCACGCCGGGCACGAACCTGGCGCGCGTCGCCGAGCCGCAACACCTCAAGGCCGAGTTGAAGATCGCCGAGACGCAGACCAAGGACATCGTCCTCGGCCAACCGGCCTCGATCGACACGCGCAACGGCGTCATCCCGGGCCACGTCATGCGCATAGACCCTGCCGCCATACAGGGCACTGTGACGGTGGACGTGGCGCTCGACGGCGAGTTGCCGCAGGGCGCGCGTCCGGCGCTCTCCGTCGACGGCACGATCGAGCTTGAGAATCTGAGCGATGTGGTCTACGTCGGTCGCCCGGCCTTCGGCCAGTCGCAGAGCACCGTCGGCATGTTCAAGCTCGAAGACGGCGGCAAGAGCGCCGTCCGCGTCCAGGTCAAGCTCGGGCGCAGTTCCGTCAATACGGTGGAAATCATCGAAGGCTTACAACCGGGAGACCAGGTGATCTTGTCGGACACGTCCGCCTGGGACAATTACAACCGAATTCGCTTGAATTGAAAATGAAGCAATCAGTGGTCAGTAATCAGTAGTCAGCCGGTATAGGGGTGTACCCGGTTCGATTACTGATTACTGACAACTGATCACTGACAACTCTAACTGAGGAAAAATCCATGACTCAATCCGGCCAACCACTCATCCGCCTCGAAGGTGTGACTAAAGTTTTCTACACAGACGAAGTAGAGACGCACGCGCTCGCGGGCACTCACCTGGATATAGGGAGAGGTGAATACGTTTCGATCACGGGCCCATCCGGGTGCGGCAAGTCCACATTGCTTTCCATCCTCGGCCTGCTGGACTCCCCCTCCGACGGCGCTTACTGGCTCGACGGTAAAACGGTCTCAGACCTTTCGCTCTCGGAGCGCGCGCGCATACGCAATCGCGAGGTCGGCTTTATCTTTCAGAGCTTCAACCTGATCGGCGACCTCACCGTCTACGAGAACGTCGAGCTGCCGCTGACCTATCGCGGCATGAACGCCGCCGACAGGCGCAAGCGTTGCACGGATGCGCTCGAAAGAGTCGGCATGGCCCACCGCGCCAAGCACCTGCCGAGCCAGCTCTCCGGCGGTCAGCAGCAACGCGTCGCCGTGGCCCGCGCCGTCGCCGGTGAACCCCTCATCCTGCTCGCGGACGAGCCGACGGGTAATCTCGATTCAACCAACGGTGAGGCCGTCATGGAATTGCTGCGCGAGCTGCACCGAGGGGGAGCGACGATCTGCATGGTGACGCACGACCCGCGCTATGCGCGCTACGCCGATCGCGCCATACACCTGTTCGACGGTCGCGTCGTCAAAGAGGAAGAAAGCGTCGAGGCTGCTTAAATGGGCACTCTCTGGCAAGACCTGCGGTATGGCGCGCGCATGCTCCTGAAGCGGCCCGGCTTTACGCTCGTGGCCGTCATCACCCTGGCCTTGGGCATCGGCGCAAACACGGCCATCTTCTCGGTCGTTAACGCGGTCTTGCTGCGCGCTCTTCCTTACACTCAGCCGGAACAACTCGTCAGGATAGGCAGCGCAAACCTGCAAAAGGGAACGCGCCTCGGCACGTTCAGCCCGCAGGACTTCTACGACTGGCGCGAGCGCAACACGGTCTTCGAGAGCATGGCCGCCTACGACGGCTGGTCTCCCTCCCTCACGGGCACGGGCGAACCCGAGCGCCTTGCGGGCGGGCGCGTCTCCGCCAGCTTCTTCGATGTCCTCAAGGCTAAGCCTTTGCTCGGTCGCTCCTTTCTTCCCACCGAAGAGCAGCGCGGTAATCATATGGTCGCCGTCCTCAGCTACGGCCTCTGGCAGCGACGCTTCGGCGCAAACCCCTCGATCATCGGCCAGAGCATCACTCTGAATGGTTTGAGCTACACGGTCGTCGGCGTCATGCCGCAGGAGTTCGAGCCGCCGGAGTTCTCCGGCCTCGACTTTGAGAAGCCGGAGTTGTGGGCCCCGTTTGCGCCCGACCTGACGCAGTGGACGCGCAGCGGTCGCTCCGTCGATACGGGCATCGCGCGACTCAAGCCGGGCGTCACGCTCGCACAGGCAGAGGCCGAGATGGCGACCATCGGCAGGCAGCTTGAGCAGCAATACCCCGGCTCGAACACGAACATCAGCACAAGCATCGCTTCCTTGCAGGATCAACTCGTGGGCAGCATACGGCCCGCGCTCTTCGTCTTTCTCGCGGCGGTCGGCTTTGTGCTCCTGATCGCCTGCGCCAACGTCGCCAATCTACTGCTGGCGCGCGCGGCGACGCGGGCGCGAGAGATAGCGATTCGCACTGCGCTCGGCGCGGGGCGTCTGCGTATCATGCGGCAACTGCTGACGGAGAGCCTGTTGCTGGCCTTGATGGGCGGCGGCCTGGGGCTTCTGCTGGCATTGTGGGCGACGGACTTTCTAGTCGTGCTCGGCTCCGGTTCGATACCGCATCTGGGGCGAGTCAGTCTTGACGCTCGCGTGCTCTCCTTCACGCTTGGTTTGACGTTTGTGACCGGGATAGTCTTCGGACTCCTGCCCGCGCTCCAAGCCTCAAGGCCGGAT
>DATDFK010000094.1:0-27158 GCA_036522655.1 Pyrinomonadaceae bacterium | reverse complement strand
AATAGAGCAGAAGTAAGAACGGCGGTGCACCGGCGGATTCGTCACAAGGTGCGTGGTTCGGGCGAGCGTCCGCGACTGGCGGTCTATCGCAGCTTGAACCATATCTACGCGCAGGTGATTGACGACGACAAGGCCCAGACCCTGGCGTCCGCGTCGACGACTGAGAAATCGCTGGGAGTTAAGTCCGGCGGCAATATCGAAGCGGCGAAGAAAATCGGGCAGACGATTGCCGAGCGCGCGTTAGCTGCCGGAGTCAGCACGGTTGTTTTTGATCGCGGTGGCTATCTCTACCACGGTCGCGTTAAGGCTTTGACTGATTCGGCGCGCGCGGCGGGGCTGAATAAGGGTGAGGCGGTAGCGGAGGAAACTGCGGCCGTTGAAGAGCCGGCAGCTCCCGAACCGGAAGCAAAGCCGAAGAAGGAAAAGAAGCCGAAGAAAGAGAAGAGCGGTAAAGAATCATAATGAGACAGCCGAAACAAAGAATTATGGCGCAGGGGCTCGACCTGAAGGACCAGGTGATTTCGATCAATCGCGTGACGAAGGTGGTCAAGGGCGGCAAGAACCTTTCGTTTGCCGCGCTCGTCGTGGTGGGCGATGAAGGCGGTCACGTCGGCTTTGGCACGGGCAAGGCGCGCGAAGTGCCGCTCGCCATCAAGAAGGGCATCGAAGCGGCCAAAAAGAATCTGATCCGCGTACCGCTCATCAACAATACGCTGCCGCACCCGCTGGTGGGCGAATATGGCGCGGGGCGCGTGCTGATGAAGCCCGCTTCTCCGGGCACGGGCGTCATCGCCGGCGGCGCGGTGCGCGCCATCATGCAGGCGGCGGGCGTCCACGACGTGCGGACGAAAGTGTTGGGCTCGACCAACCCGCACAACGTCGTGCGCGCGACCTTCGACGGCCTGCTGAAGATGAAAGACCCTATGGAACTGGCGCGCCTGCGCGGCAAGCAAGTGGAAGAGTTGTAAGAGCAGTGACGAGCGACTGGTGACGAGGGAGATGCTGTTATCACGTGTCACCGCTCGCTCGTTTCCGGTCGAGAGGTGAAGAGATGGCAGACGAGAATAAAGAACAGACGAGCGCGGGCGGCGGCACGATTCGGATTCAGTATTACCGCAGCTTTATCGCCGCCCCGAAAACTCATAAGCAGATCGTCCGCAGCCTGGGCCTGACGAAGCTCAACCAGATCGTGGAGCGCCCGGACACGCGTGCGATGCGCGGCTTCGTGGAGAAAGTCCCGCACCTGTTGCGAATCATAGAGTAAGAAAAGCAGGGGACAGGGATCAGGGGCCGGTTATTGACTTTCTTTTATCCGGCCCCTGCACACCCGGGGCCCCTGATTTACGGAGTAAATCATGGCTATCGGTCTTAATAATTTACGCGCGCCGGAAGGCTCGACACATAAAAAGAAGCGCGTCGGGCGCGGGCCCGGCTCGGGCTTGGGCAAGACGGCCGGGCGCGGCGAAAAGGGACAGAAATCGCGCTCCGGCTATTCGGCCAAGATCGGCTTTGAGGGCGGACAGATGCCCCTGCATCGTCGCCTGCCCAAGCGCGGCTTTACCAATATCTTTAAGAAAGAGTGGATCGAAGTGAGCCTCGCGGCGCTCGAACAGAACTTCTCGGCGGGCGAGGAAGTGACGCCGGAGTTGCTGCACGAGCGCGGGCTGATCAAGAAGGCCAAGCGTGACGTGGTCGTCCTCGGCACCGGCGACATCTCCAAGGCGCTGAGAGTCTCCGCGCATCGCTTTACAAAGAGCGCGCGCGAGAAGATAGAAAGCGCGGGCGGGGCGGCCCAACTGATTACGCGCGAAGCTGCCGGGCAGGACGCGAGCGAGCAGCCGCAATAATAGTAGTCAAGGGGATTGACAAGCGACGTGCCAGCTTCAAACCACTGAGGCCCCGGCCAGCCCCAATCATTAACCTGATTGACCCGGACTGGCGGCGCTTCGGTGGTTTCGCTTCACGCGCGGGGGTTGCAATCGGATTGGCCTGAAAGCGATAATTCGAGGGTCGCACCAGCAGTTAGGACAAGCCAAGCAAGAGGACACGCGTTAGAGGTAAAGTTATGGACAAGTTTCTCGCCGCCGTTCGCAACATGTTTCAGGTTCCAGACCTGCGCAAGCGCATCTTCTTTACGCTTGGGCTGCTGGCCATCTATCGCCTCGGCGCGCACGTCTCCGTGCCCGGCGTCAATCACGATCGACTGGCACAGGTCTGGAGCGACGTGAGCGGTACGCTGCTGAGCGTGCTCGATCTGTTCTCGGGCGGAAACTTCCGCACCATCTCTGTCTTCGCGCTCGGCGTCACACCCTACATCACGGCCTCGATCATCTTGCAGTTGATGACGGTCGTCTCTCCGCAGTTGAAGAAGTTGCAGGAAGAGGGCGAGATGGGCCGCCAGAAGATCAACCAGTGGACGCGCTATCTGACGGTGGGCTTAGCCAGCATTCAAACCTCTTTCGTCGCACACTGGTTGCAGGTCAACGGGGTGGGCAATCCCGGCTGGGGCTTTCTCCTGATGACGGTTCTGACTTTGACGACGGGCACGATCTTCGTCATGTGGCTGGGCGAGCAGATCACGGAGCGCGGCGTCGGCAACGGTATCTCGCTGCTGATCTTCGCAGGCATCGTGCTCGGGCTGCCGCGCGGCGTCCTACAGGTCTTCGAGCGCGTTCGCGGCGGCGACGTGATGGAGACCATCGGTGTGATCGCGCTCGTCGTCGCGCTCGTCGCGCTGATCGCCTTTATCGTCTTCGTCGAATCCGGCAGGCGCAAGATCGCCGTCAGCTACGCCAAGCGTCACGTCGGGCGTCAGATGGTCGGCGGGCAACAGACGACCATGCCGCTGAAGGTCAACATGGGCGGCGTCATCCCTGTCATCTTCGCCTCCTCCGTGCTCGCGCTGCCGCAGACGGTCTTCTCGGCATTTCCGCCAGACCCGAACAATCCGACCTCGACCTGGGGCAAGATTTATACCTTCTTCGGCGTGTTTCACGGAGGCGACCCGTACTACGAGCTGATCTTCGTCACGCTCATCATCGTCTTCACCTTCTTCTACGTCTCGATCGTTTTCAACGTCGAAGAGGTGGCCGACAACCTGCGCAAGCATGGCGGCTTTATGCCGGGCATACGCCCGGGTAAAGCGACTGCCGAATACCTGAACACGATTCTGACGCGGTTAACGTTCGTCGGCGCGATTTACCTGGCCGTCATAGCCTTTATCCCGCAGTTCATGCTCAGCGGCTTCAAGGTCGGACGCCTGCCCTTCGTCGGCACATGGCTGGACGCTTTCGTGAGCACCACACCGGGGCTCGGCTGGATTCCGACGGGCATGGGCTACCAGTTCTATTTCGGCGGCACGAGCCTGCTGATTCTCGTCGGCGTGGCGATGGATACGGTCGCACAGATCGAAGCCCAGCTCGTTATGCGTAACTACGAAGGCTTCCTCGGCTCCGGCGGACGCCTGCGCGGACGCCGCGCGTAAAAAGCAGGGGCCGGGTGTCAGGGGGCAGGGGCCAGTGAAAGACTGGTTTGACCGGCCCCAGACCCACGGCCCCTGGCCCCTGTCTTATGGATAAGATTATCGTCGTCATGGGTGCTCCGGGAGCGGGGAAGGGGACGCAGGCGCGTCTCTTGCAGGAGCGCCTGGGGTTGCCGCAGATTTCGACGGGCGACATGTTTCGAGCGCTCAAGGAGCAGCGGACGCCGCTGGCCGAAGAGGTGCGGGCGATCATGGAGGCCGGTGCGCTCGTCCCTGACGAACTGACGATACGCGTCGTGCGCGAGCGCACAGGGCTTGAAGATTGCAAGAACGGCTATATTCTGGATGGCTTCCCGCGCACGCCCGCGCAGGCCGCGATGCTGGAAAAGCTGGCCGTCGAGCAGGGCAAAGAAATTCAGCCGATTCTGGTAGATGTGCCGCTTGAGTTGTTGGAAAAACGTATGACCGGGCGGCGCACCTGTCCCGTCTGCGGTGAAATCTACAATATCTACTTCAAGCCGCCCGGGACGGATAACGTTTGCGACCTGCACCCGGAGGCACAGCTTAAACATCGCGCCGATGACAACCCCGACACGGTGCAAGCGCGCCTGCGTACCTACGAGGAGCAGACGCGACCCCTGCTTGAGTATTACGAGACGGAAGGTCTGCTGCACCGCGTCGACGGCACACGCGACCCGGAAGAGATTTACAGGGACATCGAAAAGATAGTGATGAGCGACAAGTGACCAGTGGCAAGTTAAAAAGCCTCCTGCTCATCGCTCGCCGCTCGTCACCTGTCGCTGCTTTTTTATGATTATCGGAAAGTCCAGAAAAGAGTTGGAGAAGATGCGCGCCGCCGGTCAACTGGTCGGGCGTGTCCTTCAAGAGCTACGACGGATGGTCGCGCCCGGCGTGACGACGCTTGAAGTCGACCGCGCGGCGGAAAAGATGATCCGCGATGCCGGGGCGCTGCCGACCTTCAAGGGCTATCACGGCTATCCCTTCTCGATTTGCGCTTCCGTCAACGAACAGATCGTCCACGGCTTCCCCTCGGCCTACAAGTTGAAGGAGGGCGACATCTTCTCGATAGACTGCGGGGCGACCCTGGAAGGCTTTGTCGGCGATACGGCGATCACTGTCCCGGTCGGGCGCGTCTCCGAAGACCTGCTCAAGCTGATTCGCGTCACCGAAGAGTGCCTTGAGCGCGCCATCTCGCAGTGCCACGAGGGGAAACACCTGGGCGATATAGGCTGGGCCGTGCAGGGACACGCCGAGGCGCATGGCTACTCCGTGGTGCGCGATTACGTCGGGCACGGCATCGGTCGCCGCATGCACGAAGACCCGCAAATCCCCAATTACGGGACTCCCGGCAAGGGCACAAAGATCAAAAACGGGTACGTTTTCGCCATCGAGCCGATGGTCAATATCGGCACGCACCTGACGCGCGTGCTCAAGGACGGGTGGACGGTGGTGACGCTCGACGGGCGGCCCAGCGCCCACTGCGAGCATACGATCGCGATCACGGAGAATGGGCCGGAGGTCTTGACACGCGTCCGGCAGGCCGAAGTTGAAGAGTCCGTAGTGGCGAGTGTCTGAACGGGCGGCCCGCAGTCGACTTGGCAAAGGCCCCCGTGCATGTTATTATTCACAGTTTGTCGGTGAAGGCAAATTTAACATTTATGAAGGTATGGCGAAGGAAGAAGCGATAGAAGTCATGGCGAAGGTCTTGGAGACCTTGCCGAACGCGATGTTTCGCGTTGAGTTAGAGGATAACCAGCACCAGGTGCTCGCGCACATCTCTGGCAAAATGCGCAAGCACTTCATCCGTATTCTTCCCGGCGACCGCGTGCTCGTCGAGCTTTCGCCTTATGACCTCAATCGCGGTCGCATCACTTACCGCTACAAATAGAGACCGGAAACCGAAGGGCTAGGGCCAAGTGAGATGAAAGTACGAGCTTCAGTCAAAAAGATGTGCGATAACTGCAAGATCATTCACCGCAAAGGCGTCGTCAGGGTGATCTGCACCAATCCGAAGCATAAACAGCGACAGGGATAACTGTAATTTGAGACGGCCGGGTCTGGCGGTTTCAAATTCTTAAAGAGTTGGAGAGAAATAGAACATGGCTCGTGTAGCTGGAGTTGATCTTCCGCCGAACAAACGCGCACAGGTCGGCCTCACTTATATTTACGGCATCGGACGCTCGCGCGCGACCTCTATCCTGCAAGAGGCGCAGGTCAATGTGGACACGCGCGTCAGAGATTTGAACGAGGACGAACTCGGTCGCATCCGTTCTATCATTGATGGACAGGGCGAGATCGAGGGCGATCTGCGCAAGCGTATCCAGATGGACATCAAGCGCTTGATGGACATCGGCGCTTACCGTGGCCTGCGTCATCGTCGCGGCTTACCCGTTCACGGGCAGCGGACTCATACCAACGCTCGCACGCGCAAGGGGCCGCGCCGCGCCACCATCGCTAAGAAGAAAGCGCCGGGCAAGAAATAGAAAAGCAGGGGACGGGAATCAGGGGACGGGGGCCGGTCAAGCGGCTTTGACTGACCTCCGGGCCCTGAACCCCAGACACCTGAATCTAAAATTATGGCAAAAGCAACAGGCGGCAAAAAGAAGGTCTTTCGCAAGAAAGAGAAGAAGAATATTCCGAACGGGATCGCTTACATCGCGGCGTCGTTTAATAACACGCTGATCTCGATCACCGATCTGGAAGGCAACCTGATCGCGCAGTCCTCTTCGGGCGCGCGCGGGTTCAGAGGCTCGCGCAAAGGCACTCCCTTTGCCGCGCAGCAGGCGGCTTACGAGGCCGCCAACAAGGCTAAAGAGGCGGGCATGCAGCAGTGCGAAGTGCGCGTTAAAGGGCCGGGCGGTGGCCGCGAGTCGGCCATTCGCGCGATCAACAATGCCGGTATTCGCGTCACGACGATTCGCGACACGACGCCCATTCCGCACAACGGCTGCCGACCGCCGAAGCGTCGCAGAGTGTAACCATTTTGGATTTTGGATTTTAGATTTTGGATTAGCGGGCGGGCTGAGCAGATCGAGCGACCTGCCTTTTAATCCAAAATCCAAAATCCAAAATCCAAAATTAAATTAACCTAAAGGATGAAGGGCCGGGCCGTTGCTTGAGACAGAGCGCGTGCGCCGAGCCTGTAAACTTTTCCGTCTAGTAGTTAGATAGACTGGAGGCAAAAACCGAAGTGGCTAGGTATAGAGATGCGGTGTGCCGTTTGTGCCGCCGCGAAGGTGCAAAACTTTTCCTCAAGGGCGACCGTTGCTATAAGCCCTCCTGTCCGATCGAGAAGCGCGGCACGCAGCCGCCCGGACAGCACGGCAATAGCCTTCGTCGCGGCAAAGCGCTCGTCGGCTACGGCCAGCAGTTGCGCGAAAAGCAGAAGGTCAAACGCATTTATTTTATCCTCGAAGGTCAGTTCCGCAACTACTTCGAGCGCGCCGCGCGCCAGAAGGGCATCACGGGCGAGAACCTCCTGTTCCTGCTTGAGCGTCGTCTGGACAATGCCGTCTATCGCGCAGGCTTTTCGACCTCGCGTCGTCAAGCGCGCCAGCTCGTCAATCACGGTCACGTCGAAGTCAACGGGCGCAAGGTTGACATCCCCTCTTTCCAGATTAAGCAGGGCGATACAATCACCATCAAGGAAGCGAGCCGTAAGAATCCGCACGTCGAGGGCGCATGGCAGACGGCTGCCGGGCGCGGTCGTCCCTCATGGATTGCGCCCGTGGACGGCGCTGACATGAGCGTGCGCATCGCCAGTCTTCCGACGCGCGCCGATGTTGACCGTTCGATCAACGAGCAATTGATCGTAGAGCTTTATAGCAAGTAACCGAAGAGAAGCGTGTCGCGCACGCGCCGGCGCGCGCCAATCCCAGTCTAAAGGATTGACGCACCCCGAGCGAGCGGGGCCGCTCGTGCATGTTTGAAGGATTCACTTCCGAACCGAAATATTATGGCTATGGATCAAAATAATCTCTGGACAGGTTTTCAAATGCCGCGCCGCCTGGCGGCAGATACGGACACGATGACCGAGCGCTACGGGCGCTTTTCCGCGCAGCCCTTCGAGCGCGGGTTCGGTACGACCGTGGGGAATTCTCTGCGCCGCGCGCTGCTCTCTTCGATCGAAGGCGCGGCCATCACCGCCGTCAAGATCGAGGGCGTCGAGCACGAGTTCTCTTCGATCAACGGTGTGGTTGAAGATGCGACCGACGTGATTCTGAACTTGAAGCAGGTTCCGTTCAAGCTGCACGGCAACGAGGCGAAGACGCTGACGATCACGAAGGACAGCGCGGGCGAAGTCACCTCCGGTGACATCGAAGCCGATGCCGACGTGGAGGTCTTAGACCCGAACGTGCACATCGCCACCGTCAGCGAGGGCGGCTCCCTGCGTATCGAGATGAGACTCAAGCGCGGGCGCGGCTACGTCTCAGCCGAACGCAACTTCGATGAAGACCTTTCCCTGGGTTACATCCCCGTGGATTCGGTGCATACGCCGGTCAAGAAGGTCAATTACACTGTCGAAGCCGCGCGTCTGGGACAGAATACGGAGTTTGACAAGCTGACGATAGAGGTCTGGACGGACGGCTCGGTCAAGCCGGACGACGCGATAGGGCTCGCCGCCAAGCTCATCAAAGATCACATGTCCATCTTCATCAACTTTGAAGAGGACACGGACGACTTCGCCTACGCCAACATGGAGCGACCGCCGCTGCCGCGCAACGATCAGCTCGATCGTTCCGTGGACGAGCTTGAGCTATCGGTTCGCTCTTACAACTGCCTGAAGAACGCGGACATTCGCACCATCCGCGACCTCGTGCAGCGCAGCGAGCGCGAGATGCTGGCGACGAAGAACTTCGGCAAGAAGAGCCTGAACGAGATCAAAGACATCCTGAACGGCATGGGTCTGGATTTCGGTATGGAGTTTGACGCGCAGGGCAATCCGATTCCCGGCACGGGCGGCCGCGACGGCGACTTGAGCGATTACGAAGACAACGACGAAGAATAAGACCATTTTGGATTTTGGGTTTTAGACTTTGGATTGAAAGACGGGCTCTCAGTCTCGCTCAATCCGGCACGCTAATCCAAAATCCAAAATCTAAGATCCAAAATCGGCATATGAGACACTTAAAGGCACATCGCAAACTTGGCCGCACGACGGCGCACCGCATGTCCATGCTGCGCAACCTTGCGACTTCATTGATCAACGCGCACGACGAGCGCATCGTCACGACTCTGCCGAAGGCCAAGGAACTGCGCCCGTTCGTCGAGCGCGTCATCACGCTTTCGCGCCGCGCGCAGACGCTTGAAGGCGACGATGCCGGTGTGCAGGCCGTACACCTGCGTCGCCAGGCGGCATCATTCTTCCATTCGGGCAATCGCCAGCAGGCTCCGTCTGCGGGTCGTCGCGGCCAGGCACGCGCGCCGCGCACGGCTGGCGTGCTGGCTCTCAAGCGTCTCTTTGACGAGTTGGGCGAGCGCTTCAAAGATCGTCCGGGCGGTTACACGCGTATCATCAAGCTGGGCCGCCGCGACGGCGACAACGCCGAGCTTGCGATCATCGAGCTGGTGGATAATCCGCGCGAGCGTGAGGCCATCGAGGCCGCCAGCAAGAAAGCCAAGTCTGCGACCTCCGGCAAGAAGAAGAGCGCCAAGGCGAGCGAGACGAAAGCGGCTGAAGGCGGGCGTCGCGCGGGCAAGAAGGCCGATAAGACCTTCGAGAAGGAAGAGACCACGGAGGCGCGCGGAAGCGGCAAGACCCCATCAGACGATCAGACGGAAGATCAAAAGCCAAAGGGCGGCCGGCGCGCAAAGAAGACGGAACAGACTGCCGCTGAGAAAGACACGGATTAGTCAGTCGAGCGCAGAGAGAGAGAGATTTGAATCAATCGAGCCCTGGCGCGCTCGCCCGCTTTACCGGGCGAGAACGCGCCCAAGAGCCGACCGCGAGCCCCGATTTACCGTCGGCAAATGTACGGGAATAATTGGGGCTCTTCGCTTTGTTCGATGAAAGGAGCGGGATCGGGCGCTGGTTTTCGGCAAGTGAGGCGGCTCGGAGCGGAAAAATAATGAGCGACCAAGAGACGCAGCAACCTAACGAAGAACGTTCACCGAAGTCGAACAGGGAAGAGCGACCCGAGCGCGGCCCGCGTGATCGCGGACGCCGTCGCCACCAGCAGCATCCGCAGCAGCAGCAGCGACGACCCGATGCCCTGCTCAACGTGGACGAGCTGCGCGAGCTCGTTGAGCTGATCGCACAGCACGGGTTCACCGATTTCGAGTTGGAGCGTGAAGGCATACGCGTGCGCCTGCGCCGCGAGCTTGCGCCGCAGTTTGTCTCCGCAGCGGAGCTGGCGGCCCCGCCCCCGATGGTCGCGGCTTCGCCCGCGCCGTCAACAGCGGAGCAGCCGCAGCCGACGACGCGATCTTCCGAAGCGGAGAAGGTCGCAGCCGCCGCCACTGCCGCAGCGGAAGCGAGCGCGCAGGAGGCCGCCGAAGAAGAGGGGCTGCACACCATCCCTTCGCCGATCGTCGGTACGTTTTACCGTTCGCCCTCGCCCACAGCCGAGCCCTTTGTCCGGCTGGGCAGCCACGTTGACCCGGACACGGTCGTCTGCATTATCGAAGCGATGAAGCTGATGAACGAAATCCAGGCGGAAATAACCGGCGAGATCGCCAAGATTTACGTCGAGAACGGCCAGCCCGTCGAATACGGCCAGCCGCTCTTCGGCATCAAGAAATGAGAGAGAGCAGCGATGAACGACAAGCGACGCGGGACGGGGCTTCGGTCTTGTTCCTAACTCGTCACTTGCCGCTCGTCACTAGACACTGTTGTTATGACTACTGGTACGCGTCAATTTCGTAAAATACTGATCGCCAATCGCGGCGAGATCGCGTGCCGGATTATCTGGACGTGCAAGGAGATGGGTATCAAGACCGTCGCCGTGCACAGCGTTGCCGACCGCGACTCCCTTCACGTTCGCTTCGCCGACGAAGCCTACTGCATCGGGCCAGCGCCTTCCGCCCAGAGCTATCTCAACATCCCCGCCATCATCAGCACCGCCGAGATAGCCAACGTGGATGCCATCCATCCCGGCTACGGCTTCCTCGCCGAATCCTCCTACTTCGCCGAAATCTGCGAGGCTTGCAATATCAAGTTCATTGGGCCCAACCCCGGCGTCATACGCCTGATGGGCGATAAGGTGGAGGCGCGTCGCGCGATGCAGGAAGCGGGCGTGCCCATCCTGCCGGGCAGTCCCGACCCTCTTGAGAACGAAGAAGAAGCGCTCACCTTAGCGCGCGAGATAGGCTTTCCCGTGATCGTCAAGGCGGCGGCGGGCGGCGGCGGGCGCGGCATGCGCATCGTGCGCACGGAAGAGGAACTGGGCCCAGCGCTTGAGACCGCCTCGAATGAAGCGGCGGCGGCCTTCAAGAACGGCGATGTCTATATCGAGCGCTACATTGAGCGACCGCGCCACATAGAGATTCAGGTCTTGGCGGACGAGCACGGCAACTGCATACACCTAGGCGAGCGCGAATGCACCATCCAGCGCCGTCATCAAAAGCTTTTAGAGGAAGCGCCGTCGCCCGTGCTCTCGCAGGATTTGCGGACGAAGATGGGAGACGCGGCGGTCGCCGCCTGCAAACGCATAGGCTATTCGAGCGCGGGCACTTTCGAGTTTCTCCTTGATGAAGACGATCGCTTCTACTTCATGGAGATGAACACGCGCATACAGGTCGAGCATCCCGTCACGGAGATGGTTACGCTGCTCGACATCGTGCGCAACCAGATCAGGATTGCGCAGGGCGAAGAGCTTGGCTACACGCAGGACGATGTGCCCATCGTCGGGCACGCCATCGAGTGTCGCATCAACGCCGAGCACCCGGAGACTTTCGTCCCCTCGCCCGGTCTGATCACGGCTTTCAATCTTCCGGGTGGGCCCGGCGTGCGTGTCGACACGGCTGCTTATCCGGGCTACACCGTGCCGCCTTACTACGATTCGATGATCGCGAAGGTGATCGTCCATGCGCGCACGCGCGAGCTGGCTATCGCACGCATGCGGCGTGCGCTCGGGGCGATGGTCGTCGAGGGTATCCGCACGACGATCCCTCTGCACATCAAGATTATGAATGATCCGGCTTTCCAGGCGGGCCAGTTCTCCACCAAATTTATGGAGAATTTCCTGTCAAATAACGGCTTTGGGGGAAAGTCAAAATAGCGCCTTCGCCGCGTTGACGGGGCTCGGCGAGTGCCTTTATAATAAACGACTTTTCTATAGCGAGTGATGCTCGCCGAAGGGGGTTTAAGAGATGTCTTACGCAATAATCAGATCGGGCGGTAAGCAGTTTCGCGTCGCGGAGGGCGCAACCGTGCGCGTCCCCTCGCTCGATAAGCAGGCGGGCGAGTCGGTCGAACTGGACGTGTTGATGGTCGCCTCGGGCGAAAACGGCGAGCCGCAGATGGGCTCCCCTCTCGTCGAGGGCGCGCGTGTTGCCGCCACCATCGTCGACCACGGGCGCGATGACAAGATCATCGTCTTTAAGAAGAAGCGTCGCAAACAGTACAAGCGCAAGCAGGGCCACCGCCAGGGCTACACGACGCTGAAGATAGATTCAATCGGATAAAGCAGAGCGGCAGGAGTCAGAATAAAAGCAAAGCATTTTCATTCTGATTTCTGAGTTCATAGGGAGTTCATAAGATGGCACACAAAAAAGGCGTCGGCTCTTCGCGTAACGGGCGTGATTCAAACTCGCAGCGGCTGGGGCTCAAGAAATTCGGCGGCGAGCGCGTGCTCGGCGGAAACATCTTAGCTCGTCAGCGCGGCACGAAGTGGAAGCCCGGCAAGAACGTCGGGCGCGGTAAGGACGATACGCTGTTCGCATTGATTGACGGCACAGTGAAGTTCGAGGACAAAGGTCGTTCCGGCAAATTCATTAGCGTTTACCCGGAAGTCGCGGCGGCGACTGAACAGGCTCCTCCGGCTGCCGCCGCATAAGAACAGGGCAACCGGAAAAGCTCATAACCGATGCGACGCCTGCGCCGAGTGCTTTCACTCCTTGAAGCGATGGGCGTCGCTTTCGATTTTGGATTTTAGATTTTGACTTTTGGATTGGCCTTGCCTGCGGAGCTTGAAAGCTCTCATCCAAAATTCAAGGGCGGCGGAAAGCGTTAATCTAAAATCCGAAATCTAAAATCCAAAATTGTTCATAGATCGCACAAAGATTCGCATTCAGGGAGGGCACGGCGGTAACGGCGTGACGGCCTTTCGTCGTGAGAAATTCGTGCCGCGCGGTGGGCCGTCGGGCGGCGACGGCGGGCGCGGCGGCGATGTCTGGCTCGAAGCCGACGAGTCTCTCAATACGCTGCTGCACCTGCGTTATAACCCTGAGCATATAGCCGAGCGCGGGCGACACGGCGAGGGCTCGAATCGTTACGGACATTCCGGCGAAGACAAACTGGTGCGCGTGCCCGTCGGCACACAGGTCTTTGACGCGTTGACAGGCGACCTGCTCTACGACTTTACGCGCAACGGCGAGCGCTGGCTGGCCGCGCGCGGCGGGCGCGGCGGCTTCGGCAATTCGCACTTCGCGACCTCGACCAATCGCGCGCCGCGCTATCATCAGGAAGGAAGCCCGGGCGAAGAGCGCGAGCTTCAGCTTGAGCTGAAGCTGCTCGCGGATGTCGGCCTCATAGGTTTTCCGAACGCCGGGAAATCGACGCTCATCTCGACCATCTCCGCCGCGAAACCTAAGATCGCCGATTATCCTTTCACGACCCTTGAGCCGCATCTGGGCGTCGTTGATATGGGCGAGTATCGCACGTTCGTCGTCGCGGATATTCCGGGCTTAATCGAGGGCGCGCACAAGGGGGCAGGGCTCGGCGACCGCTTCCTGCGGCACGTCGAGCGAACGAAGCTCCTGCTGCACCTCGTCGACGTGTCCTCCGCCTCGGGCCGCGATACTGTCGCGGACTACGAAACGATCAACAGGGAGCTTGCGGCCTATGACGCTGCTCTGGCCGAGCGACCGCAGATTATCGTCGCCACAAAGTTGGACGCGCTGGACGAGCCGGAGCGTCTGGCGCGATTGAAGGCGCGCGTCGAAGCTGACGGGCGTCCCTTCCATGCCATCTCTTCGGCGACGCAGCAGGGCATACGCGAGTTGACGAGCGCTGTCGCGCGCGCGCTTGACGAGATGAGCGAGAGCGCACGGCTGGAGTTGGATGAAGCGCGCGCGGCATCCTAGAGCCGGAACGATCGGCGAAAGCTTTTCGGCCCGGACGGTTGATGAAAGCCGCGCTTTCAAAATCGCGCTGGCGGATGCGGAAGAGTTCGGATGAACGGACGGAAACGGATAGCTATTTACGGCGGGACGTTCGATCCGGTTCACGTCGGGCACGTCGCGCTTGCCGAGAACGTCCTGCGGTTGTTTGAGCTTTCAGAGGTGCTTTTTATTCCGGCCCACGTCGCGCCGCATAAGCGAGGGCGCGCGCCGACGCCGGGGCTGCATCGTTACGCGATGCTGGCGCTGGCGACGCAGGGCCACGAGAGGCTGCGCATCTCAAGCATCGAGCTGGATGCGCCCGAAAAGCCTTACACGGTCGAGACTCTTTCGCGTTTGAAAGAGGAGGCGGGCAAGTCCGTCAGGCTCTTTTTCATGATGGGTGCGGACTCATGGGCCGACATCGCCACTTGGCGCGAGTGGGAGAAGCTGCTTCAACTGAGCGACCACATCGTCGTCACGAGGCCCGGTTACGAGTTGGGCACGGAGCATGTGACGGAAGATGTGCGGGAAAGAATCGTTGACCTGCGCGGCGCTCAGGCGAAAGAGGTTGCGCGAGAGGTCGGCAATGATGCCGGCCCAAAAATCTACGTCACCGATGCCGTGCTGATGGACGTTTCGGCGACAGAGATACGGCGCGCGGCGCGCGCGGGGTGCGCGTCGGAGCTAAACAATCTAGTCCCGCCGCCTGTGGCGGATTACATAAAAAAATACAGGCTCTATACAGAGACTTAAGGCATGAAAGAAAACTCTTCAATCAAGGAGAAGGTGTTGCATCCCGAGCAGGCTGCCAAGAAGGATGCTGTAGAGGGAATCGCACGCGAGGGCTCAGTCGGCGCGGAAGAATGCGGCGAAGAGCTTGACGAGCGAATCTGTACGGCTCTGCGCGCGGCGAGCGATAAGAAGGGACTAGACCTCGTCGTGCTGGACTTGCGGCCCATCGCCAGCTTTACGGATTACTTTCTGATCATCAGCGCCACGAACACGCGGCAGGTGCAGGCCATCAGTGATGAGATCGTCGAGCAGTTGAAGAAGCAGGGCACGCGGGCCGCGCGCGTCGAGGGCTACAATACGGCGGAGTGGGTGCTGGTCGATTACGGCGATTTCGTCGTCCATGTCTTTGAAGACAAGGCCCGTCGCTTTTATGACCTTGAGCGGTTGTGGCGCGATGCGTCGCGCGTGCGTCTGCCCACTGACCTCGCGGGCGATGAGCAGGAAGGCTCTTTGAGAAAAGAATCGTGATCGAGATCGTGGCGCTGTCGGAGGCGATGCGCGGGGCTGTGCGCCTCGCCGAGCGTGTCGCCGTGACGGACGCCAACGTGCTCGTGACGGGCGAGTCGGGCGCAGGCAAAGACGCGCTCGCGCTCTTCATTCACGCTCGCTCGCAGCGTGCCGGGGCCGCGTTCGTAAAGATAGACTGCGCGGCGCTGCCCTCCGAGTTGCTTGAGGCGGAGCTGTTCGGCTATGAGCGCGGCGCGTTCACAGGAGCCTCGGAGGCCAAGCCCGGACGCCTTGAGGCCGCGCATCGCGGCACGCTCGTCCTGGACGAGATCGCTCATCTCTCGACGGATGCACAGGCCAAGCTCCTGCGCGTTATCGAGCGGCGTGAGTTCGAGCGCCTCGGAGGGCGACGAACGATCAAGGTTGACGCGCGGCTCATCGCGCTCACCAACGTCGATCTGGACGAGGCCGTCAAGCGTCGCAGCTTTCGTGAAGACCTGTTCTATCGCCTGAACGTCGTCCATATAGAAGTGCCGCCGCTTGTCCGGCGACGTGAGGACGTGGCCGCGCTGGCGCAACTGCTCTTGAAAACCTATGCCGCCAAGCATGGGCGAAACGTGACGGGAATCTCGAAGGCCGCGCTCGACCTGCTCGAAGAGTATGAATTCCCTGGAAACGTTCGCGAGCTTGCCAACGTATTAGAGCGCGCCGTCATCGTCTCCAATAGCATGCTTGTCGAGACAAGCGATCTGCCGGAGGCGCTGCGCGCATCGGTCACGCGCCAGAAAAGGACTGGCCAGCGACGGCCCACGCTGGCCGAGCTGGAAGCCGAATATATCAACGAGACGCTCAGCGCCACCGGGGGCAATAAGTCCGAGGCAGCGCGCCTGCTGGGCATCAGCCGCAAGAACCTTTACGAAAAGCTGGCGCGATATAAAAGCAAGGATGAAGGCGGAAGGATGAAGGATGAAGAATAAAAATCACTGGAAACTGGCCGGGTCGTTTTTTTCATCCTTCATCCTTCCGCCTTCATCCTTACTCTGATGCGTTTGCGGCTGATCTGGGTGGGCAAGACGAGGGATGCGCATTTGCGCGCGCTCTCGGACGAGTATTTGAAGAGGCTGGGGCGGTTTACGCGCTGCGAGATTACGGAAGTGCGCGAGAGCGCGGCGCGCCAGGCGAACGAAGGCATCGAAGATGAGGGCAGGCGCATCATAAGCGCGCTCCGCCAGGATGTCCTGACAGTGCTGCTGGATGTGGAGGGCAGGCAGTGGAGTTCTGAGGAACTGGCGGCGCAGCTTGAGCGATGGCAGGTCGATGGGACTAAAGAAGTGGCCTTCGTCACGGGCGGGCCTTACGGGGTATCGGCGGAGGTGGCGGCGCGTGCGGGCTTCAGATGGTCGCTATCGCGCCTGACCCTGACACACGAGATGGCGCGTGTGTTGTTGCTCGAACAGCTCTACAGGGCTTACACGATCATACACGGGTTGCCGTATCAGAAATGATGATGATCAGGCGTCCGCGCTTGAGACGTGACGGGTTGGGCCCATGCTCTCGATGCGACATTGATTGCTCATCCTTTTTAACATGGCGGGTGGAACATTAGGAGTAAAGGATAAAGATGGACAAAAGAAAAGTTAAAACCTACAGAGACCGCCTTCTCGGTCGTCGCGAAGGATTGGTCGGTCAGGTTCAGGAAGCGGAGCTCTACAGCCGCGAGCGCGACTCCGAGGCGACGCAAGACCCTGCGGACATGGCTGCCAACGCATATACTAAAGAGCTATTATTCTCCATGTCGGCCAATGACCGGCGGCTGCTCGAATTGATCGACGAGGCGCTCGTGCGTATCGAAGCAGGGGAGTACGGCGAGTGCGTGCATTGCGGCGAGCTTGTGCAGGAGAAACGCCTCGAAGCCGTGCCGTGGGCCCGCCACTGCCTGCGCTGCCAGGATTTACAGGAGCGCGGCCTGTTGAATGAAGAAGAAGACTAGACAGCACACATTCTACCAAATCAATGACGGCCTCCCGGTTGACACTGTTCAAATCGGGAGGCCGTTCGTGTATGTTGAGGCACAGCCGCGTAGGGGCACGGGAATGTAGGTCGCAAGCCCCTGAAAGGGGCGACAGAATGTAGCCCATGACGCAAGTCATGGGTATAGAGCAGACAAGAAAGAGAGAGCCCCGGAGGGGCGAAAGAAATTCAACTCACATTTCCTACGCCCCTCCGGGGCTTATGGCTCTTAACCAACTTGGTTCCCACGGCTCGCGCCGTGGGCTACAATCTATCGCCCCTTGCGGGGCTGAAGACAATTTCCAAGACTTCTGAAATCTCAATGAAGCCCATTTACCCTCTCATCGATTCGCTCTACGATGCGGCGCTGGCGCTTCTTTACCCGCAGGCTTGCGCCGTGTGCGGCGCGGGCGTGGAGGCGCGCGATGATGGAGTGGCCTGCGGCTCTTGCTGGCGCGAGACGCGCATCTTCACGGAGTTGGACGCGATGTGCTGGAAATGCGGCGCGTTCTCGACGGCGATGGTTCCGCCGGAAAAGCTTGCAGACATACGATGTCGTCGTTGTGAGCAGGAGCCGTTCGCCGCCGCGCGTGCTTGCGGAAGGTATGAGGGAGCTTTGCGCGCGTCCGTGCTGGCGCTTAAACGAGAGCCGCACGTGGCGGCGCGTCTCGCACGCTTGCTCTATGAAACGCAGCGACGCGAGCCACTTCGCAGCGCCACGCGCATCATACCCGTGCCGCTGCACCCTGAGCGCCAGCGCGAACGAGGCTTTAACCAGGCGTCAATTCTCGCACACTCGCTCGCCGCGCTGACCCGCCTGCCGCTGGATGAATGGAGTCTCGTCAGAACTCTTTATACGGAGCGTCATCGCGCCGGGATGGACGCCCTGGCGAGGCGCGAAAGCGTCGAGCAAGCCTTTCGCGTCGAGCGCCCGCGCCTCATAGAGAACGAGCGCATCCTGCTCGTTGACGACGTGTTTACGACGGGCGCGACCGTCTCCGCAGCCGCCGGCGCTCTCAAAGCGGCGGGCGCGCAGGAGGTCTTCGTGCTGACGCTGGCGCGTCCGTAAAGGACAGAGGTTGGATGTCAGATGCCAGATGCCGGTAAGGGGGCCGAGCGCTTTACCAGCATCTGGCATCTGACATCCAACCTCTGTATTATAGGCTCATGAAAACTTTATATGATCCGATCGAGCCCTACGATCACGGGCGGCTTGCGGTCTCATCCGTCCATAATATTTATTACGAGCAGTGCGGCAACCCTGAGGGCCAGCCGGTGGTCTTCCTGCACGGCGGGCCCGGCGGAGGATTGATTCCCGAGTATCGTCGCTTCTTCGACCCAAAAGCGTACCGCGTTGTGCTCTTCGACCAGAGAGGCTCAGGGCAAAGCACCCCGCACGCGAGCCTCGAAGATAATACGACTTGGCATCTAGTCTCCGATATGGAGATGCTGCGCGAGCACCTGGGCATCGAGGGCTGGATGGTGTTCGGCGGCTCGTGGGGAAGCACGCTCGCGCTGGCCTACGCTCAGACCCACCCCGATAGAACTCGTGCGCTCTTCCTGCGCGGGATTTTCCTGTGCCGCCCGAAAGAGATTCGCTGGTTCTACCAGGAGGGCGCGAGCGCGATTTACGCCGACGTGTGGGAGCAGTACGTGAACGTGATACCGGAATCCGAGCGCGACGATATGATCAGCGCTTATTATCGTCGATTGACGAGCGAGGACGAGGCTATCAGGGTGGAAGCGGCACGCGCCTGGAGCATCTGGGAGGGCAGCACCTCCAAGCTCTATCCCGATATGGAGATGATCAATCATTTCGGCGAGCCGGAGTTCGCGCTCGCCTTCGCCCGTATCGAATGCCACTACTTCATGAACAACGCTTTCTTCGACACGGACAATTACCTGATCGAGAATGTGGATAAAATCCGTCACATCCCGACCGTGATCGTGCAGGGCCGCTATGATGTCGTGTGCCCGTTGATGAGTGCCTGGGAACTTCATCGCGCTTGGCCGGAGGCGGAGTTTCACATCATTCCCGATGCCGGGCATTCCGTCACGGAGCCGGGCATCGCGAGCGCGCTCATCGAAGCCACCGACCGCTTTCGTCCCAAGCGCTGAGAGAGGAAGACAATGGCCTTCGCCTGAGCACTGCGCAAAGAGTTTGCGAGCGCACGTGACTCTGAGAGCGCGACGGAATCGCATGCGATCTTTTCTCCGGGCTCCAATCCGAGCCTGACCCGATCGGGTGGCAATTCGGCTCCCGTCCCCTGGTTCTTATGAAACGCTGCCCGACCTGCCAGCGCACATACGCGGATGAAACTCTCAACTTCTGTCGTGACGACGGCACGTCACTCGTCTGGGAGAAGGATGCCCAATACCATTCGCAGTCGGGTCTCAACGGTCAGGTGGTCGGCCAGACAGGCTCCATGCCGACGCGTATCTTCGGCGCTGAAATCACTCCTTCGGGACACGTCCGCATCGGGTCGCCGTCGCGCACGCTGCCTTTGCCTCGTCGTCGTCCGACGCGACGGCGCATAGATTCACTGGCCGTCCTGCCGCTCGTCAACGCCAGCGCCGACCCCGAAATGGAATACTTCAGCGACGGGGTCACGGAAAATATCATCAACGCACTGGCGCAGCTTCCAGGCTTGCGCGTTGTGCCGCGCAGCACAGTCTTTCGCTACAAGGGAGCGGACGCCGACCCGCAGGAGATAGGTCAACTGCTGGATGTGCGCGCCGTGCTGGCGGGCAGAGTCCGGCAGGTCGGAGACCGTCTCATCTTCGGCATAGAGCTGATCGATGTCGCCAACCATTCGCAGCTCTGGGGCGAGAGCTACAATCGTAAGCGGTCGGACATCTTCGAGGTGCAGGAGGAGATCGCCAAGGAGATTTCCGAAAAGCTGAGAGTGAAGCTGAACAGGGAAGAGAAGCTGCGGCTTGCGAAACGCTACACGGAGAACACTGAGGCTTATCACCTCTACCTGCGCGGGCGTTATTACGCGAACCGTCGCACCGGAGAGTGGCTCAAGAAAGGGATAGACTATTTTCAGCAGGCTATCAAGCTAGACCCTAAATACGCGCTCGCCTATGCGGGGCTGGCGGACGCCTACGCTTTTCTGGGCTCATCGACGGGCGGCCTTCCACCCGTCGAGGCTTATCCGAAGGCGAAGGAAGCTGCACTGAAAGCTTTGAAGATTGACAAGACGCTCGGCGAGGCGCGCACCTCGCTGGGGTTTTTCCGTCTCCTCTACGATTGGGACTTACGCGGCGCGAGGCGCGAGTTCAAGCGTGCCATCGAGCTGAATCCGGGCTACGCGGGCGCGCACGACGGCTACGGCTTTTACTTGAAGGCGGCGGGCCGCCACGACGAAGCGATACGCGAATGCAAGCTCGCCGCCAAGCTTGACCCGCTCTCGCTCTTCGCGCACGTCAGCCTCGGCTGGGCCTACTACTTCGCGCGCCAGTACGCGAGCGCCATCGAGCAGGGACGCAAAGCCCTTGAGATGGATCCGCAGTTCGCTTTCGCTTACCGTAACATCGGCCTTGCCCTGGTACAGCAGGGCGAAGTTAAAGAAGCGATCTCTGCGCTTGAGCGCGCCGTGCGTCTTTCGCGCAACGACCCGACCTACAAATCGCACCTCGGCTACGCCTACGCGATGGCCGGGAAACTGGCCGACGCCGAGCAGGTGCTTAACGAGCTTGAGAAAGCGGCGCGCGAGAAATACGTCTCGTCCTACTACTTCGCGATGATCTACCTCGGGCTTGACGTACAGGAGCAGGTGTTCCTGTGGCTTGATCGCGCCTTCGAGGAACGCTCCGGCTTCATGGCCTTCCTGCACGTCGAGCCCATGTTCGATCACCTGCGCCAGGAGCCGCGATTCGTGGAATTGGTGCACCGCGTCGGGCTCGGCAAATAAGCCTTTTGGATTTTAGATTTTGGATTTTGGATTAACGCTTCCCGCCGTCCTGAATTTTGAATGAGAGATATCAAGCCGCACAGACGCGCCAATCCAAAATCTAAGATCCAAAATCGAATCGTCCTTGCGGGGAGTCTAATTGTTTTGACACTTGTAGAGCGGCTTCGTTATTATCAGTGAGTAATATGAATGGACGTGTCTTAGTCCTGAACGCATCCTTCGAGCCGATCAACGTGTGCACCGAGCGGCGCGCCGTCGTCATGATCTTCAAGGGAGTGGCACGAGTTGAAGAACATAACGGGCACATGCTTCATTCGGCGAAGCTCTCTATCCATGCGCCCTCCGTCATTCGCTTGACCGAATACATCCATATCCCGTTCGAGCGGCGCTCGCTCTCGCGCAAGAATATATTGCTGCGCGATCATTCGACGTGCCAGTATTGCGGCAAGCAGTATGCGCCTTCGGAACTGACGCTCGATCACGTTCACCCGCGCTCGCGCGGCGGCGATTCGACGTGGGATAATCTGGTGGCGTGCTGCAAGCGCTGCAATCATCGCAAGGGCAACCGGACGCCGGAAGAGGCCGCGATGCATCTCCTGCGCCGCCCGCGCGGATTTTCCCTGCACGTCAATCGCCAGATCATGCGTTACATCGGGCGTGCGGACGAGACCTGGCGCAAGTATCTTTTCTACGAATCTAACATTGAAAGGTAATCACACCTGATATATTCGGCGGTCAAAGTGTGGCCGTAGAGGTTTCGTTATGGATAAAATCATACTGGCAATCGGTCTCGGCACACCGGAGCTGCTTCTCATTCTCGCCGTCGTGATTCTGCTCTTCGGCGCGAGTCGCCTGCCGCAACTGGCGAAATCCCTGGGCAAGAGCAAACGCGCTTTTCGCGAAGGACAGGAAGAGGCCGAAGAGGAAGCGCGCCTTGAAGAGGCCCAGCGTCGTCGTGAACGCCTGCGCGCCGCCGACATGATCGAAGAAGATAAATTGCCCGCCGACCAGTACGCCAAAGAAAGCAAGAGATAGAAACGAAGAGACCGCGCGACCTGGCTCTCGCCTCTTCCATTCTTCCTTAGCCCCCAAGGGCCGACAGTTGAGCAGCCCCGCAAGGGGCGACAGAATATAGCCCACGGCGCGAGCCGTGGGAATCAAGTTGGTTAAGAGCCATAAGCCCCGTGAGGGGCGAAAGAAACTCAAGTTGAATTTCTTTCGCCCCTCCGGGGCTCTCTCTTTCTTGTCTGCTCTATCCCCATGACTTGCGTCATGGGCTACATTCTTCCGCCCCTTGCGGGGCTGGGGGACTTATTTCATCTTGCGCCCGAGGATGAGGGAGGCTTTGACGGATAGGATGAAATTCATGTCCTGTCGCTCTTCATCTATGATGTGTGCGATCTCCTGAATGACGCGCTGCCGCGTCTCCGCGTCGGGGAGGGACTCAAGCCATGACTTGAGCAGGAAATCCGCAATCAGGGGCGCGTTCAAAAATTCCTCGCCCGAGTCAAACTCGAACTCCTCGATGCTCGTCCATGATGTGATCTTTTCCAGCCCTTCGCGCTCGGCCAGTTCTTCGATGGACGTGACCGTGGGCCGTTCCCTGATCAAAGTCTCGACTTCGGAGGAAAACTCCTCAAGCCCTGCGACCTTGAGCGCTTCCCAGTAGATCGAATAGAACTCCGCGAAGCTCGACGCGGTCGCCGCGCCGAGCGCCACCACGCCGCCGGGCAGCGCGACCCTGACCATCTCCGAGATTATTTCCGGCAGGCGCTCGGGCCCGACCAGCGACGCATCGCCGATGACCACATTGAACTGGTCATCATCAAAGCCAAGCTCTTCCAACTGCGCGCGACGGAACTCGGGGTCGGCCCTGATGACCATCGCCTTCACGCGGGCCAATTCCAGGCACTCTTCGCTCTCGTCAATGCAGATGAACGACACGTCATCACCGGCGCGTTCCTGCATCGCTATCGCGTGGCCGCCCGTCCCCGCCGCGACATAGAGCGCACGCCCCTTCTTCGGGAGCTCGACGTGCTCGTCGATCAGGGCCGCGAACCGCTCGCCCCAATCGGTCGCAACATATAGCTCTTGAAGAAAAGCCAACTCTTTATCCGATTTTTCCGCACTCACTTCAGAAATTCTCCTTGCGCAGCCAGCGTCTAGCAATGTTCGTCCGACGACTTATCGCTGGCTGTTGATTGCTCTTCCGTATAATACACTCTGTCGCTGAGAGCGTCAGGCAGGCAAGACATCTCCTCGCGTGCACGCCTGTCGCTGTGCACGTAGCGATAGCCGCTGCCGTAGCCTATGCGTTTCATCAGCGGCGTGATGGCGTTTCTGAGATGCAGCGGGACGGGCTCGCGCGCCGTCTCTCCGGCGTCTTCGGCAGCAGCCATGTAGGCCCGCTTGACGGCGTTTGATTTCGGCGCTTGGGCCAGATAGATCGTCGCCTGCGAAAGCGGGTAGAGCGCTTCGGGCAGACCGATGAGGCGCGTGATGTCTGCCGCCGCCGCAGCCTGTACCATCGCCTGCGGGTCTGCCATGCCTATGTCTTCGGAGGCCAGGATGCACAGGCGACGCGCGATGAAGATCGGGTCAGCGCCGCCCTCTATCAGGCGTGCCAGCCAGTAGAGAGCCGCGTTCGTATCCGAGTTGCGCAGCGACTTGATGAGCGCAGAGGCCAGGTTGTAATGCTCCTCGCCGCCCTTGTCGTAAGCGTAATGAGCGCGGCCAAGCGCTTCGACTACCGTCTCGGCTGAAACATGACGAACCCCATTCTCGTCGGGCGCGGTCGATTCGACCGCCGCCTCCAGCGCCGCCAAGCCCACGCGCGCATCGCCCGCCGCCGAACGCGCCAGGCGACCGATCATCTCTTCGGGGACTTCCGGGTGAAGGTGGGCCAACCCGCGCTCTTCGTCCGCGAGCGCGCGTCTGAGGATGGTTTCCACATCCTCGCTCGTCAAAGGATTGAGGACGAGGACGCGGCTGCGAGAGAGCAGCGCGCCCGTCACCTCAAAGGAAGGATTCTCAGTCGTCGCTCCGATGAGCGTGACTGTGCCATCTTCGACGGCGGGCAGGAGCGCGTCCTGCTGCGCTTTGTTGAAGCGATGAATCTCGTCTATGAAGAGCACCGTGCGCTTGCCCTGCTGTCTCGCTTCGCGCGCCTGGCTGATGGCCGCGCGGGCGTCCTTGACGCCGGAGAAGACGGCGGAGAGCGGTGTGAAATGCGCCCCGCTTCGCTCCGCGAGCAGGCGCGCGAGCGTCGTCTTGCCGGTGCCGGGCGCGCCCCACAAGATTAATGAAGGCAACGCTCCCGCGCCTTCTATGAGCCGTCGCAGCACGCGTCCTTCGCCGACCAGATGCGTCTGTCCGACGAACTCGTCAAGCGTGCGCGGGCGCATACGCTCGGCCAGCGGGCGCGAAGCGTCGTCGTCAGGCATGCCCGTGGAAGTCTCTTCCTCCTCCGGCTCGTTAAAAAGAAGTTTCGCAGTGCGGCGTGGCATAGCTCTCAAAATTTTAAGCGACGGGATGTGGTTCTGCCTCTCGCCAAGCGGCGCGGAGGTTTTCAATCAAGCCTCAATCATCTTAATATTAGTCGGAAAAATTGTTCTTGATCGAGCTTAACACAAACGGGCGCTTTCCGTAGAATCCGGTCATAAGGGGCCGGAAAGGGGCGCGAATCTTAAGGGGAACGCGGGCGCGCGGTTCTGCGTATATTGAGGCAAGCGCGGGGAGCCGAAGAGTCCTGGAAGGCGCTCGCGCACGATGTCAAAGTTTTGAAACATTTTTGAGGTGGGAAATGAAAGAAGCAAAAGATGTGTTGAGGGTGGCCGGGATTATCCTTCTCGGTCTGTTCGTTCTGGTCGTGGGCGTTCCGCTCGTCCTGGCCGCTGCCGGTATCACGCTGCACCTGGTCGGGTTCGTTTTCGGGTTGGCCGTGGCACTCATCAAGCTGGCGGTCGTCGTCGCTATCGTCTATCTGGTATTGGTCGGCGTTCGTGCTCTGTTGCGTTGAAGCCTTCGAGGGAAGGCGACAAAAGCCAAAGAGAGGTCAGGGCCGTGGGCTTTCACGCTCTGGCCTCGAAGAGCCAGCCGGTATTAGCACAAGTCCGCACATTCAGTCCCAAGCGTCCAACTTAAATTTCATTCAAGGAGATAATGATGGGTTTCCTGCTGAAATCTTTCGGCAGCGCGCGGCACACGGGCGGCACGCGCAGCCGTAGAGTGAAGAACGGATTGTCAACCAGTCTATTTGTCGTCGCCATGATGTTTTGTCTGGCGGCGAATTTATTTGCGGCGACTGTGCACGGCCCTGCCGACCTTGAGTCGCGGCGCAAGCAGTTGAACGACCTGCTCGCCGAACAGTGGGAATACGTTCTCAGAACAAACCCGGAGTTCGCCTCTATCCTGGGCGACAAGCGTTACAACGATCAGGTCTCGGACTTTTCCCAGAAGACGGTCGATGACGACCTTGTGAAGACCAGAGAGTTCCTGACGCGCTTCGAGGCCATAGACACGAGCGGGTTCTCCGAGCAGGAGGTACTCAATAAAACCCTGATGGTGCGCCAACTCAGAGAGCAGCTCGACAACGCGCACTTCAAAAACTGGGAGATGCCGGTCAACCAGATTTCAGGCATTCACCTGCAATACCCGCAAATCGCCGCCTATCTTCCCTTCACGAGCGTCAAGGATTACGAAGATTACATCACGCGCTTGAAGAAGTTTCCGCTGATACTTGATCAGCACATCATTCAGATGAGGAAGGGAATGAGCGACGGATTGATGCCGCCGAAATTCCTGCTCGAAAAGGTCGTGACGCAGGCCGAAGGCATCGGCAACCAGCCGCCGGACAAGTCGCCCTTCGCACAGCCGCTCACGAAATTCCCGAAGGACATCTCCGAGGCTGATCGAAAACGCTTGAGCGACACACTGCTCGCAGTCATACGCGATCAGGTCAATGCTTCCTATCTCAAGTTTGCGAAGTTCGTCAAAGACGAGTATGCGCCAAAAGGGCGGACGGAGCCTGGCATCTGGTCTCTGCCTGACGGCGCGGCGCGCTACGCGGCGGCTGTCAAAAGCTCCACGACGACCAATCTCACGCCCGAAGAGATTCATCAAACGGGGCTGCGCGAAGTCGCGCGTATCGAAAAAGAGATGATGGAGATCGCCACCCGCCTCGGCTTCAAGGATTTGAAGAGCCTCAATGCGGCGATCGAGAAAGACCCTAAGCTGCATCCGCAATCGCGCGAGCAAATCCTCGAAATCTATCGAGGACACGTCGACGACATGCGGCGCGAGATGCCGAAGCTCTTTGGTCGTCTGCCCAAAGCGAACGTCGAAGTCCGCCAGACGGAAGCCTTCAGAGAGGCTGATGCTTCCGGGGCCGAGTACAATCAGGGCTCGCCCGACGGCTCGCGTCCCGGGTACATCATGGTCAACACGAGCAACCCGACCTCGCGTAAAACGATCACGATGGAGTCCACGGCCTATCACGAAGGCATCCCCGGCCATCACCTGCAAATCTCCATCCAGCAGGAATTGCCGACGCTGCCGCCCTTCCGCCAGCAGGGAGGGAACACGGCCTTCGTCGAAGGGTGGGCCCTCTACTCCGAAAGGCTCGGCAAGGAGATAGGGTTCTACAAAGACCCTTACAGCGATTACGGTCGCTTGCAGGACGAGATGCTGCGCGCCATTCGTCTGGTCGTGGACACCGGCTTTCACTACAAGCGCTGGACGCGCGATCAGGTCGTGCAATTCTTCCACGATCATTCGGCGACAGATGAAGTCGAAGTGCAGAGCGAAACCAACCGCTACATCTCATGGCCCGCGCAGGCACTCGGCTACAAGATCGGTCAACTGAAAATCCTTGAGCTGCGCGAGCGCGCGAAGCGAGAGCTTGGCGACAAGTTCGACATACGCCAGTTCCACGACGAAATCCTCGGCGCGGGCTCGCTCCCGATGGACGTGCTCGAAGCGCGCATCAACAACTGGATCGCAGCGAAAAAACAGGGCAAGACCGAATAGTAAAGGCACACCGGCATGAGCCCCGCAAGGGGCGAGCGGAATGTAGCCCATGACGCAAGTCATGGGAATAGAGCAAAGGATAAAGAGAGAGCCCCGGAGGGGCGAAAGAAACTCAACTTGAATTTCTTACGCCCCTTGCGGGGCTCATTGCTCTTAACCAATCTGGTTCCCACGGCTCGCGCCGTGGGCTACATTCCGCT
>DATDFK010000093.1:0-19685 GCA_036522655.1 Pyrinomonadaceae bacterium | reverse complement strand
TGGCGAGCCAAGTGTTGCCGGGCAAAATTCAAGAGAGAAAACGTATTGAAAGACGTGTGATACGTCCCTTTCCTGTCTCGCATGATGGCGGCGATTTAACTTACCGTACAACGATGAGGAGTGTCAACCGAAGCGAACTTTCGCTTCCGCTATGAGGTGAAACGGAGGTCGGCTCGTGCCTGCCGGGATGTGATATTTTAGGAGTGAACGATGGCGATTCGGAAAGGATTGTGAGAATGACCCCAGAGCGCAGCATCACTGAAATCATCGCTGATCTATCAAAGCCGATACCGGCGCGCCTGCTTCGCACGAAGACGGTCGGGGGGCAAAAGATTCGCTTTCTGCCCTGGCATACGGCGGTCAAATTCCTAGACCTCTACGCGCCCGGCTGGTCTTACGAGATTCGGCAGGTCACGGGCATCGGCGGCAAGGTGATCGTCGTCGCGCGTATCAGTATTCCTTGCGCCGAGGGGACGGTTTATAGAGAGGCGACGGGACAGGAAGATCAGGAGGTGTCCAGTTGGGGAGACTCTTCGAGCAACGCGGAGGCGCAGGCCCTCAAGCGCGCGACGGCCAAGTTCGGTCTCGGCCTCTACCTTTATGATGAGAAGGCCAGCAAGTGAGCGGCGCTTCGACGAGAGAGCATGTGCGGCGAGTTGTGCCGGTAAGTGTCGTCTTGAAAAACAGAGCCTATCCGAGGCTCAGACTAAATCCTTCTTCAGGTGAACGGGCCAGAAGCCGTAGGCGATGAGACGGGCGGGGATGTCGCGCAGGCCGGGAACGCGCAGCAATAGGCGCAGGGCTAGCGGGAGCTTGAATGGCCTATTGGGGTCGAGCGCGGCGGCGATGATGTTGCGTTGAACCAGTGTCTGTACCCTTTGAATAATGGCCGTCGGCCAGACGCGGCGACGCTCGACGGCGGCCAGGTCGCTCACCTTTACGTCGCCGCGCTTGAGCGCAGGGGTGAGAAGGTTGGCCGCCGCGACCGCATCCTGAATCGCGTAATTGATGCCCACGCCGCCGACGGGTGACATGACGTGCGCCGCATCGCCGATCAGGAGAAGTCCCGGCTTGTACCAGCGCGGGACGCGGCTCGATTCGACGGAGAGCACGGCGACCTGCTTCCAATCTTCAAGGAGCGCGACGCGGTCTTTCATCTCCGGGACTAACTCCGAGATAGAGCGCTGGAGCGCTTCCAATCCTTCGTCGCGTATCTCCTGAAAGCTGCCCTTGAGGATAACGTAAGCCATCTGCCATTGCTCCAGGCGGTCGAGCATGACCAGGAGGTGGCCGCGCCCGAAACGCCCGATCAAGCCTTCACCGTCGGTCTCGTACCTGGGCAGGCGAAACCATAGAATGTCCATCGGCGGAGAGGACTTGACGGGCACGAAGCCCGCCATGCGACGCACGCGCGAAGAGCGCCCGTCCGCCCCGACCGTCAGGTGCGCGCGTACCTCGTGCCAGCCGTCCTCGCTGCGATAGCGCACGCCGCGCACGCGCCCCTCTTCCTCTATCAACTCTTGCGCGCTCGCGCCCATCATCAACTGGAAGTTCGGATAGTGGCGCGCCTCCTCTGTCAATAATTCCAGGAAGTGTGCCTGTGGAACGAGCATGATGAAGGGGTAGCGCGTCTTGAGCCGACGCAAGTCCGCTAACTGTATGGGCCCATCGGGCGACATGATGGTGAAGGTATATATCTTACTGTGACGAAGGCTGAGCAGGCGTTCGATGAGGCCCAGCTCTTCCATGATCTCAAGGACGGAAGGATGAATGGTATCGCCGCGAAAGTCGCGGTCGAAATCCTCGTGCGCTTCGAGCAGCATGACGCGAATGCCGCTGCGCGCCAGCAGGAGCGCGAGCACGACGCCGCCCGGCCCTCCCCCGACCACACAACAGTCTACCTCCTGAGTATCACGCAGCTCATGCGCGGCGTGCTCTTTCAAGACGGGCCGTTGCCCGCCAGCGGAAGCCTCGTCTGTCATGGACTGTATCCTCTCACAATTGGGCCCACGAGTGTTGAAATATTTTCGCCCGAAGGTGATCGACACGCAGCCTCGCGCGCGGCGAGGCCAACCCGGACGTGAGCTTGCGGCATCAGAGCGCCACCAACCGAAGGGCGACCCCGCGAGGGCTGATAACCCAAAGCCGGGGCGCGAAAATATTTTCAAGCCGCACCGTAACTTTTAGAGGATTCCGGGTAATAACAGATAGCAAGCGGGTTTGGCTTCGATCTCTCTGGCGCGCAAGGTTACTCGATCAGATGACAGACGAAAGACTGCTGAAGGATGCCGGTCGCGGCGATGAGGCGGCATTTCTGGTGTTGTACCACAGACACCGCGAGGCTGTGTTTCGCTTCGCCTATCGTCTGACGGGGACGGTCGCCTTGGCTGAGGACGTGACGCACGATTGCTTTTTGAGCCTGATCAGAGCGCCCACGCGATACGACCCGTCGCGCGCGGCCCTGCGCACTTACCTCTATGCGGCGGCGCGAAATCTGGCGCTAAAACACCTGCGCCCGTCCGGCGCTGAAGTAACGCTCGATGATTTGAGCGTAGAGCCTTCGGGGCCGGAAGGCGAGCAGCCCCTCCGGCAACTGCTGGCCGAAGAGCTATCGGCTGAAGTGCGTAAGGCCGTAGCGAGCCTGCCGCCGCTGCAACGCGAGGCGCTCATCCTCTTCGAGTATGAAGAGCTGACGCTCAACGAGATCGCGGAGATCGTGGGGGCCGACACGGGCGTCGTCAAATCGCGGCTCCATCGTGCGCGACAGAAGCTAAGACGGTTGCTTGCACCTTATTTGAGCAACTACGGGCAGGCGGTTGCCGCCCCGGAGGTCACCAGATGAGCGAGAACAACGACACGCATCCACTTTACTCCGATGACGGAAGCGATGCCCCGGAGGCTCAAGGCATGGAGCACGCCGCGTATCTCTCGGAAGACGCGGAGCTCAAAGCTTTGCTCGAACAATGGCGAGCGCCGCGCGCCGCGCCGTCTCTGGACAGCCGCGTCGTCGCAGCTTTTCGTCAACAGGCGAAACGCGCTCCGCTCTGGAAAAGAATCTTCTCCCCAACACCTTCTTCGTCAGCTAATCGAGAGGTAATCGTTATGAAACAGTGTTCAGTATGCCGCGAAGAGTTTGCAGACAAATTCAGTTTTTGCCCGGTGGACGGCACGCCGCTCAACGAGCTGGCGGCGGCCCTCACAAGCTCGCCCGCGCCGGACGGCACGGGTCATGCGGGCGCAGCGCGTCCGCTCATCGCCTACAGCAGCGGCGAGTATCACCTGACGATCATCGAAGACGAGGGGCTCACCTCGCGCCTGCGCGAAGAGCTGCGCGAGGTGGCGCTGGAATCGCAACTGACCTGGCCGGAGTTTCGCCGCGATCCCTTCAGCTTCGTCCGACGCTCTTTGAGCGCCTATGGCCTGATGCTGTGGCGCTTCTTCAAATCTCCCAATGTCGCCGTCGCCACCCTGACCGCCATCGTCTTCATCCTGAGCATCTCGATCGGGCTCGTCGGCATGGATCGCTGGCGCGCATCGCACACGCAGCAGGTGGCCGATAAGGTGCGCGACGATCTGGATTACCTGGGCGACGCCACAACCATCCCTGCCGAAGAGGAGGCACGCGACAAGGGCCCGGCGGGGATGAACAAGGGAACCGGCGGAGGCTCCAAACCCAAACAGGATAAACCCGGCGGCGGTGGCGGCGGTGGCCGCGAAGAGCAGAAGCCTGCCTCTTACGGCAAACTTCCGCAGGCTTCTCTGACCATCCCGCAGGTCTTGGCTCCTGATCCCAATCCTCCCAAGATCAAGAATCCCTCGCTGCCTGTGGCCGCCACTATCGATGCTGACCCGTTGCTGTTTCCGACGGACACACGGCCCATCCCGTATGGCGACCCGAAGTCCAAGTCGACGGATTTGAGCAGCGGGCCCGGGTCGGGCAACGGCATCGGCACTGGACAGGGCGGAGGCGTGGGCAGTGGTGAAGGCGGAGGCGTAGGGCCGGGACGCGGTGGTAACACCGGAGGCGGAGACCGTCATCCCGGCGGTGGCGGCTCTGGCGGCGGTGGTGGCGGAGATTATGATCGTACGTTCAAGCCGAACGAGGTGACATCGAAGGCGCGAATCATCTCGAAGCCTGAGCCGCAGTACACGGAGGAGGCGCGGCGGAATCAGATCAGCGGGACGGTGGTGTTGAAGGCGGTGTTTTCGTCCTCGGGGCAGGTGACGAATATCCGAGCGGTGAGCAGTTTGCCGTACGGGTTGACGGAGAAGGCGATTGCGGCGGCCCGCCAGATCAGGTTCACCCCGGCGCAGAAGGACGGGCGAGCGGTGTCGCAGTACATTCAGATAGAGTACAACTTCAACCTCTACTGAAAGCGCCGCTCGTTCGGAGCGGCTCATCTCAAAGGCGTATGCGGTCTCTTCCCACGTGGGAAGAGACCGCATACGCCTTTGAGATGAGCAATTTTTTCCGAGCGGGCGGGCACGGAATCAAAAATTTCATGCAAGCCACCGGCGGCCTCTCGTTCTACTAGCTGAGTGGTTCTCGCACCGGGGCCGTGGCGGCGCAACACAGTGGGCCGATCGCGCCTCGCGCTGCGCGTGACCCCGACCGCACCTCGCTGTCTTTGAAGATATGTTCCATAAGAGGAGATTGTTATGCATCGAAAGTTCTTTCCGGCACTCGCGTTCCTTCTCTCGCTCTCGCTTGTAAGCCTCTTCGTCCTGGCCAAAACCAGACCTGCCGGTCAGGCGACACCCGCGCCAGATCAAGTCACGCAGGGCGCGTTGCAGGTCGTTGACCAGAGCGGCAAACCGCTCGGCGTCGCGCCGCTCAAACATACTTCCGTCAAAGCCGAGATCAGCGGCTTCCTCTCGCGCGTCGTCGTCACGCAGGAATTCGAGAATCCGTTCAAGGATAAGATCGAGGCCGTTTACACTTTCCCTCTGCCGCAGATGGCCGCCGTCGACGACATGACGATGCGCGTCGGCGACCGCACCGTCAAAGGCAAGATCATGCGTAGCGAACAGGCGCAGGCCGTCTACGAGGCGGCGCGTAAGAATGGGCAGGTCGCAAGCCTGCTTGATCAGGAGCGGCCCAACATCTTCACGCAATCGGTCGCCAACATCATGCCCGGCGAAAAGGTGACGATCACGATCAGCTACGTCGAGACGTTGAAATACGAGGACGGCGCTTACGAGTTCTCGTTTCCGATGGTCGTGGGCCCACGCTACATTCCGGGCTCTGCAACCGGACAACAGCAAGGCGGTGGAACAGCGCCGGACACAGACCGCGTGCCGGACGCTTCGCGCATCACTCCGCCCATCACACCGCAGGGCACGCGCGCGGGCCACGACATCTCGCTCGAAGTATCGCTCGACGCCGGTGTGCCGATTGACGAGCTGCGCTCCAACACGCACGAGATAGAGGTCGCCAGGGCGAACGACAGGAGCGCGCGCGTACGCCTGAAGAATATGTCCGAGATACCGAACAGGGATTTCGTCCTCCGCTACGACGTGGCCGGGCGTAAGGTGGAAGACGCAGTGCTCACGCATCGCGCCGAGCGCGGCGGCTTCTTCACCTTGATTCTTCAGCCGCCCGATCGCGTGACGGCCGAAGACGTGACGCCCAAAGAGATAGTCTTCGTGCTCGACACGTCGGGCTCGATGATGGGCTTTCCCATCGAGAAGGCCAAGGAAGCCATGCAGCTTGCGATTGACGGGCTCTACCCGCAGGACACCTTCAACCTGATCACCTTCGCGGGTGACACGCACATACTTTTCCCGCAGCCCGTACCGGCGACAAAAGAGAACCTGCGCAAGGCACAGGAGTTCCTGGCTTCGCGCGAGGGCAGCGGCGGCACGGAGATGATGAAGGCCATCCGCGCCGCGCTTGAGCCATCGGACAAGCAAGACCACATACGCATCGTCTGTTTCATGACGGACGGCTATGTCGGCGACGACATGACCATCATCAGCGAAGTGCAGAAGCATCCGAACGCGCGCGTCTTCTCGTTCGGCATCGGCAGCTCAGTCAACCGTTTTCTCCTGGACAAGATGGCCGAACAGGGGCGCGGCGAGGTCGAGTACGTCGGGCTCAACGACGACGGCTCGGCGGCAGCGCGCCGCTTTCACGAGCGCGTGCGAAGCCCCTTGCTGACGGACATCTCGATTGACTGGGCCGGGCTGCCCGTGGCGGACGTTTACCCGAAGCGCATCCCTGACCTGTTCAGCGCCAAGCCACTTATCCTGTCGGGCCGCTTCACGGGCAAGGGAACCGCGACCATCAAGCTGAAAGGCAAGATGTCCGGGCGCGACGTGGTGCGCGAGATTCCGGTCGCGCTGCCTGACTCTGAGCCGCAGCACGACGTGCTCGCTACGCTCTGGGCGCGCACGCGGATTGACGACCTCATGGCCCAGGATTTGGAAGGCATACAGACGGGCCACGCGCGCACCGATATACGCGAGCCGATCACGCAGCTCGGTCTCGAATATCGCCTGATGACGCAGTTCACTTCCTTCGTCGCCGTCGAAGAGATGACGATTACCGACGGCGGACAACCGCGCCGCGTAGACGTGCCGGTGGAGATGCCGGAGGGCGTCAGTTATGAAGGCATCTTCGGCGCGGATGAAACGGTGTCTGCCAATGCGCCCGCTGCGCCCGCTCCTCTGACCCTGAGCCGTAATGTCAGCGGCGGCGTCGCTGGCAGAGGTCTCAATCGCTCGGGCGGTGGTGGCGGAGGTGGTGGCCCAGTCGGAAGACCTGTGACAGCGCGCAGGGTAGCCAGAGAGTCGACCGCCAATCGCAACAAGGTTGCCCGGGCGGACGCAATAAGCGAATCGCGCGACGGCGACAGCAGCGGAGCACGATTGTCAGACAAGGAGCTTAAGCGGCAGCAGCTTCTCTCCAAGCTGCATCCGACGATCGCCGCGCTCGTCGAGCGCCTCAGTAAGAAGGGGGCCCAACCGAGCGCAGAGGAAGCGAAGTTCGTGCGCGATGGTAAGGCGGAGGTGCAGGTCTGGTTCACCAATAAATCGCCCGAGACTATCGCAGAACTCAAGAAACTCGGTTTCGAGGTAGTGCTCGACCCGACGACCTCGAAGATGCTGATCGGTCGCATCGCCATCGAAAAACTGGCGGCGCTCGCCGAAATCAAGGGGGTTCTCTACATCGCTCCGCAGACGCAGGGATGAAAGCGGAAAGATGAAGGCGGAAGGATGAAAGTAATTTGAAATATTGAATCTCAGATTTGAGATGCCTTTACTTCATCCTTCCGCCTTCATCCATTATTTCTATGTAACCCTTGTAAGAGACCAGGAGTCCGATCAGGGGCAGGGTCACTTTGACGGAAATGTGGGTTGACTTTTCGTCGGGCATCGCCGATTCGCGCGCCGTGATGTGCGGCGCGAGCCAACGGGGCAGCGGCAAGCGTATGGGCCCAAGGCGCAGCGCCGTCCCCGTGTGCCTGTAATAGAGCGCGCCCCCGGCGACTTCCAGGCGATACCTCACTTCCGTTGGGCCAATCCGCTCCAACATCAAGCCGTCCTCGCCCGCTCTCTGTTCGGTGATGAAAGGCACTGGGCCGAAGGTTCTGTGCCAGCGCTCGCCGCTCTCATGCGGAGTGATGACCAGTTTGACGTGAACATCATTTCCCGCCGACGGCAGGCGCATCAATCCGGCCAACAGGCGCGCCGGGCCGCCCTCGCCCCGGCGGACGGTGAACTTCCCCGCACCATACAGCGTGCTCGTCCCCGTGTGAAGCCTCTGCACGGGCTCGCCCAGGTGGGCCCAACCGGGCCCAACGATTCGCGGGTAGAGAGTTTTCGCCTGTGCTGTCTGAATCGCCTTCAAGCCTCCTGCGCGAAAGAACCGGAAACTCATCCCGGCAATAGTGAATGATCCGTCAACGGGGCAGAGAGATGCAAGCCTCAGCCACGGGCGGCGTTCTAGTAAAGAGCGGAATCGTGATGTGCTCGCGCCGCTCTTTCAAGCCCAGAGAACAAACGCTGCCCGGAGGTGAAATTCTTTGATGTCACGTCTGATCCATCTCAGCCTGCTCCTAACTCTCTACTGCCTGATCTCTCCTTTGACGAAGGCGCAGACGAACACGCTGACCACGACGGCCAGTGATCGCCGCTCCGTCAACATCACCATCTATAACTCTAACGTGGGCCTCGTCCGCGAGACGCGCATGCTACAGCTTCCGCAGGGGCGCACCTCGCTCAGCTTTGCCGATGTCGCCGCGCAGATTCGCCCCGAGACTGTGCATCTGGCCTCGCTCACGGCCACGGATTCTCTCAACATACTCGAACAGAATTACCAGTATGACCTGTTGAATCCGTCGAAGCTGCTGGACAAGTATGTGGGGCGCGAGGTGACGCTCGTGCTCCGGCGCTTTGAAAACAGTACGGAGATTCTGACGCCCGTGCAGGCCGTGCTGCTCTCGAATAACAACGGGCAGGTGTGGCGCATCGGCGGGCAGATCGTCATCAATCCGAGCAATATCGTCGAGACGCGTTTCCCGGATTTGCCGCGCAACCTGGTCGCCACTCCCACGCTCGTCTGGGATGTCGAGAATAGTGCGGGCACGGCGCAGACGGTCGAGGCGAGCTACCTGACGGCGGGGATGAACTGGCGCTCGGACTACGTGCTGGTCGTCAACGCCGACGATACGCGCGGCGACTTGCAAGGGTGGGTGACGCTCACGAACACGAGCGGCGTCGGCTTTGACGACGCGCGACTGCAACTGGTCGCGGGCAATGTCAATCGCGTGCTCGAAGACGAAGATGTGCGAGGCAGAAGAGAGGCGAGACCAGCCGACGTGGCTGCATCCAAGAGCGTGCAGCAGTTTAGAGAGCAGGCGTTCTTTGAATACCACCTCTACACCTTGCAGCGTCCGGCCTCTATCCGCGAACAGGAGACCAAGCAGGTCTCGCTCCTGGAATCCGCAGGCTTTCAGGTCGCCAAGGAGTTCGTCATCGACGGCATGCCGGAATACTACCAGAACTACAACAGCCCCGGTCAGGTGATACCGCAGAAGGTCGGCGTCTTCATGCAGTTTCGCAACAGCGTCGAGAATAAGCTCGGGATGCCGCTGCCGGCCGGGACAATCCGCTTCTACAAGAAGGACGGGCAGGGCGGGCAGCAGTTCATCGGTGAAGACCACATCGAGCACACGCCGAAGAACGAAGACATCAGATTCAAGGTCGGCGACGCCTTCGACATCATCGCCGAACGAAAGCAGACCGACTACAAAGTGATCTCAAGCACCGTCTACGAATACGCCTACGAGATCACGATTCGCAATCACAAGGATGGGCCCATCAGCGTCATCGTCAACGAGCCCATCGGCGGCGACTGGCGAATGATCTCCTCAAGTTTCCCGGCCAAAAAGACGGAGGCTTTCGCCGCACAGTTTCGCGTGCCCGTCGCCAGGGACGGCGAGGCCCGGCTGGTCTATCGCGTGCGCGTCAAATACTGAGCGGCGCAAGCCGTTGGCGCGCACACGCGGGAGCCACCTTCTTCCCGAGCCTATTGACAGTTGAAGAGCCATCTGATACACACGCGCACCGAATCTTTTATACGGGCGGGCCGTAGGACATCACAGAACGTTCGTGCCGTTTTCAACTCTTGAAGGAGAACGAATATGAGAAAGCTTTTCATCCTGCTCTTTGCCGCCTTAGCGTCGGCGACCGTGTGCCTGGGCCAGTCAACGGCAGCGCCGACCAATCAACCGGACTCCCCGCGCATCAAGCCGCCGACTGCCGCCCCCGGCAACACGGCTTCCAACAAAGGTAAGAACAGCGTCGAAGACATGCTCATCGCCCGGGAGAAAGAGGTCTGGGAGATGATCAGGAAAAAAGATATACAGGGCTTCAGCTCCGCTCTGGCCGAAGACCAGTTGTACGTCACCGGCGACGGGGTTCACACGAAGGCCGAGACGGTGAAGTCGGTCGCCGAGGGCACGCTGTCGGACTTCTCTTTGGATGAATGGAAAGTGCTGATGCTGGACAAAGACATGGCCCTTGTGACCTATAAAGTCAGCTCCAAAGGCACAGTCAACGGTCAGGAAGTAGTCAGCGTCACACACGAGAGCACCATCTGGGCCAAGCGTGGCGGAAAATGGGTCGCCGTCTTTCACCAAGATACGACGGCCACATAGTAAGGATGAAGGATGAAGGCGGAAGGATGAAGGAAAGACAAATGCATTACTTTCATCCTTCATCCTTCATCCTTCATCCTTGTTTCCTGTCCATCCCTGTTAATTCTTCCCTGCATCCTTGTATAATCATGGGCAAAAACAAGGAAGGTGAAGGCTGTTGGCTAGAGGTTGGGAGAGTAAGGCCGTCGCGGATCAGATGGAGGAAGCGGACGAGCGTGCGCGTCTCGCTGGGCTTGCGCAGGATGAGTTGTCGCCGCAGGAGCGCGAGCGTCGGCAGCGACTGGAAACCGCGAAGCTATCGCGCGCACGCACGCTCGACCAGTTGGAGCGCGCCACCAATCGCGCCTACCGCGAAATGCTACAGAGAACTCTGCGCGCCCTCGAAGCCGAGATAGAGACGCTCGGTTGATTCTCTCGCCCCGTCTTACCGAATCATCCCTTCTCTGCCTGCAAAGAGTTTCGACTCTCTATTGACATCCGGCGACGACGGGTGTTTACTCTGCGGCGACTATTGATAGCTCGCCGCCGAGAATCCCGTCTCTCTCGTTTCCTCGCACGGCGCACCCGCGAGAGGCTCGCCTCCCGTTAACTCTACCCGGTTGATTGTCAACGAAGTAGCAGGCCGCCGAAGCCTACACTCATCTTGACCTCATTCTGCCAGAGACTTTGCTGCTCGCACTAAAGAAAGGACAACATCATGGAACACATGCATCACCCTGACATCGACACGCCTAAAGAACCCGAGCCCCCGCATAATATGATGGTCGTCGGCGAAAAGGGCGTCTATCTCTCACACCTTCCGATGTTCATGACACCGCACAATTTTCAGGTCATTCTGGAGGCGGCCTTCTCGCAGGGCGGCAAAAGCCTCCAGGAAGTCTACTTCAAAGACCGTCAGAGCAATCCGAAGGTGAAGATGTACACGCTGGAACCGCTGGATTCCTTCAAGCTCCCGACACTGTTCAGGCCCAACCCTCCGGCCCGCAGTTCCTTCAAGGGCAGGCTCGTGCGCGGCCATCTTGAGCGAGGAGGCCGGGACGTGAGCGGGATGACGAATGTCGATGTCAAGATCAAGAGAGTCATTTACGCCGAGGAGCTGGACGGTACGCGGACGAAGCCGGACAATCTCACCTATATTCTCTTTGGCCGCGCCGACGAGCTTTTCCTCGCGCATCTGATCGCCGCTCCGCCGCCGGACTTTGACCAGCTCATCTCCGTCAGAGTGGACGGCCACAAGTTCACCGAGCAGGAGTTGCAGACCGGCGTCGAGGTCGTCTTTCTGGATAGACCGAATACCATCGCCGCGCGTTTTAAGGAGAAAGAGAGATCAAAAGCGCAGGGCCACGTCACGGGGGCACACCAGTTTTTGCATCTAGACCTCGAAGGCGTCAGGGAGTTTTACTTCGAGGAGAGCGAGCTTACGGAAGAAGGCTTGCTTGAGACGACGCCCGAGGAGAGGAAGGCCGGGTTCTGAAGGTTAGCGGGCGCGGAAGACGCTCGCGCTCGTCTTCGCAAATCGGTCACGGCTAAAGGGCGATGCGGGCTAACGCCCTTTGGTCTTGCTCTTTTTGCGCGCGCCCGCTTTCGCGCCGCCTCGCTTGCGTCCGGCGTCGCGCATGGAATCGCGTACAAGCTTCGCGGCTCTTTCCGGCCCGAAGCGCCCGAGCGGATTAAAACTCTTCCCCTTGATCTCGTTATACGAGATGAAGAAGTGTTCTATCTCATCGAGCAGGTGCGCGTTGAGGTCTGCGAGCGAGTTGATGTGGCGATGGTCGCGCGAGTCTGCGGCGACCGCGATGAAGCGATCATTGCGATTCGTCTCGCCGTCTCTCTCCGTCTGCTCGGCCTCGATCACGCCGATCAGGCGCGACGGCACGAGACAACCGGCAAAAGCCGGCTCGTCCATCAGCACGAGCACATCGACGGGGTCGCCGTCGCCGCCCAGAGTATTGGGCAGGAATCCGAAGTCGAAAGGGAAGATGGCCCCGGCGGGCAGCACCCCGCCGAGCTTGAACAGACCTTTCTCCTCATCGTAATTGAACTTGTTGCGGCTCCCCTTCGGAGTCTCGATGATGACGTTAAGCTCTTCGGAATCTTTAGCAAAGGCTTGCAAACGGGTGAAGCTATGAGCTGGCAAAGACATTTCCCCCTCTGGACGCACGCGGCTCGCTGGACATCCTCACGCTCTTTCCTTTAGTCGGGCGGAATATAGCAGCAACGCCGCAGATTAAGAAAGCCCTGGAAGAAACGCTGGCGGGCGGAAGAAAATAATCTGAACCGTAGCATCCCTTTCGTCGTTTCCCTCTGAGAAGAGAGAGACTGCTTGATTCCGAGAAGAAAACCGTTAGGCTTTGGAGGCTTGTCAAGATGAAACGATGGATGATCGCCCTGTTTCTCGTCGTAGTGGCGGCAGCGGCGGGCGCTTTTCGCGGAACGTCAGGAACGTTTACGGCCAACAACGTCGCGGCAGACGAAGGCCGCGAGGAGATACGCCAGAGCTATCAGCTTTCGCCCGACGCTAAAGTCGAAGTTCGCGGCATCAACGGGCCCGTCTCGATAGAGACGACCGACACACAGACGGCCGAAGTCTATATCCTACGCACCGCGAAAAATCAGACCGACCTGGACGGCGGCAAGGTCACCATCACTGCAACGCCGACGAGCCTGGTGATACAGGGCGAGAAAAATCAGGAAAGTTTCTGGCAGAGCCTCTGGCATGGTGATGTCAAGCAACAGGTGACGCTGAAAGTGCCGCGCCGGATAGCGCTTGCCGTCAAAGGCGTGAACGGGACTGTCAAAGCGGGCGAAGTGACGGGCGAGCTTGAGATCAACGGCGTCAATGGCAAGGTCGAGACGGCGCAGGTAGTCGGCTTCGCGGAGATCACGGGCGTCAACGGCAGGGTGACGGTTGCCATCCGCCAGCTAGGCGAGAAGGGCATACGCATCAAGGGCATCAACGGCGCAGTGGAGCTTCGCTTCAGCGATAAGCTCAACGCAGACCTGGAAGTTCACGGCATCAACGGTCGTGTCAGTGCGGATATGCCGGACGTGACGGTGCAGGGCAAGCCTGATCGCTCGAACTACAGCGCACGCATCGGTGCGGGGGGCGCACCCGTTACCTTGAATGGTATCAACGGCAGCGTGCGCCTCACGCGTGACACCACTTCCGCGACAGCCGAGTAATCTCCCCAGGCGAGGGCGAGCGCCGCGAGCGCTCAGCGTTCATCTTTAATGAACGCTGAGCGCTTTCTCTTTCGGCTATCCCGAACCGGGCAGGACATCGACGACGATTGCATCGTGATCGGAGAGGCGTCCATGTTCATCTTCCAGGTCGGCGATGACCTTCGGTGGATGATCTGGAGCGACCCGCACATCTTTCCCGGCGAACCAGTCCAGCTTTAGAGAGGCGCGGCCATCGTTGCTTTCAAGCGCGCGTTTGAGGAAATAGAAACACCACTGCGGAACCCAGTCGGCCATGTTCTTGTTGACGGCCATGTCCTTCACGTCATAGTGCAGCGTGCACCCGCCCGGCTCGTTCAAGTCGTGGTAATTCCACCCGCGCGTCTTCAACTCTCTGAACAGGTGACGCTCGAACCAGCGATCAGGATAAGGATAATGATTCCTGATGAAGTAGATTGGGCCCATCATGACGCGACGCCAGAAGCCGAGGATGGCATAGATGGCGCGCTTGGAGTTATAGGTCGTCGTATTCCAGTCGCCGCCGATCAGCACGGGCATGCGCGGCTCAAGGCTGTCCAGATGATCAAGCATGAGCTTCATCTGTAAGTGGCGATGCCGCTGCGTGGAATGTGCGTCCAGGTGCAGGCTCACGACGCGCACGGGGCCGAACAAGGGATGCTCAAGGTCTGCGACGACGGCGCGCTGGTTGCCCAAACGCTTCTCTTTGCCGCGCATCTTGTCCTTCCCATTGGGCAGCGCGACCGAATGCGCGCGCCTGAGCGGGTAGCGCGAGAGGATTGCGTTGCCGTGCAGCGCCAGCGTGTTTTCGCCCTCCATGTAAGCTTCCACGCCGCTGCCCTTCGTCAGCGCCAGATAGCACGGGGCGAAAACATAGTTGAGCCCGAGAGCCTGTGCGATTTCCCGCGCCACAAACAGGTTACCCGAGCGCGCCATCCCGTAATCCAGCTCCGTCAGCAGCAGCACATCGCTTGCGCCGATCAACGGATGCTCGCCCAGCACATTGATGATGCTTGAGAGGCGTATGCCGCGTTCTATGTTCCACGCCGTCGCCCGAAGCCTCTGGCGTGAAGGCGTATGTCTGCGCGTCGCGGCGTCGGAAAAATCCTCCTGCGCGACGCTTCCCAGGACTCTTTCGATCTCCGGGCCGATCCTACTGTAAAGCTCCGAGGCTTTCATCTCTTTGGTCGAAGAGAAGCCTAGCAACTCTGGAAGAAAGGGCGCGAGGTCGTGATCGAGCACGGACAGCGATTCGTCTGTCGGATGAGTGATGGCGTAATTCAAGGCTGGAAGATGTTACATTCTAGCGCCTCTGGTTGACAACCGGCGCTGCCGGGCGATAGTAGAATCCCTGCTGGCTCGATCTCTTATCCGAGGCATCATGTGGAGGGACGGCGATGGCCGATGGCTACGTACTGGCGATTGACCAGGGGACGACCGGAACCAAAGTGCTCATCTTCGATCGGGAAGGGGCGACGCGCGCGTGGGCCTATTCGGAGTTCACGCAGCATTATCCGCGTCCGGGCTGGGTCGAGCACGACGCGGAAGAGATATGGGCCGTGACGATCAGGCTCATCGGCGAAGCGCTCGAACAGGCTGGACTCGGGGCAGACGAGGTGCGCGCCATAGGCATCACCAACCAGCGCGAGACGACCCTCATGTGGGATCGCGCGACGGGAGAGCCCGTGGCCCGCGCCATCGTCTGGCAGGACAGGCGCACCGCTTCCATCTGTGACGAGTTGAAGGAGCGCGGCCTCGAAGCGGACTTTCGCCGCCGCACGGGGCTCGTCATAGACGCTTACTTCTCGGGCACGAAAGTAAAGTGGCTGCTCGATCATATCGAAGGATTGAGGGAGCGGGCGCAAACCGGCATGATCGCCTTCGGGACGATCGATTCCTGGCTCGTCTGGAAACTGACGGGAGGCCGCACGCACATCACAGACTACACCAATGCCTCGCGCACGCTCCTTTACAATATACATAAGCTCGAATGGGACGATGAACTGCTCGCACGGCTCAACGTCCCGCGCGCCATACTCCCCGATGTCAAACCCTCCGCATACGTTTACGATTACACCGACCCGTCCACTTTCTTCGGCGCGCGTGTGGCCGTCGCAGGCATTGCGGGCGACCAGCACGCGGCGCTTTTCGGTCAGGCTTGTTACGAGAAAGGGCTCGCCAAAAACACTTACGGGACGGGCTCGTTCCTGCTCATGAACACCGGACGGGAGCCCGTCGAAAGCCGCGAGGGACTACTGACGACCATCGCCTGGGGCATCGGGGACGAGCCCGTGGAGTATGCTCTCGAAGGCTCTATCTTCATCACGGGCGCAGCCGTCCAATGGCTGCGCGACGGCCTGGGCATCATCCAGACGGCGGCGGAAACAGAGATGCTGGCGCGCTCCATTGATTCCAACGACGGGGTTTATTTCGTTCCTGCTCTCGCCGGGCTCGGCGCTCCGCACTGGGACGCTTACGCGCGCGGCTCTATCTACGGCATCACGCGCGGCACGACGCGCGCTCACCTGGCGCGCGCCGCGCTTGAAAGCATGTGCTACCAGACGCTCGATGTCGTCGGCGCAATGGAGCGCGATTCCGGCATTGTCCTCAAGGAAGTGCGCGCTGATGGCGGCGCGGTCACGAACAGTTTTCTCATGCAGTTTCAGTCGGACATTTTAGGCGTGCCCGTCGAAGTGCCTTCCCTGACGGAGACGACGGCGCTCGGCGCGGCTTATCTGGCGGGCCTCGCCTCCGGTTTCTGGAAAGACCGCGATGAGCTTGAGCGTAGGTGGAAGGTGGGCCAGCGTTACGAGCCGCGCATGAGCGAAGCGGAGCGAACGCGCCTCTACCAGAGATGGCTCAGGGCTGTCGAGCGCTCGAAGGGATGGGAACTGGACGACGAAGCCTGATTCATGGTCAAAAGCATTTCAGCAGAGATCGAAGACGCCTCGTTCGACTTGATCGTCATCGGCGCAGGGATCAACGGAGCGGGCATTGCGCGCGATGCTGCGATGCGCGGCTTAAGCGTGCTCCTGCTGGATAAGGGCGACATCGCATCGGGCACGAGCAGTTGGTCAACGCGTCTCATTCACGGCGGGCTGCGCTACCTGGAACACGGAGAGTTGGGCCTCGTGCGCGAATCACTGCGCGAGCGCGAACGGCTCTTCCGCATCGCGCCGCATCTGGTCAGGCCGCTCGCCATGATCATTCCCATTTACAGGAATGCGCGTCGTGGCCCGCTCATGATTCGCGCCGGGATGATCGCCTACGACCTGCTCTCGCTGGACAAGAGCCTGGAGCGACATCACATGCTCGCGCGCGCTGAAACCATCAGGCGCGTGCCCGGTCTGCGGACGGAAGGCTTGCGCGGCGCTGGCCTCTACTACGACGCGCAGGTCGAGTATGCCGAGCGGCTCGTCCTGGAGAACGTCCTCTCCGCACGCGCACACGGCGCGACCGTGCTCACCTACGCGCGCGTCAGACGCTTCATCGTCGAAGGCAATGCTGTGCGCGGCGTCGAGTTCACAGACCTGAAGTCGGGCGAACACGCCCGCGCCCGCGCAGCCGTCACCGTGAACGTATCCGGCCCCTGGGTCGATGAGGTCTTGACCACACTCAAGCGCGAAGAGGGCGTGCGCCTGATAGGCGGCACGAAGGGCAGCCACATCATCGTCGATCGCTTCGACGGCGCGCCTCAAGAGGCGCTCTACGTCGAGGCGCAGGAGGACGCGCGGCCCTTCTTCATCATTCCCTGGAACGGCCTGTACCTGATCGGGACGACGGACATACGCTACGACGGCGACCCGGACGCGGTCTGTGCCGACGAGCGCGAGATCGCATACCTGCTGCGTGAGACGAACCGCGTCATCCCTTCGGCCCGGCTCGCGCGCGAGTCCGTCATCTACACCTATAGCGGAGTGCGCCCGCTCGCTAACGATGAGGGAAAAGCTGGCGGCGATATAACGCGCAGACACTTCGTACACGATCATGCGGATACGCATCAGGGACTTCTCTCGATCATCGGCGGCAAGCTGACCACTTACCGGCATCTCTCGGAGGAAGCGGTCGATTTGATCTTCAAAAAACTGGGCAGAACGCCGCCCCCTTGCGAGACCGCAAGGCTCAGGCTTCCGGGCGCGGATGCAGAGGATTTCAAAGAGTTCGGCGAGCATTTCAAAGCAGGCAGCGGTCTCCCGCTCAACGTCGCCGAAAGACTCCTGCGCGTTTACGGGACGCGCGCAGGCGATGTGCTAGACCTCGCCGGGGAAGGCGATGAAGACCTGCTCGCAGTCTTCAGCCCGCAGACCGGCGCGATCGGCGCAGAAGTCCTGATGTCATTTCGCTATGAACAGGCGCGCACGCTCACCGACTGCCTGCTGCGGCGCACGATGGTCGGGATGGGACGCGCCGTCGGGCTCGACGCTCTGGAGGCCGCCGCCAGCATCGCTCGCAAATATCTCGGCTGGTCGCCTGAGATGGCCGAACACGAGATGACCGCTTACCGCAAATACATCGAGCGCTTTCATCCACAGGCACGCGTGTTGAGCCATCACGGCGATGCCCACACGGGCCGCAGCCTCTCACGCTAAAGTGCCCTTTATCTTATGAGATCGGGCCGCCGCCACCCGGCTCACCTCTCAAGCTTGGCCTTTAGCTTCTCCATCATCTGCTTCGATATATCCTCTTGAATCGTCAGCAACGATGCGCCTCCAAACAAGTCCGAGAGGTTGCGCGTGTATTGCTCGCCCCAGATTTGAGAGTCGTAGGTGGCATCGACCAGCTCCGTCTTGATGATTAATATATCGCCCTGTTTGACGACCCACCCCCTGAGCACCGCGCGAACATTCAGCTCGCTCGCAACCTTTTGCGTGTCCACGGTCGTCCCCCTATAGCGGAACATAGTGCTCTTCGGCACGACACGCAATCCCGATAGCTGCGAGAGATTATCAACCACTTTGTCACTGATACCATCGCCCAGATTTTCCATATGCGGATCGCCAGTCGTATTGGTAAAGGGGATGACCGCCACCGAATCTATCCTTGACCTGACCCTGATGAAGTAATAAGCGGCGCTTGCCATCAACAGTGCGAGAGCTAAGAGACCAAGGAGGGACGCCGTGTTGTGACTTCTAATTCCGCCGGGCAGGTGTTGAACGCTCCATAGCGAATGATCTTCCACCTTGCCCGTTTTCCCTTTTGAATCTTTAGCCGCGCGAGTTGATCCAGCATCATCGCCTCCATCAATCGCTTCATCACTTGATTTTGATTCTGCTGAGCGTTTCCGTTTCTTCTCCAGTTCTATTTGCCGTTTGAGATTCCGCAGATCGATCAGCAGGTCTTTGACCGTCTGGTAACGTTCCTCTCTATCCTTAGCCAGCGCTTTGCTCACTATCCGCTGAAGCTCCGGCGGTATCTCTTTGGCGAAACGCGAGAGCGGCGGCGGGTTCTTCTCAAGTATCGAGGCGATAACGTCGCTGCCCGTTTCACCGGCAAAGGGAAGTCGTCCGGTAAACATCTCGTAGAGCACGACGGCGAGACTCCAGACATCGGCGCGGCCATCCACGTCCAGCCCGCGCGCCTGCTCCGGCGACATGTAATGAACCGTGCCCATCACCACGCCGGGGTCTGTATTGACGATCTGAGCCGTGGGCGCTTCGGGGTCGCTCGGCTGCCATTCCGAGAAATTGCCCGTCAGCTTTGCCAGACCGAAATCCAGCACTTTGACGTAGCCATCCTTGCGCAGCATGATGTTTTCCGGCTTGATGTCACGATGGACTATCCCGGCTGCATGCGCGACCGACAGCGCCCCGGCCACCTGCATTGCAATGTCGAATGTCTCGCTCATTGCCATGCGTGTCGTCCGTATCAGGTGACGCAACGTCACTCCCTCTATAAACTCGGTGGCGATAAAATGAGTCGAGTCGTCCGTCTGCCCTATCTCGTAAATGGTGAGAATGTTCGGATGGTTGAGGCCGGAGGCGGTCTTGGCTTCCCGTATAAAACGGCGCATACGCTGCTCGTCGGAAGCGACCGGGGCGGGCAGGACTTTCAAAGCCACCGTGCGATCGAGCGTAGTATCCTCCGCAAGATACACCTCACCCATTCCGCCCTTACCGATGGGGGAACGAATCTCGTAACGCCCAAGACGTGTGCCTTTGATGAGTTCCATAAAGTCAGGAGCCTGCGCGCACGAGGCGGAAGCCTAGCGTCGTGTGCTTGGTCGAGGCCGGAACCCAGTCGCGGAAGGTCGCCGTAATCGCTCGCTCGCCCGACGGGTCGCTCGCATAGGAGCCGCCTCGCATCACGTATGAGTCCTTGTCCTGT
>DATDFK010000092.1:0-83353 GCA_036522655.1 Pyrinomonadaceae bacterium | reverse complement strand
GCCTATCGCCAGCCCTTGCGCCAGTTTCAGTCTCATACAGATTTATAAGGCAATGAGCCAGAGGGCTCGGAATGATCGAGCGAACGAGCACAGCGGAATCGTCCGCGACGGATAGTAACATAGCGATCATCAATCCGACGTTACACAATCCTGACCGGCAAACAATCAGAAGCCCCAAAGGGGCGACAGAATCAGAAGCCCCGGAGGGGCGCAAGTAGCCCACGGCGCAAGCCGTGGGTACAGGTTAAGAAGAAATGAGTAAGCCCCGAAGGGGCGTAAGAAACGCAACTCGCATTTCTTACGCCCCTTCGGGGCTTAAATTCTTTATTCTGCACTTTTCCCCACGGCTCGCGCCTTGGGCTGCATTCTTGCGCCCCTTTGGGGCTTCTGTCGCCCCTTTCGGGGGCTGGCTGGTTGGGGATTATTTGAGTTGAAAGCTGCGGGCGATGTTGTCCGTCTGGTTGCGTATGCGCGTGAGCTTATCGCGCATGCCTGTGAAGCGCAGGGCGTAGATCGTGCGATTGTCGGCTTGCAGGTAATAGGTACGCCCGGCCATAGGCTTGCCGCCGTTGGTGTACTCGTAAGAGATGGTCACGCCGTTCAGGCGTCCGGCGAATCGCTCCTCCTTGCCGTCAACGTGTCCCGGCATGAAGCGAAGCTTCTGCTCCTGATCGCGCCGCGCAAGGTCTGAGGCGGTCGTGCCTTCGTCCACCACTTCCTTGCGAATCTTGAGATAGCCGTCGTTGCGGTCGCCGTAAATGAATTCCGTGTGCTGGTGAATGCTGTCGGCCTCCTGCACCATGCGCCAGGTCGGCGAGGGCAGTTCCAGCGTGTACTCGACCGCGTCGCTGGAAAAAACCTGTGTCTGCGCCAGCACGAGCGAAGACAGTAGCGCCATGACACAGGCGCAGACGAACAAGATGCTCAGGCGTCGCATGATTTAAGACTCCTTGACGAATTCCATTTTAATGATAAGCATTTTTGTGATTGTGAATGCCGCACGCTTGCCGTGAACGAGCGACTGGGCCAATCCTTACCTGTTTGAGATGCCCGTTGTTCGGCGTGAAGTTGTCCCCGACCGGCCATGCTAGGGCGCGGCCTCCGCGAGAGCGGCGCGCTGCAAGATGACCAGGTTCTCTATGCCTCGCGCGGCGAGCAGCAACATCTCATCCATCTGCTCGCGCGTGAAGGGCGCGCCCTCTGCGGTTCCCTGCACTTCGATGAAGCGACGGTCGCCTGTACAGACGATGTTCATGTCAACTTCGGCGCGCGAATCCTCGTCGTATTTAAGGTCAAGCAGCGCGGAGCCGTCAACGATGCCGACGCTCACGGCGGCGACCTCCTGCGTCAAGGGGCTGCGCGTTACTTTGCCAGAGCGTAGGAGGCGGCGACAGGCGAGCGCGAAGGCGACGTATGCGCCCGTGATGGAGGCGGTGCGCGTTCCGCCGTCGGCCTGTAGCACATCGCAGTCGAGCGTGATGGTGCGCTCGCCGAGGGCCGCCGTGTTGGCGACGGCGCGCAGGCTGCGACCGATCAGGCGTTGAATCTCGTGTGTGCGACCGGAAGGGCCGCCGCGTCCCGTTTCGCGCTGGGTTCTCTGCTGCGTTGCGCGCGGGAGCATGGCGTACTCGGCCGTCACCCAGCCCTGGCCGCGATTGCGCATGAAGGGCGGCACGCGCTCTTCGACCGAGGCCGCGCAGATCACGCGCGTCTGGCCGACCTCGATCAACGCAGACCCTTCGGCGTTCGGCACAAAATCGGGCGTGATTTTCACCGTCCGCATCTCTTCACGGGCGCGCCCGTCAGTACGTGCGAAGCTCATCCTGCCCCCAGACTTCCACGGCCTCCAACACTGAAGGCGCGGTTCCCAAGAATCTTTCGGCCACACGACTGAAACGATCGGCGGCATCCGTTACGTAAAAGTGATCCAGGTCGTCGCACAAACGACGCTCGCGCATGTCCTCTTCGTGAGCTGCGCGCGCCAGATCGTTTCGCCGTAAAAGCAGCTCGACAGATTGCGCCGCCGCCTCGCCCGAATCGATCAAGCGCACGCGGTCGCCGACCCCGTCCTGAATCACGCGGCGAAGGATGGGATAGTGCGTGCAGCCGAGGACGAGCGTATCGGCGCGGCTCTGTTTGATCTCGATGAGATATTGTGCGGCGATCGAACGCGCTTCGTCCGATTCGGCCCAGCCCTCTTCGGCGAGCGAGACGAAGAGCGGGCACGGGCGCTCTATGACTTCAACGGAGGGCGCGAGCCTTGCGATGGCCTTCGCGTAGGCATGGCTATGGACGGTCGCCTCGGTGGCGATGACGCCGATGCATCCTTCGCGGGATTGCTCGACTGCGGCGCGCGCGCCGGGCTCGATCATGCCGATCACGTCCACATTAACGCTACGGCGAATGGCCGGAAGAGCGAGCGCCGAAGCGGTATTGCACGCCACGACCAGCAGCTTGATGCCGCGCGCTTCCAGAAAGCGCGAGTTTTCTATGGCATAACGCTCAACGGTCGTGAGCGATTTGGTTCCGTAGGGCACGCGCGCCGTATCGCCGAGGTAAAGGAAATGCTCTGCGGGCAGACGCTCGTGCAACGCGCGATAGACGGTCAGGCCGCCGATGCCGCTGTCAAAAATTCCGATTGGCAAGTCCCGATTCAAAATAGGCGGGCACTACTTGAAATGATGGTGGAGGCGCCGAGAGTTGAACTCGGATCCAAAAGTCAACGCCGAGGAAATCTACATGCTTAGCCGCTTCTCTTTTCGTCCGGCCAACCGGACACGTTCGCTCCGAAACAGAGTAAGTGAAGCGACGAAGACCTCCGCTTCAGAGCTAGCCCGACTTTGATCTCGCCCGACCCCACGGACAGAAGGGTCAGGCCAGCTCAACTGAGTGACATCTCATTCCGCGCGCATGAGCAACTTGCGGCGAGACGCTCGGTGCTTAATTAGGCAGCGAGAGCCAATTCTTGATTATTGGCGTTTGTGTTTCCCCACGCTTTTTAACGAGCTGCATAGAGAGAGCCCGGCATGCATCCGCTCGACGATTAAGACTCCTGTCGAAGCCTGTCGCCCCCATTTTGCGAACACCTTTATTATAGTTGTTTAGATGACGGCCCGTCAAAGAAGGGTGCATCGCTTGAAAGCCACGCTGGCTTTCAGGCAGGGCTGGTGCGAGCCACACCGCGCGAATGTGGCTAATCCCCTGCGCTCACGGCCCGCCGCCGCGCTTAAATACCGTATGGCGCGCCCCGGGGCCCTACGCTCAATTCCGGGCTCTGTGCTTCGTCTGCTTACGCGAGTTGCGTTATAATCTTTCGCGCCGACTAATGATCAGAAAGACTCCATCAGGATAGAGACCAACCGCGCGGGGCCGATTGAGCATGAGCGCTCGGCCCCTTTTTGAAAAGGAAAGATTTATGGCTTCCAAAGAACCCCGCCCTCGTGGCGCGATGTCACGCTTGAACGCTGCGCCTCCTGCTCGCCGCCGCCACTTCCTGCGCCGTTTCTGGCTCCCGGCTGTCCTGTTGCTGGCGATTGCCGCCGGTGGATTGACGGGCATCGTCGCCGCCTACCAGCTCAACTATTCGCGCGCGGCCAACGAGGTCGCATCGCTGGCGACCTACAGGCCGAGCGTGGTGACGCGCGTTTACGCGGACGACGGGCAGACGGTGATCGGCGAGTTCGCGCTTGAGAAACGCATCCCGCTCAAGTATGACGAGATACCGCCCGTGATGAAGAACGCGATTCTCGCCATCGAGGACACGCGCTTCTACGATCACGTCGGCATCGACCCGATTCGCATCATCGGCGCGGGCTGGAAGAATCTGACGACCGACAGGCGCGAAGGCGGCTCGACCTTGACGCAGCAGCTCGCCAAGAATCTCTTTCTCTCGAAAGAGCAGACCCTGCGCCGCAAGATCAACGAATGGCTCCTCGCCCTACAGATCGAGCGTTACTATACGAAGCAACAGATATTGGAGATGTACGCCAACCACATCTTCCTCGGCGCGCGCGCCTACGGGATTGAGGCGGGCGCGGAAAACTATTTCGGCAAACAGGCCAAAGACCTGACGCTTGAGGAAGCGGCGCTGCTCGCAGGCATACCGAAAGCGCCGGGCGAGTATTCACCGACCGTCAATCCGAAGGAGGCCAAGGAGCGCCGCAACTTGGTGCTCGAACAGATGGCCAAGAACGGCTTCGTCTCGCAGGCGGAGGCCGATGCGGCCAAGGCCAAACCGATCAAGCTCGTCGACACGGCCTACTATCCTTCACAGTCGCGCTCATCGCCCTTCGACTATCCGGTCGAAGAGATTCGTCAGGACATCGAAGAGAAGTACACGACGCGCGTTGCGCAAGGCGGCCTTCGCGTCTACACGACCATCAACGTCGAGGCGCAGACCAAGGCGGTCGAGGTCGTGCGCGCGCGCCTGCGCGAATACGATCGCACGCATGCCGGATGGCGCTCCTCCTATACCAACATCGGCGCGCAGAACAACAACGGGACGACTCAACCCGTCACGCAGCAGCAGCTCGAAGGCTACAAGCACCCGGACTGGTACGGCAACGATTACGAGCAGAACAAGTACATCATGGGCCTCGTCATGAAGGTCGACCAGGCGAAGAACGAGGCGCACGTCCGCTTCGGCAGCTACAACGCCGTCGTGACCGTGAAAGATATGGGCTGGTCGAATCGCCAGCCGAAGAGCGAGTTCAAGCCGGGCGACCTGGCCGAGTTCAAGATCAAAGAGGTGGACGAAAAGAACCATCGCCTCGTGGTCGAGCTTTCGCAGGTTCCGGGCGTGCAGGGCGCGATGATGACCCTCAACGCCAAGACGGGTGAGATCATAGCGATGGTCGGCGGCTACGATTTCTACACCAACAAGTTCAACAACGCGACGCAGGCTTATCGTCAGACGGGCTCCGCCTTCAAGCCTTTCATCTACACGGCGGCGGTCGAGTGGGGCATGACGCCGGACAGCAAGGTCTCCGGCGCGCCCATACACATCGGCGACTGGATACCGCACAACTACGACGGCTCGACCAGTAACGGCGACCTGCCTTTGAAAATCGCGCTCGCCAAGTCCATGAACATCCCGGCGGTGCACCTGCTGCAAACCGTAGGCATTCAGACCGGCGCGCAGATGGTTCGCCGCTTTGGCATCACCGTCCCGATGGCCCCTTATCTTCCTTCGGCGCTCGGGGCGACAGAGGTTCCCTTGAACCAGATGGTCTCGGCCTACTCGGCATTCCCTAACAAGGGCGTGCGCGTCGAGCCGCATCTTGTCCGCCGCGTGCTCGATCGTGACGGCGAAGTGCTGGAAGCATGGGAGAAGACGACCTACAAGGTGACGAGCGAGTACGTCGCGCTGACGATGGTCGATATGATGCGCGGCGTCGTCGAGGCGGGCACGGCGACGGGGGCGAAAGTCCTCGGCGTGCCGCTCGCGGGCAAGACCGGGACGGTCAACGATCATACGGACGTATGGTTCGTCGGCTACACGCCGACCTACGTGACGGGAGTGTGGATGGGCTATCCGGGCAGGAAGAAGCCGCTCGGAAACGATATGACGGGCGGCCACGGCGCGCTCCCCTTCTTCGTGGATTTCATGAAGGATTTTCTGAAGGACAAGCCCAAGGAGAACTTCGAGAAGCCGCCCTCCATGCCCGAAGACATGAAGGAACTGCAAAAGCAGCGCCAGCGCGAGCAGTTGGAAGAGAACATGCAACTGGTCGCCGCCAGCGCCGGACGCGCGAGGCGTGATAGCGAGGCCGCGCCCTCATCTGCCATCACAGACCCGAAGCTCGAACAGGTGACGCTGCCGCCCGCGCCGAGCGCCGATAGCGGCACGGCTGCGCCTCCCCCTGCCGAGCCTCCGTCCACCACGCCCAGAAGAACAGAGACGGAATCTTCTCCGCGCACCGACTCCCTTCCTCCGCCCGCCGCCACCACGCGCCCACGCGAGGTCGAGCCACAGCAGAAGAAGAAGGGCAAGAAAGGCACGGACGAGCCATAAAACAGTAGTTAGAAAGCCCGGCGAGGCGCGACAGAATGTAGCCCACGGCGTAAGCCGTGGGAACGCGCGCCAACAAGGAAGCGAAAGCCCCGGAGGGGCGAAAGAAATTCGAGTTGAGTTTCTTTCGCCCCTCCGGGGCTTGCTCATTTCTTAACCATGTACCCACGGCTTACGCCGTGGGCTACACTCTTTCGCCCCTCGCGGGGCTTTCTCAATCCGCTCCTAGAACAGTCTCCCTATGTAGTGATCCAGCATCTTGCGCCACCAGGGCCAATCGTGGTCAACATCGTAGCCCCACATGTCGAGCGTGTGCGGAATCCCCTTGGCATTTAAAATCTCGGACAGCTGGCGGCTACGCTCCGGCGCTTCCCACTTACCCTGACCCGTCAGGATATAGATCGCATCGGCTTGTCTGAGCACCGACAGGAAATAATCGTCGTTGAGGTTGGGCAGGTAATCCACAGGGTTGTTGAAGTAGACGTTATCGTCGTAGTAGCCGTTAAAGTAGGCGCTAACGTCATAACTGCCGCTCATCGGGATCGTGCCGCGAAAAAGGTCTGGGTGACGAAAATAGGTGTTCGCCGAAAGATACGCGCCGAGGCTCGCACCCGTGGTGACGGGGCGCGCGCCCGCATCCCCCGTATCATTGCGAATGAGCGGCAGCACCTCGTCCGTAATATAACGGTCATAGCGCGTCAACAGCTCCGCCTTCCACTGCGGCGGAGCCTGCTCATTAAGCAGACTGTAACGATTGACGCTATTGATCGAGTAAGCGCGCACGCGACCCTGTTCGATATGATGACTGATGGCATCAATCAACTGGAATCGCTCGTACTCAAGAAAATCGGCGGCGGCTGTCGGCAGCATCAGTAGCGGATAGCCCGCATGTCCGTAAGACACCAGCGGCATCTCCATTCCCAGATTCTCACTGTACCAGGCAGTAACACGACGCTCCATCGGAAACTCTCCTCCCGCTTTCGCCCCCCAACGGGCGCAGATCGAAGAACTCTTCAACGAATGGCAATATTTCTAATACGAGTTGCGACAGATATTCCCTTACTTCTCGCCCGCATGCAAGCCAAAGCGGCCCCTGACTTACCCCCTCCACCCTCCGCATCCGCCCCGCTTGACGCTCCCGCAACCCTTCTGCTATAAAAATTCTCGCGCCCACGCCGAGAGTGCGAGCATTTACTCTCAACGGGGCGCATCTTCCGCAGTAGCTCAATGGCAGAGCATCCGGCTGTAAGCGCTGTATGAACTTCGTAATCAAAGCTCATGCAGGAACATTGCAGCTTCCACAGGTGACTGTGGTTGAAAAACCGGGCGAATTCAGGGAAGCCTTCGCACACGCCGCAGTGAGCATGGTAATCCTGAGCGAAGCTTGCTGAAAGGTCAGAAAGTAAGCAAGAACGTGCAGAGACTAGGGATTGAGGAGACCTGACCAATAAAATCCCACTAGCACCCGGCAACTTTTTGAAGTTTAGAAAGTTGATGAGATAGTCCGCCCCTATGTGAAAACATAGGAACATGCGTAACCGGAGGGTTGTAAGTTCGAGTCTTACCTGCGGAGTTTATATTTATAAATAAAAAGGGCAGCTAGAACAGTTGCCCTTTTTCTTTTTCTCCCTTTACGCAAGCATGCAGGTCAGTACCGCCTAAGGTCTCGGGCGGGTTCCGACGCGACTTGATACCCGCCCGGCTTAAGCAGGCGGTACTGACCTGAGTGACACGCAATGACGTGCCGCCCCGACATCCGTGCCCGACGCTCAGCTCACCGCGCCTGCAAGTTGATTAGATACTTCGTCCAGATGTGAGAACATGGAAATGTGTCATCAGGCGCGCAGCCCGTCAGCACTCAAAAGCAATTCACTTCTTTAGTTGGGATTGATCTTCTCAATCTCCTTTTCAATCACCGGCAGAAGGCGCTGGCGTAGTCTGGAGACAAGCGCGTCGGCCTGTCTCACGTCCTCTTCGAGACGGAGGCGTATTTGAGCGGTTTGATTGAGCAGGCTCTCGACACCCTTTCGCTCATTCTCCAACACGCGCCGCCGAACGTCGCGTAATTCCAGAGTGCGCGTTGAGCCGACCAAGGTCAGGGCGCGCTCGATGCTTTCGGGGCGCAGGTCTTCGTCGATCTGCACCATGCGGCTTTTGAACGCAGTCTCTTTCTCAATCAATTCGAGAAGCTGTTTGCGTAAGACTTCGGCGCGCTGCTCGGTGCGGCTTAAAAGGTCTAAGCTGCGGGAGATGCGATTTTGCTCGTCGTTGAGCGAGCCGCTTTGCTTTGCATCGGTGGCGAGCAGTTTGTCGCTGATCTCGCGCAGTCTAGCGTTTAGCGTTTGCAGCGATTTTCGCAGGAGCCCGATTTCGGTCGCCACTGTCTCGGTCGAATCGGCGCTCGGCGCGGGAGTTGGCGATTGTTCCTGCGGCGACGGTGGCGGACTTGTTTGACGACGTTCGGGGGTTTGAGCAAATGACTTGATGCTTATCAGCATCATGACGCAAATCATAACCGTGAGAAATCCTGTGCGCTTGATCATTGGCGAAATCCTTTGTGGTTGAAAGTGTCCGGGATAGTCGGTATCACGCTTTGCCGTGATGGAGGTTCGTTTATTATCACTTTATAGCGTTCGAGATCAAAGCATATTCGGCCATGAATTCTATTTAATGTTGCCCGGCGCGACGATGTTGCTCGAATCTGTGAAGTGCCGTAGTATTTGCGCAAGCGTTCTTACCAACAACAAGAGTGCTTCAGGTCGGCATTCACCTGAAGCGTCGGGCTATTCGACTTGCAGACCTAAATCACATGAATCCCAAGGCGACACAGAATCAGAGCGAGTTTGTCCGGTCGGCGACGAGTGAAGAGACTACGCGTTCGGCTTTCGATACGGCGAACGATGAAGCGCGCGTTGACCCGCGAATTACTTATCCCTGCTACAAATCCTTCGATGAGTTTATAGACGTGCAGGCGTTGAAGTCCCTGGACGAATACATCACCGAGAGGATCAGGGAACACATCAGGACGCAGAGCGATCTTCAATTCTATACGGGCCCTTACAGGTTGAAGGATTCCGCGCCGGACAGGCCCGGCTCAAGAATGATCTACCTGTCCCAATCCAGAAATCCAGACAGTTATTTCGATCTCGATAAGACGGAGTTGTGGGAGCCGACCCCTGCCACGGGAGAGTTCGCGCGGCTGATGGATTTCATCGCCACCATGCCTTTTAAGGCGACGGGCAGAATGCTCATCATGTACGACGATGTGTGTCGCCCAGTCTCTGCGCACAGAGATCATACGGAGACGGAACTGTGCCACGACTTCATCTGGTTTCGCACGAATCTGAAAAAGCCTTTCTACATGCTCAACCATAAAACGAATGAGCGGCTGTACGTCTCTTCGCACAGCGCCTGGTTCGATTCGGTCAACCAGTTTCATGGCAGCGACCCTTGCGACGGGCTCTCCTTCAGCATAAGGGTTGACGGCATCTTCACCGATAAATTCAGGAAACGTATCCCCGTCCCCGATTACAATCTCGCTTCGACCCCGGCGCTGTGGGCATGCACCTCCGGCTAAACGACCGGCGAAGTTTTAGCAGAGCAGCCGCGAAGCCTGTTCGGCAGTATCTTTCGCACGCTCTTGAGAAGTATCCATTTATCTCTCTGGTCAGGTGCGGCTCTCACTTTGTACAGAAGCGTACAGACAGTACGGAGACGGAACTAATATATTTTAATTTATCTACAACTTCATCAGATTAAGACTGTCATGAGCCTTTCTCCCATAGCCAACGGCGTCATGGCAGTTTTTCTACGATGTCAGGCTGAGCAGACTTGAACAAGGGGAATTTTCGTCGGGAGTCGTCAAGAGACTAATTATCACCTGCGCTCCACCTCACAACCCAAGAAGGAATTTATGAGAATTTATATAAGCGGACTTTACAGCGGGACAAATCCGCAGCCCGGTGTCGGCGTGGCGCGCTCGCTCAGAGAGGCATACCCGAACGCCACGTTGATCGGCGTCGAATATTCTAACCGTTGTTCGGGAATACACTGGCCGGACGTGGACGAGTTGTGGCTGCAAAGGCCCTGGGAAGAGATGAACATGGAGGCTTATGCGGCCGATATAAAGGAGGCGCTGGATTCCGGCGCGCTCTGGATTTCCGGCTTCGATCTTGAGCTGATGTGGCTCGCTTCCGTTTTCCCGGACGGCCATAGAAACCTGCTTACGCCACAACCTGCCGCTCTCAAACGGATGAGCAAGCCCGCCGTCGAGGCTCACAAGGGATTGCCCGTGCGCATCCCTACTTTCATCTCTACGGAATATTCCAACTGGGAGTTGCATAGCTTCTGCCGCCAGCACGACTGGAAAGTCTGGCTCAAAGGCCCTTACTACGAAGCCGTGCGCACGCATAGCTGGGATGCCTTCGAGTCTCTGCGCGCGATGCTCGCACGCGCCTGGTCGACCGAGCGATTGTTTCTACAGGTTCACGTCACGGGCTACGAAGAGTCTGTCTGCTTCTGCGCTTACAAGGGCGAGTTGATCGATTGCGTCTATATGCGCAAGCGCGAATTGACCGAAGAGGGGAAGACCTGGGCGGGCGATGTGACGCAAGTGCCGGAGGAGTTTGTCTCGGAGCTGCGCAGGATAGTGAGAGAGTTGAGTTGGACTGGCGGCGCGGAGCTTGAGATGGTGCGCGACATGGAGGGACAGTTGTGGCTGCTTGAGTGTAATCCGAGGTTCCCCGCATGGATTCACGGCTCGACGCTGGCCGGGCGCAATCTACCGGCATTGCTGGTCGAAAGGGCGACGGGCATCGCGGCTCAAAAAGCGCAGGTCATCAGCGAAGAGTTTACGCGCGTGGTGATGGAAATCCCGGTGCGACCGGAATTCCCTTTGCCGCCGCTGCCGGAACCGTACCCCGGCGCGATAGGCTTTTCGATGAAACATCCGTCGGGCACGCTCGAACTGGCGAAGCGGCTGCACGAGATGAATGCTATTGAAACCAATGGCAACGGTGATGGGCCCAACGGCAACGGCAGTAGTAACGGCAGAGGCGCTGGAAGCGTGAAGGACGAGCCCACCGTGCCGCCTTCATACGTCAACGATATTAAGGCTTACGACTTCGCCGAGATAGAGACGCCGGGCTGGCTCTTTCTCGAAAGCACAGCCGCTTCTCTTTTCAAGCGCGCGTCCGAGCTGGCGACGAGACTCAGCACCTCTTCCATCAAAGTCGCAAACGCTTACAGCATCAAGACCAATCCCGACGAGCGTTTGCTCAAGATGGCGCTCGGCTCAGGCTTTATGGCCGAGGCGATCAGCCTGCTTGAAGTACAGAAGGCGCTCAAGGCCGGGTTCAAGCCGGAACAGATCGTGCTCAATGGGCCGGGCAAGTGGTGGCCCGAAGGTCTCTTGCCGAAAGCGAAACTGCACGCCGTCTTCTGCGACTCGATCGCAGACCTCAAGCGCGTCGCCGCGAGCATGGAGCAGAAAGTGCTGCGCGCAAAAGTCGTCGGCGTACGCCTGCGCACGCCGACGATCGCCTCGCGCTTCGGCATCCCGCTCGATACACCGAAGGCTCTTGAGACGCTCGCCACTTCGATCGAGCTGCTGCCAGACGATTGCTCCTTCGGCGTTCACTTCCACATGGCGAGCAGCAATGTCGGCGTCGGGCAGTGGTGGCATCTGTATGAATCTATGCTCAGGTGGGCCCGCTCTTTGGAAGAGTTGACGGGGCGCGAGGTCGAGTATCTGGATGTCGGCGGCGGGTGGTTTCCCGACGACTGGCATGTCGAGGCGGACGACCGTTTCGCGAGCGCCGTCCGGCGCGCACCGGACTTTCTGCGTCACGTCAAGCACATCATTTCGGAGCCGGGCAAAGCGATCGCGCAGCCCTCGATGGCGCTGGCGATGCGGCTGCTGGAAGTTGAAGAGTCCGGCGAAGAGGGCAAGGATGAGGAGATGCGGGAGGCTGTCGTCGACGGCTCGATCGCGGAACTGCCGATGCATTTTTTCCAGCCGCACAGGATTTTATGGAAGAACCCGCAGACGCGTGAGTGGCAGGCGCTAAAGCGCGGCAAGACGCATCTCCTGGGAAGGCTTTGCATGGAGCACGACATCGTCGCGCGTTATGTCGAGTTGCCGGAGGGCGCGCGCGCGGGCGATCTTCTGGTTTTCTGTGATGCTGGAGCTTACGACAGGAGCATGTCTTATGTCTTTGGCCGAGGATAAAGTGATGATCGAGCTTAACGAAACGGAGCTGCTGGATACGGATGGGGCGATCGAGCGGTGGCAGCATTTCCCCGCCTCCGTCATCGCCCATCACGGCGGGCGATGTTGTCGCATCGCGCGCGAGTGGCTTTTCGCGATGGACTACTCCCAGCTCAACGGCGAGCATCTGCTCTCGGGCCCGCGCTGGCTTCGACGGAAATTCCGTTGGGGCCCCTCTCCCTGGCCGCTGCGCTGGTGCGAGGCCGTCGAACGCAAGACGCTCGACTGCGGCGCGCTCGCCTCGATCGCCTACGAGCTCTTCAACGCGCGCGGCGTGCGCAGCTTCCCGGCCCAATTCATACAGCAATACTCGGAGACGGCTGCGCACCAGTGGGGCAAGAAGTGGGAGGCCGACGAGACTTCGGCTGAATGGATTAAGGAAGACTTGATTTATCACGAAGGCTGCGCCGTCCTGGTGCGGGATAATGAGATCAGGCTCTGGGATCCGACCGCGAGCTGGTGGGTGAATCCGAAGCAGTTCGGAGGCTATGGAGGCGTGCTGGCCCTCAGAGTGTTCGCCCCTGTGCAAAGCGACGCGCCCGCCGAGCTTAACTGGGCCCGTCACCGCATCATTCCAAATCAATGGTGCAAAATTCAGAGAGCGCGGCCGGATTTCGCCTGATCGCGCGGGATGAGGACAATCGCGGCGCGACGTTTGTCTGATGAGAGACGGACTATAATTAACGTGAGTTCGACGTAAGTGATCGCATGCGGCTCTGCCGCTCAGGTCGAACTCACGTTCAATAATCCTTGAGGGCTTGGCCCAGCCTTTCAAGACCTTCTTCGAGCGTGCGCGTATCGCATCCGATGCCGATCCTGAAATGCTGCGGCATCTCGAAGAACTTTCCGGGCACAACCGAGGTCTCATATTTTTCGGCCAGCAGCGCGCACAGGTCGTCGGCGTTGCCCCGCTTCAAACGAGGAAACGAGATTGTGCCGAATTCCTGCTCAGTCCAGTCAAGCTCCTCGCGCGAGCGGTAGAAGTCGTTGAGAAGCCCTCTGTTTGTTTCGAGCAGTCGTCGCGCACGGGCCGCGATGTGATCGAGATTTTCGAGCGCCGCACAGCTCAATCTCTCAGCCGCATGAGAGGGGATGACGCCGAACAGGTCGTTCAGACGCCATAACCTTTCGGCGAGCAGAGGGTCTGCCAGTATCCAGCCGCAACGCAGGCCGCTCAGGCCGTAAACTTTCGTCAGACTATTGGTCGTTATAAACGCTTCGCCGAGGTGAAAGGCCGAGCGCGGCGAGTTCTCGAAGAGGGCGTCAAGGTAGACTTCATCTACGAGTACGCGCGCGTGGGCCCGCCGCGCGACCTCGCCTAACCGCTCAAGCGTTTCCAGACTTGTGAGCGCGCTCGTGGGGTTGTGCAGGTTGGTCAAAACGATCAGCCGTGTGCGCGGGCTGATGCGTCTTGCGACCTCGTCCGCGTCGAGACGAAAGCCCTGCTCGCGCGGGCGTGTGAATCTGACGACCTCTGCGCCCAGGTATTTCGCCAGCGCGATGAGCAGCTCGTAGGTCGGATGCTCTATGAGCACTTCGTCGCCGGGTTTGATGAGGGCCGCCATCACCAGATGATTCGCCATCGACGTGCCGGTCGCGGCGACGACGCTCTCCACGGGCGCGCCGCACTTCGCGGCCAGCGCCTTCTGTAGCGGCTCGTAACCGTAGAAGCTCGGCCCGCTCAATTCAAGGTCTTCGAGCTTCACCGCAAGCTCTGCCAGCGGATAAGGCTTGAGCCCGCTCGACGCCAGATTAAAGCGCGCGGCGGCGCGGGTCTTGGCCCAGTGCATGTACTCGGAACTCATCACGCGCTCTGCCCGTTCGATCATTCACGCCTCCACCAACGCCAGAAAAAGTAGACGGGAATTCCGCCCGCCACGATCAGCATCCCTACCCCGCTGTTGGCCGGATATTTGTAGACGGTGACAAACACTATGAGCGCGCACGCCGCGACGAAAAGGGCCGTCGTCAAGGGATGGCCGGGCACACGCGCATGTCCCTCTGCTGCTCCGGCCTCGGGCGCGTCTGCGTGTGAGGCAGCATCGCTTTCGCTTTCGAGCGGGCGCGGCAATTGTGCGCGTCGGCGGAAGATAAAGAGCGAGGCCGCCGTCAGACCGAACCAGATAAAATCAACCGAGACCACGTAGTTGAGTATCTGCTCGTACTTGCCCGAGAGCGCGATGACGATGGCGAGCAGTCCTTGTAGCGCGATTGCCAGCACGGGGACATGCGTGCGCGGGTCGAGCCACGCCACGCTCTTGAAGAACAGGCCGTCTGCGGCCATGGCGAAATAGACCCTCGGCGCAGTCAGCATTCCCTGGCTCAGGAATCCCAGCGTCGAAATGGCGATGCCCATAGCGATCAACGTCGCTCCGCGTGCGCCGAAGGCCAGTCGCATCACAGCCGAAGCCGGTGTCGTCGTCGCGGCTAAGCCTTCGGGGCCGAGCACGTAGAGGTAAGCGAAGTTGACGGCCATGTAGAGCAGGATGACGCCGCTGACGCCTATGAGAAGCCCGCGCGCAAGGTCGCGGCGCGGCGCGCGCAGCTCGCCCGAGATAAAACTGGCCGTCTGCCATCCGCCGTAGGCGAACATGACGGGCGTCATCGCCGCGCCCATTGCCGTCAGGAGGCTCAAAGAGGGAGGGCGATCAAGAGTGGGCCCAAGCGCGGCGTGCGGCGCGGCGACAAAAAAGAGCCCGCACAGGATGAGCATCGCTATCGCCAGAATCTTCAACACCATCAGTCCGCTCTGCACGCTGCTTCCGGCGCGCACCCCGAAGCAGTTGATGAGCGTCAGCAGGCCGAGCGCGAGCGCCGCCACCCACGCGTCGGAGAGAGGAGCGTGCGTCAGTTCGAGGAAATAACGCGCGAAGGTGACGGCGACCGCCGCCATCCCGCCCGTCTGCGTCACGAGCAGCAAGGCCCAGCCGTAGATGAAAGCGACCGACGGATGATAAGCCTCGCGCAAGTACGCGTACTGCCCACCGACATCCGGGTGTCTGTCGGCAAGCTCCGCGTAAATGAAAGCCCCCGCGAGCGCGATCAGGCCGCCCGCGAGCCAGGCGCAAAGGATAAGCGTCGGCGTATGAACCTGCCGCGCGACGACGTAAGGATTGATGAATATGCCCGAACCGATGATCCCGCCCATCACGATCATCGTCGCATCGAACAGCCCCAACTGGCGCGCCAGCTTAGGGGCCGCCGCTGTAGTAGTCTTAGTCGCCACCACGCGCTCGCTCGCTTCCGTCATACTCTCTCTGGAATTCATCCTGTCCCGCGCTGCGCATTGTATGCTAACGGCGGGCACGGAGCCGAAAAGTTTTCAAAAACTATTGACGCGCGTGCGATGAAAGTAATACAAGTGGCGTTGATTATTGAAGCAACAACAGTTGACGGACGCGCCTCTCGGCAAGCCTTACCCGAAAATAACAGTTTGCCTGCCCCCTCGGAGGCATTTAAAAACTGCTCTCGCATTTGTGCTGTGCGGGCTTTGACCGGTCAAAGCCGGCGGCGCTTTCGTCTTGAGGGAGGAATAGAGTGAAGACCCGTCGGCTCTTCTTTGGACTCACCTTCTGCGTTCTGGTTCTCTCGTACATTCTCTTTTCAGCAGTCGCGCACGCTCAGATGACACCCACGCGGACGCCAAAATTCTCTCTACGCAAGAGCGGCCTTGAGCTTGAGCGGCGCACGCAGGCGGGCAGCTTCTTCGATGTCGTGGGCCACAGGTCTGCCGTCTTCGGTTACGAGCACCGCCCGCTCGAAGCCTGGGTCTACCCGATGAAGCTGCTCGACGACTTCGAGCTTTCATTTCGCATCGAGGGCTACCCGCTGGAGTTTCGCGCCTCGGACATGGCCGTCCACATCAACGTCCGCCCCGAAGCGACCACCTTCACCTATTCGCACGCCGCCTTCACCGTGCGCCAGATCATCTTTGCGCCTGTAGACGAAGCGGGCCTGATCATGCTGCTCGATGTCAAAAGCGTCCTGCCGATGACGATAGGCGTTTCGTTCCGGCCAAAGCTGAGCCTCTCCTGGCCCGCCGGATTGATGACGGGCAATATCGGTTGGGACGAAAAGCAGCACGTTTACTACCTCACGGAAGAGTCCAAACGTTTTGTCGGCGTCATCGGCTCGCCCAACGGGCGCGACACCTCCGTCATGCCTTACCAGGAAGAGCCGCGCGATGTCCCTTCCAGATTTACGATCGAGACTTCACCCGCAGAGTTGAAGACGAGCTTTATTCCCATCATCATCGCCGGAAGCGTCGAGGGCCGCGAGCGTGCGAAAGAGACTTATGACCGGCTGCTCTCGTCCGTCCAGTCTCTCTATGAACAGAACGTCGCCTATTACGAGCGCCTGCAAAACGAGACGACGAACATCCTGACGCCGGACGAGCGACTCAACACGGCCTTCAGTTGGGCCAAGGTCGGCGTTGACAAAGGCATCGCGACCAATCCTTTTCTCGGCACGGGTCTGCTGGCAGGCTTTCGCACTTCGGGCGAGAGCGAGCGCCCCGGCTTCGCCTGGTACTTCGGCCGCGACGCGATGTGGACGGCGCTGGCGCTCAACTCTTACGGCGATTTTCGCTCGACGCGGACGGCGCTCGAATTCTTAAAGAAGTTCCAGCGCGCCGACGGCAAAATCCCGCACGAGATTTCGCAGAGCGCCTCGCTTATTCCCTGGTTCACGGATTACGAGTACCCCTGGGCCAGCGCCGACGCCACGCCGCTTTACGTCATAGCCCACGCGGACTACTGGCGCACGACCGGCGACACGGAATTCCTCAAAGCGAACTGGGATTCGATCAAGAAGGCTTACGGCTTTACGCAGGCGACCGACACGGACTCCAACCAACTGATCGAGAATACGAAGTTCGGACACGGCTGGGTCGAAGGCGGGCCGCTGCGCCCGGCCCACGAAGAGATTTACATGCAGGGTCTCTGGATTGAGGCTTCAAGAAGCCTGGCCCAACTGGCGGAAGCTTTGAAGGAGACGGCGACGGCAGAAAGCGCACGCGCCGCCGCCGAAAGAACGCGCGCCGCGATGGAGCAGACCTACTGGCTGGAGCAGCGTGGCTTTTATGCCTTCTCGACGCGACTGCCCGCAGATGAAACGCCGGAGGCCGAGCCTGGGCCCAACCGCGCTGTGCGACAGAAGCGCATGGAAGAGTTAAGCCGTGCACGGCTCATTGACGAAGACACTGTGCTCCCGGCAGTCCCCCTCTGGTGGCGCACGATGCTGGACGAGCGCGCGCAAACTCAGATAGATCATCTCGGCAGCGCGCGGATAGAGACGGACTGGGGCGCGCGCATCATCTCTGGCGAGAGCAAGCTCTATGACCCGCTCTCTTATCACTACGGCTCTGTGTGGCCGCTCTTTACGGGCTGGGCCAGTATGGGCGCTTACAGTTACGGACGCCCGCATGTCGGCTATCACGCGCTGATGGCCAACGCCCTGCTCTCTTACACGGGCGCGCTCGGTTATGTGACGGAGCTATTGTCCGGCGATTTCAACGCGCCCTTCGGCCGCTCGTCTCATCATCAGGTCTGGTCTGAGGCGATGGTCGTCACGCCTGCCCTGCGCGGATTGCTCGGGATAGAGATCGGCGCTGGCGGCAAAGAGCTACGGTTCGCGCCGCAGCTACCGGCGAACTGGGACACGGTCGAAGCGCGAAACGTCGCCTCGGGGCAGGCCCGCTACGATTTGAAACTCGTTCGGGGCGCGGGCCGCCTGACTATCACCCTCACGCAAAGAGACGCGGCTTCCGCTCCCGCTCAATCGCAAAGAGCCGAGCGCTTTGTACTTGCGCCCGCTTTCCCGCTCGATGCGAAAGTGACGGGCGTGACGGTTCAGGGACGCGCGACACCGTTCGAGCTCAAGAGCAACGGTGATGTGCAGCGCGCCGAAGTCAACCTCGAAGCCACGGGCCCAAGCGTCGAGGCCGTCTTCACTTATACGGAAGGCACGGACGTTTATCTCGTGCCGGAGAATCTCAAGCCCGGCGCGCAGAGCGAGGGACTTCGCATCTTACGCGTGCGCGCCACGACGGACGCGCTACGCCTTCTGCTCGAAGGTTTGGGCGGGCGCACCTACGAGTTTCGCGCGCGCACTCCATACAGGCTCGGGCAGGCCAGCGGCGTGACGATCGAAGCGGAGAGCGGCTCCGACCCGAAGCTGGCCGTCTCGTTTGAAGGCACGCCCAACGCTTACGCCCGGCGCGAATTAGTCATCCCACTTGATCGCACGCCAGCCGGGCGACGACGTAGAAGATGATTCACGAGGCTCCCGTCAGGAGGTGAAGCGGGTGAACGGAATTGGAGGCAGCAATAATCGCAGCAATCCTTGCAGCAATTTTCATCGCCGCTTTATCGTTCCTCTCATACTCGCCTGCGTGCTGCTATCGCTCGGCGATGTGGCCGGAACAATGGCCCAGGGCAGAAGCAGGCGTGCGCGCAGACCTCTAGCACAACGGAAGCCCGGCGCGTCTACAGCGGAGGCGGCCTGGTGGAAGCATGCGGTCTTTTATGAAATCTACCCGCGCAGCTTTATGGACACCAACGGCGACGGCATAGGCGACCTCAACGGCATCACTTCGCGCCTCGATTACCTCGCCGACCTCGGCGTCGACGCGCTCTGGATTACTCCCTTTTACCCTTCGCCGCAGGTTGATTTCGGTTACGACGTGAGCGATTACGAACAGGTTGACGCGCAGTTCGGCACGCTCGCCGACGCAGACCGCTTAGTGCATGAAGCGCACAAGCGCAACATCCGCATCATCATGGACATGGTGTTCAATCACACCTCAGACCAGCACAGGTTCTTCCGCGCCTCGCGCTCCTCGCGCAAGAATCCCTTTCGCGACTGGTACATCTGGCGCGACCCCAAACCGGGCGGCGGCCCGCCCAACAACTGGTACTCCGGCTTTGGGCCAACGGCCTGGACTTTCGATGAAAAGACAGGACAATATTACTATCACTTCTTCTACCCGCAGCAGCCCGATCTGAACTGGCGCAATCCGAAAGTGGAGCAGGCCATGTTCAAGTCCATACGCTTCTGGCTCGATCGCGGCGTGGACGGTTTCCGGCTGGACGTAATCAACTGGCTCTTTGAAGACCCGAAGCTCAGGGATAATCCCGTCCTGCCGCAACTGCGCGCAGGCAGCACGACCGAGCACGAGCAGGAGCTGAAATACAATCGAGACTTGCCCGAAGGTCATAACGTGCTGCGCCGTTTTCGCCGCATGACAAACGGCTACGCGGGCGATCGCGTTCTGATCGGCGAAATCTGGGTTCCGACCATACAACAACTGATGCCCTATTACGGCCCGAACAATGATGAGATTCACCTGCCGTTTAATTTCTTCTTCTCGACAGAGGTCAAGACGCTGGACGCGGCGGGCTTTCGCGCCGTCGTGGAAAAGTCCGAACGCGCACTCGGGGGTCGCCCGACGACCTACGTGCTCAGCAATCACGACGATCTGCGGCGCGCCTATACACGCTTCGGCGATGGGACGCACAACGAAGAGATCGCCAAGCTCGTCGCGCTGATGCTGATGACGTTGCGCGGCTCGCCCTTCTTCTACTACGGCGAAGAGATCGGGATGGAGTCCGTCGAGCCCGAAACACTGGAAGAGGTGCGCGACCCTGTCGGCAAAAGATACTGGCCCGGCTACAAGGGGCGCGATGCTCAGCGCAGGCCGATGCAGTGGACGAGTGGGCCCAACGCCGGATTCACGACCGGCACGCCCTGGCTCAAGCTTCCAGGGGGCGCGACCGAGCGAAGCGTCGAACGAGCTTCCGCCGACCCGAATTCGATTCTCAACTTTTACAAGCGCGCATTGGCCCTGCGCCGACGCAGCCCGGCGCTGCTGGACGGCGACTACGCATCAATCGGCAATGACCCGCACATCTTCGCCTACCGCCGTCGCAGTCCCTCGCAGACGATGATCGTCGCGCTCAACATGTCCGGCGAGACGCGCGAGCTGAACATAGGCGAAGCCGTGCGTCTGCGTCAGGTGTTGAGTAATCTGCAAATGCAGGAGCGCACGATCGAGGGCGCGGTAACTCTCGCGCCTTATGAAGCGGTCGTGATGGAAGCAATCAGATAAGGCGTCGGCTCTCGAACGTGCAAAGAGGCGACTTCAGCAATCAACCGGCCCTAGTGCCTAAGGAGATGAGGATATGAAAGGGACAGCGCGCGTGATGAAGTATTTTCTCTTTTTGATAATTCTATTTCTGGCGCTTTCTCCTGCGGCCTCGACGGAGCTTGCGGTTGACAGGGCGAGCCCGCAGCAGCTTCGGGACATTCAAAAGTATATCAGGCAGAGCTGGCATACGCTGACACGCTCGAACGCGCAGCTTGCTCATGCCGCCGTCGATCCGAAGTTTCACACCGTCGCGGGCAATCACTGGCCCGTCTATGTCCCCAGCGGCGAGAACCTGGCGCGCATACGCGAGAGCCTGCGCGCGCAGATGAAGCCGGAGGATTTCGCGCAGATAGAATTGATTCAACTGCCGCGTGACGCGCGCGCGGTGCGCGAGCAGGGGCTGCTCTACCTGCCCTTTCCTTACGTCGTGCCCGGCGGGCGCTTTAACGAGATGTACGGCTGGGACAGCTATTTCATACAGGTCGGGCTCGTGCGCGACGGCGAGACGGAACTGGCGCGCAACACCGTCGACAATTTCTTATACGAGATCGAGAACTACGGAAGGATACTGAACGCCAACCGGACTTACTATCTGACCCGCTCGCAGCCTCCGTTTTTGACGCAGATGATTCTCAACGTCTACAGGCAAACGCGCGACCGCAAGTGGCTCATGAGCACGCTCCCGGCGATAGAGAAGTATTACCGCTTCTGGACGAGCGAGCCGCACCTGACGCGTGAGACTGGACTGTCGCGCTACTACGACCTGGGCGAAGGGCCCGCGCCGGAAGTTTTATCCGACGAAAAGGACGCGCAGGGCCGCACTCATTACGACAGGGTCAGGGAATATTATCGCACGCAGACGTTCACGGATTACGATGTCGGTCAATACTATGACAGGAAGAAAGACGAGTTGACCCCGCTCTTTTATAAGGGCGACCGCTCGATGCGCGAGTCAGGCTTTGACCCGTCGAACCGTTTCGGCCCGTTCAATATAGACATCATCCACTACGACCCGGTGTGCCTGAATTCCCTGCTCTACCTGATGGAGACGGACGCGGCGGAGATCATGAGAATGACTGGGCGCGCGAGACAGGCGCGCGTGTGGCTCGCGCGTGCCGAAGCCCGGCGCAGGAGCGTCAATCGTTTGATGTGGGATGAAAAGGATGGGCTCTACTACGATTACAACTTCGCCAAAGGCGGCGTGCGTCGCTACCCGTTCGTGACGACCTTTTATCCACTGTGGGTCGGCATCGCAGACCGCAGGCAGGCGGCTCGTCTCGTCTCTAATCTTCATCTCTTTGAGCGGGCGGGAGGGTTGCAGACGAGCACCAACGCGAGCGGCAATCAGTGGGACGCGCCCTTCGGCTGGGCTCCGATGCAGATGATCGCGGTGGAGGGCTTGCGCCGCTACGGCTACACGGAAGAGGCCGACCGCATCACCGCCAACTTTCTTTCGACGGTGCTCAAGGAGTTCATCCAGCACAATACGATCGTGGAGAAATACGACGTGGCGCGGCGCGAATCCGAGATCAGCGGCGGGATAAAGTTCGGTTACGACTACAATGTGATCGGGTTTGGTTGGACTAACGCGGCCTTCACGGACATGTATGCCCGGCTCCCGGAAAGAAAAAGGGCGAGCGTGCTGAATCTGGATGGCGTGCGCGTGCCGTAGATAGCAGTTAGATGGCCCTCGCGTTCAAGCTCTTGAAGAAATGCTCTCTGAGACAGTTAAAACGGGAGGAAAATCTTATGCCAGCAAAGACACCCGAAGAAGTCCACTCACAGTTTACCGAATACTTCGCCGCCGGAGACATGGACGGACTCATCTCGCTCTATGAAGCGAACGCCGCCTTTATGCCGCAACCGGGACAAACCGTGCAGGGCCTCGAAGCCATACGGAGCGCGCTCGGAGCGTTTCTGGCCTTGAAGGGAGAGTTCGGGATGCAGCCCGCGAAGGCAATCAGGACGGGCGATTTGGCCCTGCTCTACGCCAGGTGGTTCATCAAAGGGACGGGCCCGGATGGAAATACAATCGAGCTGCAAGGTCATACGTCCGACGTGGTTCGCCGTCAGGCAGACGGGACGTGGCTGTTCGCCATCGATAACCCTTACGGCGCTGAAGGCATGGTCTAATATCAAATAAGCAGGCGGTGCTGACCTGTCGTCACACTCAGCCGCGCTCGGCCGCTACATATCGAGCCAACTTAAAAAGGGAGAAGCACGTTTGTGCTTCTCCCTTTCTTGTCGTCAATTCGGTGTCTTTAGAACTTGAACTTGAGACCGAATTGTAAGTTGCGTTGCAGATCATTGCCGAAGAACGCGGTCGAAGTGATCTTGCCCGCGTTGGAGTTCGGGCTCGCAGGATTACCGATGTTGCTGTCGGGATTTTCAAGGTTCACATGATTGAACAGATTCACCGCTTCGAGGCGGAACTCCAGCTCCTTTGTTTCGCCGAAACGGAATTTCTTGAACAGTGAGGCATCCGTCCTCCAGTAATTCGGCCCGCGCAGGGCATTTCTCGGTAGATTGCCCAACGTGCCGACCGCCGGAGTGGAGAAGGTAGTCGGGTCGAACCACTGATCGCGCGACCCGATGATACGAGGCTGTCCATTGATGTTGGGGCGATTGTCCCCAACGTCGATGACGCCGCCATTGTCGTAGCGGACGTTGAAGGGCAGACCGCTCTGAATGATGGTATTGGAATTAACCTGCCATCCGCCGACAAGGTAGTCGAGTCCCCTTCCGGCATTTGTGAAGAACCGCTTGCCGCGTCCGAACGGCAGCTCGGCCACCTGCGACAACACGAAATTATGCGTCCTTATGAAATCCTCCGGCCCGTACGCATAACTGGCATCAATCCCCGGAATGAAGCGATCATCGTTGTAGTCGCGCGCCCGCTGCAAAGTGTAATGAGTAAGCAGCGAATAACCGTCGCTGAAACGCTTGGTCAGCTTGACTTGCAGCGAATCGTAATGGTTATCCGAGCAATTGCAGTAGAGCAAGACATCCTGCGTCCAGCCGAAGCGCTGGAAGAAGGGCTTGCGCTGGTCGCGCGTGAGCACGCCGAAGCCCGTGATGCTGGGTTGATTGATATTCTCGTCCGGGTTATTACCGGCGAACATGTGCGTGCCCTTGTTGCCGACGTAGGCCACCTCAAGCGAGGTGGAGTTGGTCAACTGGTGCTGCACGGTGACGTTCCAGGCATCAACCGACGGGAGGGTCTGTTTGAATCTTACGGCACGCGGGCGGACTCCGTTGGGCAGGAAGAAGTGACCGCTGGCGGGCAGCGCATTGAGCGGCACGCCGCCCGCATTCGGAGGCGCGCTCAGACCGAAGAACTCGTTGAAGGCCGGTGGCCCCTGCCCGAGCGTGAAGACGGCGACCTGACCATTGCTGCCGGACAACTGCTGCGTGGCCAGCACGGGTATGTTCTGTGTCACCGTATGGCCGAAGACGGAACCGAAGACGCCTATGTCGTAGCTGCGACCGTAGCCCATGCGAATGACGGTCTTCGGAGTGAGCTGATAAGTGATACCCAAACGCGGGGCCCAATTCAGGCTGTTCTCGACGCCGCCATTGAGCGGCACATCGCCCACTCCGGCCACAAGAATCTCGCCCGTCTCCAGGTCTGGGAAGCCCGCTTTGCCCGGCCCGCTCGCGGCCTGCGGATTGATGACATCAAGGCGCAGCCCGTAGGCGATCGTCAGCTTAGGCGTCACGCGCCAGGTATCCTGCCCGTAATAGAAATGACGCCACTGCCGCTCGCCGGCATCCGTCGCCGTGCTGATGTAACGAGAGAAAGAGGTCACGTCGCCGATCAGGAAAGTTGCCAGACCGATACCGCCGACACCACCGCTGGCCGTACGGTTGGGGCTGAAGGTGAAGTGTCCTGAGCGATGCTCGTCGCTCGGGACGCGCAGGTTGGTTGCGCGGCGCACGTCAATGCCGAATTTCAAACTATGATTGCCCCACAGCTTCGAGAGATTGGCGACCACCTGATACTGGCTCTCATCCTCGTCGAGCGGGCAGTTGCAACGATTGGTGTTTAAGCCTGAGCCTGCGTTGAAGGCCAGATCGCCCGGCCCCTGAATCTCAAACTCCGAAAGGCCGGAGCTGAACTCATCCAGATTCACGCCGGGAATGCCCGCGCCCGTCGAAGTGGTCTCGCCGAAATCCACCGGCAGCACGTTCACTTTGTACTTGAACCAGCCAAAGCGCATGTCGAGCACGGTCGTCTGATTCAAGGTGTAATCGAACCCTAGCGCGAGGCTCTGGTTGCGTACTTTGGACGAGCCGCCCAAGGTCACCAGTTCACGCCCGCCCCCTGCGCCGAAGACGCTCGGGCCGTTGCGTGTGTAATTGGCATAGCTGTAGCGCCCGAAGATATTGATGGATTCCGTGGCCCTGTCGTCGATGCGCACGTCGAAGGTGTCGTTGTCGAAAAGCTCGCTGCCGGATGCGGTCAGGTTATTAACCGTGCCGGGCAGGCTCGGGGCCGGAATCAAGCTCAGGACGTTGAGGGCCTGCTGCGACAAACAACTGCGCGTCACCCCGCAGCCCGCCCCACCGGCAGCCGGAATGATGTTGCCGGGAAACGGAAGGCCGGTGATCGGGTCGAAGATTTGGCGCGGAAGATATTCGCTGAGGTTGCCGCTGCGCGCCAGCAGCGTCGGCACGGTCACGCGACGAGAGCCGCCGACCTTGCTGCGCGTTCCCTGGTAGTCGCCGAAGAAGAAAGCCTTGCCGCGCACGATCGGCCCGCCGATAGAGCCGCCGAACTGGTTCTTGAGCGTGTCGGGAATGAGCTTCCCTGTGACGGCATCGGGTTGAGACTGGGCGAACGGGTTGCGCGCCTGGAACACGTCGTTCTGCCGGAACTCGAAGAGGCTGCCGTGAAACTCATCCGTGCCCGACTTGGTCTGAACAGATGCGACACCGGCGATCGCCTGCCCGAACTCCGCGTCGTAGTTCTGCGAGGTGATCTTCGTCTCGCCGATGGCCTCGAAGTTGGGGTTGATGACGATGATGCCGAGGATCGGGTCGCGGTTGTCAGTGCCGTCCAGTTGATAGCCTGTACCGGCGAAGGTCTGGCCGTTGACGAGCGTCTGCGTCGAGCCTTGCGGGTTCTCGCTCGCCGCGTGGCTCCATTGCTGCTGCGTCGCGCCGGGCGTGAGCAGAATGAGCTTGGTAAAGTTACGATCAAGAATCGGCAAGTCCGTCACTTGCCTGCTCTCGAAGGTCGTCGCCACGTCGGCGCGGTCGGTCTTGAGCTCGATGCCTTCGACGCCCGCGACCGTGACGGTCTCCGTGACCTCTCCGGTCGTCAGCGACAGGTTGGCCTCCGTCTGGCGGTCTAGATTAACGACCACTTCCGTAATCTCGCCCTTCTTGAATCCGGCCTTTTCGATGGTCACACGGTATCTGCCGGGAAGCAACCTGTCCTTGACGTAGAGGCCGGACTCGTTCGTCTGAACCGTGTCGGAGGTGTTGCGTTCGACGCTCGTGATGGTGACGGTCGCGTCCGGCACGACAGCACCCTGGGCATCGGAGACAGTCCCCGCGATGCTGCCGTACACAGCTTGCGCTCGCGCTTCCATCGAGAGTGCGGAAAGGAAGAGAAGACTGAGCAGGAGCATGGAAAGTTTGCTTCTCAGCATGGGTGAGTCTCCTTACAAATTGTAACGAACTGGTTGGATATATCCTGAGCAAAGGCCGCCCGAGAGTAGTGGCACGCCCGCTCGAAAGTCTGCCGGGTGGTAAAGCTCGAACCGTTAATCCCCGCTTGTCCGTTTCAACGACTGCGCTTGAATCAGTGCGTCTCGCCTTGAGTAGAAGCTATGAGACCGCAAGCCCGAGATTAGTAGACGAAACCTCTGGTCTTTATGATTGAGCGAATAATGCCAGAGGGTGAAAAGCCGGGAATCGCAAGCCGGAGCCGGAAGGTAGATCGCCAGCCCCGGTCAACATGCGCCTATTATTAGCACACCGCTGCGCTTAACGACAATCCAAAATTCAGTATTTTCATCCAAAATTTCGTACACCGCTCAAGCCCTCGAATCTTCTCCGGGCGATACGCGGCGGATGCCTTGAAGCCGTGCGGAGCAGAGGCCAAGGAGGTGGCTCTCTCTCCGGCGATTGTTATATGATTGGGCTTCGCAGCCTTTCCCGTTTGCGGAAAATCTCTTACCCGAAGACCTGTACGGCTCTTCTAAAACGCAGCCGGTCTCGCATGATAAAAATATCTTTCGAGCAGTTACTATTCATCTTCCTTGCAGGCATGCTCTGTGCCATCAACGCTCAAGGGCAGCGGGCGCGCGGCGCGGCGGCAGTTCAACAGCCAGCCAACACGGCGCAACCGCCGGACGAGTCCTCGATCATCAACCGCGCGCAGGCTCTCTTGAATACCGGGCACACCGACCAGGCGATAGAGTTGCTGAGCGCAGCAGCCGTCGCAAGGCCCAGCGACGTGCAGGTCAAACATCTACTGGGCACGGCCTACTATCTGAAAAACGATTACCAGCGCGCCATCGAACAGCTTTCCCCGGCCGTCCGCCAGATGCCCGCGAACACGCCCTCGTACAGGGACGGGGTGAAAATGCTCGGGCTCTCGCATTACCTGCTGGGCCACATCACGGAGGCCCTTCCGTATTTTGAACAACTCGTCCGCTGGCCCCCCGTCAACACCGAGATCACATACGCTCTCGGCATCAGCTATATTCAGACACGCAACCCGGACAAATCGCGCGAGACGTTTGCGCGCATGTTCAATGTCCCGGCGGCCTCTGCCTCCGCTCATCTCATCAACGCGCAGATGATGGTACGCCAGCAGTTTGAAGAACTGGCCGAGAAGGAGTTGGAGAAAGCCCTTGAGCTTGACCCGAAGCTTCCGCAGGCCAATTTCCTTCTGGGCGAGATGGCTATCTACCACGCTCAGATCGACCGGGGCATAGAGCTTCTGCAAAAAGAGATCGCGCTCAACCCGGCCTTCGGCATGGCCTACTACAGGCTCGGCGAGGCTTACACGCGCCAGCTCAAATGGGACGACGCCATTATCCCGCTACAGAAATCCATCTGGCTCAATCCCTTCTTCAGCGGCCCATATATCGTGCTCGGAAAGGTCTACTTGAAGAAGAGCGACCTTGTGAACGCGGAATCCGTCCTGCGCCGCGCCGCGCAGATGGATCCCAACAACTTTTCGGCCCATCATCTTCTCGCACAAGTCTTACAGCAAGCCGCCCGGGCCGACGACGCCCGAAAAGAGTTCGAGCTTGCCGAGAAGCTACGCACCAGCGCCGATAAAGAACAATGAAAGCAAGGATGAAGGCGGAAGGATGAAGGATGAAAGAAATACTGAAAAGAATGCTTCCCTGTCATAATAGCTTTTACTTCATCCTTCATCCTTCCGCCTTCATCCTTGCTCTTCTACTGCTCTTCGCTATTGGCCCAACCCGCGCGCAGCGACCCGCCGGAGCGACGGCGACGCTTAATGAGAAGAATGCGGCAAACGATTTTCCCGTGACCTTCGTTGACGTGGCAGCGCGCGCGGGGTTGACCGAGCCGACCATTTACGGCGGCGTAGAGCAGAAGAGATACATCATCGAGACCAACGGTTGCGGCGTCGCCTTCTTCGATTACGACGCGGACGGGTGGATGGACGTGTTGCTGCTCAATGGAACGCGCCTCGAAGGTTTCCCGCGCGGGAAGGAGCCGACCAACAGGCTCTACCGCAACAACCGCAACGGCACATTCTCGGATGTCACGCAGAGAGCCGGGCTTCGACGCGAAGGCTGGGCTTCTGCGGTTTGCGTCGGCGATTACGACAACGACGGCTTTGAAGACCTCTTCATCACCTACTGGGGCCAAAACGTTCTCTATCACAATAACGGCGACGCAACTTTTACGGACGTAACGCGCAGGGCCGGGCTCGCAAGCACCGGCACGCGCTGGGGCTCGGGCTGCACTTTCGTGGACTACGACCGCGATGGACGGCTAGACCTCTTCGTCGCCAACTATCTGAAGTTTGACCTGGCCTCTGCGCCCGAACCGGGCAAGGGCGCGAACTGTACATGGAAGGGCGTCCCCGTCAACTGTGGGCCCAAGGGGCTGCCGACGGACACGAACCTGCTCTATCACAATAACGGCGACGGCACGTTCGCGGATGTCTCGGAAGCCTCGGGCGTGGCCCGTGTGCGTGGCCGCTATTCGATGACGGCGACCACCACGGATTTCAACTCGGACGGATGGACGGACATCTACGTCGCCTGCGACACGACGGCGAGCACGCTCTATCGCAACAACACGGACGGCACGTTCACCGATGTCGCGCTCGAAGCCGGATGCGCCTACAACGAGGACGGCAACGCGCAGGCAGGCATGGGCGTCGCCGTCGGCGATTACAACGGCGATGCCCTCATGGACATTTTCAAAACCCATTTTTCCGATGACCTTCCGGCGCTTTACCGCAACAGCGGGCGCGGCTTCTTCGAGGATGCTTCGAGAGCCGCTGGCTTCGAGCACACGCGCTATGTGGAATGGGGTACGGGCTTCGCAGACTTCGACAACGACGGCTGGCCAGACATCATGATCGCGACCGGCAACGTCTACCCCGAAGTCGAAAGGCTCTTCAAAGAATACCCGCATCGAAGCCCGCGCCTCGTCTATCAAAATCTCGGCAACGGTCGCTTTAAAGATGTCAGCGCACAGGCGGGCGCGGGCATCCTGTCCCCGAAATCGAGTCGCGGCTGTGCCTTCGGAGACTTCGATAACGACGGCGATACGGACATCCTCGTCATGAACATGAACGAGCCGCCCTCGCTGCTGCGCAATGACTACAACGACACGGGCCGCCGTGGGCCCAACAACTGGATCGAGCTTAAACTAACGGGCACGAAATCCAACCGCAGCGCCATCGGCGCTCGCGTCAAGCTCACAGTCGGCTCGCGCGTGCAAACGCAGGAAGTCACAAGCCAATCCAGCTACTACTCCCACAACGATCAACGCCTGCACTTCGGCATGGGCCCAAGCCGCAAAGCAGACCTCATAGAGATACGCTGGCCCGGCGGCAACACGGAAACGATCAAAGACGTAATGGTCAATCAGGTGGTGAGAATTAAGGAAGGCTTTGGCGTCATGATGAAGTAGAGCTTTGGCCCTTCCACTGACAGGTTCTGTAGCAAACTATAATTGGTGCACTACGTGGTAAAAGCCCCCGAAGGGGGCGCGCAGAGTGTAGCCCACGGCGCAAGCCGTGGGATTATGGCAACCCATAAAGAGAGAGCCCCGGAGGGGCGTAAGAAATGCGAGTTGAGTTTCTTACGCCCCTCCGGGGCTTGCTCATTTCTTCTTAACCTGTACCCACGGCTTGCGCCGTGGGCTACATTCTATGCGCCCCCTTCGGGGGCTGGTGATTCGCTGTTTATCCTTGGCTGAGACCTGCTTCGGGTCTCTATTGAAGCGGCTTTAGGTGCGGGTCAAGGTCTTTGGCTTTCTGGTACGCGGTGCGGGCGGCGTCGGTTTGGCCTTTCTGTTGGAGGGCTTTGGCGAGGTTGTAGTATGCCTGTGCGCTTCTGGGGTCGAGTTGGATGGCGGCCTGGAATCTTTCGATGGCGGCGTCGAGGTTTCCTTCTTTCAACCGGGCGAGGCCGGTGTTGGTGGCGAACGTGGCGGCCTGTATGTTTGATTTGATCTTGTTGAGACGGGCCGCTTCCTGAAACTCTACGCGGGCGGCGTCGAGGTTTCCTTTTTGCCTGAGCGTTGTGCCGAGCGTGTTGTGAATCTCGGGCGCGTCGGGCGCGTAGCGCAGCGCCTCGCGGAAGGCGGCGATCGCTTCGTCGGGTTTGCCCTGCTGCTGCAAGACAGTGCCGAGAGCATAGTGTGCTTCGGGGTAATCACGCTTCGCTTGAATCGCGGCCTTGAAGCTCGCCGCCGCTTCGTCGAGCTTCGATTGTTGTAAGAGGATGACGCCGAGGGTGTAGTGCGCTTCGGGCAGGCCGGGTTGCAGGGCGACGGCCCTTTTCAGTTCCAGCACGGCTTCGTCGAGCGCGTCTTTCTGTTTGAGCGCCAGCGCGAGATTGTAGTGGGCTTCGGCGTCGTCCGGCGCAAGCGCTAGAAGCTTTCTGTATTGCAGGACGGCCGCCGCGTAATCGCCCTTTTGAATCAGCGCCATGCCGAGATTGTGATGGGCCACCTGGTTATTGGGTTCGAGCCTGAGAGCCGCATTGAATTCACTTATAGCCCCGTCAGGGTCGCGCTTCTGAACTAAGGCCAGCCCGAGGTCGTTGTGCGCCTGCACGAAGTCGGGCTTGAGCCGCAGGACTTCGCGGAAAGCCTCGATCGCTCCGTCCAGATTCTCATCCTGTGCGAGCGCCTGCCCCAGAGCATGACGAGACTCGATCATCTCGGGCGAGAGTTTGACGGCTAAGGAAAGCTCGTTGATGGCGGCGGTCGTGTCGCCGCTCTTTTGGAGGGCCAGCCCCAAATAGTAATGAGCGTTGGTGTGATCGGGCATCAGGCGTGCGGCTACGGTCAGCGCAGCGATAGCGCCAGGCGTGTCGCCCGCAAACCAGCGGGCAGCGCCAAGGTAATACTGCGCCTCCGCGAAGTCCGGTTTGATGTTGACCGCCGCTTCAAACTCCGCGATCGACTCCTTCAAAGAGCCTTTGACGCCGAGCGCGTAGCCTAGATAGGAATGGGCCGACGCGTTGTCAGGCTTAATGCGCACGGCCTCGCGAAATTCCGACATGGCCGCGTCCAGCTCGCCCTTCTGTTGCAGGGCCGCGCCGAGCAGAAGACGCGCTTCGACCTCTTCGGGCTTGAGCCTTACGGCCTGCCTGAAGGCGGCTATGGCCTTCTCCACATCGCCCGATTGTTGCGAGGCTGCGCCGAGCCCTAGCTGGGCTTCATAGAGCGCCGGGTCAAGCTCGACCGCTTTGCCGAAGGCTTCGAGAGCGCCGCGAATGTCGCCCTTTCTCGCCAGCGCGATGCCGAGCGCGTTGTGCGCGTCGGCGGACTTCGGGCTGAGCCCCGTCGCAAGCCTTAGCTCCCTGATCGCTTCGTCTATCTGCTGCCGCTCTAAAAGCGCGACTCCCCTTTCGTAATGCTGCTCGGCTGCGGGCGCGCGCTTTTGAGCATAGGCCGTCACACACAGAAGCAGCAGTGCCGCGACAAGCCGGACGGACGGATGATGTGAGCCTGAATGACGCATCTACTTTTTATTGAACGAGACCGTGCGTGTGATTCCGGCCCCTTCTTTGACGAAGATCAGGCGATTGGCGGCCACGTCGTTGAGCGTGTCCACCTGCCCGCTCGGCCAGCGTATCTCTATCGACTTGACCTTCTGATTTTTGCCGAGCCCGAAATGGACTCTCAGGTCGTTCTGGGAATAGTAGCTGCCGCCGCTGCGAACTTCGTCAATCTGGACGGCGTCCGCCGTCACGCATTTGATGCGCGCGCCGATCGCGTCTCGATTGGATTTCGTGCCCGTCGCCTTGATCTTAATCCAGTTGTTTTGATTGACGGATTCGGCATGAAGCAGTTCGGGGCTGGCGTTGACGGGGTTGATGAGAATGTCCATACGGCCATCGTTGTCGAAGTCGCCGAAGGCGCAGCCGCGCGCGGGCGTCCGTTCGATGACAGCCCCGCCGACCTCCGCCGAGACATCCGCGAAGCGCCCGTTCTGCAAGTTTCGATAGAGCACCTTGCGCTGCGCGTAGCCAGCCTCGGTCGTAAGCTTTTCGACCTCCGGGTAGACGTGCCCGTTGACCAGAAAGAGATCGAGCCACCCGTCGTTATCGACATCGATGAAGCCGCAGCCCCAGCCGAGCCAGCGCGTATTGACCCCGACGCCGGACGGAAACGTCACGTCATCGAAGACGCCCTTGCCGACGTTGCGGTAGAGCGAGGAAGTATCGCCCGCGAAGTTGGTCTTGAAAATATCCAGCCAGCCGTCGCGGTCGTAGTCGCCCGCCGCGACACCCATGCCTGCCTGCGGCTTGCCGTCGATGCTGAAAGCGCAGCCCGCTTCGACGCCCGTGTCCGTAAAAGTCCCGTTCCTGTTGTTGTGATAAAGAGCGGCGGGCGATGAATCGTTGGCGACGTAGATGTCCGGCCAGTTGTCGTTATCGAAGTCCGCGACGAGCACGCCGAGGCTATAGGTTCCGTTCGTCTTCGTGATACCGCTTTTGTCCGAAACGTCCGCGAACGTGCCGTCGCCGTTATTGTGATAGAGCGTGTTGACGCCGCCCGCGAGACCCGGCGGGCCGCACGCCACCAGCAAGCCTTTATAAAGGCACGGCCCGGTTTCAGGCAGCGGCGCTGATTTCAGGTCTAGATCGATATAGCTGGCGACGAAGAGGTCTAGGAACCCGTCATGGTCATAATCGAGAAAGGCGCTGCCCGAAGCCCAGCGCGTGCGGTTGTTGGCGACTCCGGCCTTTTCCGCGACTTCCGTAAACGTCCCCTGCCCGTTGTTGCGATAGAGCGCGTTCTTGCCGTAGGCGCTGATGAAGAGGTCTGTGTCGCCGTCCGAATCGTAATCTCCGGCGCACACGCTCTGGCCCCAGCCCGTACGCGTCAGCCCGGCCTGAGCGGTCACATCCGTAAACGTCTGGTCGCCGTTATTGCGATAGAGGTGATTGGTCGGCGCAGTAGTGCCGTTGACAGTGTTATCGAGGCGTGTGCCGTTGACCAGAAAAATGTCTTCCCAGCCGTCGTTGTCGTAATCGATAAAGGCCGCGCCGCTCCCCGTGGTTTCGAGCAGGTATCTATTCCTGTGCTCGTCGCCGTAGATCGTCTTGGCCGTGATGCCAGCCTTCGCCGCCACGTTCACAAACGTCACGCCGAGAGTATTCTTCGCCGCAGCAGTGTCAGTGGAGGAGAGCGCGTGTGTACGCGTCATCGTCAGCACGCAGCAGACGAGCAGTAGGTGAGATAGGACTCTGCGATGGACTCGCCGGAAGGGCTTCTTCATGACGGGATATTATTCGACTGAAGTGGGCGCAAATCCCCTTGGAAGCGCAAATCATACAAGCTGGCTTCCTAAAATCAAAATACGGGCCGTTGAGATGGGATGCGCCGGTGGACGGCACGCCCGCTCTGTTTTCGTTGACAAGAGCGGCGGGCAAGTATATAAATTCGGGCCTCACCGGCTAAGAGGTACGGGAAGCCTCCAACGGAGGTATCAGGGTTGGGAACGTCTGGAATTCGATACGCGCCGGACGCCGAAGTCCCTGCGTGTTGACGTTCAGCCTTCTACGTTTCCGCCAGCGCTTTACTGATCTGTTCCTCATAAACGCGCTCGCCTGGTTTCAAGTTAGGGTTTGAAAATCGATAAGGGAGTTCAAACGGCATTTCCTGCCAAGCACAGGGGCTACATATGGTGCATGATGACATCTCACATGCGGCACACCCGGAAGGCGTCCGGTCGTATCCTTTGACCAGCGCTCATCAATAAACAAAAGACCGCCAGGAGTTTCTCAGTCGTCATCTTTCGGAGCAGCACCGTCAGTGGTCGGGGAACTTTTCGCCCTGAATCCGTTTGGCAAAAAGTTATGCAAGAACCTGTAAGGTATTAAAGCCAAGAGTTAGGGTCGCAGCGGTGCGATTGTTAGGTTGAAGCGTGCGCGGCGTATGGGCGAGGGGCCAGTCGTCTGCGCCCGCCCACGCTCTCATCGGTCTCTCATGGATTTGCACTCCTCCTGAAAGGAGTTGTTCCTCATGTCGGCAATATCTTTTCAACTGTTCGGAAAGTTTTGCGCTCACTGCTCGGAGAGAGAGCTGGACGTGCACGCCCTCAAGGAGCAGGAGTTGCTCAGTTATCTACTGGTCTACAGAAACCGTCCGCACTCGCGCGAGATGCTGGCATCCTTGCTGTGGGGCGACAGCTCTACGGAAAAATCCAAGAAATATCTGCGGCAGGCTTTGTGGCATCTGCAAAGCGCGCTGGAGCCGAAGGCGGGCGCGGCGAGCGGCGTGCTTGTGATCGGGAACGAGTGGGTGCAGCTCAACGCCGAGGCGGAGATGTGGCTCGACGTGGCCGAGTTCGAGCAGGCGTTCGCGCTCGCTCAAGGGGTCACGGGATGCAACATGACAGAGGCGTTCGTCGAAGCGCTGCAAAAGGCCGTGCAGGTTTATCGCGGCGACCTGCTGGAGGGATGGTATCAGGACTGGTGCTTGTTCGAGCGCGAGCGCTTACAGAACATCTACTTCCTGATACTGGACAAACTGATGAGCTACTGCGAGGCGCATCGTGATTACGAGAAGGGCCAAATCTACGGCTCCTTAATCCTGCGCTACGATCACGCGCGCGAGCGCACGCACCGGCAGTTGATGCAGTTTTACTACAACGCCGGGGACAGGACGGCGGCCCTGCGCCAGTACGAGCGATGCGCCGCCGCGCTCGATGAAGAGCTCGGCATCAAACCCGAGCGCGCCACCACGGCGCTCTATGAGCAGATACGCGCCGACGGCTGTGAGATTGATCAGGCTGACGTGCGCAGCGTCACGGAAGAGGGCGGCGCTGTCTCGCTCGCCGAACTGCTCAACCGCCTGCGGCATCTCCAATCCAACCTGGCGAACGTCCAGCGACAGGTTCAGCAGGACATCAAGGCCGTCGAGCTAACGCTCAGCAAAGGCCGCTAGCAAGCTTGGACAAAAAGAGAGGTCAGTACTGCCTAAGGTCTCGGGCGGGTTTCTGCGCCGCGTATTACCCGCCCGGCTTAAGCAGGCGGTACTGACCTCATAACCTCACGCGTTCTCTTTCCGAAAAAAAATTTTCCATTAAGACACTCCGACAGACGCTCGGCAGACGCAGCGCCGACCTGCGGCCTGTTATAACGTGCGTGCGCGTGTGGGCCATCAGGTGAGAAGGTGTTCGTGAAAAGCGGCGAGGAGGAATGAGCGCCAACCTTGAGCAGTCAGGAGACCTGGGCGCGGAGTCGCTATGGACTTAACTGAGTCCGATGTGCAGTCTTTCATCGTCAAGCTCTGGATTGAGGGAACTGCCGAAGTCAATCAGCGACGCCTCTCGCATGGCTACGTCACGCATGTTTCGAGCGGCGAGCGGCGCTATGTGAAGGGGCTGGATGAAATCACGGAGTTTATCGTCGAGCATCTTGAAAAGGGCGGGGTCGAGGTGGAGAAGCGCTGGCGCATGACGCTGTGGTCTAAGCGACGGCGGCGGGGCGGGCCCAAACGGGACTGAACGCGTGGCGCGTTTCTTTCGGGGCCGCAGGCGCGCGGCGCTCTTTAGGCAGGAGGGCGGTGGGAGTTGGCGACTTACGCGGCAATCGCGGCAACCAGCGAGGCCATCATCGGCCTGCTCAGGCGCGCGCGCCCGAAAGACGAATTCACGAAGGCCGCCTTCGAGGTCTATCAGGGCGACAACTTCGAGTCGCCGATGGACGAAGGAATCTCCATCTATCTGTATCGCGTGGCGGTCAACGGGTCGCGGCGCGGACTGCCGCCGACCACAGGGCCCGACGGGCGGCGCTATCGCCCGCCGCTTCCGCTAGACCTCTACTATCTTCTGAGCGCCTGGGGGAAAGCCTACGACACGCAGCACCGTTTGCTCGGGTGGGCGATACGCGAGTTGGAAAACATTCCGATCATTCCTTCCAGCGTGCTCAACAGCACCGGGCCCGAACCGGATGTCTTTCGCCCCGAAGAGACTGTGGAGTTGATCTGCGACCCGCTCTCTCTGCCCGACATGATCAACCTGTGGGAAGCGCTCAAGCCCAAGTCCAGTCGCCCGCTCTCGATCAACTACGTGGCGCGGATGGTGGCGATCGAATCGCAGGTGGAGTTGCACGAATACGCGCCCGTGCAGACGCGCACCTTCGATTACGGAAAGGGGCCTAAAGCTTGACGAGCGATTTCACATTGCTGGAGCGTGTCACACGCGTCGCCCCCCTGGGCGTTCGCTTCCACGATGCGGTCACTGGCACACAGGTCTCGGACGGACTCGTCGTCGAAGCCTACTCGAAGGCGGCGGCGAGCGGCAGGCGGCGGGCCCGTGACGAAGTAAGGGGGCGCAGGCGCGCTTTCGCCAATCGTTCCGGCGTTCACGTGCTGATGAATGTTCCGGGCCTGCTACGCTTCGAGATGGGCGAGGTCGCGGAGGAGTTATGGGAGATGAGCCCGCCCGGCGCTGAGCCCTTCATCATCGAGGTCGAGGACACTTTGAGGCGCTACCTGCCATTCAGTTTCGAGACGCGGCTGCCCTTTAAGGGCCTCTTCGTGTGGGAGGAGAATCCGCTCCCGCCCGAATCCCCGCTCGCGGCGCAGACGCCCGACGGACTGCCGCTCTTCTCTGCGCCCGCGCGACCGACGCCGGTAGGGATGGCCTCTATCCGCGCGGAGTTGTGGGACGAGACGACGAATGAACCGGCGGCCTACGCCATGCTCGAAGCGCGCTTCAAGGGTCAGCTATTGGGGCGCGGTGTTGCGGACGAAAACGGACGCCTCTTGCTCATCGTCCCGTATCCGCCTCCGGCGAAGCTGCCGCAAGCTTCGCCTTTGGGTGGGCCCACTTCGGGGTCGGGCGCGATCCCGCCGCTCACAGAGCAGGAATGGTTGATTGATCTTACGGCGCGGTATGGGCCCAACGGCTCGCCGCCCAGCCCCGCGCAGAAGTTCCCGGACATCTTCACAGTGCTCAGCCAGAGGAAGGCCGTGCTCTGGCAGGACGCCGAGAGGACGCAGCAACTAACCACGGCGCCGCTCAAGTTCGGACGCGAATGCTTTGTGCGAACAGAGGTGATGAGCCCGGTCACGAGCCCGGTCGAAGGCGCACCGCTTGCGGCGTTGTTTATTACCCCGGCGGCCTAAGTGCCGCCCGCTCAGCGAAGGAGAAGTCATGCCTGAATATCTCGCTCCCGGAGTTTATGTTGAAGAAGTTTCCTACCGCGCCAAGTCCATAGAGGGCGTCAGCACGACCACCACCGGATTGATCGGCCCGGCGCGCTACGGCCCGGTGAACATGGAGCCGGACATCATCACCAGCCTGGGCGAGTTTGAACGTGTCTACGGAGACAGGGAGCGACTGGAATTCGACTCCGGCGACCCCGCCTCTCCGCTGGTCATGGATAACTATCTCTGGCACGGCGTCCGCGCCTTCTTCACGGAGGGCGGCAAGCGACTCTATATCTCGCGCGTCTTCAACCCCGTTGCGGGCGAGTATCCGCCCGACGGGGGTTTCGACTCGGTGGCGCTCAACCAGACCACCAAGCTGTACCCGGACGGCCACGCCCGCGCCGCCATCCCCGGCCCCGGGCCCGATCAGGGCCAGCTCAAGATTCGCGCGCGCTTCCCCGGCGCTGCCGGAAAGATGCGCGTGCGCCTGACACTGCGGCTGGGGCAGAACATCCTGACCAGCGAGCCCGTCCGCGACGCGCAGGGCAATATCGATTACAACGCGCTCGCCAAGCCGCGCGTCAATTCGCTCGTCGACCGCGACATCGTCTGGATCAGGAATCTGGCCAGTCCGGCCACTCCCATCAGCCCGCCCGACGAAGGCCCCGGCGACTACTACATCGCCACGTCCGTCTATGACAAGACGGCCAAGGAGATGACCTGGCGCTTCGACGCCATCGATGCGGACTCGCCCTCCGCACCCGTCATCTCTGCCATCGGCAGCCCCTACGAAGGCACTACTCTTTGGCTGCGCGACCTTAACCCGGACATTCACGGCGACAAGGTTCGCGTCGTCACCCTGAGCGTCACGACCGTTTCGGAGAACGGCACGACGCAGGTCTGGAGCGACCTTGCGCTCGACCCCGATCATGAGCGCGCGGGCTCGCCCGACTCCGTCTTCGCACGCTTCGCCGAAGACCCTGGCAGCCTGAGCCAGGCGCTACGGCTCCCGATCGTCATCACCGGAGGCAAGGCCATCGAAGGCAACACGGCGAGCCTCGCCTATGTCGTCAATAGCGGTCTCGACGTGCTCAAGGCGCTGTTCACGGCCAACACGTCGCTGCGCGGCGCGGTCGACAACATGCTCTCGACCGACGAGCAACGCTCCCTGGTCGTCGAGCTTGTGGGCGGCAACGACGGCAAGCGTCCGACCGCCGCCGAGTATGAAGGCAACGATGACCCGACGAAGAGCACCAAGACGGGCCTCAAACAGTTTGAAGATTTGGAAGACATCTCGATTGTGGCCGCGCCCGGCTCGACCTTCATCGCAGAGGGCGACGGCAACTATCGCGTGCAGGCGATGACCATCGCCGGTCATCTCATACGCCACGCCGAGCGCATGCGCTATCGCATCGCCGTGCTCGATTCGATGAACGGCCTCGCCATCTCGGACGTGCGCTCCATGCGCGCCAAGTTCGATTCGACCTACGCGGCCTTCTATTACCCCTGGGTGCGAATCCTTGACCCCGTCACGCAGCGCGAGACCTACATGCCGCCCTCCGGGTTCGTCGCGGGCATCTACGCGCGCAACGATGTCAATCGCGCGGTCTACAAAGCGCCCGCCAACGAAGTCGTGGGCCTCGCCATCGGCTTCGAGCAGCTTCTCAACAAGAGCCAGCAGGACGTTTTGAACCCGGAGGGAATCAACTGCTTCCGCTTCTTCGAGGGGCGCGGCTTCCGGCTGTGGGGCGCGCGCACCATCAGCTCCGACCCCGAATGGAAGTATGTCAACCTGCGCCGCTACTTCGCCTATCTCGAACGCTCCATCGACAAGGGCACGCAATGGGCCGTCTTTGAGCCCAACGGCGACGCGCTCTGGGCCAACGTCCGGCGCACTATCGAAGACTTCCTCTTCAACGAGTGGCAGATGGGCGCGCTCCTCGGCGACAAGCCCGAGAAGGCGTTCTTCGTCCGCTGTGACCGCTCGACCATGACGCAGAACGATCTGGACAACGGGCGGCTCGTCTGCCTCATCGGCGTCGCGCCCCTAAGGCCCGCCGAGTTCGTCATCTTCCGCATCGGTCAGTGGACGGCGGATCGGAAAAGCTAACAACGATAGGGATGAGGGATGAATGATTGAATCACTGCTCAAGGTGAATCAATCACTCGTACCTTTTCATCCTTCATCCCTCATCCCTTAAGTCTGGAGGATTACTATGGCTGCCTTACGCGACCGCCCATACGTGCAGTTCAATTTTCTCGTCGACCTCGGCACGGGCACGACCGACGGCCCCGAAGCGGGCTTTCAGGAGTGCAGCAACATCGGCATGGAAGTCACCGTCTCCGAGTATCGCAACGGCAACGAGAAGGAGAACAGCGTCCGCAAGATCACCGGCATGAACAAGGCGACCGACGTTACCTTGAAGCGCGGCGTGATCGGTTCGCTCAACCTCTACAACTGGCTCAACCAGATTCGCAACGGCGATCAGGCAGCCTACCGCACCGTCGTCGTTCAATTGCAGAACGAAGACCACACGCAGGTAGTGCAGACCTGGAAACTGCTGCGCGCGCGCATCATCAAGCACGTCAGCGGGCCTTTGAACGCCAAGGGCACGGACGTGGCGATGGAAGAATTGACGCTCTCCTACGAACGTCTTGAGATGGAGTAGAGGCATAAGCGGTGACCGGCACGCGCTCAATACAGACGACGACGCGGGGACGCCTGCCCGGCTTCAGGTTCGCGCCTGAGCCGCGCGCGGCGCTCGACGTATTGCCGCGCATGGACGTGGCCGCCTTCGTCGGCTTCGGCGCGTCTGGGCCGGTCAATCGCCCCGTCGCCATCGAGGCGGTCACGAACTTCGCCGACATCTTCGGCGAGGACGCGCCTTTGGTCTGGGACAAAGCGCGCGGCGAGCGCGTGCGCGCGCATCTAGCCCCGACGGTGCGCGCCTTCTTTCGCAACGGCGGGCGGCGCTGCTGGGTCGTGCGCGTCGCCGGAGAGGATGCGCGCTCCAACTATTTCCCGGTGCCCGGCCTCGTGCGTCTGCGCCCGAACGGAACGCTCGCCCCGGCTTACGCACGCGCCCGCTCACGCGGGAGTTGGTCGGACGCTCTGCGAACGAGCGCCGCGCTGCTCTCTCGTCCACTGACGCTCGCGCGCTTCGCTTCGCCCGGGGATTTCGACCTCGAACTCTCATCAGCCGACGAGATAGGCGCGGGCGACCTGCTGCGCATGACCTTCGACGCGGAAGGTTATGTGTTGATGGTCTCGGTCGGCTCCGCGAAGGTCATCGAGGGCAACAGTTCGCCGACGGAAGCTGCGGCCCTGCGTCGCGTCGTCGTTCGCATCAAGGGGCGCGAGGCGCGATGGTTCAGGATGCCCGCGCCGCCTGCGACGACGCAGGAGGGCGATGCTTTCATCTTCACTTCGGACATGAAGCGGCGACGGGCCAAAGCGTTTGCGCCCGCCTCGCCCGAAGAAATGTGGACGAAGGACAAACCTGTCGCGCTCAACTTAGCGCTGCCGACTCATTCAGCGCCGCCGCCGGGGACGCTGGTGCGCGTCGATTTCGCCGACGAGCAATTGTGGCTGATGGTCGCGTCGGCGAACGTGGTGGAGGGCATGTCGCTGCCGACGGAAGCGAGCGTGCAGGTCAAGGGAGAGGCGCTCTACTGGCTCAAGGGCGCGACGCCTTCGCCTTTGCCTTCGAGCGAGCCTTTCGTCGAGTGCCTGCAATTCGAGTTGTCTGTTCGACGTGGCGATACTGACCCTGTACGTCTGACTGATCTCGGCTTCGCTCCCGAGCACGCGCGATTCTGGGGCGCGCTGCCGACCGACGAAGAATTCTTCGCCGATACGCAGACGCCCTTCGAGTCGCGCCGCAGCGCGGAGCGTGCCGCGCGCGCCGATTTCGGGACGAAGTACGAAACGCTCTGGCGCTCGGTCGCCGCGCCGCGCTTTGCACTCGCTGGCCGTCACAAGCTGGAAGCGCGCGACATCTACTTTCCGCTCGCCATGCCCGCGCTTCCTGAATCCTACCTGCGGCCCGTCAAGCTCAGACAGACGAAGCTTGAGCGCGACGGCCTCGCGCGCTTTGACGACCGCCTGTTCCTCGATTCGCAGTTGCGCGATACGGACACCGAGACCTTGATGTCGCAGGCCGACTTCATACGCTACGGCAGTCCGCAGCCACGCGCGCTGACGGGCATTCACGCCGCGCTTGCGATAGAGGAAGCGACCATCATCTCCGTGCCCGACGAGGTTCACACGGGCTGGGAGTTGATGACGGAGGAGCGCGTAGAGGCGTCGGCCTCAAAGCCCGTCCCGCACCCGGAATGGTGGCGCTCGCTTGCGTGCAACCCGCCGCCGTCGAGCTTGCCGGAAGCGACCGAGCCGCCGCGCGATCATTTCCTGGACTGCGACCTCAAGGTCGTTGCCAAGCCCACGCTCACAAGCGACGAGCCAGACCCGTCCGGTACGTTCACGCTCAACTGGGAATCGGAAGATGAAGAAGAGGTGGGCTACGTGCTCGAAGAGGCGACCTCCCCCGGTTGGGAAGAGAGCGCCGTGATCTACACGGGCAAGAGGACTGACATCACTCTCTACGGACGCAGCGCGGGCGATTACTTCTATCGCGTGCGCGCCACTTTGGGCCCATCGTCGAGCGAGTGGTCGGATGGTGCGGTGGTGCGCGTCTCTGTACCCGGCGAGTGGCGCATGAAGCGTGTGAAGCAATACTCGGCCTCGACGCTTCTCAACGTGCATCGTGCGCTGCTTCGCATGTGCGCGGCGCGCGGCGACATGTTCGCCATCCTCTCGCTGCCGGAGCACTATCGCGAGAGCGAAGCGACGGCCCACGCCTCTGCGCTCAGGATGCAGACCAGACCGGCGCTGCCCGGCGAGCGCCCTGCGGGACAGATTCCGCCGCTCAGCTATGCCGAGCGGCGCGCGCTTACCTACGGCGCGCTCTATCACCCCTGGCTCGTGGGGCGCGAGGAGAATGCCCTGTCGGAGTTGCGCTTCGCGCCTCCGGCGGGCGCGGTCAGCGGTTCGTTTGCCCTGCGCGCCAACACGCGCGGCGCGTGGATAGCTCCCGCCAACGAGCCACTGCGCGGCGTCGTCGCACTCGCCCCGCAGATGTTGCGCTATCGCCTGCTCGACTTGCAGACCGCACAGGTCAACATCGTCCGGCAGGAGCCGCGCGGCTTTCTGCTGCTCGATGCCGACACCTTGAGCGACGACCCGGACTTGCGCTCGATAGGCGTTCGCCGGTTGATGATTCTGCTCAGGCGATTGGCGCTGCGCCTCGGCGCGACTTACGTCTTCGAGCCGAACGACGACTCTTTCCGCCGCCTCGTCGAGCGCGGGTTCGAGGAGATGCTCGAAGACATGTTCACGCGCGGCGCTTTCGCCGGTCAGACTCCCTCTACCTCTTACCGCGTGGACGCGGGCAGCCCGCCCAACACGCCGCAGAGCGTCGATCAGGGGCGCTTCATCGTAGAGCTGCGCGTCGCGCCCTCCGAGCCCCTGTCATTCATGACGATTCGGCTACTGCAAACAACGGAGCGCGACGTGGCCGTCGAGGAGCGATAAAGAGAGATGGCAAACTCTGCTAACGAAACAGTGATCTACCCGTTCACCGCTTTCAGCTTCGCGGTCGAGATCGACGTGCCGGACGTTTCGACGAAGGTGTGCAGCGCGGCCTTCTCCGAATGCGACGGGCTGGAGATGTCGCAGGAGATCAAGACCATACGCGAGGGCGGTAATAACGGTAAACAGATACGCCTCAGTGGGCCCGTCACTTACGGGCAGCTCACTTTGAAGCGCGGCATGACGGCGACCTTCGATCTCTGGAACTGGTTCAGCGCCGCGCTCAATAATCCGGCGCTGCGCGCCAAGGCGGAGGTCGTGTTATTAGCGCCCGACGGCAAGACCGAGCGCGCGCGCTTCGTCCTCGCGCGCTGCATCCCGACGAAGCTGAAAGCGCCGCCGCTGAACGGCACAACCGGCACGGTTGCGATCGAAGAATTCCAGCTCGTCTATGAATCGATCACGCTCAAGCCGCCGCAGGGCGGCGCGGGCGGCGGCCCCGGCGGCGGCGGTGGTTTCGGGTTCAGCGCGTCGGCGAGCGCATCCGCGAGCATCTCTGGCGGCGGCGCATCGGCCAGCGCATCGGCCAGCGCTTCAGCCGGTGGCTCGTTCGGATTCTGAAAGTCGGTCGCATAAGAGACGACCGGGAGGTGATTCGCATGCCTGATGCAGTGACACTGGCGAAGGCCAAGCTGATCGAGCTGGAAGACGACATCTCGACGAGGAAGAGCGGCGGGAAAGAGATTGAGGTGCAGTTCAATCCAGAGACGCTCAAGGTCACTTTCACCAATCAGGTGCAGACACCCGCCGCGCAGGGCAACAACAACACCCCGCCGCCGCCGCGACAGGTCTTCGGCACGGGCTCGACGAAGCTCGCGCTCCAACTCTGGTTCGATGTGAGCGCGCCGCAGAAGAAGGAAAGGGCGAAGGACGACGTGCGCAAGCTGACGGAAGAGGTCGCCTATTTCATGATCCCGCAGGAGCGCTCCTATGGGCTGGTTCCACCGGCGATCAGTTTTCTCTGGGGGACGTTTCAATTCGACGGCGTGATGGATTCGCTCGAAGAGTCGCTCGAATTCTTCTCGCCCGAAGGGCGTCCGCTTCGCGCGAGCGTCTCCGTCAGTCTCTCGCAGCCGAAGATTGATAAGTACAAGTTCGGGAAGGCGAAGCCGGGCGCGGGCGGTGGTGGCGGCGGCGCGGGCGGCGGCCCCGGCAAGGGAGGCGCGCCGCTGACGCCCGGAACCAAGCCGCTCGCGCAGGCTTCGGCAGGGATGAGCTTTCAGGCGATGGCTGACTTGAACGGCGTCGGCGCAAACTGGCAGGCGCACGCTTCGGCCAACGGCATCGAGAACCCGCGCGCTTTAACGCCCGGCCAGTTCGTCAGCTTCAATGCCTCCGCGAGCGCCGGCGCATCGTCAAGCTTCAACGCCTCCGCTTCAACCGACGGCGGCACGACTTCGGTCGAGAAGAGCTTCACCAAATCCGCCAGCTTCAACAAGAGTTTTTAAGCGAGGAACAATCATGGCGGTCGTCATCAATGATTTTGAAGTAGTGACCGACTCGACGCAGAGCGGGCGCGGCGCGTCCGGCTCCACGGAAGAACGTGTAGAGGCTCAGGGCGGCAGCGGCGCGCCTTCGGCCCCGACGCCCAACGACATACGGCGCGTCCTGCGCCGCCAACTTGAACGCATCGAGCGCGTCCGCGCCGACTGAGAATAGTTATGCCCGACCCTGCAGGAGCACAAATTCAAGCCGCCATCCCGCGCGTCTTCGTCGCGGGCAGCCGCAACCAGTCGCTCGAATCAGAGCTTCAGACGCTCGTCATACGCGAGAGCGTCGACGGTCTCTACCGCGCGGAGGCGACCTTCGGCAATTGGAACTACAACACCTCGCGCAGAGAGACGGGCTTTCTCTACTTCGACCGGCAGACGCTTGAATTCGGCAAGCAGTTTGAGATCAAGCTCGAAGACGAGAGCATCTTTGACGGGCGCATCATGGCGCTCGAAGCACACTTCCCGGCGGGACAGGCGGCGACCATTACAGTGCTCGCCGAAGATCGCTTTCAGGACTTACGCATGACGCGACGCACGCGCAGCTTTCCTGACTCGACGGACTCGGCGGCCTTCAACCAGATCGCCGGAGACTACGGGCTCGCGGCCAGCATCTCGCTCAGTGGGCCCACACACAAGGTACTGGCGCAGGTCAACCAGAGCGACCTTGCCTTTATGCGCGAGCGTGCGCGCTCTCTCGATGCGGAGTTGTGGATGACCGGCAGCACGCTCAACGTCAAGTCGCGCGCCAACCGCAACGGCACGACCTTGCAGATGACTTACGGCAGCGAGTTGCAGGAGTTCAACGTGCTCGCAGACCTGGCTCTTCAGCGCACCAGCGTCAGCGTCAACGGCTGGGACGTTGCAGCCAAACGCGGCCTCACCTACGAGGCGACCGACACGCTCATTACGGGCGAGCTGAACGGCGATACGAGCGGCGTCAGCATCCTTCAGCAAACCCTCGGCGCGCGCAAAGAGGCGCTCGCGCACGGCGTCCCGCTGACCAGCGCGGAGGCGCAATCAGCCGCCGAGAGCTACTTCAAGATGAGCGCGCGGCGCTTCTGCGTAGGGCGCGGGGTGGCCGGAAAAAACGCCAAGCTGAGAGTCGGCAACTTCGTCGACCTGAAGGGCCTGGGCCCACTCTTCAGCGGCAAGTATTACCTCTCGGAAGTGACGCACCTGTTCGATCTGGCGAAAGGCTTTCGCACGGAATTCACAGCCGAGCGCCCCGGCATAGGCCGCGCACAGTAATCATCAAAGGCGACTTCAATCGGGTTTCCGACTATGCCTGACTTGCTGGAACAAACTCCTCTGGAAATGATCGCGACCGAGCGCTTGCCGGGCGGTCTCGGCGGGCGCTGGTACGGCGTCTACCCGGCGCTGGTGAGCGACATAAAAGACCCTGACAACCAGGGGCGAGTGAAGGTCACTCTGCCCTGGTCGCCGGATACCGGCAGCAGTCGTTACGAGGCTTGGGCGCGGCTGGCGACGATGATGGGAGGCAGTGATCGCGGGACATGGTTCATCCCCGATGTCAACGACGAAGTGCTGATCGTTTTTGAAGGGGGCGACACGCGCCGCCCGTATGTCATCGGCGGGTTGTGGAACGGCTCGGACGCGCCGCCGGATTCGATGGACGGCGCGGGCAACAACTATCGCAAAGTGATTCGCTCGCGCAACGGCGTCAAGCTCACAATGGATGATACGAACGGGCAGGAGAAGTTCATCGTCGAGACGCCCGGCGGCCAGAAGATCACGATGCAGGACGGCCCCGGCACGATCAAGATCGAAGACAGCAACGGCAACTCCATCAAGCTGGAGACGAGCGGCATCACGATCACGGCTTCGGCCAAAGTGACCATCAACGCGACGCAGGTCGCGGTCTCAGCGGCGATGGTCACGGTCGACGCCGGAATATCCAAATTCAGCGGCATGATTCAATGCGACACGCTGCTCAGCAACAGCGTGATCAGCGCGTCTTATACGCCGGGCGCGGGCAATATCTGGTGAGGCTCTGAAGATGAAGGACATCGCTCAATGGACGGCCCCATCGCCGCTGTGGGCGGCGGCGGCGGGCGACACAGCAGACCCGTCGCGCACGGTCTTTCGCCAACCCTCTATCCTGCGCTTCGCCACGGACTCCTTCATGGACGAACTGATGGCGCTGCTTGAGAGCGACCCGTCGAAGCTTGCAGACTACCTCGCGCAGCCCGAAACGTGGCGCGGCCCGCAAGTCTCGCCGCCGCCGCCTCCGCGTCTCACTGGTTTCGAGTTGAGGCTTGAGCGCCTGCGTCTCGCCGCCGAACGCAAAGTCCTGGGCAAAGCGATCGGCTCGGCGCTCCCCGTCCCTTCCGGCTCGATGGCTCTCGCGGCGACGAAACAGGCGCGCGCCGCCAATCAGCTCAAGCTCTACCAGCCCGCGCACCAGCGCTTCTACCTGCTCACGGCCTGCTGTGTCTGTCGCATCGCCGGGCTGCCGGACAAGATGATCGACGCCGGTCGGCAGGAGCGCGCCTCTTTCGTTATCCGCCGCCTGATCGAGAAACAGCCGAACGGTTCTCCGAATGGGCCCAAAGAGTTCGACGAATACGGTTTCGCCGTCACGCCGCAGGGCAATGTCTGGAAGAAGGTGAAGGTTAAAAACGGAGTGCCGGTCGGCCTCGTCCAGAACGAAGAGCAACTGCCGCTCTTCAACATGAATTTCACGGAAACGGACGGGCGCAGGCGCAGGCTGCTCGGCGGCATGATTCCCGTCGGCAAACGCGAAGCCTACATGGGCGCGCCGCTCTCGAACGCGAACGGCGACACTGCTGCGAGCGGTAACGGCGCGACGAAAAAGACCGCGCGAAAGATACTGTTCCGCACGCAGGTCACGGAGCCATGGAAGAGTCTCATCACGCGCTCCGAAGATGTGCGCAGGAAGATTGCGGGCGGGGCGGCCTCGCCCGCAGACACCAACCCAGACCCGCCGATGAACGACGGAACGGCGAAGGGCATCGCGGCCGTCGCGGGATTTCTCAAAGAGGCGCGCGAGCAGATGCAGACGGTCTCGTGGCTGCTCCTGCTCGACTTCGCCGACTACTTGAAGCAGTACCTCCCGGATGTCTGGACATCGATCAAAACGGGGACGAACCTCCAAACGCTGACACAGTCTCAGCTAGACCTGCTCGAAGCGCTCAGGCTGACGGTCAGCTCACCCTCTTTAGTCAACGCGCTGATCGCGGGGCAGAACGTCTATCAGGCGTCGAACGTGTCTGCGAATCTGCGCGAAGCGCTGCGCAGCATGATCGCGTTCGATGGCGAGAAGGCCAGGGACAAACGCAGCCTTGAGCTGGTCACGACCGCTTACAATCGCAGCAACCCGGCCTCGCTCTACCCGTCCTTCCTCTTCCCCTTCGCAGACCCGGGCGCGGGCGTCGTCGCGCCGCAAATTCCCACGCTGGCAGGCGTGACGCTCCACGCAGACGAGGACGACATAGAGGAAGGGACGGCGCTCGACAACATAGACAAACTGGTCGGCTACGTGGTCAAGGCTCTGCCTTCGGACTCAAGCGCGCCGGAGCCGCCGCCGCCGCTTGCCGCCACGCGGCCTTACGTCGAGCGCGAAGGTCTCTTCATCGCGCGTTGCGTCTACGAACGCCCCGAGTGCGGCCCGCTTGAGCCCGTCGTCCTCAGTGATGGTACTACGTCTTTTCAGATGGCCGGATTCTTCGACCCCGACGCGCCAGCGCGTCCCATACGCATCGCGCTCCCGATCGACACGTCGCCCGCAGGGCTTCGCAAGCATGATAAGAACACGGCGTTTATGATTTCCGACGTGCTGTGCGGGCAGATCGGACGCTTCAAAAGTCTCTCACTCGGCGATCTGGTGCGCTCCGTCTTGCCCTGGCCCTTTCATAAAGACCTGAGCATGTCTGCGCCGGATCAGGGCGCTTGCAAGTCCGGCACAATGGAGTTCGGCATGATCTGCTCGCTTTCGATTCCGATCATCACGATCTGCGCCTTGATACTGTTGATGATCATCGTCTTTCTGTTCGACCTGATCTTCAAGTGGATTCCGTTCTTCATCCTGTGTTTCCCGTTGCCGAAGTTTAAGGCCAAGCCGAGTCAATGAAAGAGGGTTTTGAAGATGGACAGCGGACAGTTGTACGGACGTGGAATCAGTTTTCCGCCGCGCGTGGGCCCGGACGGGCGCGTCGCATGGAGTGCGGGCGAAGGCAATGTGCGCGAGTCAATCCAGGTCATCCTGTTGACGGAGCTGAGAGAGCGACTGCGGCTGCCGGACTTCGGCGGCGGGCTCGGTCTCTTTCTCTTCGAGCCGAACACCGTCACGACGCGCCACCTGATCAAAGACCGTATCACGAAGGCGCTCGCGCAGTGGGAGCCGCGTCTCTCGGTCGAAGCGGTCAGCGTCGAGCCTGACCCGGACGACGCGCAGGCGGCCATCGCCACCATCACTTACAAACTGGTCGCCACACAGACGCGCGAGCGCGTGAGCTTGAACGTCACGCTGGGCGGATAAAACCCTAGGAGTCGCACGCCATGCCGTTGCAGATGCCTGCAATTGACGACAGACGATACCAGGACTTGCGCGACGAAGCGCTGGCGCGCATACCCGTCCATAACCCCGAGTGGACGAACTTCAACCGCAGCGACCCCGGCGTCACCCTGATAGAGGTCTTCGCGTTCCTCACTGAAAGCCTGCTCTATCGCAGCAACCAGATACCGGAACGCAACCGCCTCAAGTTCCTACAGCTTCTCGGCATCTCGCTTGCGCCCGCAGCCTCCGCGCGCGGGCTCGTCACCTTCACCAACGAGCGCGGGCCGCTCTCGGTCGTCACCTTAAACGACAATCTGGAAGTGCGTGCGGGCGCTGTGCCCTTTCGCACGGAGCGCGGATTGGACGTGCTCCCGATCGAAGGACGCGTCTACTACAAACGTGCCGTCACGAATCCTTCGACCGAGCAGGTCGACTATTACACGCAGTTGTATGCCTCATACATGGGCCCGCCGACGATGAACGCCGACGGCACACAGACGCCGAAGGTCACGCCGCTGCTCTATGAGACCGTGCCGCTCGAAGCCACCGAAACAAGCGGCGTCGATCTCAGCAAAGATGCTGTTGACAACTCGCTCTGGGTCGCGTTGATGGTCAGAGAGTCTGACAAGCAGCAGGGCGATAATCCGTTTGAGGAAGCCGTCAAAAAAGCGCGCAAGGAGATTGCCGGAAAGACTCTGAGCCTCGGCATTGTTCCGGCATCGGATGAGCCCAAGCGCAATCTCACGCCGGGCGGCGGCGATAGAGCTTCGGGCGGCGCTTCCTTGCAGTACCAGTTGCCGAAGGGCGGCGCGCTGCCTTCAGACCCGAACGCGCGCGTGGCGCAGTATCAACCGCTCAATGCGAGCGCCGAGGTGGACGTGCTCTTGGAGCCGGGCGTAGTCCAGATCAACCTGCCGGGCGACGTGGCGTCGTTGGAGCTTTGGAACAACATCGACCCGCTCGAAGCAGGTGTCGACCGCTTTCCGCCCGCGCTCGAAGACACGAAGCTCGGCGACCGCGTTATCACTTGGCTGCGCGTCAACGCGTCGAGCGCGGCGCGCGCGCGCCTGCTCTGGGTCGGCATCAACTGTACGACCGTCACACAACGAGCGCGCGTCGCGGGCGAGCTTCTGCCGCCGGGCACGGGCGAGCCAGATCAGTCCGTCTTCCTCTCGAAAGTGCCCGTCATCGCCGGTTCGGTGCGATTGATGGTCGAGGGCTTCACGGAGCCCTGGGATGAGATCGAAGACCTGATGAGCGCGGGCCCGGAAGTCTACGTGCCAGACCTGCGGCTGCCGCCCGGCGAGAGAACCGCCGAGAACAAACTGGTCAACGTCTTTACGCTCAACCGCGAGTCGGGCGAGATTCGTTTCGGCGACGGCACGCGCGGTCGTCGTCCTTCGTTCGGCGCTTCGATACGCGCCAGCTACGATTACGGCGTGGGCCGTGACGGCAACGTGGGCCCGGGCTCTATCAGCACGAGCCCGGCGCTGCCCGTCGGCCTCAAGGTCGGCAATCCCGTACGCACCTGGGGCGGGGCCGAAGCCGAATCGGTGAGCGAAGGCGAGAAGCAGATCACGCGCTACATGCAACATCGCGATCGCCTTGTGACGGCCAGCGATTTCGAGGCCATCACACTGCGCGCTCCCGGCGTCGAGATCGGTCGCGTCGAAGTGCTTCCGGCTTTCAACCCCGCGCTCGCACCGAACGTGCCCGGCGACGCTCCCGGCGCTGTCACCATCATGCTCATCCCAAAGTACGACGCGCAGAACCCGGAAGCGCCCATGCCCGATCGCTTCTTCATGGATGCCGTCTGCTCTCACCTGGAACCGCGTCGGCTGGTGACGACGGAAGTTTTCCTGCGTCCTCCTGTCTACAAGGGCATCTGGGTCTCTGTGGGTTTGGAGGTCGTGCCGGGCGCGAGCGTGGCGCAGGTGCGCGAGGTGGTCAAGCGAGAACTGCTGCAATTCCTCTCGCCGTTGCCGCCGGTCGAGCGCCGTGGCGTGCTCGAAGATCAGACGGTGCTGCTCGCCACGCCGCAGTACGCGGAGATGCGCAAGGGCTGGCCGCTCGGCAAGGCTGTCGCGCCGCTTGAGCTGCTCGCGGTCGCGAGCCGCGTGCCCGGCGTGCTGCTCGTCAACAAAGTGCTCCTCACAGATCGTTCCACCCCGGGACAGATAAAGAGCACTGCGACGAAGACGGCGGACGTGACGAGCATTGTGCCCGTGGAAGATTTGCCGGTCAGGATGAGCGGGCTGGAGTTGCCGCGCGTGGCGGGCATCTCGGTCGTCGTCGGCGAGCCCATCAGTCTTGACGAGCTGCGCGGAGAGAGCGCGGCCAGACCCGTCGTCGCGGGCGGCACGGGCGGCACGGGCGGAACCGGCGGCGCAGGTGGCCCGGGTGGCGCAGGCGGCGGCGTGCCCGCGCTGTTGCCCGTGCCGATTGTTCCTGACGAGTGTTAACGAGAGATGGACGTAAACGGAACCAGATTTCATATGTTACTCGGCGAGCCGGATTGGGCCGCGTGCCTCGACGCGCAAAGTCGTGCGCTCGCCCGTAGCTGGCAAGCCTCGCCGCCGCACGGCGCGCAGTTGAAGTGGAACGACGAGCGACAGGAGGTGACGCTCAAAGACCGCCTCTTCAAATTCATCGCGGCGCAGAACGACCGCGCGCCGGAATTGAAAGACAGGCGCGGCGCGGCCCGTGATCGCTACGGCAACTGGTACTGGATAGCGGAAGCGGGCGACGAGCTGATGGTCAATTCGTCCGGCACGGGGCGTACCTCTCATTTCTGGTCGGCGAAAGACGAGGCCGTGTGCGCCGAAGAGCAGGAGCAGCGCGGCGGCGAGTTTCGCGCGTGCGGAGTCGAGCCGGTGGCCGCGCCTTTGCGACTCGGCGGGCTGGCCGTGACAGAGGAACACTACATGGTGGTGGGCTCGATTGAACCGGCAGGGCTTTTGATCTTCGACCTTCACGCGGGCGGGCGGCCGCAACAGTTGTGCTGGCCGCAGACGGTCGGCTTCGTGCCCTTCGACATCACGCCGACGCGAGGCGGCGGCCTCATTATCCTCGACCGCGAGAACCGTCGCTACTGGACGCTCGATCGTCAGTTCAACGTGCTCAAGCTCGGGACGGACGAGCCCGCGAAGGCCGAACTCTTCCAGCCACTCGACGGCGACGGCGAGTTCAGGGAAACGAGCGCGTGCGTTCTCACGGCGACAATATCCGGTGACGCGGCTTTCTCCATCGCCCACGACGGCGACCCCATCGCCATCGAGGCTTTGCCGGACTCTACTGTGCTCGTCCTCTTCAGCGCGCCGGACAAGAGCGAGTCGTTCTCTTCCATCCGGCGTTATCGTTTGGGCGTGCAGGTGGGGCAGACGCTTTCGACCGAAGGCGTCAAAGATTTTATTGAAGGAGCGCCGGAGGATTTCCGCTTCGCCGCGCACGACTTCGCTTTCGTCGCCGAGGAAGCATCTTCGAGCGACGCAGAGCGTAAGGCCGGGACGCTCTACGTCGTCTCGACGACCGGCAACGAGAGCTTCGCCTTCGAGGTCTACGAGCAGGCGGGCGGGCTGACGTTGCGCGGGCGTCCAGATTATCTGCCGCTGCGTCTCTTCGGCGGTAAGGCGCTGGTCGCCGCCGGGAAAGAGGTCTATTACGATTTCGATGATCGCTTCATCCCGCTCACAAAGCAGAAGCGACCGCGCTACGAATTCGAGGCCGTGCTGTACACGCCGCTCAATGCTTCGGCCGATGACGACGAGCAGCCGTCGAGCGCCGGTGTGCGCGGCGCTTTCGACGGGCGCGAGCCCGACTGCGTCTGGCATCGCCTGCTCATCGACGCGTGCATCCCGCCCGAGACGAGCGTCGCCGTTTACAGCCGCGCCGCGAATGAAGAGCGCGACCTTAAGACAGCCGCCTGGGAACGCGAGCCCGATCTGCACCTGCGCGGCGACGGCTCCGAATTGCCCTTCGTCGCCGACACGACCAACCGCGCGCAGGGCTCCGGCACATGGGAACTGCTCTTTCAAAAAGCGCGCGGACGTTTCCTGCAATTGCGCATACACCTCGCAGGCAACGGTCGCTCGACGCCGCGCCTGCGCTCGCTTCGCGCTTACTACCCGCGCTTCTCCTACCTGAATCATTACCTGCCCGGCGTCTATCGAGAGGATGCCGAGTCGGCTTCATTCCTGGATCGCTTCCTGGCGAACCTCGAAGGCTTCTACACGACGATCGAAGATCGCATCGCGGCCGTGCAGGCGTTGCTTGACCCGCGCGGCGCGCCGGGTGATGCGCTCGATTGGCTGGCGGGCTGGTTCGGCGTCGCGCTCGACCCCTCCTGGACGGACGAGCGCCGACGGCTCTTCATCCGAAACGCGATGAAGTTCTTCCAGTGGCGCGGCACTATGCGCGGGGTCGTGACGGCGCTCAGGCTCGCGCTAGACCCCTGCGTTGATGAGTCGCTGTTCGACGGCGAGGGAAAAAAACGCGCCGTGCTCAAAAGCGGCATACGCATTGTCGAGAAGTATCGCACGCGCACAGCGCCGGGCGTCGTCTTCGGCGACCCGACCGAGACGGGCGCGGATGACACAGGGTCTGCGACGCGCTGGCTCGCGGCGTCAACCGAAATGTCCTGGAGCACGGGCGCGACTGCGGGAGGGTCGTCTGCTTTCAAACAGGCGCGCGCTCGTTGCGGTTGTCATGGAAACGCACCCGCACAGATGAGCGCGGGCGCACAGGGCGGCGCAGTAGCAGCGTCGATCAATACGGAGGCCGCAGAGGTATCGGCCGCGGAGCGCGGGCGCTGGCAAGTCTTCCTGAAGCAGCGTTACGAGGGCGACATCGCAAAGCTGAACACGGCTTACGGCTTGACGGGCACGCTCGGCTGGAAGCAGTTCGACGACGTGGGGCTGCCGGATGATCTGCCGCAGCAGGCGCAAGCCCAGGCCGATTGGCTCGAATGGGTTGAAGTGGTCGCGCCGTCGGACTCCGCCATCGAGCGCAAGATGTGGCAGGACTTTCTGGCCCATCGCTATCGCAGCATCAACGCGCTCAACGTCGCTTACACGACGCGCTGGACGAAATTCGGCCTCATCTCGCTGCCGGACAAAAACGTGCGCCCCGCCTCCCTTCAGGACTGGAATCAATTCGTCGGCATCACGCTCAGGATGCGCCGCACGGCTCACACCTTCACCGTGATGCTGCCGATCGAGAAGACCTACTACGCAGACCTTTCGAGACACCGCGAGCGGCGCGCGCTGGCCGAGCGCATCGTCAATCTTGAGAAACCCGCGCACACGGTCTTCGATGTGAAGTTTTACTGGGCGATGTTTCGCGTCGGCGAGGCACGTCTGGGCGACTCCTTGCCGCTTGATCAGGGCAGTCGCGCGCCGCAACTGATGCCCGCGATGACGCTTGGACAACAGTTTCTGGCTGAAAGCTATCTCGCGCCGTCGCCCGTGCAGGCGGTCGCAGGCCGTCAATTAGTGGGGCGCGATCCTTTGCGCGCGCGTGACGCGCAGACCAAACGCTTAACCCCGAGTGGATAGGAGAGAAATCATGGACAGTTTTGTGCCGCAGGCCGCTCAGTGTTCTTCACCCGACCCGATGAAGCATGTCAACTACACGCTTGGCATGGTGCTAGGCGTTGACGATTTCACGCAGGAGTTCGCCTACCTGTCTGGCCGCGACCGTCGTATCGTGCGCGACCTTCTCGGCTACGGGACAGTCTCGGGCCTGCACGTGCGACTCGACGGCGAGAACAATAATCCGCGCATCGTCGTCGAGGCGGGCGTGGCCGTCAGTCCGGGCGGGCAGGTCATTCGCGTCACGCCCGCGCAGTGCGCCATGCTCTCCGACTGGGTTCGTGAGAACCAGACAATCGTCAGGGACAACCTGAGCTCCGGCATGAACGACGGTCTGGGCAAGACCATGCTCTCGCTCTCCGTCGTGTTGTGCTACCGCGACTGCCTGGTCGATATGGTTCCGATACCGGGCGAGCCGTGCCGCACCGAAGAGGATTCGATGGCGGCCTCGCGTCTCAAGGACGACTTCCGCCTTGAGCTGCGCACAGATTCTCCCTACCAGATCGAGGAAGTGGCGCTCAGGGACTTCGTTGCGTGGATGCGCAAGAGCATCGAGATTACAAACACGCCGGGCACTTTCCTGAATGTTTCCGACTTCATCGAAGAGATACGCAGCGTCGCGCTCATCCCCGGCTCGCCGCCCGACTGGCCGCCCGCCTCGCCGCCGCACCTGCCGCCCGATTTTATGAAGGACTTACCCGCGATGCACCTGCGCGTGCGCCCTCTAGACGCGTGCCGTTATCTGAACGCAGCCTTCCGGCTATGGGTGACGGAGTTGCGTCACCTCTGGCGGCCTGCGACGCTCGGCGAAACGAATCCTTGCTGCGCCGATCAGAAAGAGGAAGACCCGACCGATCAGGACTGCGTGCTGCTCGCTCAATTGAAAATCGCCATCGTCGAGGACAAGCTCTCGGGCAAGCTTTTGATTGACGGCGGAAAGGAAGTCCAGATAGACGAAGAGCAGCGTCCCATTCTCGCGCACCAGCGTTTCCTTCAGGAATGGCTCCTGTGTGAGCCGAAGCCGGAAGTGGACGGGAAGGTGGTCGCCGCCGGAAGGTTCGACGCGAAGGGCAAATCCTTTGGGTCGCCGCTCTTCTCTTTCAACCTGACGGCCACTCCGTTCGGCGATGTAGGGCTAAATTTTTACTTCCTCAAATTCAAGGGATACAACCCCAGAATCTTTTACGCCGTGAGGGGCACGCCGATCGCTCAGGCAGGCTCAATAGAGCTTTGTTCCTTCGAGGTCATCCCCACGGATGACCCCGTCTTGAAGAACTTCTCAAGTAAAGTGCCCTTGAAGGAAGGAATAGTAGTACGCGTTCGTCAGGGCGCGAAGGGCGCGCCGCAGGGCTTCATGGTGGAGATCAGCCAGTACTAGATTTCGCATTGACTTGGAGAGAGCAGGCATGGACTCAAAACAATTAGCGGAAGCCATCACCTATGGCGGCATTGAATCGACCAACTTTTTTAACGGGCGTCTGCTTTCGGGCGAAGACCTGACGCGCGAGCAGGAGGCCAACCGCGAAGCGCGCCGACGATTGGGACAGGCCGTAGGCAACGGCATAGCCTACGGGCTGGAGGTCTCTGCGCCGAAGGACGTTGATACGAGGCAGACGCCGATGGTCAGAATCGAGGCGGGGATGGCCGTCAACGGCAGGGGCGAGACGCTCGTGCTCGGCAAGCCCGTGCAGGTCTCGCTCGTGCGCCAGCCCGATGCCGAAACAGCCGGGACTCCGGCAGACCTCTTTAAGGATTGTTTGCCGCCGCAGGCCGGTGTCTACGTGGCCGACGCGGGCGTGTACCTGCTGGCAATCTCGCCCGCCGCCGCCCGTTCCGGGCGCGCGCCCGTCTCTGGGCTGGGCAACATCACGGCCAGTTGCAACACGCGTTACACGGTCGAGAGCGTTCAGTTCCGTCTGATTCAGATACCGCTCACGGCGCAGGAGCTTGCCGTGGGTAACGCGAAGCTGCTGCGCAACCAGCTCGCCTACAAATGTTTCGGCTACGGGGCCGTGCGCTCCTTCATCGCCAACCTCTTCGATACGATGCCAGACCATTACGGCGCGATTGACGACCTGCCCGCCAGCCGCTTAAGCGACTGCGACGTGCCGCTCGCGCTCCTCTATTGGACGACGACCGGGGGCATCAACTTCATCGACCTCTGGTCTGTGCGCCGTCGCCTCGCGCCGAAGCCTGCGAGCGAAGAGTGGTCTGTGTTCGTCGGCGAGAGGCGCGTGCGTGAAGGCGAAGCGATGTTCCTACAGTTTCAGGAGCAGGTGCGCTCGCTCCTCGCGAACGATGCCACACCGCACAACATCATCGCGAAAGAACACTTCGAGCGACTGCCGCCGGTCGGCATTCTGCCCATCGCCACGAAGTCTTTGAAGGGCTTTGATTATCTGAAATTCTTTGAGGGCGTGACCTATCGCGAGCCCGCCTATCTGGAAGGCGCGAGAGTCGAATCGCTGCTCCGCTACTCCTTCTCTTACGCCCCTGTGGAACTCGGTAGCGGTGAGATGCTCTGGCTCTACTGGGTGAGCGAGAACGTGCAGGAGATGCTGAAGTCAGCCCTGCCCGTTCAGACCGCGCTCATCTTCTCAAGCGGCCAGATGCCGTACGCGGCCGCGCCGCGCTTTGATGTCTCGCAATGGAACTATAGCAGTCCTGTCTAACAGAGGTGTGCCGGGAGCACGAAAGGAGAATAAAGAGATGGCGGACTCATTGGTGGAAGTAAAGCCGGGCGACCTGATCACATCCGAGATGTGGAACGATATGGTGGCGAGGCTCACGCAGTTGACGAAGACGCTGGACGAGGTTTCCAGGAGCAGCCTACAGGGAACGATGACCGTGCCGGACGTGTTCGGGCGCAAGCTCTCGGATGCCAAGGCAATACTTGCCATGCCCGAGAATCAGTTGGGGATGGGCTTTATCGTCGATGCTTCCGGCAAGATCATAGACCCGACCCTTCAGTCTTCGGCCAAGCTGATCGTCATCGGCCAAGCGCCGGGGCCGGGCACGAAAGTCAATCCGGGCTCTTCCGTCGGTCTGGCCGTTTCGGCTCCCATCGCCCCCACCGGGACTACTACTCTGGCAACGCCGGGGCCGAAGATCAAGGGCTTCCAACCAGACCCGGCCCCTGTCGGCTCCGAAGTGACCATCGGCGGCGAGGCGTTCGCCGCCGACCCGAAGGACAACATAGTCTTCTTTGATGGGGTCAAGGCCGACACTCCGACCAAGAGCACCGGCAACACGCTGCTCGTCATCGTTCCCAAAGGGATCAAGGACGCTCCGGTCAAGCCGGGCGATAAGACCAGGGTGGATGTCCCCGTGACGGTCAAGGTCGGAGACAAAACGGCGGAAGGGTTCTTAGACATCTCTGCCCCCATCTCCGAGAAAGCCGCACCGAAGATAGATACCATCACGCCGACGGTGGGCATCGTCAGCACGGCCCAGAAAAACTCGACCATCACCATTAACGGGACGGGCTTTGCGACCGACCCGAAAGCCAACTTCGTCAGGTTCTCGGCATTCCCGAAGGACGGCGTTAATCCCGACACGGCCAAAGAGAATCAACTGGTCGTCGTCGTTCCCAAAGAGTTGGCCCAATTCATGCCGGAAGCCGGTGTGCCGCAAAGCTTCGATGTCACCGTGACGACCGACGCGGGCACGTCCAACACCAAATCTCACAACTTCATGCGAAGTTAGTAGCCGCAACCTCTGAAAGGAGAAGGGACATGAAACGTTCGTCTGTGGGCCGTCTCACGGCAATCGCACTCGCCTCTCTCGTCGTGGTGCTTCTCACGCCTGCGGTGGGCCTCGCTGACGAGGGTTTCACCTTGAACATTCCGTATCGCGGGGCGGGCAAAGTGCCCATCTCGCTCATCAAAATCATGCTGGAGTTTCCCACCGGGACAGACCTTTCCACTTTGCAGTTGAGCATTAATGAGGGGATGGGGCCCGCGACGGTCATGTCTGTCCCCGGCGCGGGAACAAGACCCAACGGGGATATTGTCACCATGCTTGAGGCCACGTCGGCGACAGTGCCGACCGTCTACATCAGGTATACGCCGAAGAGCATGTGGACATCGATTGACCCCGGCACTGATCGTTGCAACGCCAACGGCGCGGCTCTCCCGCAGAACGTCTCGATGACGCTCTCGGGCCCAACCGTCAGCACCTACCGGATGAACACCTACACGGTTCCCAGAGACCTTGACCTGACAGCGGGCGTTGACGAGAAGGGGCCGTGCGATTTCCCGAGCAGAAGGATAAAGAGCAACGCGGCCAGCGTCGGGCCGCCGCCTTCCGGGACGGCGCTCGACCCTGCGAAGTTCAAAGGGCGTCTGCCGCTGGATGTCGTGCTCGTCTTGGACAAGTCCGGCAGTATGTTCTCGGCCCCGGACGGAGCGCCTGCGGGCTCGCCCTCCAAGTGGAACATATTGAATGACACCATCCAGCAGTTCGTAGACCTCTGGACACAGGCGGACGACGGCGGCCCGCTCAGTGTCGGCGGCTCTTTCTCTGCGGACGCGACGCAGGATCGCCTCGCGGTCGTCTTCTTTTCCACCAGCGCTACTGTCGCCGACCTCGACAGCGATCCCGCCAATCCGCCGGTCGTCGTCTTCGTCAAACGCGGAACGGACGGGACGACCAATTGGCTGCCCGTGAAAACCGTCGTCGGCACGACATCGCCCGGCGGAAGCACGGCCATGGGGCAGGGGCTCAAGGAAGGAATCGACAAATACCTCAACGACGCGCTGACGGCGACGGACACGAAAAACGATGCCACCATCATCTTGATGACCGACGCCTTGCAGAATGTCGCTCCGCTGATCACGGAAAACGGTGTCACGGGCAATATGGAGCTGGCCCCGCTCTCTGGGCCGGGTCTCTGCATCTCTTCGGTCATCTCCTCCTGTCACGTCCCTGTGCAAACGTTCGGCTTCACGACCGAAGGCTCCGAAGTGGACAAGCTGCTCAACAACATCTCCACGCAGACTTCCGGCCATTCGATAGTTCGCGGGGACGCGATGGGCGCGGCGACCGCTTTCGCAGACCTCCTCGTTCAATCCCTCAAGGGCAACACTCTCGCGCTTCTCTCGCGCACGCGGAGCACGCTCCCGGCGGGAACCGACGCGAGCGCGCCCGTGCCTTTTCTGCTCGACGGCTCTGTGCGGCGCGCGACCTTCGTGCTCGGGTGGGTTGGCGGCTCTCAGAGTCAGCGACTTGATCTGGAGATTACGGGGCCGGATGGAAAGGTGGTCGCGCCCGTCCTGACAAATAACGGCAACGCTTCGACCGTGCAATCCATAGACCTTCCGAAGAGTGGGCCCACCGGGAACTGGAGCGTTAAGGTCTTGAGGAAGACGGTTGGTAAGGCGGCGCTGCCCAAGCCTGAGTCTCCCAACGCGAGCGCAGACCTATGGCCGGGCGACGTGCTGCGCCGGGACAGACCGCAGAGCGAAACGTCGCACGCTCCCGCGCCGACGGGCGCGCGCACCCAGACACAGACCCCGCAGAGCCCGCCCTTCCCCTATCACCTCTCGATCTACAGCGTCGAAGGGAAACTCGACTACAGACTCTCTTTCCCGTCGCTCGACGAAGGCACGGGCGACGCGATGCGGCTGGCAGCCGACGTGAGCTATGAGGGTAAAAGCCTGACCAATCTGCCGAACAGTGCGATCAAGCTGAAGATCGAGCGGCCCCCGAAAGGGCTCGGGACGATTCTTCACGATACGGGCGTGCAGGGCGGCGTGCTGACAACGGAGACAGCGCAGGGCGGCGATTCCACGACCCCTTACGATCGCAAGCTGGCCGAGCTTGCGAAGAACGGCGCGCTCGCCGAGAGCAAGCCAAAGGAGTTGGGCGACGAATTCTTTCTGGTTGACAACGGCGACGCCTCAAGCGGCGACAAGAGGGCCAACGATGGGCTCTACACAGCAAGATTCGCCGACACCTCTAGGCCCGGCCTCTATCGCTTCAACATCACTATGGATTGGGATGACCCGCGCACGGGCAGAATCCATCGCATCGAGACGATCGAACGGGTCGTCAAGGTGAACTCCGACACATCTGCCTCAAAGGTCACGGTCACAAACCTCGGACAGGGCGCTTACGACATCAAGGTCATTCCGCTTGACAAGTTCGGCAACTACTTCGGCCCGAGCAATGCCAACCCGGTCACGGTCAAGGTCACCGGAGGCGGAGATGTCGCGGGCATCAACGACCCTGCACAGACGGGCGAGTATATCGTCCACCTGGAAAACGTGCCCGCAGGCGCTGACCCGCACATCGTCATCGTCGTCGATGGAAGGACTATCAGAGACACCCCGCTCTCGGGTCTGCCCGGCGGTGGCGGCACGACGGTCACGCCCGGTGGGCCCACGACGAAGTTCGCCGTCTTCTTCCATTTCGGCGCGGCTTTCCCGCATGGCAATTTCAACAACGCCTTCGACCCCGGCTTCAGCTTCAACGGCGGGCTCGAATACGCCGTCACAGATTACTTCTCGGTTGAAGGAATCTTCGGCGCTCACCATTTTGAAAACAGCCTCATCGGAGGCAACAACGTTGACCTCTTCCAGTTCTCCGGCAACGGCAAGTTTTACCTGACGCCGCCGGGGAGCGTCAGACCGTGGGTCAACTTCGGAATCGGAGCCTACAAGTTCGATCCCGGCTCGACCAGATTCGGCGGCAACGTCGGCACAGGTTTGCAGTTCAACCTGACGCCAAAGTTCGCGCTCGAAGCGGCGTATAACTTCCACGCCGTATCGACGACGGGCGCGAGCACAACGTATTCGACTCTCCAGGGCGGGTTCAGATTCAGGTTCTGAGCGAACGCTTCACGGACGAGGGGCGCTTCGGAGAAGGCGTGTTGCTTCGGGGCCACGGTTCGAGCGAGCCACAGCCCAGTGGGCTTAGGTTTTGGGCCGACGCTATCTTTCGCGCTCCTCGATTGACCGAAGACCGTATGACGATTCAATGGCAGGGCGGACAGACGTTGGTTAATCGTCTGCGCGTCAGGGGGCGCGGGCTCGACCGGGCGTTGACGCAACTGCGCCTCGCAACCCTGCTGGGCAGCGCGAGCCTCAGTCCCGCAGGGCTCTCGCCGTCCGCCATCCTCTGCGTCAGGCAACTCAGAGACCCGCTGCCGGGCACGCTCGCGCTTCATCGCACGACGGGCGGCATGACGCGACCGCATGCTTGGGAGCGTGCGGTCGCCTCGTCGCTCGCGGAACTGGCGCGCAGCGCCGCGCGCCCTATTCGAGACGCCGCGCCCGCAAACGCAGAGGCCGTTCTCTTCGCCGATCACGCGGAGCTTCTCGCCTGTCTCGCCGCAGACTGGTGCGATTCCCTGGCCGCTTCGCGCTGGTGGTGGAAGAGCCTGTTCAGGGGCACGGATGCCGCCAACGCGCTCATGCCCGCGCTGCTCGCCGCGCCCGCTTACGTCCCCGCCGCGCTCGAACATCTCTCTCTCTTGGGCAAGGCTGAAAAATTTGCTGGCAGACTCAGCTCGACGGATGCGCGCGCTCTTCTCTTGAGCCTGACGCGCAGTTTCTCTCTGCCGCAACTTCAGGCCGCGCTCGATAAGGCTTTCGACGATGCAGACGATGCCTCTTATCATACGGATGCCGGATTGGCCCAAGGGGCTTTTACACAACGAGGCACGGAGGCTGCGCGCGCGAGCGTGACCGCGCAGCCTACGCCCGCGCCCTGGCAACAGTACGTGCCGGAGAGCCTGGGCCCACGGCTGAAACCTGAGCAGCAGGCTTTGCTCGGGATAGGATTGCTGCTGCTGCGCGCGCCGTCGCTCGCGCGCTCCGGTGCGTTTGCCCGCAACACGCAAAGCTGGCTCAGACAAGCCGCGCGTGATGAAGCCGAGCGCGCTTCCCTCGCACAGGCTTCAAACGCGCAGGATGCCACGCACCGCAGCGCGACCAATAAAATGTCGCCGCCGGAAATCCTTGCAGCGTCATCCGAAGAAGCATCGCCGTCATCGCCCGTCCCTGTTCCTCCATCCGTCGTCATTGACGAAGCGATCGCGCCTCCCTCTCCTGTAAACGTGGAGACAGCGCTCCGCGCAACGGAGAAACGCGCGGGGCCAGCGACGATTGAAGCGGCGGGCGAGGCTCATCAAAACGCTCCGGCAGAAAACGACACGATCATGGTCGCGTCGTCCAGGTCTACGGAGCCTTCGTCCCAGGAGGTCGAGAGCCGAACAGACGAGCACTATGAGAGTGGGCCCACGCCGGAAGCGAAGGCGAATGATGAATCGGTCGCGCCGGATTTCGAGACGCCGCGTGCTTCTGCGGCGCGAGTCTATGAGGCGTACATAGAGACGGAGCTTGGCGGCATTTTCTATCTCATCAACGTCGCTCTCTTCCTTGAGCTGTACGGCGATTTCACCATGCCGCAGGAGCCCGGACTCTCGCTCTCGATCTGGGATTTCCTGACGCTCTTCGGCGCTGAGCTTGACGAGAAGTTTGATCGAGACCCGCTCAGCGCGCTGCTCTTGCAGCTGGCCGGGCGCGCCGAAGATGAAGCTTTGGGACAGGGCTTTGAGCCTCCGCAAGAGTGGCGCATACCGCCTCGATGGCTCGCCTCTTTTCCCGAACGCGCCGCCTGCGAGTGGGAGGCTGGCGGGGGTCGCCTGCGCGTGCGGCATGCCGAAGGATTTCTTGTTCTGGACGTGTCGCTTGACGATGACGCTGCTCGCGCGGTCGATGCCGAAGGGGTTCGCGCGCGGCTGCTTCATGAGATGGAAGCTTACAGAGATGGTGCGGATTTAGAGTTACGGCCCGCAGCGTCGAGCGAGTGGTCGCAAGCCGCGCGCGAGACGGACGCGCTCAAACGCTGGTTCGGCTGGTTAGCGCCCTTTGTGTTTGCGCGGCTCAGGCGGGCGCTCGGGCTCGCAAACGGCGACGCGCTTGCGCCGCTTCTGTTCGAGCACGCGGCGCGCGCGAGCGTCACGGCGACACATCTGGACATTTACTTCGGGCTCGCGTCGCTGCCCGTAGAGATTCGCCTGGCGGGGATTGACCGCGACCCCGGCTGGGTTCCCGCTGCCGGTAGATACATCGCTTTTCACTATGAGTAAATCAATTCTTCAAAGTAGAGCCGACCTCTTCGCACAGCTTGCGCCGTCGCCCGCAGAGCATTTCAAGCTCTGCTTCTACGCGGCTGTGCTGCGCGTCATCAAGCAGTGCTTCGAGACGTTGGGCTCGCGCGCGGCGGCCTTCGAGCAGTTCCCTTTCCTCGCGGGCTACAACGCAGAGTTGGCCGCGCACGCCGTGGACGAGCTTTCGTGTGAAGAAGCCTGCCGCGTGTGGGACGAAGGCTTGCGCGCATGGGAAGACGGGACGGACGAGCATCTGCCCTTGCGCGCGCTACGCGAAGAAGCGTGCCTGGACAGGGACACGCTGTCGCTCATGATGTGCGTCGGGCTGGTCGAAGAGGACGCGCGCTTCGGTTTGCTGTTCGCTTTATTGCAGGGCACGCCGGAGCAGCATCGCCCGACCACAGGACTGCTCAATCAATGGTGGAGGCGGCTCGGCGAAGACACCGAAGCGCGCGCAGAGCTGCGTCGCCTGCGCGAGTTGGGTCTGCTCGAAGTCGTCAACGAGGATGCGCCGCGCGTCGAGTGGGCCTGGCAGTTGCCGGGGCTTCTCTGGGACGCGCTGCGCGGCGACGCGCACGAGGAGCTTGCGCCGTGGCTGCGTTACACGCCGCCCGCGCAACTGCTCTCAAGCGAAGAGCTGGTCGTCAGGGAGTCTTTGCAGGACTCGTTGAAAATCATCCCGGCGCTGCTTGAGTCGGGCGAGGCGCAGACGCTCGTCGTGCGCGGGCCGCAACACAACGGCAGGCGCACTGTGCTCGGAGCCGTCGCGCGCGAGATGGGCTGCGGGCTGCTCGAAGCCGTCGGCGTGGGCCCAAAGGATGACGGGCGGTGGCGTCTGGTCGGGCCGCTGGCGACAGCATTGGACGCGCTGCCCGTGCTCGTGCTCGACCTGGGGCCGGGCGAGACTGTTCAGTTGCCGCGACTGAAGGCTTGCGCTCAACCGTTGTGCGTGGTGCTCGGCAAGCAGGGCGGACTGAGCGGGCAGGGCGCGGAGCGCGCGCTCACCCTGACACTGGAGATGCCCGGACGCGCGGCGCGGCGCACGCTCTGGCAACGAAGCTTAGGCGCGCGCGGCGCGACAGACGCGGACGAGTTGGAGCAGATCAGCGAGCGTTTCCGCATCACGAGCGGAAACATCAATCGCGCGGCTGGCCTCGCGCAAGCTTACGCATCGCTTGGGGGGCACAAAGCGGTCGCGATGAGCGATGCGCAGCAGGCCAGCCGCGCGCTGAACCGGCAGGCGCTCGACACGCTCGCCATGAGAGTGGAAGCAAGCGGCGACTGGCAAAGACTGGCCGCCTCTGACGAGACCATGCGCGAGTTGCGCGAGTTGGAAAGCCGCTGCCGACACCGCGAGCGCCTGCACGAGGCGGTCGGCTTTGGCCTGAGCACGCAGTCAAATTCGGGCGTGCGCGCGCTCTTCACGGGCCCAAGCGGGACTGGTAAGACGCTCGCCGCGCGCCTGCTCGCCTCGACCATGCAGATGGATTTGTACAGGCTAGACCTCTCGCTCGTCGTCAACAAGTACATCGGCGAGACGGAGAAGAATCTCAACCGGATTTTCGCGCGCGCCGAAGAGTTGGACGTAATCCTCCTGCTGGACGAGGGCGACGCGCTCCTGACGCAGCGCACCAGCGTTCAGACTTCAAACGACCGCTACGCCAATCTTGAAACGAACTATCTCTTACAGCGGCTCGAAACCTACGAAGGAATCCTGATCGTCACGACCAACGCGGGCGATCGTATCGACACGGCCTTTCAGCGCCGCATGGATATCGTCGTGGACTTTCGCGCGCCGGAGGCGGCGGAGCGTTGGGCCATCTGGCAGCTTCATTTGCCGCAAGCGCACACGGTCGATGACGAGTTGTTGGACGAAGTGGCCGAGCGATGCGTGCTGTCGGGCGGGCAGATTCGTAACGCCGTCCTGCACGCTTCGCTACTGGCCTTAGACGACGGCGGCGCTGAGGTCAACTCGACGCACCTGCTGGCGGCGGTGCGGCGCGAATACCGCAAGGCTGGCGCGGTCTGCCCGCTCCGGCTCTGATGAGCGCGGGCGTCAATACGTGAGAGCAGGATAAAGAGCGACGACATGAGGACAAAAGGTTAAGACGATGGACGGCGCGCGAGCGACACAAACACAGACGACCGCACAGTCCGCCACGATGACAGCGCCGCGTAACGCTCGCTTGCGCACCGCGCCCCGGCCTGCGCGCAGCCCGCAGGTATCGATGGTGGGCCCAGCCGTCCGGCTCAATTCGCAGCCCGCCTCCGCTACCACAGCCAGCGCGCCGCCCTCGCACATCATTCAACTCGCCTCCTCGTCCGCCTCTGGACAACCGCTGCCCGAGAGCGTGCAGGCGGCGCTTGAAAGCAGCTTCGGAGTATCGCTCGGCGAGGTGCGCGTCCACACGGACGCGCGCTCTTCCGAGGTTGCCGCCGGGATGGGCGCGCGTGCTTTCACTTACGGCACGCATATATTTTTGGGCCCACGCGAGCGTGCGACCGACTTGCAACTGATCGCGCACGAGGTAACGCACGTCGTCCAGCAGCAGGGCAGACCCATCGTACAGATGTGCTGCGCGGGTTGCTGCGGGACTACCTCGACGGGCGATAGCTTTGAGCGAGAGGCATCGCACGCGGCGGCGGCTGTGACGAGCGGCGTGCCCTTCACCGTGCAGGGGCGCACGAGCGGCGCGCAGGTGCAGAAAGAAGACGGCGGGCAGGAGGACGAGGGACTGCTGACGCGCATGCTCTGGGCTCTGCTGGAAGAAATCTCGCCGGAGTTCGCGCAAATGCTGCGCGAGATTATGCGGCAGGGCGTGCTCGAATGGCTGAAGGGGAAAATCTCTGCGGCTGTCGAATCGATCTTCAATACGCTGGCCGCGCCCGTGCGCACGGTGACGGGTGTCGTCGCGTCGCTCTCTTTGCACTTCAACAACCTGCTGACGTGGATACGCGATGCCGCGTCCAGGATTGCGCGCGGCGACTGCGGCGCGATCACTGAGGCGGCGGAGAAGATTCAACAGGTCTTTGAAGGGCTCGCCGCGCCCGTCATCGACCGCATCAAGAATCTGGCCGATCGCGTCAAAGGTTTCTTCAGCGATTTGTGGGGACGTTTCGGCGCGCCCGCGTGGGAGTTTCTACGCAACGTCGGCGGTCAGGCGTGGGAGAAGATTCAGCAGTTCGGGCGCTGGATTTGGGAGAAGACGGCGCGCGTGCGCTCGACCTTAGAGCGCGCCTGGCGATGGATAAAGAACAGGCTCGGCATCGGCGAAGGCGAAGAGGGGCAGAACGGGCTGCTGCAATGGGTGCAGCGTAAAGCTTCTCAGGCGTGGGATTGGCTTAAAGAGAGGCTTGAGCCGATCAAGCGCCCGCTGATGGTCGTCGGGGGCATACTCGTCATGCTCTCGCCCGCCGGGCCCATCATCGCCATCGGCGCGGCGGTCGGCGGCTTGATGGTCGGCATACGCTGGATTCGCCAGCACATGTCGAGGCCGGGCGGCGTCGTCGAGCAGCGCAACGCCTTCGAGCGGACGATCATTCCGGCCATCATGGGGGCCGTCAATGGGGTGACGGCCGGTCTTCAACGCGCCGCCGCTTTCGTCACAGATAAGCTCAACGGCGTGATGGCCGGTCTGGGTGATGCCGTCGGGGCCGTCGCCGGTTCGATCTTCCGCTTCGCCGTCGGCATCATTCAATGGATCGCCGACCAGTTTCGCGGGCTCGTCGCCTGGGGCAACGAGAAGCTGATGGGATTAGTGGATTGGGTGCGGGGCGCGCTTGAGAGCCTGCGCGCCTTCCTTCAACCAATCCTCAACGTGCTCGGGCAGATCGCGCGTGTCGTCGGCAACATCATGCAGCTTCCCTTCCTCATCGCGGGCCGGTTGTGGAACATGATTCCGGCCTGCATACGCGACCCGTTCATCAACTTCTTCATCCCGCTCATCCTGAGCCGCATCCCGCTCTTCCAAGAGCTGGTGGCGACGCCGGAGGCTTGGGCCGAGACGCGCGCCGGAGTGATGACCATCATCCGTCAAGTCTTCAGAGACCACGACCTGATCGGCGCGATGAAGAGCGTCTTCCGCTTACTGCTGCGCGCTCTGGCCGTGCCGGTGGAGCTGGCCGGGCGGGTTCTGGCCAAGGCCGCGACGGCCTGGGACGCCGTGCTTGAGCATCCCATACAGTTCCTCAAGAATATCCTGCGCGCGATGGGCGAGGGCTTCCGCCGCTTCTTCGGCAACATTCTTTCGCACCTCCTGTTCGGCGTCTCGGGCTGGATATTCGGCGAGCTGCGAGAGATCGGCGTCCAGCCGCCGAGCAGTTGGACTGACCTGCGTGCCGTCTTCGGCTTCGTGCTCTCCGTGCTCGGCATCAGCATCGAGCACATCTTCCAACTGCTGGGCCGTCGCCTGAGCCCTGATCGCGTGCAACAACTGCGGCGCGTCTACAACGTTTTGACGGGCGCTTGGGAGTGGGTCAAGGTCGCCATCAACGAAGGCCCGGCGGGCATCTGGCGCATGCTGGTCGAACGCTTGCGCGATCTCGGAACCGCTGTGCTGCGTGCCGCCGTTGACTGGATCATCGATCGCATCGTCACGCGCGTCACGGCCCGTCTGCTGAGCATGCTAGACCCGACGGGCATCATGGCCGTCGTCAACGCGCTCGTCAGTCTCTACCAGGCCATCCAAACCGTCGTCAGATACGCGCGCCAGATTCTTGAGATCGTCAACACAGTGCTCGACACGGTCATCAACATCGCGGGCGGCGTGATCGGCCCCGCCGCCGAGATGATGGAGAACGCGATGCGCGGAGCGATGCCGGTCATCATCGCCTTCCTCGCCAACCAGGCTGGCCTGAGCGGCTTGGGCGCACGCATGCGCGAGATCATCGCCGGTATACGAGAGCGCGTCGACAACGCGCTGCTGTGGCTGATTGACAGGGCGATGCAGGCGATCAACGCCATCCTCAACCTTGTGCGCTCGGCTGTGGGCGCGGTCGCCGATTGGTGGCGGGCGCGTAAGGAGTTCGTCGCCGACGACGGGCAGAATCACTCGCTCTTCATACAGGGGTCGGAGTCTAATCCTGTCTTGATGATGGCGAGCGACGTGTCGGAGAGCCTGGAAGCCAAGATTGAGAAAAGGCTCAGGTCGCTCCGTCGCAAGAGCCCGCGCCCGGCGCGGAAGATCAGCGCCCTTGAGAGCGCCAGAACCAAGAAAGGTCAGTTGGACGACTTCATCAGGAACAGCCGTGCGACGCAGCCTGGCCGCGCCGGTGGGCCCAGCACCGAGATGATCAGGTCGCAGATACAGACTCGTCTGGAAGCCATCCGCGTTGACCTCGTTGCGGGCGAGATCATCGGTCGCAACGACGAGTTACCGCTCTCGAATGTGACGTACCGCATGAGCGGCACGAAGGCCGGGATGGTCAAGGGCGACCCGCTGACGAAGCATCCGGGCAACACGCAGGGCGAACCGGCGGAAACGAGCAGCGCCTCGCCGCCGGGCTGGGCGGTGGCGAGCGTCGAGAATAGCCAGAGCTATATCTTCGAGGAAGGCGGGCAGGCGGCGAGGACGAGCGCCAACCGCCTGCGCTTGTCGCGCGACTGGAAACGCGTCCACCTAATCAGCGCCGCATACCACGGCCCGGCGCAGGTCTGGAACCTAGTCCCGGCCAAGACCAACGTCAACGCGGCATTCCTCTCAACCTTCGAGACCAAGGCCAAGAACAGGCTGGACGACGACAAGCAGTTGTTCCTTCAGGTGGACGTTCACTACTACGGCGAGAACACGCCGATAGAGATCACGGGCGGCGACGAAGATGAGGTCTTAGCCACAGCCAGGAAGTCTGATTATCCTGAGAGCTTCACCGTCCTGCTCAAACAGAAGAATGAGGATGACGAAGGATTCACGAACGTCGTCAGCACGGGCATCCCCGGCACGGCCCTGCCCAATTCAGGCTCTTTACAGAATCTTGATATTACAAAGCAACACATCGAGGCGAGAATTACGAACTACATCAACTCGACGCCGGTCAGTCAGCTCAAGACCTGGGGAGAATACGTCGGCGGTAACATCAATTCCAGAATCCGCCGCAAGCTGGGCCAGGAGAAGATGGCTGAGATTAGGGATTTCTATCAGGACAAGCTGGAGAAGAAGCAGCGGCGAGGTCGTTGAGTCCGGCTATATAATCGCACGAACTTTTCCAGGTAAGGGGTTTTCAAATCATGTCTGCGGCGGTCTACAGTGCGGAAGTTGTGGAGACGAGCGGCGCGAAGGTCAAGCTCCGGCTCTACATCGTTCACGCGGACGAACATTCCTTCTGCGTCAAGAAGAATTGCGCCTTACAGATTTTGTGGGATCAGGTCAATGCCGCTGAAATCAAGTGCGCCCTCGGGAACGAGATGACGCTTGCCAACCGGCTCGATGCGAAGTGGGTCATCAGCAACGAGGATAGATTCATCAAGTCGGTCAAGCTTATCGAGACGAAGAACCATCCTGCGCCGCCCGGTTTCAGTTTCAAGAAGCACCTCAAAAAGAAGGTCGGGCTGCCGCAGGCTTTGATCGAGATTGTAGCCACGGACAAAAAATGGATCGAGCATCTGAAGAAAGGCGAGACATGGGACACCGCGCCTTACGACATGGAGTTTTACGTTTGAGCCGCCCGCGCACGCTCCGACAGGAGCGTCACATCAGGCGTTGGGCCCAGAGAGAGAGAGGTGTGACCTGTGAAATCCACCGATGAATCGCATCCGCTGATCTCCTGCATCATGCCGACTTCTGAGAGGCGGCAGTTCGTGCCGCGCGCGATAGAGTATTTCCTGCGGCAGGATTATCCGAATAAGGAGCTGATCGTCGTTGACGACGGCGAGGACGCGGTCGCGGACTTGATGCCGGAGGACGAGCGCGTGCGCTACTTTCGCTTGACGGAGCGGCGCACGGTCGGGGCCAAGCGCAACTTCGCCTGCGAACAGGCGCGCGGGCAACTCATCGCGCACTGGGATGACGACGACTGGCACGCGCCGCGTCGTCTGAGTTATCAGGCGCAGGCGTTGCTCAGGGAAAGCGCGGACGCTTGCGGCATCAACACGCTCCTGTTTTACGACGCCGGGCGCGGGCGTGCATGGAAGTACGCCTATCCGTCGAACATGAAGATGTGGCTTTCGGGGAGCACGCTCTGTTACAGGCGCGCTTTCTGGGAATCGAACCGATTCGCAAACATCAACGTTGGCGAGGACGCGCGTTTTGTCTGGAACAGTCGCGCGGGCCGCATCATCGTGCTGCCCGACTCGACCTTTCACGTCGGCATGATTCACGCGGGCAACGTCAGTCCGAAACGCACGAGCGGCCAGTACTGGCGCTCGCATCCGCTGGCGGATATTCGCGCGCTGCTCGGCGATGACTGGCTCTTCTATCATCCGAACGAAGCGCCCGCCACTGTCGAGATGACGACCCTTCCTTCCGCCGCCGACATCAAGAGCGCAGCGACGGCTTCGCCGCTCGCCGTATCCATTGAGGAGACGCCGCCCGCGCCCGTGCGTAACGTCTACGCGTGCCTTGTGCATGAGAGCGAGGAATGCATCGTCGATCTCGTACGCAACCTCAACTATCACGACCCGTCTTCCGTCATCCTTCTCTACAACGGCGGGAACAATCCGCAGCTTCTCAAGAGCGGTTTTCCCTTTGAGCGGTACGGCGCGGTCGTACATCCGGCTCCGCGTCCGATGCGCTGGGGATGGCTGCACGACTTCGCGCTCGACTCGATGCGCTTCTCGCTCGAAAACTTCTCCTTCGACACGCTGACCATAGTGGACTCAGACCAACTGGCCCTACGCTCCGGCTACTCCGATTACATGGGCCGGCATCTGGCGGACAAAAGCAGCGTCGGGATGTTTGGCAACTCGCCCGCGCCGCAGCCGCGACAGACGCGCGTTGCGCCCGCCGTACAGGCGCTCAAGGAGATGGAGCTCTGGCGTCCCTTCCTGCGTCGCTTCGCGGACGGGGAGGCGAAGTTCGTTCACTGGGGTTTCTGGCCGTCGACAATCTTTACGGCGGACGCTGCGCGCGACCTCACGCAACTGTTCTCCACTGATAAAGAGCTGGCGGAGATCATGAGCCGCTCGAAGATTTGGGCGACCGAAGAGATCATCTTCCCCACGCTCGTCGCTCTGCTCGGCTACGCGATCGCGGCCAATCCCTGTAGCTATGATTACGTCCGCTACCGTGCGCGCTACACTTCGCGGCAGTTGACGGAAGCGTTCATGCGCCGCGACGTGTACTGGATGCACCCCGTCCCGCGCCAGTACGGAGACCCGCTTCGCAAGCAGGTGCGCGCGCGTTTCGATCACTACGAAAGAGTTTCGGTCGCGGAAGAAGAGCGCGTGTCGGATGAGGTCGTGGCCGAAGGCCCGAGGCTTCTGCTGAACGCTCCGATCCTGGCGCAGATGCGGCAGGTCGAAGGCTGGCTCGACGACGCGGAGGCAGACCTATTGATCGCCGCCGCTTCGCACGCGCTCTCCGCCCTGCCCGCGCCGCACGCCGTCGTCGAAGTCGGGAGCTACTGCGGGCGCGCGACCGTCGTGCTCGGCCACGTCGCGCGCATCGTTCGCCCGGAGGCGCGTATCTATTCGATCGACCCGCACGATGGGAAAGTGGGGGCGCTCGATCAGGGGCTTGTCTCGCGTGGGCCCACGCTGGAAAAGTTCAAGCGCAACATGCATCGCGCGGGGCTCACGCGCGCGGTGGAGATTATTCAGAAGCGCTCGGTCGAGACGCACTGGGAGCGGCCCATCAGCTTACTCCTCATTGACGGCCTTCATGATTACGCGAGCGTCGCGCGCGACTTTCACCACTTCGAGCGTTGGGTCGTGCCGGAAGGCATCATCGCCTTTCATGATTACGCGCCTTACTATCCGGGCGTGCAGGCTTTCGTTGACGGGCTGCTGGGCTCTGGCCGCTACCGGAAACTTCATTGCGAGAAGAGCATGATGGTGATACAGAAAATCCCTCTGGCCGAAGCGGAAGAGACCGACAGCGCCTTCATTCACGCGGAGCAGGCACACGAACAGATGCGCGCGCCGTCAATCGCCTGACGCAGGCGGACTGGCGCGCGTCGCTGCGCGGGCGGCGCGCACCGTCTCAGAGAGAGCGCCCGCGCGCCGTATCTCAAACTTTTCAGCCGTAGACGATGAACCGGACAGAGCTTATCAATTATCTGCTACACCATCGGCAGGGCAAGCGATACCTGGAGATAGGCGTCCACGACGAACAGGAAAACTTCGCCCATATTCGCTGTGAGCGAAAAGTAGGCGTGGACACCCGGCCCGTCAGTACCTTCCAGGGCACATCCGACCAGTTCTTCGCCCGGAACCAGGAGACCTTCGACCTCATCTTCATCGACGGTTTCCATACGGAAGAGCAGGCGCTCAAAGACATCTTCAATTCCCATCGCTGTCTTGCGCCGGGCGGGATGATCGTGCTGCATGATTGCATGCCGCCCGACGCGTGGCATCAGCGCGGGCCGGAAGAATATCGCGAAGGCGAGAACTGGAACGGGACGGTCTGGAAAGCGGCGCTGCGGGTATTTAATCAGGCCCATTACGAGTGCACGTTGCTTGATATGGACTGGGGCTGCGGCCTGATCGATACGGCCCAAAGCCGGAGCCCCGCTGGCCGTGAGCTTCCCGCCGAGTTGAACTATGAAGAGCATTACGGCTGGCTGCTCGAATATAAATCCAGCGTGGCCGCATACCTGCGCAAGCACGTGAAGGTCTTTTATCATCTGGCCTGCATCGGCGACTGGCGGGAGGTATTCCCCGAGCAGATGCGGCAACTACAACGCAACGGCTTTCGCGAGCTGGAGCTGACCGTCCTCGGCACGCAAGAAGACCTGGAAAACGCGCGTTCGATCTGCGACGAATTGAACCTCTGCGCACGCATAGTCTTTCACGCGCAGGAGATGACCCACTTTGAAAAGCCCGCGCTGCTGGCGATTGAACAGTATGCGCGGCAGCATGAAGCCTACGTGTTATACCTGCACAGCAAGGGCGTCAGCAGTCCGGGCAATGAGATGAAAGCGAAATGGCGTCGCTTGATGATGCGCGAGCTGGTCGATAACTGGGAGCATTGCGTCGAGCAGTTGCTTTACTACGACGTGGTCGGCGTCAACTGGCGCGACATGCCTCCCATCTCTCACTTCAGCGGGAATTTCTGGTACGCCTCCACGCGTTACCTGCGCGAGCTGGCCGAGTTTGGGCCCTACTACGAGAATCCGCACTATCAGATATACGACGCGATCAACGATAAGCGTCTCGGTTGTGAATTCTGGATCGGCTCGCGCCGCACCGCGCCGAGCGTTCTTTCGCTCGTATGCAGGAATGTGGATTTCTGTACGGATGAATTCTGGAAAGATAAGTAAGCGTGGCCCACGGCCTGTAAATTTCGCATCAAAGCATGACGGAAGAATTTTGAGTCGGGCTCGTTTTCACTTCGGATGGCGATTTACATAGGCACGTCGGGCTGGAGCTACGATCACTGGCAGGGTATTGTCTACCCGCACGAGGCGGCACGGCACGCCCGGCTCGGATTTTACGTCCGCCATTTTTCCACCGTCGAATTGAACAGCAGCTATTATCGCTGGCCGCGACGCTCAAGGGGCTGCTCGGGATATGAAAGATAAACCTTCGACTGGACGGAAGAATCGGCGGGCAGGGGACGAGCACGCCGGATTGAGTTTCGATCCGCATGAAGCCATAGAGCATCTCTCGATGGTTGACGACAGGCTCGCAAAGCTGATCGCCGTGGCCGGGCCTTTCAGGATGGAGCTTCGGACGATGCACAATCTCTTCGAGGAACTGGCGAGAAATATTATCTACCAGCAGCTTCACGGCAACGCGGCGCGCGCCATACACGAGCGTGTCCGCGCGCTCTTCAAAGGCAAGGAATTTCGCCCGCAGGATATTCTCGCCGCGCCGGAAGAGGAACTGCTCGGCGCAGGCTTATCGAGAGCCAAGGTCGCGGCCTTGAAAGACCTCTCCGTCAAGACCCTTGACGGGACAGTGCCGAAGACGCTCGTGAGCCTGAAGCGCATGGATGACGAAGAGATTATCAATCGACTGACGACCGTGCGCGGCATAGGACGCTGGACGGTCGAGATGCTGCTCATCTTCAGGCTGGGCCGCGCGGACGTGTTTCCGGTGGGGGATTACGCGATCAGAAAGGGTTATGCCCTCGTCTATGGATTGGAAGAGATGCCGAAGCCGAAAGAGCTGACACTGCGCGCGGAACCCTGGCGGCCCTTTCGCACGGTCGCAAGCTGGTACTTATGGCGCGCGGTCGAATTGCCTGCGGAACTGCTGCCGCTCTGATCGATTCTGCTTTGCGTTTTCTTACTCGTTTGTTGGCGGCTCTAAGTCGCGCGCGTGTTTGTGCGCTTGAGGCGTCCGACCACGTTGGCGACGATGTTCAGTAGCTCGTCAGGCTCGACGGGTTTGGCGATGTGCGTCTGAAAGCCAGCTTCCAGAACGCGCGCGCGATCTTCCGTGCTGGCGTAGGCCGTTAAGGCGATGGCAGGGATTTGTTCGTACTGCTGCTCGCCCGATTCCCTCACCTTTTTGATTAGCGAGTAGCCGTCTTCGACGGGCATGCCGATGTCGCTGATGAGAAGGTCTGGCCCCCACGCCGGAATCGCGGCCAGCGCCTCGGAGGCCGTCTCGCACCCCTTGACCAGAGCGCCGCATTGCACGAGGACGGCGGTAATCAAGTCGCGGCTGTCGGCCTCGTCGTCAACGATCAGTATGCGCAGGCCCTCAAGCACGGGCGAGTCCTGCAATGCCTGAGAGCCGTTATTATTCGGGGCGGGCGCTGGCTCCGCTTCCCCCGCCTCAAGCTTGCGCCCGTCCACTCTGAGCGGCAATCCGACCGTAAAGGTTGCGCCTCGTCCAACGCCGTCACTGCGGACTTCTATCGTTCCGCCGTGCAGCTCGACGAGGTGTCGGACGATGGCGAGCCCCAACCCCAGGCCGCCATATTTTCTGGTCGTACTGCCGTCGGCCTGCCGGAAGCGATCAAAGATGAAGGGAAGGAACTTAGGGTCTATGCCCTGTCCGGTATCGCTCACAACGATTCGCGCATGAGAGTTGGCGCGCTCAAGCCGCACTTCGACGCTCCCGCTCTCGGGCGTAAACTTGACGGCGTTGGAGAAGAGATTCCAGACCACCTGCTGTAGGCGATTGGCATCGCCGGAAACGTGGCTCGCCTCCGGGTCAAGCTTCAGCCCGAAGCGAATCGCCTTGGCTTCAGCCGCCGGGCGCATCGAATCGATGGCGGCCTCGATGATCGGCAGAAGCTCGACCGGATGAAGCTCAAGCCGCAGCTTACCCGTGATGATGCGCGAGACATCCAGCAGGTCGTCTATCAACTGCGACTGCGCGCGCGCATTGCGCTCGATGGTTTCCAGGGCGCGCGCGACGTTGCCCTCGTCCAGCCTGTTCGTCCTCAGCAGGTGACTCCAGCCGAGGATGGCCGTCAGCGGCGTTCTCAACTCGTGCGAAAGCGTGGCGAGGAACTCATCCTTGGTACGGTTGGCCTGCTCTGCTTCGGCGCGCGCCGCCTGTTCGCGTATCAACATGCGCGCGCGACCTTCTTCGGCCTGTTTGCGCTCCTGCACTTCCTGTTGCAGCTCTGCGGCGTGGCGCTGCGCTTCGGTGTAGAGCCGTGCGTTCTCGTAGGCGACCGCCACCTGCGTCGCTAAGGTGACGGCCAGTCGCTCGTCGGCTTCGCTGAACTCGTCCGCGCCGATCTTGTCCGCCAGGTACAACCAGCCGTAGACCTGCGCCGAGGAAAAGATCGGCGTGCCTAAGAATGATCGCGCCGCGACGCCATTGCTTATCGGCAGACGCGCGGCATCCAAAAGCGCATCGGCTTCACTGAGACGAATGGGACGGCGTTCTTCAAGCAGCGTGGCGAGCAGGCTCTCGTCCGCTAAGGGAGCGCTGTTTGTGTCGCCGACGGTTGTTTCAATGTTGCTGCTGCAAAAGAAGGGGCTCGGCTCCTGATCGTTGAGGACTCCGACGCAGGCGTGCGCCGCGCCGACGATGTCGCGCGCAGCGTGACAGAATTTTTCGAGCACGCGCGTCGGATTACGTTCGGCGGCCAACTGCTGGCCGAGCTCTATGAGCATCCCGAGGCGCGCCAGGTTGGCGTTCTCAAGCTCAAGGTTCTTCTCGTGCAGCAGCTCAGCCTGTCGCTTGATCTCTTCGGTCTTCTTGAACAGCTCGACGAAGACGGCGACCTTCGAGCGCAGGATGTCGGGCTCGACCGGCTTGAGAATATAGTCGACGGCCCCGAGCGAATAGCCCTTGGCAATATGGCGATTGCCCATGCTGTCGGCGGTCAGGAAGATGATGGGAATGTCGCGCGACTTTTCACGCCCGCGTATGAGCGCGGCGGTCTCAAGGCCGTCTATGCCGGGCATGTAAACGTCCAGCAGGACGACGGCCACATCCATGTTGAGCAGGTAGCGCAGCGCTTCGTCGCCGGACATCGCCTTGACCAGATTTCTGTCCGGCCCCTCCAGGATGGTCTCCAGCGCCAGCAGGTTCGTCGGGCTGTCATCCACCATCAGGATATTGATTTTTTCTGTCTCATCTGTCATGCGCTAACCTCTGACCCGGATGACACAGCTCGTTCAAAAAAGGGGCTATCTCCGGCAGCGGCAGGATGTGGTCAACTTTCGTCGAAGCGATGGCGGCCTCCGGCATGGCACGCGACTCTGCGCTCTCCGGGTCTTCGACGACGGCAAGCCCGCCGAAGGATTTGATCTTTGCCAGGCCACGTGCGCCGTCGCGGTTTGCGCCCGTCAGGATGATGCCGATGGCGCGCTTCTGGTAAGCCTCCGCCGCCGACTCGAACAGGACATCGATGGAGGGACGCGCGAAGGCGACCGGCGACTCGGTCGAGAGAGCGAAGATGGATTTCTCGATCAGCAGGTGATAGTCGCGCGGCGCCAGATAGATGCATCCGCCCTCGACCGTGTCCTTATCGTTCGGCTCGGTGAGCGGCAGGTGGCTGCGCCTGCGCAGGAACTCGCAGAGCCCGTCGTCGCCGTCCTTTTTCCGGTGCTGCGCGATGACGACCGGCAGGGGAAACTCGGGCGCAAGCTCCGGCAGCAGCGCTTGCAGCGCCGAGAGCCCACCGTATGATGCGCCGATGACGACGATCTCGTACCCCACTATCGTACCTTTCGATAAAGCTTGTCGCGGCTATCCAGTTGCTCGTAAAAGGGCTCGCGCGGCGTGAACTTCAAGGTCTCCTTATTGCCGAGGCCGAAGACGCCGAACATGCTCAGGCTATCATAGATGAGATTATGCACGCGCTCCTGTAGCGCCTTATTGAAATAGATCATCACGTTGCGGCACAGTATGACATGGAATTCATTGAAGGAGCCGTCGGTCGCAAGATTGTGCTCGGCGAAGACGACGTTGGTTTTGAGCGAGGGATGAAAGATCACGTTATCATAGTGCGCCGTGTAGTAGTCCGAGAACTCGCGCGTGCCTCCGGCCTTCATGTAGTTGCTCGTGTACTCCTGCATGGTGGCGAGCGGGAATATCCCCTCTCTGGCTTTGCGTAAGACCTCGTGGCTGATGTCTGTCGCGTAGATCAGCGACTTGCGATAGAGCCCTTCCTCCTGCAAGAGGATCGCCATCGAGTAGACCTCTTCGCCCGTCGAGCAGCCCGCGTGCCAGATGCGCACCGTCGGGTAGGTCTTCAAAATAGGGATGACCTTTCGCCGGAAGGTCAGGTAAAACTCCGGGTCGCGAAACATCGAAGTGACGTGCACGGAGAGGCCCAGCAGCAGCCTCTCCATACACGCCGGGTCATGCAACACATGCTCCTGAAAGCGCGAGACGGTTTCGAGTTTTTCCGCGCGCATGCGCTCCAGTATGCGCCGCTTGAGCGAGGCCGGAGAGTACTCGCGGAAATCAAACCCGTAATAGCGATAGAGCCCTTCGAGCAATAAGGCTATCTCGATGTCTTGCAGTTCGTTCTCTTCGATTTGCGGAAGCGCGCTCATCCTTCATTCTCGTCGTGCCTGTAGAGCCAGACACGCAGCAGCGATAGCAGCTGATCTATGTCGAGCGGCTTCGAGATATAGTCGGAAGCCCCGGCTTCGATACAGCGGTCGCGGTCGGCCTTCATCGCCTTGGCCGTCAGCGCGATGATCGGAAGCTGCGCGAACTCGTCCATCGCGCGAATCTCCCTGATGGCCTCGTAGCCGTCCATCCCGGGCATCATAATATCCATCAGCACGACCTCTATGCCCGGCGTCTCTTTCAGCAGGTCTATGCCCTCCTGTCCGTTCTCCGCATGGATGACCTCCATGTTGTGCGTTTCGAGCGCGCTCGTCAAAGCGAAGATGTTGCGCACGTCGTCATCAACGATCAAGACCTTGCGCCCGGCGAGCACGGGGTCTCTGCGATGCAACTGTTCGAGGATACGACGCTTGGGCTCCGGCAGATTGGCCTCGACCCTGTGCAGGAAGAGGGCCGTTTCGGCCAGCAGCCGCTCGGGCGAGCTGGCTTCCTTGACGATGATGGCGTCGGCGACCTTCCTCAGTTGCGTCTCTTCGCGGGCGGTCAACTCCTTGCCCGTGTAAACGATGATCGGCAAGTCGGCGCGGCCCAGCTCCTCCTGAATCGTCTCGATCAGCTCGAAGCCCGTCATGTCAGGCAGCCGCAGATCGAGCACCATGCAATCGAAGGGCTCTTCCCTGAGCGCTTGCAGCGCTTCCGCGCCTGTGGCGACGGCGGTCGTCGAGACATCGCCGTTGCCGATCAGCTCGACGATGCTCATGCGCTGCGTGTCATCATCTTCAACGACGAGCAATCTTCTGACACGTCGTTCGGCGAAAGCGGCGATCTGGTCGAAGGCCGTCGCCAGGTCGTCGCGGCTGACGGGTTTTTGCAAGTGCGTGATCGCGCCCAGATGAAGGGCACGCTGGCGCTGCTCTTCGCCCGAGATGATATGGACGGGAATGTGGCTGGTTTCGGGGTCGTGCTTGAGACGGTCGAGCACAGTCCAGCCGTCGCGATCCGGCAGCTTGATGTCGAGCGTGATGGCGTCCGGCTTGTACTTGCGCGCCAACTGCAAGGCGGAATCGCCACGCGTGGCGATCAAGCCCTTGAAGCCCTTCTCGCGCGCCAGATCGAGCAGGATGCCAGCGAAGTTGATATCATCCTCGACGATCAGCACCACCCGCTCTCCGTCAAAGATCGCGTGCCGGTCGTCGCTGACCTCCACGATCTCTTCCTGCGCGGCGAAGCCATCAACATTAGAGACGGCGCTCGGCAGCCAGCTCGATGACGCCGTGCGACCGCCATCGCCCCGCGTGAACTCCGCCGGCCGCGAACTCTGGCCCTGATGCGCGCTGCTGCCGAACGTGGACGGCACATAGTTCCTGGGCAGGTAGAGCGTGAACGTGCTGCCCTCGTCGGGCGTGCTGACGACGCGAATCTCGCCGCCGAGCAGGCGCGCGATTTCGCGGCTGATCGAAAGGCCCAATCCAGTGCCGCCGTACTTGCGGCTCGTCGTGCCGTCGGCCTGCTGAAACGCCTCGAAGATGATGCGCTGCTTGTCGGCGGCAATCCCGATGCCCGTATCGATGACGGAGAAGGCGATGACCTGCTCGGCGCGATTGAGCGTCTCCTGCTGAAAGCGCCCGCGCTGCCGTACCTGCTCGATGCGCAAAGTGACTTTGCCCTGCTCCGTAAACTTGAAAGCGTTGGAGAGCAGGTTCTTGAGAACCTGCTGCAAGCGCTTCTCGTCCGTATGCAGGTATGGGCCCAGGTCTTCGCCCTGCTCGATGACGAAGTCCAGCTTCTTATCCTGCGCGACCTGATGGAAGCTGCGCTCAAGCTGCCCGATAACATCCTTGAAGACGACTTCGCCGATGTCTATCGCCATCATGCCGGACTCTATCTTGGAGAGGTCTAGAATATCGTTGATGAGCGAGAGCAGGTCTGCGCCCGAGGAATGAATGGTCTCGGCAAACTGCACTTGCTTCGCTGTCAGATTCTCGTCGATGTTCTCCGCCAACTGGCGCGAGAGAATCAGCATACTGTTTAAGGGAGTACGCAGTTCGTGCGACATGTTGGCGAGGAATTCAGACTTGTACTTGGAGGTGAGCGCCAGTTGCTCCGCCTTCTCCTCCATCTCCCAGCGCGCTTCCTCCACCTCGCGATTCTTGGCCTCGACCTCCGCCTTCTGCCGCGCGAGCAGCGTCGCTTTCTCTTGCAGCTCTTCGTTGGTCTGCTGCAACTCTTCCTGCTGGCTCTTCAACAGCTCTTCGGATTCACGTAAGGATTCGGCCTGCTTCTCAAGCTGTTCGTTGGTCTTCTTGAGTTCGTCCTGCTGGCTTTGCAGCTCGGTCGCCAGCGCCTGCGATTGTTGGAGCAACTGCTCCGTGCGCGTGTTGGCTTCGATCGTGTTGAGCACGATGCCGATGCTTTCCGTCAGTTGATCCAGGAAGGTCAGGTGCGTGTCGTTAAAGCGGTTGAAGGAGGCCAGCTCGATCACCGCCTTGACCTCGTTCTCAAAGAGCACGGGCAAGACGATGATGTTGAGCGGCCTGGCCTCTCCGAGACCAGAGCTGATATGGATGTAATCGTCCGGGACGTTGGTGAGTAGAATCCTTTCGCGTTCCAGGATGCATTGGCCCACGAGGCCCTGCCCGGGTCTGAACTCGTTGGCGAGATTCTTGCGCTCCGTGAAGGCGTAGCTGCCGAGCAGTTTCATCAGCGGCTGACCGTTGTTGGAGCCGTTGACGTAGAAGATGCCCTGCTGCGCATTGACGAGCGGCGCTAATTCCGACAAGACCATCTGCGAGACGGTCGTCATGTCGCGCTGCCCCTGTAGCATACGCGTGAAGCGCGCGAGGTTCGTCTTCAACCAGTCCTGTTCCGTGTTCTTCTGCGTCGTCTCGCGCAGGTTGATGATCATCTCGTTGATGTTGTCTTTGAGCTTGGCGACTTCGCCCTGCGCCTCGACGGCGATCGAGCGCGTGAGGTCGCCCTTCGTCACAGCGGTCGAGACTTCGGCGATGGCGCGCACCTGCGTCGTCAGATTGGCCGCCAGCCCGTTGACGTTATCCGTCAGGTCGCGCCACGTTCCGGCAGCGCCGGGCACGTTGGCCTGTCCGCCGAGCTTGCCTTCGACACCCACCTCGCGCGCGACGGTCGTGACCTGATCGGCGAAGGTCGCCAGCGTGTCGGTCATGCTATTGATGGTATCGGCCAACTCCGCGATCTCGCCCTTGGCCTCCACCGTCAGCTTCCGCTCAAGGTCGCCATTAGCCACAGCCGTCACGACCTTGGCAATACCACGCACCTGCCCCGTGAGATTACCGGCCATCGAATTCACGTTATCCGTCAAATCCTTCCACGTCCCAGCAACCCCGCGCACGTCAGCCTGCCCGCCGAGCTTTCCTTCTGTACCCACTTCGCGAGCCACACGCGTTACTTCCGAGGCGAAGGAATTCAACTGATCGACCATCGTATTGATCGTATTCTTTAATTCTAAAATCTCACCCTTCACGTCTACCGTGATCTTCTTGGACAAGTCTCCGTTGGCGACCGCCGTCGTCACCTCAGCGATGTTGCGCACTTGCGCCGTCAGATTACCCGCCATGAAATTGACGTTATCGGTCAAGTCCTTCCACGTCCCGGCCACGCCTTTCACCTCGGCCTGTCCACCGAGTTTTCCTTCGGTTCCGACTTCGCGGGCCACGCGCGTTACTTCCGAAGCGAAGGAATTAAGCTGATCGACCATCGTATTGATCGTGTTCTTCAATTCCAGAATCTCGCCCCGGACATCCACCGTGATCTTCTTCGACAAGTCTCCGTTAGCCACTGCTGTCGTCACTTCCGCGATGTTACGCACCTGGCTCGTCAGATTACCGGCCATGAAGTTAACGTTGTCGGTCAAGTCCTTCCACGTCCCGGCGACACCCGTGACTTGCGCCTGCCCGCCGAGCTTTCCTTCCGTACCCACCTCACGGGCGACGCGCGTCACTTCCGAAGCGAACGAGCTGAGCTGATCAACCATCGTGTTGATCGTGTTCTTGAGTTCTAAAATCTCACCCTTCACGTCCACCGTGATCTTCTTGGACAAATCTCCGTTAGCGACCGCCGTCGTCACCTCAGCGATGTTGCGCACCTGCCCGGTGAGATTACCGGCCATCGAATTCACACTGTCGGTCAAATCCTTCCAAGTTCCGGCCACCCCGCGCACGTCAGCCTGCCCGCCGAGTTTCCCTTCAGAACCCACTTCACGCGCCACGCGCGTCACTTCCGAAGCGAAGCCATTGAGTTGATCCACCATCGTGTTGATCGTGTCCTTCAACTCAAGAATCTCGCCCCGGACATCCACCGTGATCTTCTTCGACAAGTCTCCGTTAGCGACCGCCGTCGTCACTTCCGCGATGTTACGCACCTGCCCGGTCAAGTTACCGGCCATCGAGTTCACGCTGTCGGTCAAGTCCTTCCACGTCCCGGCCACGCCTTTCACGTCGGCCTGCCCGCCGAGCTTCCCTTCCGACCCGACCTCGCGGGCCACGCGCGTCACTTCCGAGGCGAAGCCGTTGAGCTGATCGACCATCGTATTGATGGTATCTTTCAGCTCCAGAATCTCTCCCTTCACGTCCACC